>CANSPM010000035.1 GCA_947648875.1 uncultured Lachnospiraceae bacterium
CGGGTCTTTGCCCTATTGGAATCAAGATTTTGAACTTGTTTCGCAATTACCTATTTAAAAAATCTCACTCTGTCTGCCAATATTCCATAATGCCTATCCGCTGCGTCTGTGCAGGAGAAGTCATGCAATAACTTCCAGATGCCCTTCATACGCAAAAACGGCATTCTCTATGGATGCCGAAAAAAATAACCTGGCTTTACGTCCTTTTGACTTCTCATTATCACAGGAGGGCCTCTCGTACAGCGGGGTAATCTTGTTTTTCGTCATAGCGTCTTCCTCCTTACAAGAAATATGCTCTAAATGAGTTCTTCACTAATCATGAGAAAATCCCATAATTAAGAAGTCATTTAGAGCATATTTCACCATAAACAAGGAGATGCGACTCCATACTTCATTTTGTTAAATTATCTTTACCCTTCGTACCCATTGGGGTTCTGGCTCTGCCATCTCCAGGAATCGGAGCACATTTCCCGGATGCCGTATTTGGCCTCCCATCCCAGTTCTTCCCTGGCTTTAGCCGCGTCCGAATAGCAGGATGCGATATCCCCTGCCCGGCGCCCCTTAATCACATAGGGAATTTTGACTCCGCTGGCCTCCTCAAAGTTCTTCACCACGTCCAGCACGCTGTAGCCGGTACCTGTTCCCAGATTGTAAATCTTCAGGCCTGCCTTCTCCTCTATCATCTGCAAGGCTTTCACATGGCCCAGTGCCAGATCCACCACATGAATATAATCCCTGACGCCTGTACCGTCCGGGGTATCATAATCGTCTCCGTATACACTGAGTTGGGGCAGCTTGCCCACAGCCACCTGGGTGATATAGGGCATCAGGTTGTTGGGAATACCGTTGGGATTCTCACCGATGGTTCCGCTCTTATGGGCGCCAATGGGGTTGAAATACCGTAGCAGAATTACATTCCACTGGGGATCTGCTTTCTGTATATCCGACAAAATCTGCTCCAGCATGGACTTGGTCCAACCATAGGGATTTGTACACTGCCCTTTGGGACACTCTTCCGTTATGGGCACAAAGGCCGGATCGCCATACACCGTAGCGCTGGAGGAAAAGATGATATTCTTGACCCCGTGTCGGCGCATCACGTCCACCAGCGTCAGTGTTCCGGAGATGTTGTTCTCATAATACTCCCATGGCTTCTGAACGGATTCGGCCACAGCCTTGAGCCCCGCAAAATGAATTACCGCGTCCGGCTTTTCCTCATCAAATATTTTATCAAGAGCTGCTCTGTCCAAAATATCCGCTTTGTAAAAAGGCACCGCTTTTCCCGTGAGTTTCTCCACTCTCTCGAGCACTTTCTCGCTGGAATTACTCAGATTGTCCAGCACCACTACCTCATAACCCGTATTTTGCAGTTCCACCACTGTATGGCTGCCGATATATCCCGCGCCGCCTGCCACCAATATTTTCATTTTTACCCCTTTCCCGCATACCTGTGCAGGCAAGCCAACTACGGCTTTGCCTCCGGTATTGCACCAATCAGCATTTGGAAGTTCTACATCCAAACTTCAAAATTACCTGCATCTCGCCCTGTAGTACTGCGTCAGACCGTACTTTACCTCTCTACAGTTCCACTCCGTTTACTTGAAGCAGCGCTCTGGCGCTCTCCACAGAGTCGATGCCTGTCTTGTTCTTGATGGGCGCGAACTCCCGGTTTCTCTCCACTTCATAGGGCAGACAGCTGTCCATCTGATGAATCATATCCAGTACCAGGTTCTCATATTTGTAACCGTTGGGTTCCTGGGGCTTTATCAGTTCACCGTTTTCATCCAGGCAGGGAATCTTCTTCTCCACAATGTGCAGAGGCAATTTGCCGTCCAACAGCTGCTCCAGAGCGGATACGCGGAACAGGTAATTCAGAATCACGCCAAAGTTGTAGGCCGGATTGCCTTTTTCGTCTTTTGCATCCATCAACTCCTGCGTCAAATCATAGTATTCCACGATGGAAGGTCTGCCATCCTCCAGACAGATCACACCCACTTTTTCATCCGGAGCATTCTTGCGTACCACTTTGGCGCCCACATCACAATTTCTCTGAATGGTGGCACCCACAAAACAGGGGTCGGCAATCCGCTGTAACACATTGTCCACGGCAAACACATTCAGCCACTCGATCCCTTCCCTTTTCACCAGTTCCAGCAGACCCGCGTTTTTCATGGAGATAAACCAGCCGCCGTTACCATTGGGAGATGTGGCCAGCCTGCCCTTTTCTTCCAGATAAATTCTGCCCTCATAATCTGTTGCCGCCGCCATTTCCTGTTTGAAGAAATGCACAAATTCCGGGTTATATCCGAAAAATTGCTTCTCCTGCATAAACTGTATCGTTGTATCGTTGTTTTTCTCGCTGGTCATGACAAAGAGGTGGAACCAACTGCCGCTCTGTCTTACCACATCCATCATGTTGTTCACCAGGCACTCAAAAATATACAATTCTCTGTTGATACCCACATTGTACATACATTTGGGATTGTCGGAACCCAGACGGGTGCCCATTCCGCCCGCCAACAGCACCGCGCCCACTTTACCGTCATGGATGGCTCCAATGCCCGTGGATGTAAAACTCTTCTGATTGGCTTTGATCTCGTCCAGTTCCATGGCCGCCAGGGGAGTAATTTCTCCCTTCTTGGCAAGCTCTTCCCTGTGCTTGCAGGATGCCAGAATGCTCATATCCGTCTCCGCAATCTGTGTAAGCAGCGCCTCCTGCCCCGCCGGGTCCAGTTCCTCGTAATACTTCAGTACATGTTCCTGGCTATACTGAGCCAGCTTCTGTTTCGCCTCCGCCAATGTCATGCTCTTTACCTTCCTTCTTTAAAATTTTTATGTAGTACGCAGAACCAGAGGAAAGTTCTTTGCGTACAATATACCATGCGCGGCATTTTACTCCGTGTGCCATGATTTCATACCCCCTGACGCAATCTCCTGTCAGAAAAGCCAAATGCAGTGCTTTTTCCCTTATTATACCACCTTTTTCCATAGTAGCAACCACTACTTGGCATTGAATCCACTTTCCCCATCATCCATCCGGAAATATACTCCCATTGGATATTCCGCATGATCTCGTCCACTTGCCGACTTACAGAGACAAACCGGCAAAAAAATCCACCTGATCCAGCCTCTCCTGACGATAGCGCAGAAAAGACGCGCGCAGCTGGGGCTGGTCCTCCCGCGTCTGATAGATCATGGCCTCTATGTTATCCCGGGTCACACAACCAAGTTCCAGAAAAAGTTTTACATACTCCGGCCTGATTTCTCCCTCTTCCAGCACCACCTGCCAGCTCTCCTCACTCTCGCAGCCCTTGGTGTGCGCTTTCAAATATCCCTCCAGTTTCTTCCGAAGTCCGCCTCCGAGCCCTTCATCACAGAGCAGCCGCAGCATGGCAAGCCGCACTTTTTTCTGCCTTTTAGCCTGTAAAAAGGCTTCCAGATCCGTACTGCCGTAATCCTCCTCACCGCAGAGCACCTGTCTGGAATATCCCTCCTGATCCTCTGCGTCCAGAACTGCCTGTAGTCTGGCGTCCCATTTCCGCAGCCAGTCCGCATTGCCCACTGCGGAAGGTTCCAATAGATAATACGCCTCCATCTGTATCAGCCCTGCCGCCAGCAGTCGGCCTGTCTCCGGCGGCCACGCCTCCCTCACCCGCTCCCGGGCTGCTTCGTCCTGGCGGATTCCCTCTACACAGTCCAGATGTCCGCAGTCCAAAAACAGAGCTTTCCCTATATTGCCACATTCCACGGGCAGGGTAATGCGTTCCAGATTATTGCAATAGGCGAAGGCCCAGTCCCCAATGCTGCGCAAAGTGAGCGGTAACCGTATCTCCCGGAGTTTTTTACTGCTGAGAAAAGCCTTTCTGTCAATGGCCGTCACCGGAAGGTCATCAATCCGTTCCGGAATCAGGGCCATCCAGCCCTGCCCTCTCCAACCGGTAATGCAGACCCCCTCCGGCCCCAACCTGTATTTCAGGCTATAACCGTCTGCGCTGTATTCATATTCCGTCATGCTTTCACATTTTCCTCTTCCCACGTACCCCAGGCCGATCCTGCGGTATCGCGTTCATACATATTTGGATGCGCGGCATCTCTTCCTTTATAGATTTAAATCCGCAATCTGCCCCTGTATCCGGCTCTGCCGCTCCGAGAGCATCAAATCCTGGCTGAAACGCTGATATTCCGGACTGCCGAAAGCGGCGATAAATCCCGCGCCGGCGCTGCTCACCGTCAGTTCCGTCACCAGGATCAACATCTCATTGCCCTCCCCGAAAGCCTCCTGGGCAAAAGCGAAGAGATGGCGCAGTTCTTCCTGTACCGCCTCCGTCTTCCTTTTCATTGCGGAAATCTCCGCCTCATAGAAATTTTTCACCGGCGCGAATGCCTTATCCCCATAGCAGTTTTCCCTGGACCATGCGTCTTCCGATCCTCCCCGGGATGATAGTTCACCACCGGCGTCCCCCATCACCACCGCTTTCCTTACCCGTTCCAGAAATCGAAGCACCCTCTTATGCTTTCTGCGCTCCTCCTTGGACAGGGCCCCTGCTCTATCCATGGCAAACATCTGACTGCGTTTCTTCTCCTCTATTTGTTCCAAATAAACTGCTATCTGTTCCGGCTGGGTGTCCCCGGAGACCATATTTCTCACAGAGAGCAGTACTGCCCGGGTGTCCGTAAGGTAAGCCGCCTGTTCCATAACTTCCTGCATATCCGCCAACATCCGGTCAAGCAACATCCCCACCAGGGACAACCGCTCGTCAAAGGCTGCCTCCTTGGCCCGGGCTATGGACTGCACGGTGGGCCTGCCCTCCAGAATCTCCTGTATCCGGTAATCCTTTTTGTATTTCTGGTACAGGTCATAGTACGCGGTAAACTCCCTTACAATCCGCTCATTGCGAACATACTGGCCCACCAGCGCCTCGTCCACCTGCAGGCACTCCTCTTCGTAGTGGTACAGAATTTCCGACAGATCCTCCCAGCCCCGGGCTGTCACATAGCTTCTCCCCCTGGCCGTGATTTCCATATGGTAGAAATACTCCTTTTTTAAATCCAAAAAATTCAGTACTGCGCTGTGCAGGTGACGCTCCAAAGCATATTCCTTCCAAGTGCGGTAATCCGCCTCCACCTCCATGACCTTGAGCCGGTCCATGGTCACCACATCAAATTCCCGCACGGACTTATTGTATTCCGGCGGATTGCCCGCTGTGACGATGACCCATCCCTCCGGCACCTGATGCCGCCCAAAGATTTTATACTGCAAAAATTGCAGCATGGCGGGAGCCAGCGTCTCGGACACACAATTGATCTCATCCAGAAACAGGATTCCCTCCCGGATACCGCTCTTCTCCATAGTCTCATAGATGGCGGCGATAATCTCGCTCATGGTGTATTCAGAGATGTCTAACTCCCTGCCGTCATAGGTCCTATGGGCAATAAACGGCAATCCCAGCGCTGACTGGCGGGTATGATGCGTCATGGAATAGGACACCAGAGCAATCCCCATCTCCTGGGCCACCTGTTCCATGACCGCTGTCTTCCCGATCCCCGGCGCTCCCAGCAGAAAAATGGGCCGCTGGCGCACCACCGGGATGCAGTACTCCCCAAATTCATCTTTTTTCAGATAAATGTTTACGGAGTTCTTTATATACTCCTTCGCCTGTCTGATGTTCATATTCTCCAATTCCTCTTTTCACAGATCACTCTCAATCACGACCTTCATACTCCAGGGGGGCACGCTCTGACGTGTCTCGTCCTCCTCCAGAAAGGCAAAAATCACATCGTAACCAGGCATCCGCTCCGGGTAAATCCCATAGCCATCGGTAAAATAGATCAGCCCCTTTAGATTCTCAAATTCCCCCTGCTCAAGCAGTCTGTCCACATAGTCAAACACCGGCCTGAAATCCGTGGCTCCGAACCCCTGCAACTTACCATGGGCCAAAAAATTTTGAAAATCCTCATCGCAGGTTATTTTGGTATCGCTCTGCACCTCATTGTCGCACTGAACAATATGCACATTGATCCGGGTAAAAAAATTCTCCGAGCCCTTGAGCAGAGAATAAGTCTTATTCAGAAACGCTTTCACCACAGGCCCCCGGCAGGAGGCGGAAGTGTCCAGAGCAATGACAAACTCTCTTACTTTTTTGGCGTCCCGATATTCCAGCGGCTCGATCAGGGGCATATTGCCGTATTGCTCCAGTCCATAGGTGTAATAAATATAGTCAAACTCTTCATCGTTGACCGTCAGATCCTCACCCATAACTGCAAACCGTCTCAATATAGCGCCGTAATCGTATCGGTCCCGGGTGGCCTCCGCCAGATTTTTCTCCAGTCCCTGGGTGTTCGCCTTACTTTGGGTGAAAGATTTCAGATCCGCCTTCACCCGTTCACTGATCTGTCTCCACTGCTCCGCTGTCACCTGCATTTCCTCTTTCGGGTTCCAGAGCTCATGATTGTCCCGGCAGAACAGCCTGATCAGTTCCTGCCGCTCCCTGGGCGTGACGGGATTGTGCCTCATGTACTTATAGATCCGCTCTGCCGTCAGAACGCCCACATCCTCCCTCCAGACACGCAACTTGCCCTCCGCCTCCGCATCCGTGTCCAGTCTGGTCATGGGCAGGCCCATCTCCAGAATCACGCCCTCCACCGCCAGATCCACAGCCAGATCCCACAGTTCTCTCTCCACCTTGTCATAGGCAAAGCCATGAGAAAAAACACAGTGCAGCAGCAGATGCAGCATGCTGCGAGCTATCAGTCCGGGATTCCTCCGGTAAAGTCTGAGCACATACTCCGGATCGTACCACACCGTGCTGCCGTCGGCGGCTATACAGCCGATGGCTCCTTTGTCCTGCCATGTAAGGCGCAGCAGCGCCACGTCCAGAAAGCGCAGGGATATGAGAATATTGTCCCTGACCAGAGCCAGCACCTGTCGCGCCAGCTTTTGTATCTCCTGTTTTCTGTTATCCGGCTCCCGGGCCGCCTGCCGCTCTTCCAACTGTACCGCCTCCACATATGGATTCATATGGCCGCCGGGCGCTGTCCGCCTCCTTTAAAGAATCTTTCAGCCCCACCTGCCATCTGTCAGGTAAATCCGGGACGATCCTGCCCCTCTGCTTTATAGTGTATCGGAAAAAGAGAAAAATATCAACCCCGGATATAGTTGCCCGGCACATTGAACCGCCCCGCAGAAAGATTGACAGTCCCTCCTGTTTGGCGTCTGTCCGCCCTGCGCCAGAACATTAGGAGAAACAAAAGATCCCCCCCCCGCAAAGGGTTCTCTTACCACGAAAGGAAAAGAGCCGGACATCATCAATATGTCCGGTTCTTTTCATTCATGACACTGAAATCCCCGCAGAGCGCGACTTCCAGTGTTGTATGTATAGTTATTATTTGCCCTTCTTTTTGAGGCCAGTCAGATACTTTATCATCTTGTCAAGCTCCGCCTCTTTCTCCGGGCCATCCTCTTCCAATTCCATCAAGCCAGCCAGTATGTCCATCTTGTCGATAATGGAATGGAAACTCCTGATTTCACTCAAAAACTTCTCAGTCAATACCTCTCTGGACTTTGGAGTCGCTCCAAACGTTCTGCTCAGAACGTTGCCGCTGTGGGTCACCCCCTGCACTTCCACCAACTCCGCCGCCAACATCTTGCGCAGTACAGCCTGCACAGTGCTCTGTGTCAGTTCATTGCCAGCATTCACAATCTCCGTGGAGGTCAACGCCCGGTCATTTTCGTGCAAAATCTTCAATACTTCGAGTTCTCTTGGGTTCAGTTTCATGTCTCCTTACCTCCTTTCGTAACGTTTGCATATCAATTATAATACATTATTTAGATTTTCGCAATAGTTTTTGTTTGGTATAATATGCTAAATTGAAATTTTTTTGAGACTCTATCGTGCAGATGATTACCATCACTACTTTCGCAGGACATAATTAAAGATTTCCAAGCGGACAAACCCCAACTGTTTTAGCCAGTCCCAAGACCTGCGAATATGTTCTTCCGTATTATAAGACGGTATGCGGGGAATCCGAATCCGTACCCGCTCGGGGGATACGGCTGCCGCCAAAAGCCGCAGATTCTCTTTCAGCGGTGCCTGAGGATGCCCTGTATAGGACACATACACCTTTTCATCCAAGTCCTTGATGTCCACAATAAATTCATCCACGACCTCCAGTGCCTGTTCCAGGTTTTGGGCGGGCACATGCAGGGATGTCTCCACCGCCAGATGCCAGTCCGGTCCGCAGACCTTTCTGAAGGCGGCAATAAAGGGCGCATGGAGAAGCGCCTCTCCGCCTCCAAAGGTCACTCCTCCCCCGGTAGCCAGGAAGTAAAGATTGTCAATCTTTACTTTTTCATATAGTTGCTGCGGTGTCAGACACGCACATCTCTCCAGAGTTGTGGGATTCCAGGCATGTGGGTTAAGGCAATATCTACATTGAAGGGGACAGCCGTAGGCTCCCACCAGCGTAGTAACTCCCTGCCCGTCCGTGACCAGCCGATGACGCTGTATGGAAAGCACCGGGAGCGTAACCGTCATGGCGCAGCCTCCCCAAAGGCCGGAACACTTTCGCCGCCGCACTCCGTCCCTTCTTCCGGCAGGGCTATATCTCCCTCTATCTCCATGTTCTGCTCCTGCTGGGTTTCCGGAGGGGCCATGGCTTCTCCCTCCAGGAAAGCAGCCTGGTTCTCAGATTCCGATTCTTCCTTGCCTTCGTACAGATCATAATCAAAGTCCTGTTCCGGCGCATCTACATCCGACCCCTCAAGCACAGTTGCCACACCCTCCAGATCCGCCTCCTTTTCCGGCCTGATTGCATCTTTCACAGTTTGTACCACGCCTGTCTCCCATATGTCTCTGATCGTATCCGCCGGGCTACAGGCTGTCAGAGCGCTGCATACGGAGACGGAGATTCCCGCCACCGCCACGGCTTTGCCCAAGCCCTGGCGAATAGCCAGCTCCCGCTCCAGACAGCGCAGCTCCGACTCGCATTTTGGACATGTCCCCCTGCACTCTCCCTGATATGTACACTGAGACACCACATAGGGGATATCGTTTTCCCAGGCGATCTGTCTGCGTATTTCCTTCAATGCCTTACAAATTTCTTTCCCTTTCACTTCTCTGCCCTCCTGGTTTGATTGCTACATCTCCGTTACGCAATGGCCTTCAATGGTAATGTCCCTTCGCCATACACGTACCTTCGGCAACGCGCTGTATTATATTTTGTGTCTTCTTACCATCTGTCAGAATCTTTTGGTAAATCGTTACAAATAAAATTAATATTTCTTATATTTTTCTAAACTTATTGCAATATCCCTGCTGTTTATCGTATAATGAAGCCATGAAAAAGACTGCGAAAACACTGTTTATCATTTTAGTCATACTGGGAATATGTTGTTTGTCTGTCGCGGGGGGAATCCTCTTGTACCGATATCAGTCGGACAGGCAGTCCCGGGAAACCCTGGAGGCCCTACGCGCCTCCGCCGAAAACTACTTATCTGTAGAGCCTCCTGGGGAGGAACCGCTGCGCCCCCTTCCGGACTCCGCAGCGGAGGTCCCCCCCTCCGGAGAGGAGGAGGCACAAAGCACGCCTGCGCCCACTGCCACACCGGAGCCACTGGAAAATCCCTATCAGGACAGTTTCCTGGCCAATGAGGATATGGCCGCCTGGTTGGTGGTGCCAGACACCCGTATAGACTATCCCGTCATGTGGACTCCCCGTGACGAGAACTACTATCTCCGCAGAGGCTTTGACGGTCAGGCCGACCAGAATGGCTGTCTGATTCTGGACACGGACAGCTGCGTAGACCCCATAACCACCAACTTGATTATACACGGTCACAACATGAAATCGGGTGCCATGTTCGGTGATCTGGACAAATACCGGGAAGAGTCCTTTTTTCAGGATCACCGGGTAATGTATCTACACACAAAAGATGGTCTGCGCACCTATGAGGTAATCGCTGTTTTTCGGTCTCAGGTATTCAAAAAGACCGATCAGGTTTTTAAGTTTTACCAGTTTTTCCAGGCTGACACCCAGGAAGAGTTCGATGATTTTTATACCAATATCAAAGAATTGTCCCTGTATGACACCGGGGTCACGGCGGAATTTGGAGACCGCTTCCTGACTCTTTCCACCTGCTCCTATCATGTGGACCGCGGGCGGTTTGTGGTGGTAGCGCGGGAAACCGGATGCGAGAGCATATATGCTCCCTTCCACTGATTCTTACGTATGAGACACCAGCCTCCCCACCGATATACGGTACACTGTGAGGACAGGCAACATCGCTTCATATTAACTATGCATAAAACAGGAGGTAAAAACATGAGAAAACTGAAAAACATTGTTTCATTGTTGGCGGCGGCCGCCATGCTGTTTCTGGCACCCTTTACAAAAGAATTGCAGGTATCTGCGGCGGAACCAGTCACTTACTCTCTGAAATATGTGGAGGACAAGGGAGAATGGCGTTACCATGTAGGTGCATGGGATGACAACAATTCCGGTCACAGAGAACTATACTATCTACAGCAGTCCATTAAGGACGGCGACATACTTGTCATCGAGGGGGGGGAACACAGTCTGAATCTGGAAGTGCCGGTCAGTCTGAAAAATGTTACCTTTAACCACTCCCATCAGGCTGTCATCACTGCCAAAAGCGTGGAAAACGTTTATGTGCTCCGGGACAGTGTGGGCGTTGTCAACGGAGATGTGACCAATGCCCATGTGTATGACAATGCAGTGGCAAATTTTAACAATAACGTAACCAACCTGTTTATCACCAAGGAGCGCAGCGGCGAACAGACCATCGCCGTGGTGGGCACTGTAGCCTACGTAAGGACCGGAGACGCTGAGAAGATATATAACGAGCTCTACAATTTTCAGGCCAACTCCTTCCGACAGGAAGAGGGTATTTTGAAAACGGATGCCAGCAAGTTCAGTATTGTCCCTGCTGTTGTTTCACCGATTGTGCCTGTAGATCCGACTGTTACCGCTCCGGTAGTGCCTGTAGTTCCTGGAACTACAATTCCGGAAACGGTAGTTCCAGGAACTACCGATCCCACGGCTGTAGCGCCGGTTGTCCCTACGCTCCCGGTTGCTCCCGTGGCACCTGTGGTTCCGGTTCCGCCCGCCGACAGTCTGTATGACGATGTGCCCCAAACCGGCGAGCCCCTATTCTTCCCCGGATTCCTGGTTGCCGGCGCCGGCCTCTGCTTTGGCGGCGCATATCTGATAAAAAGAAGAAGTGCTTAGATTTTCTGCACCGCTTCAAAGGGTCAGACCCCACGGCGAGGTCTGACCCTTCTTTATTGATAACGATGAATCTGTATCTTCTTGCCTCCAAAAGAGCCAACCGGCATGACAGAATTTGACTCCTTTTTCATTCATTACGGAATAAGATCTGACAAAGGTTTAAAAGTATATCCCATCTCCTCCCATTTCGTCAAAAGTTCATCCATGATCTCCCCGTTGGTCTGGGAAGTGCTATGTAAAAGTACGATAGCTCCGGGATGTATCCGGGACAGCAGCTTATCAAAAGCCTCCTCGTGGGTGGGCTGCTTATCCTGATACCAGTCCACATAAGCCAGACTCCAGAAGAAGGTGGCATACCCCATATCCTTTGCCATCTTTAGATTCTCTGTGCTATACTTCCCCTGAGGCGGTCTGTAGTAGGCTGTCATCTCCTGTCCTGTGATCTCCTTATAAAGAGCCGCCGCGTCGTTCATCTCCTTGGCAAAGGCTTCCCTGTCGGAAATACTGGACATATCCGGGTGATGATAGGTGTGATTGCCCACGGTATGACCCTCGGCCACCATCCTTTTCACCAGTTCCGGTGCCGACTCCAGATAGTGCCCCACCACAAAGAACGTGGCAGTGGCATTGTGCTTTTTCAGCGCGTCCAATATGGGCTCTGTGTTGCCGTTCTCATAACCTGCGTCAAAGGTCAGGTAGATCACCTTATCCTGGGCGTTCCCCACATAATAGGCATTGTACTTGGCCAGTTCAGCTGCGGATACATTGCCGCTGGGCTGGCTGCCCTCGTCCCCAAAACCCAGCCCCCAGTTCTCCGGCGAATGCGCTATGGCGGAGCTTGCCGTCACCCTGTGGGTGGCGGCCCCCACCGCTCTTCCCAGCAGAAACATGGCCAGCAGAAACACTGCTGTCAGCGCTATTCTGGGATAATCAACCTTCTTCCAGTCCACATCCCTCCAACTAAAATTTTTCATTTTCTCCAGCATCATAACTCCTGATACTTTTTTTAGCTAATATATGTACTATCGGTGAAAAAAAGACCTTTTAGTCTTCCGCTCCCGATCCAGGCCAAACCAGCGCTCCAGTCTGCTTCTGGGGAGAAAATAGTTTACCACAAGCGCAATGACCACACCTACCCCGGTATCCAGCATGCGGTGAATGGCATAGTCTATATGATGCGCAGGCGTATTAAACAGAATGATGCACAGCACCACGCCCCCCGGCTGTACGCCCCCCGGCCAGTGAAACAGCACACACATGGAGATCAGGGCAATAATCCCCAAAAATACCATGGGAAGGCGCAGCCAATAGCATCCTTCAGGATATGCCGCATGTTCCAGCCAATATAGCCCCAGTCCGATGAAACCGCCAATAACAGTGCCAAAAAAACGGTTTCCCCCACTGCGACGAGATTCCTCCATATCAGCGCCCATGCCGAAGATGGCACCAATACAGGCAAATGTAGGATTACTGTTCGGCAGGAAGGCGTAAATCAAAGCCGTGAACGCCGCTGCCAGAGCAGTCTTTATACTTCTGAAACCCAGTCCGGGAATGGGTGCATGCACCGGATTATGCAGTTCGGTGTGGCTCTGTACGGCCCGTTCCTCCACACCTTGCCCCGTCTGCTCTTCCGAACTCTGCATGATCCGTTCCTCCACTTCTTGTCCTGTTTGCTCTCCCGAACTCCGCATGTTTCACTCCTCCAATCCTTGCGCAGTCTGCCTTATACCCACAATACACCGGCACCCTTCCCGTTTACTCCAACATCATCTTTATAATCTCCTTATCTGTCTGGTGCATGCCAACTTTTCCGATATATCCCACACAGCTTATCGTCTCGCCGGTATCCTCCTTCAAAATTCCGGTGTATGCCTCGTACTCCTTGTTTTGCATGGCCAGATAATGCGCCATCATGGACGCGTCCAGACTGGACGCAATCTTAGCCGCACAGGAAATCTTGGCTCCGTCACAGATGATGCCGGGAATGTTGGCAAGTGTGTTGTCAATCGTGGCCTTTATCTGTGAAATCGTTCCTCCCGCCATATAGGTGATGGCCGCCGCCGACGCGCAGGACGCGGAGACAGCCCCGCAGAAAGCCGAAAGTTTTCCGATAAACTCTTTCTGATAAATCGTGAGAAGACTGGAAAAAGCCAGGGAACGGTACAATTTTTCCGTGGGGATATTTTTCTCCCGGGCGTAAACAATCACCGGAACCGAGGAGGCGATCCCCTGGTTGCCGCTGCCCGAATTGATAATAACCGGCATATCGCAGCCCCCCATACGGGCCTCCGACGCGGCGGCCGCGAACGCCTTCATACGGGTAACCACCCCGTCCGCATACGCTCCGCGGATTACGCGACCGATTCCTATGCCGTAATCCCCGGAAATTCCCTCATAGGCTATGTCCATATTATAACGGATCTGGCGCTCATAGACATCCCGGATCAGAGACAGTTCCACCTCGTCGGCAAAGTTTTTGATGGTCTCCAAAGTAAGTTTGGAGCGGTCCGTAGAGTAACCTCTGTCCGCCAGTTCCCTTGCCTTTTCAAAGATCACTGCACCGTCCCGGACGATGGAGACCACATTGGTATGCGTATGTCTCACCTCAACTCCCACCGTATGACCTGCCGCCGAAAGCTCTATGATAAAGTGAAGGGGTATCTCGGAGTCCAGAAACTCCACCTTGCAGCATCCTTTTGCCAAAAGTTCTCTGGTGCGGGTCCGCTGTGCCTCTCCGGCTTTTTCCAGCACTTCCATACCCGCGGCGGCATCTCCCGCAAGAGCGCCCAGAATACAGGCGGTCTCTATACCTGTCAGCCCGCCGGAATTGGGTATGGTGACACAGCGCACGTTTTTAATCATATTTCCGGAACACCGGGCCGTGATCCTCTCCGGCTCGCCGCCCAGGACCTCTCTCCCTCTGGCGGCCGCGTAGGCCAGGGCAATGGGTTCCGTGCATCCCATGGCCGGAACCAGTTCTTCCCTGATAATGCTTATAAACTCGTCCTGCAATTCTTTTTTCAACATATCCGTTTTCTCTCCATATGTAATCCGCAATCTCTTTACGCGATGCCGCTCAGTTCCTGATACAGTCGCTTGGCGTAGCTGTCCGTCATGCCGCAGATAGAATCCGTCACCAGCAAAAGACGCAGGTACAGCTTTTCCTCCGGACTCTTTTCCCTGCTGTAATACCGGTAAATCGCTTTGTAGTTGTCGGAGACCAGCGCCATGAGCTTAGTTTGAACCGCTGTCATGGGCTGACCGCTGTCATACACTATAGCGGCATCCACAAAGCGCTCCAGCAAAAAGTCCAGAATAGTCTCTGCGGCGATCTCCAGTTTGTAGATCGGCTCCGAGGTAAAGGCATAGCGATAAGCGATATCTCCCAGAGCGATTGCCAGTTTGGCCCGATCTTCCCCTGTCAGCAGTTCCCTTCCACACGTGCCCCCCATAATCTCCCAGTAATCCTGCGCGAAACGATCTGTGGCGCAGGCCAGCAGTTCCCCCTGTATTCTAACAATCCAATTCTGCACCGCATAAACCTCCGGATTGGACACCTCCCGCTCCTGGCCCCTTTGATATCTCTTCTCCAACGCCTCCACCAGCTGATCATACTTCTCTCCTGCCTCCAGCTTCTTTCCACAGGCTCGCAGTTCCGCCACCAGCTGACGGTATGTAATACACCCCTTTTTAAACGCGTCCTCCACATCCGCCGTCCGGTAGGCGATATCGTCCGCCGCCTCCAGCGCGAAGGCCAATGGATGCCTATGTCCCTTGGTGCCCAGGGTCTGCTGGATTTGTTCAAACAGGTCCTTTTCCGCATAATAGTAGCCCATTTTTTTGGTGCGGATATCTCCGCTTTTCCCGTCTATTTCCAGAGACGAGACCGGGTATTTGATAATGGTGCCCAGCAATGCCTGGGTTAAATTCATGCCGTGCTCATCCACCAGATAGTGGAGCTTGGTAACCAGCCGCAGTGCCTGGGTATTGCCCTCAAACTCATAAAAATCTGCCTGCATCTGCGGACACAGCCACTCTGTCAGGGGCCTGTCCCCCAGCGTAAGGCGCCCCATATGCTCCCGAAACCACTGCCGGATCACCGTTTCCCCAAAATGCCCAAAGGGAGGGTTTCCTATATCGTGCAGCAGCCCGGCACATTGCAGAATGTCGCAAATATATCCCTGGTACTCCGGTCTGAAAGCCGGGTCTTTCACTTCCTGCAAAATCTTCCGCGAGATATTCTGTCCCAGGGATTTGCCAAAGGAAGATACTTCCAGCGAATGGGTGAGCCTGGTGCGGATAAAATCGCTCCTGTCCAGCGGAAATACCTGGGTTTTATCCTGTAACCGCCGGAAAGAGGCGCTGCCGATAATTCGATGATAGTCTTTCTCATATTCGGTTCGCAGATCCCCCGCCCCGGCTCTTGCACGCACTGGCCGTATCCGCTCGTCGCATAGCAGTCTGTCCCACTCCATGGAAATTCCTCCTAATTAAATCGCTGCGCGATGGCTCTAAAGTGTAAAGTCCCTTCGGCTCACCCTTATGAGAGAAACTTTCATTTGATAACGCATTCATGAAACTTCCTCTCGTGCGCCTTCGCGACTTTACCTCCCATCTCTGTATCCCAATCGCTGCGCGATGGCTCTAAAGTGTAAAATCCCTTCGGCTCACCCTTTATCCCTGTAGCCCCCTGGCCTGGCGGTCCATATCTTCCACCACTATATCATATATTTCTCCCAGGCCCGCACAGTATTCCAGTACCTGCCACGGCTCGTTGGTGTGAAAATGAATCTTTATCAATTCTTCATCTCCCACCGCCAGCAGGCAATCCCCCCTAAAATGCTCAGTGATATAGTCATTGATGGCATCCTCGTCCAGGTCATGCCCCTCGATCAACAACTGTGTGTCATAGCGATATTCCAAAGTTTCCATAATGGACCTCCTGTTTTAAAGTCGCGGATTTCCCGCATAGCTGTGGAGCGCCGGACCGCTCCAAAAACGCTGAGAGCAGATTCATTCCTGCCGCATATTGCACTGTCTGAAGATCCTTCTCAACATAAACACGGCCGCCGCCGCCAGCACCATCTCCGCGAAAGGTTGGGCATAGGGCAGGCCATACAGCGGAAACAGCCAGTTCAGAATAAACAGAGCCGGTATCTCCAACACAATTTTGCGCATCAGGGCAAATATCAGCGCGTTCTTGCCCTTTCCCAGGGCCTGGAATACGCCCACGGCCAGGAAATCCATGCCCAGAAAAGGCATCGACAGACTAAAGCCCCGCAGAAATTCCGTTCCGTAGGCTATAATGGATTCGTTCTCCATAAAGGCCCTGGTCAGCCCCGACGAGAAAATCCAGAACAGAGCCATCACACAGAACAGCGCCGGCATCATCAATTTTATGGCGAAGGTGATGGCCTTCTTCATCCGGGGATGATTACCGCTGGCATAGTTGTAACTGATGAGCGGCATGATTCCCTGGGAAAAACCCAGCGCAATCTGTAGCGGCACCATGCTGATCTTCTGGGAAATGCCCATAGCCGCCACTGCGTCCGCCCCAAACTCCGAAGTAAAATTGTTCAGAATCGTCATACCCGTCACATTGAGCAGATTCTGGATAGCCGCAGGAATGCCCACACCGCAGATTCCCAGCGCAATGGCAGCGTCCCACCTGAGCATCCGGGGATTGACACAGACAAAAGTACTCTTCCGCTTTACATACAGCAACACAAAGAAGTAGCAGCATGCCGCACAGTTGGACAAAAAGGTAGCCAGCCCCGCCCCAGCCGCGCCCATATCAAGTCCCCAGGGCATGATAAAAATAGGGTCCAGCACAATATTCAGAAGGCAACCGCTCATGGTGCCAATGCTGGCGTGGAGAGACGCCCCCTCGGAGCGGACCAGGTAAGCGAGCACCACGTTCAGAATGGCCGGAACCGCCCCGCAGGACACAGTCCACAGCATATAAGCCGCCGTGGCGGGCGCCGTCACCTGATCCGCTCCCAGCAGATGCAGCAGCGGACTCTTACACACCGTACAGAGTGCCGCGAATACAGCGCCGCAAAACAGCGCGCAGTAGAACCCCATGGCGGAACTCCTGCGCACCATGTCGTATTCCTTCCGCCCCAGGGCGCGGCTCATCATGCTGGAAGTTCCCACTCCGAAAAGATTGTTCACCGCATTGAAAGCCAGCAGCACAGGGGCGGCCAGGGTAACCGCCGCATTTTGCAGCGGATCGTTCAGCATCCCCACAAAATAAGTGTCCGCCAGGTTGTAAAGCACCATCACCAGGCTGCTGAGAATTGTGGGAACCGCCAGTTTAGCCACAGCTCTGGAAATGGGCATGGATTCAAACAGAAAATTTTTGTCCGCTGTCTGGGCCTTCATATCAATCGCCTTTCTTAATTTGAGTTCCGCATATTCCCTACTATCACACTCCTTGGTGCTCCATGTCAGCACGCTTTAGGCGTCCTGACATGGAGCAGTGCGCTTTCCGGGAATATGCTGTCCGGGGAGTTCCGCATATTCCCTACTATCACACCCCTTGGTGCTCCATATCAGCACGCTTTAGGCGTCCTGACATGGAGCAGTGCGCTTTCCGGGAATATGCTGTCCGGGGAGTTAAGCGTATCACCGCCTGTACCCGGCGTTTTGCCTCGCGCCGGCCACGGAATAATAGCATTTGTCGCAGAGGGAACTGCGGAGTCCGATGGGCAGCAGCTTACCGCAGCAATTACAGCGACGCAAATAAAAGGTCTTGCTCTTGCCCAGCTCCGTCAGAATGATGTCCTCCGTCTTTAATCGTTCCTCCACCACCCGGTTTTCATCCATAATTTTGCCGAATCGCACCGAAAACTGATTGTACAGATCCAGCAGCTTGTAGTATGTTTCCGCCCGTTCCAGGCGAGTGTCCCCGCGAACATCTTCAAAAACCGGGAACTTCACGGACACATCCGCCGTGTAGGTTTTGCAATAGTACCGCCACATGGACATACATTTCTCATTTCCCAGATCCACATCGCAGGAAATCATATTGTAGAGTTCCCGTTTATCGTCAAAGCCCGCAATGCTATCCCGGATCCCATACAGATTCCGGTATTTTATAAGCATTTCTTTGACATCCATCTTGCGATAGACATCCAGATTGGGCTTGATATTATACCAGGATGTCAGAATCTGATCAATGGGCTGATCGATATCCAGCAGTACCTGGGGGAAACCGATAATCGCAAACTCTATGGTGTGTCTCATGGGATATACCCGCTTTATATGTTCCAGCCCCGCCTCGGTGGTGGCCGTCACATACCCCACATCATACATGCCTCTGCGGCCCGCGCGGCCCGCGATCTGCCGTACCTCAAACTCGTTCAGGGGACGCTTTGACTTGCCGTCAAATTTCAAATGCTCCATAAACACAATGCGCCGTATGGGCAAATTCACTCCCAAACCGATGGCATCCGTGGCCACCACCACATCATTTTCCCCGTTCAAAAACATTTCAAACTGTTTTCTGCGGATCTGGGGCGGCAGATTGCCATAGATGACGCTGGCTTTCACCCCCTGCAATTCCAGCCGGGCCGCCACATCCAGCACCATCTTCTTGGAAAAAAGAATCAGAGCGTCTCCCCTGGTCAGGTCCTTGTCGATATCAAAGGGCCTATCCTCAAAAACCAGCTCCGTATTCCGCTCATGGCGTACTATATCATATTTTACATGGCAGCGCTTTAAGATGCGGCGGATAATATTCTCCGCCTCGGGAGCCATACAGATATGCACCTCTCTGGCCTTTATACCCATAACCAGCCGGGACCAGGCATGTCCCCGAAAAGGATCGCTGATCATCTGTGCCTCGTCTATGACCGCCACATCATATTCCACATTCAGATCCACCATCTCCGCCGTACAGGCTGTCACCCGGCTGTCCTGCGCTATATGCTGTTCCTCGCCGGTAACCATGGAGCAGGGAACCTCCGCCCCCCGGAGCTTGTCATAAATCTCCAGCGCCAACAGACGCAGAGGACCGGCATACACCCCGCATTTGGCCTTTTTCAGCCGCTCCACAGACTCATATGTCTTGCCGCTGTTGGTGCCGCCTATGTGCAGGATGAAACGTCTCTCCATGGCCAGAGCCTGGGTATACTCCACCTCCGCGTCAGTCTGCACCATTCCCAGAATCGCCTTGCGAAGTTCCTTCTCGGAAGCTTTCAGATATTTGCCATACAGGTCGCTGATTCCGGAGGAAATCACATTGATCTCCCCATGTTCCAATAAAAACTGGGCAAACCGCTCGCTGTGCGCGCAGCTGTCAATATAGGTCAGATCCATGGAAATAATCTGCCTCCAAATCCTCTCCATGTTCTGCTGTTGGGCCGCGCTGTTCCGGCCCTGGTAAAAATTCATCAGCGCCGCGCACTGCCGTTTAGGGCTGGCCGTCAGCGCCTTTCCGTTATTCAGCCTGGCCTCGATGGTGGTCCTCATCTCCCGGGCCCTATTGCCCGCGCTGCGGCTGTCCTTGATTTTGCTTTCATGAAAACTCAGGAAATCGGCGTTATACCGTTTCCTGAGTTTATCCTTTACACTTGGTGATATACTCATAACTTCCAGACTTTCCTTGCTCCTGCATATTGCAGGTTGGCTTATGATCCTGCGTGAATCTATATTTGAATCGTAAACATCCAAACTTCCTTCTCTGAGAAAATCGCTGGCTGTGCCTGCGATCTTCCTTAATACAACCTGTCAAACAGGAGTTTGGCTAAAGCCAAACTCCTGCCGCACCCTTGCTATTTCTTTATAACCTGCTGAAACGCGCCGCTTCCTGACTGAGATGCTGCGCCACCTGATTATTGCTCTCCATCTGCCCGGTTACATGATCCATTACCTGAACCAGGGCGTTGGCGCTTTCAGCCGTGTTGCTGATGCCGTCCGCGCTCTCCTCCACCGCCACGGAGATGCCGTCCATCGCGTCTTTGATACCGTTCATGAGACCACTGATGTTTGCCGCCATCTCATGAAACTGTTCCACCACCTGGTGAATATGTGTGGCGTCGTCATTATATTGCCGGCCTGCTTTTACATAGCCGTCGTAATCTGGCAGTACCTGCTCGTTGACATAGGACACAATCCGGTTGGCGCTCTTAACCAGTTCGTTCACAGCCGCCATAACCATATTGTTGATGTTCTGGATATTGCCGGCAGCCTCCCGGCTGGAATCTGCCAGTCCCCGGATCTCTGTGGCCACCACCGCAAAACCCTTTCCCGCCTCGCCGGCCCTGGCGGCCTCTATGGAAGCATTCAGCGCCAGCAGGTTGGTCTGGCTGGAAATGCTCAGGATCTGTGCTGTCAGATCTTCCACCTGTCTCACGCTCTCGCTGTCCTTGATTGCCTGCTCCAGATCGGAGATAATACCTGTTATTAAATTTGTAGTGTTCTGCTTATTGTCAATCGCCGTGGACTCAAGCACGCCCGCGCGCCGTTGCATTTCATCCGCATAGCCCAGCAACTCCTCGGAGGCGCTGTTCAGTTCCTCAATGCTTTCCCCAACACTTCCGGTGTTATCGTTGACCGTCACCGTTGTCGCTGACATCTCCTCCATAGACGCGGACAGCTCCTCCATCACTGCGGAAATATCGCAGGTTGTGCCGTTCGCCTGCTCCACGCTGTGCGCCACTTCCCCGGAAATCTGATCCAGACGAACAGAGTTTTCCGTAATTTTCTTCATAATATCCTGGAGAGACGCTATAAAGCCGTTTACACCGTTGCCCAGCTGTCCGATCTCGTCTCTGCCCCGCACCGATACCCGGGCAGTCAAGTCGCCCCTGCCTGCATCAATGTCCTTGATAATCTGCGCCAGTTCCTTCCTCATCCTGTCGATGGGACGGTTCAGTTCCACGATGCAGATCAGCAGGGCCAGCACAAACAGAACCAGCGCAAGACCCAAAAACACCGCCGACATACTGATGCTCTCTTTGTACACCGCCTCCAGCTGACGCAGTGAAATTTCCATATCCTCCGTCTTACTGTTGATAATCGCGTCGATGGAGGCTGCTATATTGCTGCTGATCGTGTTGATCTTACCCTGTAGCTGTTTCATGGCAACCTTCTGGTTGCCGCCCTCACTGTAACCAATGGCCTGCCTACAGCTGGGAAGAAAAAGCTGATATGTATCATAGAACGTTTTAAAAGCCTCAGCCTCCATGCTGCCCTCTTCCAGTGCTGCCTCTATGGTAGCCGACAATTGCTTGATCGTCTCCACATGTCCCTTATATTCCGCGTCGTAGGCTTCCATTTCCTCTGCGTCCGTAGCCAGCACATGCGCATATACAGATCCCTTTAAACTCTCAAACTCTTTGGCCAGAATATTCAGATTGATCACGCTTGTCATATAATCGCCGGAAATCTCATTGCTGGCCCTGTACATCTGCCCCGCGATATATCGGCTGGATAGCGCCGCAAATATCATGACAATTGACAAAATCGTTATCGGCAGCAAAACCTTCACTTTTAAATTCACATTTTTAAAAATACGCATCTCTTTTCTCCCCTGTCTGTTTTTGCGGCTTGACATCTGCTTCTTTGGGTTTTACCGTAGCCAGCGGCCCAGCACCTCCATTAGACGACCCAAGTCAATCGGTTTAGCCATATGTTCGTTCATACCAGAGGACTTGGCCGCCTGAATATCCTCCGCAAAGGCATTGGCTGTCATCGCTACAATGGGAATGCACCGGGCATCCCTGCGGTCCAGCGTCCGGATGGCGCAGGTGGCCTCGTAGCCGTTCATCACCGGCATCTGAATATCCATAAGAACCAGATTATAATACCCCGGCTCCGACGCGGCAACCATATCCACACCAATACTGCCGTCCTCCGCAGACTCCACTTCCAGTCCCACCATCTGTAAGATCTCTGTGGCAATCTCCCGGTTTAACTCGTTGTCCTCCACCAACAGCACTCTCTTGCCGGTGAAATCATGATTCAGGACATCGCTTTCCGCCCCGGAGGGCTCCGGCTCCGACGGTCTCGGTTCAGATACTAAACTTCGCAGAACGCTCACCAGCCTGCTTTTAAACAGCGGCTTGGTGATAAAGGCATCCACCCCTGCCGCCCTGGCTTCCATCTCACATTCCGACCAGTCATAGCCCGACAGAATGATAATCGGTACGTCCGGACCCACCCGGCGGCGGATTGCCCTGGCGGTCTCTATACCGTCCATCCCCGGCATCTTCCAGTCCAGAATCACCGCGAAATAGTCTTCCCTGCGGCTATGAGCGTTGCCCACGCGCTCCACGGCCTCCGCGCCGGAAAGCACCCCCTCGCTGTGCAGTCCCAGTTCGTTCAGCATCAGACAAGTGCTCTCACAGGCAACTTCGTCGTCATCCGCCACCAAAACCGGAAATCTGATCAGCTCCGCCAATGAAACCTCGTCTTCCTCCTGGTATTTCAACAGGATCTGCACCGTAAAACGCGACCCCTCATCCAGTCGGCTTTCCACCTGAATATCCCCGCCCATCATACGTATGATATTCCGGGCGATAGGCATTCCCAGACCGCTTCCCTGCACCTTGCTGGTACGTACATCCTCCGCCCGCTCAAACGGTTCAAACAGCACATTCAGAAACTCCTGGGACATGCCGATGCCGTTATCCTCAAAGATAAACTCATAGCAGCCCGTCTTGACCTGCCCGGAGGGTTTCTCATAGAGTTCAATCTGTATCCGTCCTCCCTCCGGCGTGTATTTAATGGAATTACTTACAATGTTCATAAAAGCCTGTTGAATCCGCATGCTGTCCCCGATGACATTCTCATGCCGCAGGTCATGGATATGAATCTCCAGTTCATGATGCTTTTCTTCCACCATGGGCCTTGTCATATCCAACAGATTATCCACCAGGTCGGACAGATTAAATTCCTCCTCGTTCAATGACAGCGTTCCCGCCTCAATCTTGCTCATATCCAGCACTTCGTTGATCAGAGCAAGCAGATGCCTGCTGGCGGAGGTAATCTTGCCCAGACATTCCGTCAGCTTCTCCGGCTCCTGCAGATGCGTTCCCGCGATAGCTGTCATGCCGATGATGGCATTCATGGGCGTGCGGATATCATGGGACATTCTGGACAGGAAATCCGTTTTGGCGCTGCTGGCCCGGTTTGCCGCCTCGTAGGCATCCTGGAGCGCCTTGCGGGTTTCCCTCTCTTTCCTCCTCTGGTCCGTGATATCTTTCAGATTATTCATCGCCACAATGTCGCCGCTGCTGTTGTCTCGGATCAGCAGTATCGTGTGACGCAAAACCACCGGGGTGTCCTCGTCGATCCGGGTCTCATATTCCAGCACCAGTTCGGTCTCCCCCCGCTCATACGCCTCTTTCAGATACCGCATGTTAATGCAGCGATCATAATTCTCCCGGTCCTCCGGGGATACCTTCCGCTCCCCCCACCTGCCAAAAAAGGCATCTGCGTCACAGGGGGCCTCCATCCCCACCAGGGGCAAAATAGCTGTATTCCTCCCCCCTGTAAACCTGTAAAAATCTTCCTCAATCACATTGCCGCTGACATTTACATTGAATACAAAAAGCGCTTCTGAGATTATGGCCTGTCGGTACTGCTCCTCCTCGCTCAGTGATTTGCGCAGACTTGCGTTGTCGGTGAGCAGTGTGTCAGACAGATTCTTTTCCCGGGCGCTTTCCTCGGCCATGTTCTTCACATACCACATGACCACAGGATTCTCCTGGGTATACCCTCTCATGGGAATCACCTCTGACCGGACCCATATGCTTTTTCCCTGTAGCATTCTGCGGTATGTAATGGACAGGGGCTTTCCCGGCGAGCGAAGCACGGCGCGCAGATTCTCGGGAGATAACACATTTCGTACTTTCTCCTGAAATTCCTCCTCTACATGTCTGCACACAAAATATTCCAACACCCTACGGTAGTCCCCCTGAAACTGTTCCTCCTCCCGCAGTTCCTCTTCCTCCAGCTTCAACGTCTCGATCCGATTGTGCCCCAGATCTATGGAACTGATCCGGTAGTACGTATCTTTCATAAGACTGAAAGCCTCCTGGCTCAGACGCTGTCTGCGGTACTCCTCATCAATCAGCCGCAGGGAGCACACCCAGATTCTGCGCCCGTCACCGGTGAGAGACATGGTCCGCGCCTCGTTGACCCACAGAGGCGTGCCGTCATGCCCCAGCATACGGTACTCCCTGACATCTTTCTCCCCCTGCCGGGAAGGAGCCTCAAATACAGGCCGATCCTCCTCATAGACGGCATTCAGAAAGCTTCCTTTGGTGCGCCCCATAAATTCCTCAAAAGACATTCCCAGATTGTTCAGCGCGAAATGGCTGATAAAATATACCGGATATCCCTCTTCGTAGAAACCGCCCACCACGCCCACCGCCAGATTTCTGCGCAGCATCTCCACGATTTTTTCCTGATTTTCCCCCAGTTCCCGGTCGTTGTCCCTGGTAAAACAGATTTCTTCCTGATAATAGAAGTGTTCTTCCATTATGCATTCCCCCACATCACTTCTGATACCACTCTCCCACTACATCTTCCGCCTGTTTCCGGTAAACAGCAAATCTTCTATCCCGACAAAGAGACACTTTTTTAGACCACGTCTCAGAGTCTGAAAGCCTCCCGGATGCTGTCATAGTGCAGAAAGATTCCCCGCGCCGCCAACTCCCCGATCTCTTCCGCTGTGGCCAGCCGATACCCGTCCGTCTCGTCCTGCCGAAGCCGAATCTGGTTCTCGGAAAAATCCCCGATAAAACGGTACACATCCACGAAATAGTTGTCTCCTTCACCCGGATTCTCCCGGCGGTAGGTAAAAAGATATCCGCCCTCCCAGCCCTTCACGTCCAGACCGGTCTCCTCCAACACTTCCCGGCGCACCGCATCCAGGGATTCCTCCCCCGCCATGGCACCGCCGCCGGAGACCTCCCACCACCCCGGCGCCCAGGCCTTAGTGCGCACCCGCTTTGTGATCAGGAAACGACCGTCCCGCCGGACCACCACGCCCAGCACGGTCAGGTGATATTCCCCCGGCGCCAGATGAAAGTCATTGCGCCGCATGGTGCGTCCGGTGCGCTCTTTGTTGGCGTCGTATATGTCCCAAAGTTCCATATGTACCTCTTTTCCATAGGGTCTGCGTATCGGATGCCCTCTTCGGCAAACCGACGCGCTTGCTGTCCCGCCCTGTAAAAAAATCTATAAGAACAGTATAGCAGAAAAAGTATAGGACTGGCAAGTTTTTCTTGCCAGTCCACGAAGATTTTGCTATAGCGTTTTAGCCTGCATGTCATTATCGCACATGAAAAGAAGTTTCCTGCTCCTCAAGCGGCATCTCCCGACATTCCACTGTATCAATTTGGATATAATCGCTTTGGTTGATCATTACCAACATACGATGGATGGCCTCCTCCGTTCCCTGTACCTCCATCTCCACGGAGCCATCCCACTCATTTTTTGCCCAACCCGTGATACACATGCCGACAGCTGCGTGTCGGGCCCGATAGCGAAAGCCCACGCCCTGCACTCTCCCGGTAAAGCGATAATGTTTTCTGACCATACTCTTCCCCCTGATTCCCCAATTTGTAAAGGCACGAAAAAATTTATTCTCTGTTTCCAACAAACAATGCTCTGTACTCTCCCGGCGCCATGCCCTTCTCTTCACGAAAAACCCTGTTAAAGCTGGGTATGCTCTGGAATCCCGACAGCATCGCCACCTCCGTCAGCGTTCTCCCATCCTGCGCAAGCAGTTCCGAGGCTTTCTCGAGCCTTATCATATTCAACCACTTACTGTAATTCATTCCGGTAACATTCTTAAATATCTTTGAAAAATAATCCCTGCTGATACCAGCCATTTCAGCCATTGCGCCCTGAGACAAATCATCCGCCGTCAGGTTGTTTTTGATGTAATCCGTGACCATAATCATACGGCGCATAACATCATCGGTATAATCATGCTGTTCTCCATGCAGTTCGGGAGCCAGTTCTTTTCTATGTTCAAACAGTGTCAGCATAAATTCCATCAGAAGCATACAGCACCTGATCTCCCGCTCTGATCTGTCCGAGAAGAATATCTCTTTCATACGATCCGTAATCGTCTTTAGCTTCTCCGCAAGCTCCGGATGGCTGCCGCAGCATACGACATGCAGATTACGATACATATGCATAATCCTTTGCAGATCGAACAGCGAATTAATAAACCCATTGGAAAACTGTATGACTAAAGCCTTCTCTCTGTCCGCATCCACAATCGCGTGCATCTCCATGGGCCATACCAGCACAAAATCATTCGGCGCAAGCTCGTAAGTATTCCTGCCAACCTGATAGATATTTATCTTGCCCCGGCCTACAAGCAATATCTCCCCATAGGAATGCCAATGCGTCTGATAGCTTCTTTCTTTGTAGCCCGTGGACATATTAAATGCGCTTGTATGACCAAAATCATATATTTCATACGTACTGTAATCCATATCCTCCGTATCCTCAGATCATCAGCTTTCAGGCCCTTAACGCAAGAATCATCTCCGTATCATCCATAAGACTCACGTCAGCATTCCTGTCTTTGGCGTTTATATGGTAATCGCCCTTAAAGGCTTCTATCTTGATCCATCCGTTTTCATCGGTCTTTACCGTTGTATCTGTCCACCATTCCCGCTTTATGAGCTTCTTAAGCATATCATAGGAAGGCTTGCGCGAGTTATCCTCTCTTATAAACCCGCTCGGTGCCTTAAGCCATGCCCCATCCCTATAATCCCATGTGGTTATCGCCGCAACAAGCGGGTGGGAAAACAATATTCTGTACATCTCTTCGATCTGACACGCCTGTCTCTCTTCTCCCGCAGGGGTCGTAGGCCAGCTATCCACCTGCCAGTCATTGAGATCTACAATATGCGACGGCATAATATCGCCTGAGACCAGGGTATTCTCGGTAAAGTGTATGGGAAGTCCGAAATGTGAAAACCGCTCCAGAACCTCCTCCAGCTTCTCCCTTCCCCAATATCCCTGATGCTGATGTGACTGGATACCTATGGCGCTTATCGGCACCCCTGCATTCAGGCAGCCGTCTATGAGTATCTCGTAGTTTATGGATGTATTAAAATCATTGAGCAGGAGCACCGCGTCCGGATTATTCTCATAAGCCCTTGCAAAGACCTCCTTTATAAGACCGACACGGCCCTTTTCCTTACATATTCTGGTCACGGCATTATCATACTTATCAAATATCGGCATGATGACGACCTCATTTATGACATCCCACATGTCGATGACGCCCTTAAAACCGGTAACCTCTCTATCAATCCTCTCCAGCTGCTTCTTCATGATCGTCTGATTATCATACTTCATGAGCCAGTCGGCACATACGGTATGCCAGCACAGGGGGTGTCCTTTCACCTTTACTCCCTGATTCTTAAGGTACCGCGCCGCCTTCATGAGTGTGTCTTCCTTTGGCTGACCCTCTTCCGGCTCATAGTTACCCCAATAGAAAGGGAGGGTGGCATAATTGAATACCGCAAGCCAGTCTTCTGTCAGCTGCCTGTATTCATCCCCACCCTTTAATACATACGGGATAAAATCAAAGCCGCCGCATCCGAACAGAAATGCGTGATTTACCTGTCTGATCCCTATTTCACAATTTGAAAGCGGGATTCCCTGCTCGTCTGTAAACCGTATCCGCTTATTCACTTTCCTGTGTATTGTTTCCATAAAAACCTCCCTATGCCATGCCGCATATACTATGCCTGAAAACGCTTTCCAGAATCTCTTCCTGATGTTCCGCTTCGTTGCTCCTATATTGTAATATACATGATTGGGTTTGACTTCTTATATTTCGTTATGGCATGAATCACTTTTTGTCATAGAGCAACACTTCCTCCAGTCGTGCGGGAGTCCTGCCGTTCCCCGCGATTTTCTTCATTGTATGGATATATTCATATGCTGTCAAGTACTATGTCCCCCGGCGCGCTGATCCGCGCTCCCCTTGCGAAAGCGCGGGAGAGCTTCCGAGTCGTCGCTTCCACGAGGATAACCGTGCTCCCGACAGAAAGGCAGGAGCGCCTCAGATCTGCCTCCTGCCTCTCATCACCGCCAGCGCGCCAACCGTCAGCGTCACCGCCGCCACAAACTGCCAGCCCTTTCCCCCCATAGAGCCTCTGTACATGGAAAACAGGTCCAGTGCCCCCAGTCTGCGGCCCATGCCGTAACTGGCAAGGTAATACAACATACACACCATGAAGCCGCCAGCGACATTGCCGCTTAATCCTGCCGCCGCCAGCCCCACCGCTCCCAGCAGCAGGGCGGAGCAGACGCACCCCCACACATGGTAAGGCAGCACCCGGCTCTCCCCGGCCCGCATGATTCCGGCAAAGACCACCACCAGCAGAACCACCGCCAGAGCGGAATATCCGATTCGCAGCAGGCACACCTGTAGATAACCGGTCCTCCGGGCCCTCACCACATCCCGAATTTCGGGATTCTGCTCCGGCAGAAACACCGTGCCCAATAACGCCGGGCCAATCCAGACCAGCAGCATCTCCAGAGGTTGGGCCACCGCCTTCCCCTCCAGAGCGTTTATATTGAACATCCCTTTTGTCAGCGCCAGCAGGGCCACCGCCGCCAGAGCCGGCCAGGGGAACTGGCGACGCAGATTCACTTTGAGAATATTACCGTAAATTTCTGTTTTATGAACCTTTTCCATCACGCATCCTCCTCTCTTCTTCCGGAGCCTGTGCGGTGGCTCATCCGGCCCCCCCTTCCCCTCCTTCTGCTCTCGTATAGCCATACCGTCAGCGCCAGCGCCAACATCGCCAGGGCCGTAAGCGCCAGACGGTTACACAAAAAGTTATCCCACTGGCTCTGCCACAGGGCCACCTTGCCCAGAGAGTTATGACGCACCTGTAACCCGAATCGGGCCACCTCCCCTGCCAATTCCGTCCTGCTCATTGTCAGAAACCACCAGATGCCCTGGAAAAAGATGGCCAGAAGCGGAGAAAACAATTCCGTCAAAAACGCTCCCAGAGCGGACACCGCCAGAATATCCGGCAGCAGCCACAAAAGGGCCATTCCCAACCCACTGCCCCAGGAAATGTGCATTTGAGGATACATCCCGCAGGTAGTGTAAACCGTGTAGACCAAAGTCAGCAGCACCGGAACGGTCATGCAGCCAACCAGGGCCAGAAAGCGTGTTCCCACAATTCGCACACCGGAACTTTTCCGGGTGTAAATCAGGGCCTGTATGCGCGCCCTCTTATCCTGTTGCCACAGCCCGGCCGCCACAAACACGGGCATCACCGCCAGGTTGATGCCCATATAGTCACAGTGCAGCCGCAGATATGCCTTCCCCAACTCCCCCGGGGCCATCAGAGCCTCATACTCCGCCAGCGCCTCCTCATAGGTCATGGGAACGCGGCCGAAAAAGGAGGGCAGCCGGTCCACGGCATAACTGCTGCCGCCGCCAATCAGACGATCTGCCCGCTCCATCAGCTCACAGAAATGTTCGTAGGTCAGGTCTTCCGGCAGACTGTACGGGGGCAGAACCATCTCCTGATACCATGTAACAGGATTTCCCGCCTCGTCCAGGCCCCCGCTGAAATACCCTGCCTCCCGGGAATCCTCAAATCCGTCGATTTCTTCCCCTGAAAGTCCTGTCAGCTCCTCCAGAATGGCCCGCATTTCCAGCCTTTTATCTTCCTTTAGTTTC
Organism: uncultured Lachnospiraceae bacterium; assembly: GCA_947648875.1. Taxonomy (GTDB): domain Bacteria; phylum Bacillota; class Clostridia; order Lachnospirales; family Lachnospiraceae; genus Acetatifactor. Next base: position 29,939 of record CANSPM010000035.1, read on the forward strand.
ACATTTTTATAAAACATAATGGGGTAGGCCGGATAACTGCCGGAGAGATATTCTCCAAACAGACTCTCCACCGCTGCGGGCATGATCACCTCGGGAGTCTCCCGCACCGTCATACCATATTCCCCGGTTTCCCGCAGTGGTGCCGTAATCGGCGTACTGTCATGAATAAATTGCGTCACATACATCGCGACCACAGTTACCACATACAGCACAAAAGTCATGGAAAAGAGAACTTTTTTACATTCTTTGAAAAACAGCATTACTCTTCACCTCCCGCAATCTCACAGCCATGCTGGTACAGACAGTACATATAGGCATCTTCACAGTTGGGCATGGCCTCCCGGGCCCCGGGAAGCAGTCCCCGAGCGCCTTGGCCGCTCTCCCTCCCCGATTCGGCAGCCGCCGTGGCTCCCACTGGCCGGCCTGCCGGATTATTATCCTCCGCGCCCGCCAGAAACCGTACCGTCACAGCCCCTCCACTGCGCAGCATCCCTGTCACAATGTAATCTCGCTTTGCCTGGGCCAGCATACTCACGGGAATCTCCGCCACATACACCTTTCCTCTGGCATTCTCCAGCAGCTGGGATACTGTGCCCTTCCACAGAAGTTCTCCTTCATTCAAAATGGCGATATTTTCGCAGGTTGCCTCGATATCCCCCACGATGTGAGTGGACAGAATCACAATGCGGTCCTCCGCCACTTCGCAGAGCAGATTGCGGAACCGAATCCGCTCCTCCGGGTCCAGTCCCGCAGTAGGCTCATCCACGATCAACACTCTGGGGTCATGGAGCAGCGCCTGGGCGATACCCAGTCTACGCTTCATGCCGCCGGAGAGACTTCTTACCCGGCTTCTTTTCTTCTCGCTCAGATTTACTCTCTTTAAAAGCATCTCGATCCTTTTCTGCCGCTGGGCTCTGGGCATTTGGGACAGCGTGCCCAGATAGTCAAGGCATTCATAGACAGTCATATTGGGATACATGGAAAAATCCTGGGGCAGATATCCGATGATCCCACGAACCTCGCTGGCGTGGCTGATAGGAATACCGCACACGGATATCTCGCCACCCTGCTTCTCATGCAGGGTGGCCAAGGTCTTCATCAGGGTAGTCTTACCCGCGCCGTTTCTGCCCAGCAGCCCAAACATCCCCCGCTCGATGGTCAGGTCTACATCCCTCAGCGCTTGTTTTTTGCCATAGTACTTGTCTACATGGCTGATCACTATGCAATTACTCTGTTGCTTCATGTTCTCTCTCCCTTACCTTAAATTCTGTGTCCGCCCGCCTTACGTTCTGTAAGCGTTCCGATCAGTGCCATAACATTTCCCGGAAAATATACTGACACTATTCTCTCAAACTGATAGTTCCCGGCGCGCAGAAACAGGCGCCACGCACTGCAAGGATTCCATTGTAACAAACAAAATGGTGCGGACTGATCCACACCATTACTCTACTGCGCAACTATCAACTTTTTATCAACTACTCAAATTTTTTCACTGGGCATCATAAAACGTATAAAATTCCAAATTTTGCAGACTATATTCTAAAGCGGGCCGTCACCCGCCCGCCGCAGATCCCGTTGGACAGCGTCAAGCTCCCGCCGCATTTGGCACAGATCATGCGGCAGATGTACAGTCCCAGACCAAAATGACATTGCTCCGCCTGTCCCTCGCCCCTGAAAAATGGGTCCGTGCCGTGCTGTAGTTCCTCCGGGCTAAAGCCCGGCCCATCATCCTCCACCACTACCTCCAGAAATCCTTCCGGCATCTCTCCTGACGCAGGCTCCTCCCCCCGGGTCACCCGCGCGGTCACCTGCAACATTTTCCCCGCATAGCGCAGACCGTTACTCACCAGATTCTCGCACACTTCCAGCACCAGCGCCTCGTCCAGCCGCAAAGTCCCGTTGCCCTCAAAGCGGCAGACAATATTCTGTCCCAGAATATCGCACATATTGCAAAGTTTTTCTTTCAATTCCGGGGCGTTCATCGGCACTGTCTCGGGCTCCAGATCCTCCAGTTTCCGAATGCTGCTCATCTTCTGTGTATAGTTCTCCAGCCTGCGAATCTGTCCGTTCATCATCCCCAGGATCTCCAGCAGTTTTGCCTGGGATATCCTGCCCTCCGGCACATACCGCTCCAGCATCTCCCCATAGCCCTTCAACACGGTGATGGGTGTGCGCATGTCGTGGGCAAAGGCGGCGTTCAGCCTTTTCCTCTCCTCCAACAACTGCCAGGTGGTCCGGCTATTCTCGTACAGCGCCGCCCGCATTTTCTCGAAACCGTCCAGAAGCCGCCCCAGCTCATTGTCCTTCACTGACTCCAGTTCAAAGTCCAGACAGTTATCCGCAATCTTTTCCGATGCTTCCCGCAATACCTTAATGGGTTTTTCCACCTCTCTCCTGTAAAAAATCCAAACGGCAAGTCCAAGACATAAAAACGTCCAAAGCGGTATCAAAACGAATTGCGCGGAACTAATCAGCTTGTAAATCATTTGTTGAATCGGCGCTTCTTGCCATCTACTGTAGGCCGGATGCTCCGCATAGCGGTAAATAGGAATATTATTATAGTTTATATAAACTTTATAAGGGTAGTGCCATATCCGAACACTCTCTTCTTCCATAAAGTTGGACGCATACCAATCCTGGGCGTGATTGGAGCCGATTCCGATGGCCATTGTCCCCAGATACGCCGCCACGGCACAGATCGGAATACAGCAGTACAGGGACTGCCGCAGAGATCTCTGCCGTTTTTTCCGCTGTTTCCCGCCGACCCATTTTCGCCGTTTCCCGACGAGTATGGCCTGGGTCTGCTCCCCTGTCTCTCTCATTTTGCCACCTCGCTTTTTTATGAAAGTCACACATTATCCCTGTAAGAGTGCATTTTTGTTTCTCTTTATTTTTTCCAGCGGTAACCCATTCCCCAGACTGTCTCCAGGTGATATTCCTCGCCAAATTCTCTGAGTTTCGCGCGAATCCTGCGGACATGCTCCGCCACCACGCTGCTGTCCCCCTCGGCGTCATAGCCCCAGAGCCTTTCATAGATCCGTTCCTTATCAAACACCTGGCCAGGGCTTAAGGACAGCAGTTCAATGATTTCGTATTCCTTTTTGGCAAAGGGAATCACCGGCCCCTCCACCGCCACGGTCCTGGCGGTATAGTCTATGACCATCCTGCCCCAGAAGCGCACGTTGGCATCCGCCTTGCAGCGATGTTCCCGACGGATATGGGCGGCCACCCTGGCTCCCAGTTCTTCCATGGAAAAAGGTTTCAATATATAATCGTCTCCGCCTGCCGCAAAGCCCTGTATCTTGTCGCTGTCCTCAATACGGGCCGTCAGAAAAAGGATGGGACAGGACACATAGTCCCGGATGCCCCTGCACACCGTCAGCCCGTCCATATGGGGCATATTTATGTCCAGCAGAATCAGATCCGGCCGCCCCATGGCCAGTTCCATGGCCTCCTTCCCGTTGTATGCCGCCAACGTCTCATATCCGTTAATCTCAAAATAATCCCGGATCATGCTTACCACATCCGGCTCATCGTCAACGATCAGTATTTTGTACATAAAAAAATCCGCCTTTCCTGTTATGGAAACAGTAAAAACCGCTGTCTTAAACACCGGGCTTTACTCTCACCGCACCTCTCTCAGCATAACAGTATAAGGCGGAAATATCAACTTTTTATCTACTTTTGTGCACTTACATATTCACTGTCTGGACACAATGTTATTGCCGTCGATCTGTACGCCCTCGATGCTGCTCACATAGCGGGACAGACGGGCATACCCGTAATCCTTGTATTTAAAGTCCGGAAAATGCTCATGGAGCTGCTGCCCCAGGATCTCCAGCTTGATGTTCTGCTCCGCCTTGCGAATAATGTACTGCTGCACATTGGCTTCCACATTGACCGGCACCTCCTGGCCTCCCCGCACCACCAGAATGGTAGTGCCCTGTTTCACAATCTTGAACCTGGTGGCCTCGGTGATAAACTTCATCATGGCATTGTAACCGTAGTTTCGCTCGTCAAAATCGGGATACAACCTCTGCAAATTGCTCTTGACCATGCCCAGATTGGCAGGTTCCCCGTTGTTCTCACACTCCTGCAGCAGATTGTTGATAGCGGATTTAATCTCCCCGATCGGCGTGATGGAATCCCTCTCCGCCACCGGCTTTTCCCCCTTGGACTCGTCGTCCACAATCTTGTCCAGAAACTTGTATTCATCACAGACGGCAATAAATGTTTTGGAGGCATCGCTCTTGCCCATGCCGATAACGGACTTTCCCTCCTCCCGCAGACGGCTCACCAGGCGGGTAAAATCGCTGTCTGAGGTCACGATGCAAAATCCGTCTATCATGTCCTTGTACAGAATATCCATGGCATCTATGACCAGCATTATGTCCGCCGCGTTCTTCGCCGTGGAATACCGGGACTGCTGTATGGGAACAATGGCGTATTTCAGCGCTTTTTTGTTCCAACTGGCCAAATCCGGATTGGTAAAATCTCCATACATCCTCTGATAAGTAATGATTCCATATTTTTTTAGTTCACTGATAATTACGTCCACATATTTGGAACTGGTGTTCTCCGCGTCAATCAGCAACGCATATTTTCTTTCTTCCATAAATAACTCCCGTCTGCCCGCCTGGGCGGGCTCACAGACCGGGACCGTGTCTTCCCGATTCCGCATATATGTATTGTATCCTACTTTGCCGAAAAATTCAATTCCGGTTCTTTTTCCGGCAAATGAATGCAGCTCCCCCCGCCACACATACCATGCCGGCGATTATTCCCACTGCCGTCATTCGTTTGTTCCGGCTTCCATCTTCCACCGTTTCCGGCGCAACGCCTTCCGCATCCCTGTCCGCCATCTCAGATGCTTCCGCCTGGGAACCGTTTTCTTCCGTCTCAGGCGCCTGCGTCTGTAAATCGCTTTCCTCCGTCTCAGGCGCCTGCGTCTGCAAATCGCCTTCCTCCGTCTCAGGCGCCTGCGTCTGCAAATCGCCTTCCTCCGTCTCAGGCGCCTGCGTCTGTAAATTACTTTCCTTCAGCTGCATTTGAAGAAGAGCCTCCGCCAATCTGTCTTCTCTTTCCTGTATCTCCTCCGGGAACAAATAATCTGTTCTGATGCTGCCGACCGCCTCTCCGCTGGGGGGCTCTATCTCCGGCAAATCCAAATAGTATAAAAAAGTATCACTCATGGATGCATACTGTTCCTTCTTTTCCTCAATAATCTGACAGGCCAGCTCGTACTCCTCTTGCGTAAAAAGATGCGCGTAATATCGAATAAACTGGCATCCAAATGTCTCTGTATGCCATCTTTGGAAGTATTCGGTAGGACTCACATATTCTTTTAAATTCTCCTCCGTCACCCCACTGTTCCTGTACTCCTCCAGCAGACAGGTAATCCCATCCTCTCTCCGCAGAAGTTCGTAAAAAATGTCAGAATTTATTTCTGCAAAACCGAAATATGTCGTATAATCCTGTGTTCCATCTGTACTATAATAATTCGATATTTGTCCCATCGTGGGATGTTCCTGCATTAGCGCCGCCAGTTCCTCCGAAGGCATACTCAAAAGCAGGTCCAATGGCGGATTCCATATGTCCAAAATTTCAAAAAAATTGTATTTCTTTTTCTCCAAATCAGTGGGATAATAATGCGTATCGTACCACTCTTCTTTCACTTCCTCTACTTCCTCCGGTGTTGTGGCATCCGTCGGTATGGCATAAAGAAAACAGGTCAACAGACAAGCAAATCCGGCAAATATCCATTTTACATTTTTCTTCATCAGAGTGCCTCCTCCCCGCATTGTCCTATATAGGCAACTGGTTTCTTTGATTATAACACATTACGGAACGCTTTTCTATACAAAACGATAGAATCCGCGCCTGTCCTTTTACAAAGCCTGAAAATTAATATGAAAAGAACACTCCCTGTATTGCAGAACCGGTTTGCGCAATGTGTGAAACGCTTATAAAATAGTTTGTGTTGCTGTATTTTTGCGTTATGCCAGAATGGAAAACACTGAATTGATAGATCTTATGGACTACGCGATACGGGAAATATGATATATCCATTCTATTGAAACGGATATTCACGCAATCATATACTTAATCTTCTGAATCTCTTGAGCGCCGTTGATACAATAGCCAATACTGTTTACAGACAAGATATTTACAACAAATAGTTATTTTCTCTGTTTGCAATTTGTAAAGTAACCAGCTTATAGGTTGCGTAGCCCCCCGTAACCAATGGCTCCGCTTTGCAGATTTCTTCCGCCTCTTCGCGGCTTTCCGTTTTCAGGATATACATGCCCGCCATTCCAGGATAACCTTTAAAGACACCGCAGATTTCCAGTTTTCCTGCGTCGTCCAGTTTTTTTATGTTTTCTACATGCTCCATGACTACTTTTTTTGTCATCTTATTATAGGTTTTACTTTTTTCGATCATCATCATGTACATCTGTTTTTCCATGGGACAGTCTCCTTTTTTCAGTATTTTGTCAGTATTATACCAAATGAACCGCACATGGCATGGATGGCCATTCGGCCGTTTCCTGCCTTAAATAAGGTTTATTATACCATAATTTCCAGTCCAACGCAATTGTGAAAGTGAATGCTTACCGGCAAGCAGGTAAAAATGTTTCCGGGGGAAGGCAGCAGAATGGCCGTGGCTCTAATAGGATATCGTCCGGGGGCACTAAATGCAGGATTGACAAACGGGAGTCGATAATGATAGACTTATATTAGATCTATTATTATCGACCTAATATATAACTTATGCAGGATGGAGGAAACTATGGAATATGCTAAATTGTGTGACAGTGAATATCGTTTCATGCAGGTGGTCTGGGAATACGCCCCGGTAGGCAGTGGTCAGCTGGTAAAGCTATGCGAGGCGAAGCTGGGATGGAAAAAATCCACAACCTACACCGTGCTGAAAAAGCTGGCGGAGAAAGGGTATCTGCGCAACGATAGCGCCCTGGTGACAGTGTTGGTTCCCCAGGAGCAAGCCCAGCGGGAAGAGTCCGCCTACTTTGTGGAGCGGACCTTTGGAGGATCGCTGCCCCATTTTCTGGCGGCGTTTCTGGGTGACCGGAAGCTGTCGGACCAGGAGGCGGAGGCAATCGAGGCGATGATCAGGGCACACAGGGAGGCCGATGGGAAATAACCTTATGTACATAACAGAGATTTTTTTGGCAACGGTAAATAGAGGCATCACGGCGGGCATCGTGATTCTGGCGGTGCTCCTGGCGCGGGAGCTGCTGGTGAGGCTACGTGTGCCAAGGCGGTATATTTATCTGCTCTGGCTCATACCGGCCCTGCGTCTGCTGTGCCCTGTGACGCTCTCGTCCGTCACAAGTCTGTTCAATCTCCCTGTATTTGACCGGGCGGTGCAGACGGAAGCGGGGCTGACGTATTTACCGGAGGAACTGACAGCGCTGACGCAGACCGGGGAGCAGACGGAGGGCGTGCGGAGTGGTTCCTATGGCATGGGCACCGTACGACAGGATATTGGAGAAGCGGCGAACTATTACGGAGGTCATGCGTTTGAACTGCCGTTACAGCGTCTGAATCAGGCAGGCAGTCCGGATAATTCGAAAGCAATTGTAGAAGATTCTGTTCCGATAGATTTAAGGCCCATGGCTCTACAGGGGCTGGCGGGTGTATGGCTGGCGGGAGTCATTCTTCTGGCTTGCAGGCAGTTGTATGCCTATGGAAAGGTCTGTAGGCAGGTGGCTTGCGCGGTACGCCTGCCGGATGAAATTGGCGGCAATATTTACGAATGTGAGAATATCCGCTCACCTTTCACCATGGGGCCGATACATGCCAGAATTTACATTCCCTGTCAAATGGAAAGACGAGAACGGGAGTATGTGCTGCTCCATGAACGATACCATATACGATGTCATGATTTGTGGGCGCGGCTGTTGGCCTGCGCTCTTCAAGTGTTCTATTGGTACAATCCCCTCATATGGGTAGGGGGCCGCTGCATGGAACGAGATATGGAGATGCGCTGCGACGAACATGTGCTGGAACAGATGGGAGAGAATATACGGTATGACTATAGCCTATCTCTGTTGTCCTATGCGGCAGGCAGGCGTTATCACCCCATGGATGTGACAGCATTTGGGGAATCCGGTACCGGAAAGAGGGTGAATCATGTGTTGAAGTACCGGAAAACAAGTATTTGCATAGCGATATTAGCGGTTACAGCCATTTTGGCTGTGGCGGTGGTCTGCCTGACGGACCGAAAGCCTGACGGGGAAAATCTGCCGGAGGATAAGTCGACTCCGGTGGAAAAGACCTATTTCTGGGGGCAACAGGAAATGAAGATAGATTTCCCGAAAGAGAACGTGACTCCCTCCATGTCTCTGGCGGGACGCAGCTTGATCCCCCTGACGCTGGAGACGGAGGCGGGTATCTATGAGAACACCTACAGCTGTGTGGGAGGACATTGCTTTTTTATGGTGCATTCTTACTACGGAGATAATATCACGACCTATGAATTGCAGGTATTTGACGGAGACAGAAAGGAATGGAGCAGCGGATTGGTGGACATGGGGCTGCTGGATAGAGGATATATATATGATATATTTGCCGTCTCCGCCCAGGAACTGGTGTATCTGGTGCTCACCAGAAATGAGGACCGGGAATATGAGTCATACTATGCGGTACATATGAGCCGGGAGGGGGAGGAACTGAAACGAGTGGACCTGCTGCCCGCGTGTCTGGAACTGGATATGGTGCAGCAACAGGTATTGCCTACAGAAATCTGTGTGGACAGCCAGGGAAATTACTATATGATATCTTTTGACGGAAAGAAAATGGCTATTTTGGACAGTGAGGGAAAAACGGTTGCCTCCCGGGACAGCAGTATCCGGTATAAGCGGGTGGTTCCCTGGATAACGGCCGGTCCCGACGGGGGAATCCTGACCCAGGGCTACAATGAGGAAAACGGTATGGAATGGCTGTGGCTGGACGGCACCCGGGAGAAAAGTCTGGGAACTGCCGGAGGGATGTCGTTTACCGACCGGTTAATTCCCCTGGATAATGGCCTGTATTACTATATCACCGGTGACAAGGTGATCTATCAGGGGAACGGGGACACGGGCATTCTGGAGTATCTGTTTGACGCAGGCAATATCCTTGGGAACTGGGGGGAGGTGGCTGTCAACGGAGAAGGCGAGATATTGCTTTTTGTGCGGAAGGAGGACAGCTCCGTGGCATATGTGTTAAATCGTGCAGGGCAGACACGGATGGGGGAAGGAGGCCAATCTATAGATGGCGCAAATCCCCTGCATGCCACCTGCATCTCCACATTTTCCTGGAATCAGGATCTGGAGAGCACTTTGCCTGTATTCATGGCGGACCACCCAGAGTACGCGTTTGACCTAAAGGCGGTGGCAGAAGCAGACCGCGCTGCCGCTCATGACAGAGTGTGGAATGAACTGATTGCAGGAGGAGGGCCGGATCTGCTCTATATTGATGAAGAGGATCTGGTGGCGCTGTGGGAAAAGGGCGTGCTGATGGATCTGAGAGAACTGCTCAGTCAGGAGACGCTGGATATGATCTATCCAGGTCTGTTGGACACAGGGACCATTGACGGCAGCCTGGCCGGAGTCAGCATCTTCTACAATTTTCGCTCTCTGGTGACGGACAGGAATATATGGTCAAAAGAGGAATGGTCTGTGGAGGAGGTGGTGACTCTGCTTGAGACGGGGAATTATCCCCACGCCGTACACCGAGGGTGGAGGTACAGCGGGCCGGAATCTCTGATGCATTTGCTGGTATACGGTGACCTGGAGCATACCCCTTTTATTGATTGGGAGGCAGGTATCTGCGCCTTTGACAGCGATCTGTTCGTTCGGCTGCTGAAAGCGGTAAAACAATACCAGAGTGACGAATATGCGGAAGTGGAAGCCCCCGATGAATATATGTCATGCTTTCAGGAACTGCTAGACGGCAATTGTCTGGCTGTTGAGGATACGGTCGTTGACCGATCCGGTTTTGTGTATAGTAAGCAGTTCTTAGGGGAACGGTATAACAGGCCTGGTATACCAGGGGCCAACGGTTCCAGGCAGGTGGTAGATCCGGTGGGCTTTTATGTGGTGAATAAAAACTGTAAAAATAAGGAGGCGGCAGCTGCATATCTGGAATTTTTGCTTGGCACCAGATATATGGCGGATTATAGAAAAGACTGCCGGGACAGTTTTCAGGTCGGTAAAGATTGGGAGGGCAAATGGGCCATAAGCCAACAGGTCAATGGTATGTACGGACTATCCTATCTGCTGGATACCAAGGACCCGGCTCTGTTTGATGAGGAGATGCCCCAGGTCTATGTGGAATACCTGGAGTACTGCGAGGACTATTATGATTTTATGGAAGCACTTGAGGGACAGCCGCCCACGGATGAGAGGCTTATAACTATCATCGAGGAAGAGGCGAAAAATTTCTTTGAGGGCACTCACAGTGCGGAAGATGTGGCGAAAGTCATTCAGAAGCGGGTACAGCTATATCTGAATGAACGACAGTGAATGACTCTGATATGCGGAAAACGGTTTAAAGCCCCAAAGATTGGGGCTTTGCCGCAGAGCTCTGCCCACAGATGCCTCTGTCGGATTTCTCCGTGAATGCACACTCTACATCCGTCTGGACACTTTGCGCCAAACATTTTAGCGCGGACATTACCATAATCAAGAACAGCCCCCAAATTTTATTCTTTCTTCCGTGTTAAGAAAATTCCAATGATTGCACCAATAAAGATAAACAGTGCTACTCGGACAAACAGCCATTCAAATGAGTGAAATGCCACTCCGAGAACAGCGGTTTCGGGGTCATTATAATTCCACCCTAAGTAAGGGCTTTCTAATCTCAATAAGATTACACAAACTATTACTATGATTGCTGATAATGCAATAAGCAACCAATGAATAACTTTTCTCCTTGTAGTTTTCCTTTGGGCCAATTGCAAGTTTATCACCTCCAATTTTTCAGAGATCACTTTTAAGTTATCAATCTCCGATTCAACAACAGTTTCTCCAAGCAATATGCTTACGGGCGTTTCCAGCACTTCCGATATGAGGACTAGCATATCCGAATCGGGCACTGACAGTCCTTGCTCCCATTTGGAAACTGTCTGCCGCACGATGTTCAGCATGATAGCCAGTTCTTGTTGTGAAAGTCCTTTTGATTTTCTAATTGCTTTAATGTTCTCGTTAAGCATTAAAGATAACCTCCGTCTTTTTAGTCGTTACCACAATTATATGTAGAATTGCCCGTTGCTACAAGCAACGCATTTTAACATAATCAGAAAAATAGCAACTATTTCATAGAATTACGGAATAATGGGCTTCAGTCACTGCAAAAGGGACATCCGTCAGACTGGTCTTGCGTTTGAGACTGGTCTTGCGTTTGAGCTTGGCCGCAGTGGCAAGAGCCAACAAAGTAACATAGCAGAGTATATGACTTTATTGCAAAGGGACCGGGAGAATATCGAATTAGGACGCGAAGAAGAAACAAGTATATCCCTTCCAGAAAATGACCATCGTTTTTTTCAAACCAGAATTCAGCATTGTTATTTCCATTTCACATATATAATATACCTCTTTTTGAATTTAGACTTGCAAGACATAGCGAATAATCGTGACATTGGTAATCTTTATTTGCGTGAAATAGGCCTCCACCAGCGGGCAGACACTTAACTGGCGGCAGGTTTTGCGTTCTTGCGCCGGAAGATCCTTCAACAGCTTTTCCTTCCGGTAGATGGCCTGTATCATTGTCAGCGCAAGGTATGCACGGCTGTCTTTCCGCTTTGCTTTTGGCAGCGCCCACTGCCTTGTCCCCTTCATACCCGTGATAGAAATATAGTCTATTGTTACATACTCTGCCCTTGCAGGTGAGGTATGCACTATCTACCATTTACCAATTATCTACAGATTTTATCAAAAATCTCTTGAAACATTTCACATTCAGTGCTATTATAATAATGCTAAGGGAAGGCTCCTACTCCAAAGTGGACGCTCTGAGTTAAGGCTAAAGAATGTCCTTACGGACACACCTATCCTGTGGATCAGA
>CANSPM010000036.1 GCA_947648875.1 uncultured Lachnospiraceae bacterium
AGGGTTGTTCGGCACACACCATTGAGGCGAGGACGGTTCACGAAGTTGTGCTTGCGGACATTCAGAAACACGCAGGACAGGCACTGACGGACAGGAAAGCAATGGTAACGGAAATTGCGGAGCGTCTTAATCTCCAACTGTCGGCAGATAAGGAACAGCAGAAAAAGGAACTAAGGCAATGTAAACAGCGAGTGTCGGAAATAGAAAACCTGTATGCCAAACTGTACGAGGATTTGACAAGGGAACTGTTGACCGAAAAGCGTTTTCAGATGTTGTCGGCACGATTTGACAGCGAGCAGGAAGAACTGACAGCCAAGATAAAGGAACTTGAAAAAAGTGCCATAGCGGACAAAGAGCAGTTATCTTCCATTGAGCAGTTTGCGGAGCAGATAAGCGGTTATGCAGGAATAACAGAACTCAATTTCAAGATAATCAATCAACTGATAGAAAAAATTCTTGTTTCTGAACCCGTAGAAGTTGACGGGCAGAAAATTCAACGACTTACTATCCATTATAAATTCATAGGGGCATTGGAAACCCTTGAATAATGGATATTTTCTAAGTCACCTATTCCAACTATCCAACAGATGGGGGCCAGGAGGACGATTACGCGTGAAAAGCCCGGTCTCGCCATATCCATCTATCATAATGCCTGTGATTATTACCGACTTGCGGAATTGATTCTGGAATATGTTCCGGCATACAAGATTGCGGTAAGGCACCACAAGGACAGGCATGTGGACACGGTTTTATACGCATGGATACAGGAGGGATAGATCTTGAACGAGGCACATAAAGAGAGTCTGGAACTGCTGGATATCGTACATAAAATATGCGTGGAAAAGGATCTTCGTTATACGATCACGGCGGATACGCTGATCGCGCACACGAACGGAATGCAATTTGAGGATTGCGCCCCGGTGATTTATCTGGCCGCCCTGTATAAGGATTACCGGCAGCTGTTTGCGCTGCTGGAGCATTTTTGCGGCATGAACGCAGGATATTCTATTCATGATTACAGAAACACAGAGCAGTTTGACACTTTTGACTGTTGGTTCGTGAAGGAGTCAAGGATTCATTTCAGGGAAGAAAAAAGAAAGGACGCGTTTTATTACGGTACCAGACTGGTCATCACCCCCCTGTTTTATGTCGGGGACGAGGAGAAGGAGTGGGATCGGGCTTACGCGTTGTTCCGGGACACAACAGGAACCCTGAACGCCAGAGCCGTATTGGAGGGGAAACCCTTGAGAAGCTATATACGGCTGACTCCCAAAAGGCGGCTTTCCAGGCATTATATCAGGCTGCGGGGAAAATACTCCATCGAAAGCTGCATTGCGGAATACGGCGGCAGGGAAAGCGGAAAGTATGTAGTGTACCCCCATGTGACAGGAAGGAATCCCAGAGACGCCAACTCCCTGCCCCGGATTGTCAATGAAAATTCTAGATCCGTGTTCAGCGGCATATGGCAGGATGTAAAAGAGGAGGCGTTTTGCGGGCATAAATGTTATATTGTCAGGGAGTCGGAAGGAATCATAAGCTGTTTTCCTGCCCATATGACAGAGGCGGTTCTCAATAAGGAAAAAAGCCAGCTGGCGCTGCGGGGCAATACGTATCTGTGGCGTATACAGCAGATTCAGCTGGAGCTTTTGGTGGAATTTGACAGGATATGCAGGAAACACGCGCTGAGATATAATATCAGCTTCGGCACACTGCTGGGGGCAGTCAGACATAAGGGATTTATTCCGTGGGATGACGATATTGATGTGACCATGCCTGTGGAAGATTTTGACAGGCTGGATGAGATCATGCGGGAGGAGCTGGATCTTCAAAAATACTATTTCCGATGTCCGGCCAACGAGGAGAACAACCATCTGATATTCAAGCATCTGGAGCGGAGGGGAACGGTATATACAAAACAGGGGCGACAGAAATTGACGCAGCAGATCGGCGTGTTTATTGATATTTTTCCCATGTACCCTTCTGCGCATCTCCGGCTGGCGGACTGGGTACACGCAAAAATCTGCCGACATTGGAGGAAGGCGCTGTGGGCTACTGTCGGCGCGGATTCGGTACAGGATGAGAAAAGGAGGAAGTATTATCAAAGAATCTCAGCGGTGGGAAACAAGGTATGCTATGAGAGATTTGTCAGGGCGGCAAAATTTTTTCATAATGAGAAGTACCTGAAATTCTGGATCGCTCAGGACCGAAATCCGTATAAGACGCCTCTGGTCAGAAGGAGCAATTATGTGGATACCGTGGAACTCCTTTTTGAGGGGCATTCTTTTACGGCTCCCAGAGACTATGAAAGCGTATTGGACTATTGTTTCGGTCATGACTGGAGGAAGTATCCCTCCACAAGAGGGCGGCGTCCCGCGCACAACGCGATTACGGAAATCGGGGACTTATACAGGGAAGAAAGCGAGGGCAGACAATGAAGTACGGATATATGTTCTATCAGAAACCTTTGAAACCGGAGATGAGGACCAGGCCTGTGAATCTGGGTGATCCCATACAGTCCTGCGCGGTAAAGAACCTGTATCGGGAAATGGGGATCAGGGAGGAGGACATAATTCCCGTTCCCCGGTATGATCTGGAAAATTATGAGGGGGAAGAGTGTGTATGTGTGATCAACAGCGCCAGTAATTATGAGGAACTGGCGTATGACTCACATTTTATGCCGCCTTCTCCCAGGATTCATGCCGTTGTTATGTCCCTGCACCTGCACAGGGACCTGTCGGAGGAAGAAGCGGCATTTTATAAGCAGTGCGGCGGCGTGGGGTGCCGGGATGCCTATACGGTTTCCTATCTGCGAAGTCTCGGAATAGACGCGTATCTCACGGGGTGCCTTACGCTCACATTGCCAAGGAGGACCCAGGAGCAGGCGCGGAGGGCGGACAAGGTCTATCTTCTGGATGCGCCCGCCGACATTATGAGGATCATGCCCCGGGAAATCAGGGAGGAGGGAATTGTCCTGACCAATATTGAGAGATACAGCAATCCGGGAAACAGCAACAGGATCTCTGTGGAGGACGCGTATGAGGAACACAGGAAAGGAGAGGAAAGGCTCTCCCTGCTTCGGGATACGGCAAGACTTGTGATTACCTCCAAGCTGCATGTCGCCTCCCCCTGCCTGGCCATGGGGATACCGGTGATTCTTGCCAAGAACCATTTTGGAGAGCGATTTGGTTTTATTGACCGCCTGATTCCCACATATACGCCGGCGCACTATCCGGAGATCAACTGGAATCCCGCTCCCGTGGACATCGAGTCGGAAAAGGCCAGAATAAAGGAGCTTTTTTTTCATAAAGTCAAAGCGGCGGCCTGTAGGGCCGAACTGGAAAAAATGTGGGCCGGAAAGAGTCCCGTTTATCAGATTGATTATCACACGGCAACCTCCCGCGCGGTGGAAAAAATTCCGTTTCCGCAAAACGGATTCCCCTACGCGGTGTGGGGCGTTGTGCTGTCGGCGGCATACTATCTGGAGGAGGCCATGCGAAAACAGGTGCCCCAGGCCGAATTGACAGCGGGGATTGATATCGCCGTACAGGGAGAATACTGTGGCGTCGGGGTTATGAAGCCGGAGGAAATCCCGACTCTTCCTATGGATACCGTGATTATTGTGGCGGCTCCGTCAGCCCGGGAGCAGGCCCGGGACTTGCTTCTGCGTCTGAACCGGCCCTTCGTGCTTCTGCGGGGCACGGAAGCAGAGTGGCATAACCTGCCATAGTTTGTTCTGTTTTTTTACAAAATGTCAAACAATTCAGGAAAAGGAAACGTCCCCGGAACAGGCAAAGCAGTCTTTTGCAGGTTCCGGGGACGTTTCGTACATTTTTATTGATTTCAGATTAGAAAGCGGATATAGTATAATTATGGGCAGAAACTTGCGCCAGAGCGGCAGAAAGGAAAGCGGACCATGGCAAGGACGATCAGCATAGGGCGGCAGGATTTTGAAAGAATCAGGACCAGCGACAACTTCTATATAGATAAGACGGAGTTCATCCGGCAGTGGTGGGAGGCGGACGACGATGTGACCTTGATCACCCGCCCCCGTCGTTTTGGAAAGACGCTGAACATGAGCATGGTGGAGCAGTTCTTCTCGGTGGACTTTGCCGGGCGGGGGGATTTGTTCGCGGGGCTGGCCATCTGGAAGGAGGAGAAATACCGGCATCTCCAGGGGACCTATCCGGTGATTTCACTCAGTTTTTCGAAAGTTAAGGGCAAATCCTATCAAGATGCCAGACAGGGGATCTGTCAGATCCTGTCGGAATTATTTAATCGGTTCCAATTCTTGCTGACAGATGCCAGGATATTGGAAAAAGAAAAGGAGTCTTTTAATAAGGTATCCGAGGATATGGAGGACTACACTGCGGCAAATTCCCTGAACTTTTTATCAAATCTTCTCATGCGGTACTATGGAAAAAGGGTGATCATCCTGCTGGATGAGTATGACACGCCCATGCAGGAGGCGTATATTGAAGGGTATTGGGACGAACTGGCGGCTTTTACCAGGGGGCTGTTCAACGCGACCTTCAAGGCGAATCCCTACATGGAGAGGGCCATTCTGACAGGGATAACCAGAGTGAGCAAGGAGTCCATGTTCTCCGACCTGAACAATCTGGAGGTGGTGACCACCACCTCAGAAAAATACGCGGACAGTTTTGGCTTCACGGAAGGGGAGGTGTTCGCGGCGCTGGAGGAGTATGGGCTTTCGGATCAAAAACAGCAGGTCAGGGAATGGTATGACGGTTTCACCTTCGGCAGCAGGAGAGATATTTATAATCCCTGGTCCATCCTGAATTATCTGGATAAGAAAAAGGTGGGGCAATACTGGGTCAACACCAGTTCCAACAGACTGGTGGGCAAACTGCTTCGGGAGGGCGGGGCAAATATCAAAAAGATTTTTGAGGAACTGCTGGGCGGCGGCACGCTGGAAATGGAGATTGACGAGCAGATTGTATATAACCAGTTATCCGTAAAAAAGAATGCCATATGGAGTCTGCTGTTGGCCAGCGGGTACCTGCGGGTGATAGACACTACGTTTGTGGAGAGGACGGGACGCTGGATTTATAAGCTTAAGTTGACCAACCGGGAGGTTTGCACCATGTTCGAAGATATGGTGCGGGACTGGTTTTCCGGAAATGAGTATTATGGTGATTTCATTTTGGCGCTGTTACAGGGGGACGTGGAAGCGATGAACACCTACATGAACAAGGTCACCCGGGAGATATTCAGCTATTTTGACACGGGAGGAAAGCCCTACAGCGAGCCGGAGCGCTTTTATCACGGCTTTGTGCTGGGCCTGATGGTGGAACTGTCCGACCGGTATACGGTGACTTCCAACCGGGAGAGCGGCTTTGGCCGGTATGACGTGATGCTGGAGCCCAGAGACACGGCCCGGTATGACGCTGTCATTCTGGAGTTCAAGGTACAGGCATCCGGGGAGGAGGAGCTGTCCGACACGGTGCGGGCGGCGCTGAAACAGATCGAGGAGAAAAACTACCAGGCGGTCCTGGAGGCAAAGGGGATAACCGGGGAGCGGATCAGAAAGTACGGCTTCGCATTTTGCGGGAAGAAAGTGCTGATTGGCGGCGTAGAAACATAAAAAAGGATTTTGGATTTGGATCGCTTTGTGAGGAGACTATGAAAGAGATGAATGAACAAAAATATTCCCGCAATATGGCGTTGAGCTTTCTGGCGGGTATTGCGCTGGGGGCTGTTATCGTGCTGGCACTGCTCTGGGCTCTGGGGTATATTCCCGGCAGGGAAGAGGGGCAGGCCGTGGAGGCTGGGACAGACTTTGCGTTCTCAGGGACTGGAGCGGAGGGCGTGGGAACAAAACCGTCCTCAGAGAACCGGGAGACAATGCAGGGACCGGGGGAGGCAGAGGAGTCGGCATTAGACATAACGAAGGAATCATCAGGGGAGCCGATGCCGGAGACGACGCTGGAATCCCCAGAGGAGGAGGCTTGGGGGAAGCCGCAGAATCCTGCGGCGGAGCCGGGCTATGAGTCGGCATCGGAACCTACGGACGGCGGGGAAAAAGGGGAGCCAGGGCAGAACGGTAATGTCGCCGCACCAGGAGCTGTCAGCCTCGATTTTCAGTTAAACGGCAGCTGGAGCGGTGAAGAGGGCTGTTATTATCAATATGCGGCGGTGATCGAAAATGACTCGGATCAGAAGATCACGGATTGGAAGATCATGGTGCAGAATTTTGAACGTTGCAGAGTGGACTCTTACTGGTGCTGTGAGATAGAAGAAAGGGACGGTCTTCTGGTGGTCACTCCGGCGGATTATAACGTCGAGATTTGGGAGGATGGAAAGGCAGAAGGAATCGGCCTTATCATTCTGGCGGAAGAGGAATGGAAATTGACGGATGCTTCCCTGGAGGCAGAGACATCGGGAGGCGGACTTAACGCTGTTTTTGGGGCCGGGCCTGACATAGAAGATGACGTTGAAACGGGCCAGGATGCGTCGAATCCGGAGGAAACGGGCCAGGATGCGTCGAATCCGGAGGAAACAGGCCAGGATGCGCACAACCAGGGGAACAGAGGGCCGGACATCCTGGCGGGCGACCTTCTGGGCGACCATGCACTGGCCCAGGACACGCCAGTGGGCGGACACGGCAGGCTGCGGGTGGAGAGCGGCAGTCTGGTGGACCAGGAAGGAAACCCCTATCAGATGCACGGTGTCAGTACTCATGGCCTGGCCTGGTTTCCGGAATATGTATCCCGGGAGACCTTCCGCACTTTCCGAAACGAGTGGGATGCGGACGTGATACGCCTTGCCATGTATAGCGATGAATATGGTGGATATAGTAATGGAGGAGATCAGGAAAAGCTGAAAGAGCTCATTGACAAAGGGGTGGAATATGCCTCCGAACTGGGCATGTACGTAATCATAGACTGGCATGTGCTGGGAGAGGGAGACCCCAATATCCACAGGGAGGACGCCATTGCCTTTTTTGATGAAATATCCCAAAAATATGCGGAGTACGGCAATGTGATCTATGAGATCTGCAATGAACCCAACGGAGGCGTGTCCTGGAAGGATGTGAAGAAATATGCCCAGGAAGTGATTCCGGTGATCCGGGCCAACGACCCCTACGGCATCATTCTGGTGGGGACTCCCCAGTGGAGTCAGCTGATCGGGGATGCCGCCGCCGATCCTATTGAGGACTACGATAATATTATGTACACACTGCATTTTTATGCAGCCACTCATAAGGACGAACTGCGGGGGAATCTGGAGCAGGCGCTTAAGGACGGTGTGCCGGTATTTGTCAGTGAGTGCAGTATCTGCGACGCCTCCGGAGGAGGAGGCGTTGACGGGGAATCCGCCCTGGCCTGGGTGGATCTGATGGACCGGTATGATGTGAGTTATGTGGCCTGGGCTGTCAGTAACAAGAACGAAACCGCAGCGCTGATCAGCAGCGGGTGCAGCAAACTCAGTGACTGGAGCGACAACGAACTGTCTGATACGGGCAGGTGGTTCAAGGAGCAGTTTACAAAATAGTTTTAAATACTACATGAAAAAATATAGATACTACAAAATATTACATACCTATTGCAAAAAACAAATATTCATGCTAGACTACATATGGACAGCGGATATTTGGAAAAATATGGTTCAAGAAGTATGTAGAGTTTTGAGGAAGGATATTTTTTCTATGAGCAAATTATTTCATATCATAACAGACGGTTCATGTGATCTGCCCCCCGAGTGGGCGGAGCAGAAGGGATATTCGGTGGTGCCATTTTATGTGTCCTTTGACGATACCCATTATTTCAAGGAGATTGAGGAGATGGGGATTCGGGATTTCTACCAGCAGATGGTGGACCGCAAGGGTGTATATCCCAAGTCCTCCATGCCCTCTACCCAGGATTATGTGGATGCGTTTATGCCCTGGGTGGAGCAGAACATTCCGGTGATCTGTATCTGCATTACCACCAAGTTCAGCGGTTCTTTGCAGTCGGCCATGAATGCCATGCAGATGATCCGGGAGGAGCGGCCGGGCACCAGAATCGAAGTCATTGACTCCACTGTGGACACGGTGCTACAGGGGATTCTGGTGCTGGAGGCAGTGAAATGTCAGGAGAGCGGTATGAGCTGCGAGGAGACCATACGGAAGATTGAGGAGATCAAGGGCACGGGCAGGATCTTTTTCACTGTGGGCGATATGGAGTATCTGGCCCACGGCGGGCGCATTGGCAAGGTGAGCAGCGTGGCGGGAAGCCTTCTTGGCATCAAGCCGGTGATTACGCTGAAGCAAGGGGAGATTTTCCCCAGCGGTATCGGGCGCAGCAGGCGTAAGAACCTGGATAAGACCATCTCTCTGCTGCTGGCCTATCTGAAGGAAATGGGTGAGGATGTGAGCCGTTACAGCATAGCTGTGGGGTATGGATATGACTATGAGGAGGCGGTGGAATACCGCCGTCAGGTGGCAGAGGCTCTGGGAGGCAGGCTGAAAGAGGAAGATATTCTGATGTTACAGATCGGAGCCACCATATCGGTGCATACAGGTCCTTATCCTTTAGGGCTTGGCATAATTAAAAAAGCGTTGTAAAATGAATAAGAGACATCGCGACCTGACGGGATTGCTGCCTGTCAGGTCGTTTTATAACCGGCGAAAAATTCTGCTCCGCGTCCCGCGCATGGTGCCCGAAAAACCGGCGGCAGGAGGCGGAACCAGATACAGAAGGGAACAGACAGATGAGAATACTGCGTTATCCAAAAGAAGATGTGAAAAAAGCGGCCGGTATGGCCTGGCCCGCAGTGCTGGAGTCCTTCTTTACCGCTTTCGCGGGACTGGTGGACTCGCTGATGGTCAGTTCGTTGGGGGCTTCGGCTGTGGCGGCGGTGGGACTGACTACCCAGCCCAAAATGGTGGGCATGGCCCTATTTTTTGCCGCCAATGTGTCCATCTCCGCGCTGGTGGCCCGGCGCAAGGGCGAGGGCAACAAGGAGGGGGCTAACAGAATCCTGGCCACGTTTTTGCTCTTTATTCTGGCATCGGCGGTGCTGGTCAGCATTCTGGCCGTGACTCTGGCGGACCCCATTATTCGGCTGTGCGGTTCCGAGGCGGACACCCATGAGTCGGCAGTGTTGTACTTCCAGATTATTATGGGTGGCATGATATTCAACTGTATGCAGATGGGGGTCAACGCGGCCCAGAGGGGGGCGGGCAATACAAAGATTACCATGCGCACGAATCTGGTTTCCAACACCATCAATATCTTATTGAATTATCTGCTGATACAGGGGCATTGGGGATTTCCGGCTCTGGGCATCAGGGGTGCCGCGCTGGCCACGGTGTCCGGCACGGTGGTAGCCAGTTTTATGAGTCTCTGGTCTGTGCGTGGGGAGGACAATTTTGTCAGCCTGTCCTATATGTTAAAAAAGAAAATACGACCTGGGTTTGAAGCCATGAGACAGATTGTGCATGTGGGCTACAGCGTGTTTGCGGAACAGCTGCTGATGCGCATCGGCTTTATGATGACCTCCCTAATGGCGGCCAGTCAGGGGACTTCGGCCATGGCGGCCCATCAGGTGGGAATGAACGTGATGAGCCTTTCCTTTTCCTTCGGAGACGGCCTACAGGCCACGGCGGTGGCGCTGATCGGCTATAGTCTGGGGGCTAGGGACTCGGAGAAGGCGAAGGAATATGGGGCGATCTGCCGTATGATGGGGGGCTGTATCTCCGTGGTGCTGGCAGTGTTTTACTTTTTTGGAGGCGGATGGCTTTACGGTCTGTTCTTTGAGGAGTCGGAGATTATCGCCATCGGCGTGGGGATCATGCGGATCATTATTTTCATTGTGCTGCTACAGATTGCCCAGGTGATCTACATGGGATGCCTGCGAGGGGCGGGGGACACACTGTATACAGCTGTCGCCTCCACCGTGAGCGTCACCGTGGTCCGCACGGCGGGGGCATGGTTTTTCTGCTATGTGCTGCGATTGGGCATCGCCGGGATCTGGATGGGCGTGGTGGCAGACCAGCTGTCCCGGTTCCTGTTTGCGTCCATTCGGTTTAAACAGGGAAAGTGGACCCGGATTAAAATATAAATATATCTTGTGTGGACTTTCAAAATGTAGTACAATTAAAATACTGTTTATCAGTACATAAAATTCAGAGAGGGTATCGCAGACTATGAAAGAACAGAAGAACAGAGTTTCCTTTTTCCATTCCATCAAGATCAAGATTCTGATGCTGGTGTTTGGTACCGTGCTTTCCAGCGTGGTGATCTGCATTGCCACCGCCGTGCCGTTGGCCCAGGGCAGTCTCACGAACATCACGGAGAATTACATGGAAGATATGGTATATATCACAGGTGAGAGCCTGCGGAGAGACGTGTCATCTCAGGGAGTCGACAGTGTGATGACATCGCAGGTGCTGGAGCAGTATCTAAGCGGTGTAAAGGTCAGAGGCATGGACAGCAGTTACGCGTATCTTGTGTCTCCCGACGGTATGATGATTTACCATCCCACTGCGGATAAGATCGGGCAACCGGTGGAGAATGACGCAGTCAATCAGCTGCTCGGTGAGATCGGCAGGGGAAACCGGCCGGAGACGGATGTTATTATTTATAATTTCAAAGGTGTGACCAAGTACGCTTCTTTCTATATAGATCCTGACATGAGTTTCATTCTGGTGCTGACCACAGATGAGAAAGAAATACTGCGGGCGGTGAGAACGCTGACGGTCAACAGCTGTATCGGCGGGGTGATGGTGTTGCTGGTGTGCAATGTAATCGGTTTTATTGTGGCGCTGAAGCTGGTCAACCCCATTGAGAGGACTACCAGAGAGGCTTCCAGGCTGGCGGATCTGGATTTCACCTATATAGAATCCAAAAAGAGTCTGCTTAACAGGAACCGCAAGGATGAGACCGGTGTCATGAACAGGGCAATCTCAACTTTACAGCAGGAACTGGCTCATGTGACAACCGACATCAATGAACAGTGTGAGAAGCTTCATACTTCGGCAGGCAGTATGGCCCAGAGTGTGGACGAGACGTTGAATACGGTGGAACAGGTGGAGAAGGCGGTAAATGAGATTGCGCAGGGAGCCACCAGCCAGGCGCAGGAGACACAGACAGCCACGGAGCAGGTTCTCGTCATGGGCGGTATGATCGAGGAGACCGGCGTAAAAGTGGAGGAACTCAGGGAGAATGCCCGGAAGATGCGGGGAGCCAGCGAACAGGCCATGGAGATCCTGGACGCACTGGGCGAGGTGAACCAGCAGACAAAGGATGCCATTGCTGTGATTGCCAAGCAGACGGATGTGACCAACGAGTCCGCCATGAAGATTAAGATGGCGGTGGATATCATTACAGACATTGCGGAGGAGACCAATCTGCTGTCCCTGAACGCATCTATTGAGGCGGCCAGGGCCGGAGAGCAGGGACGCGGTTTTGCGGTTGTAGCCGGGCAGATCCAGAGACTGGCGGAACAGTCTAACGAGTCGGCCCAGCAGATCACTTCCATTATCGAATTGCTGATTCAGGAGACGCAGCGCTCCGTGCAGACCATGGAGGATGTGAAAGCAGTCATCGAAAAGCAGGATGAAAATGTGAATCTGACGGAGAGGGCGTTTGGAGATGTGCAGGAGGGTATCTCCCAGTCCATAGAGAGTATCAAGACCATTGCCCAAAGGACGGAGGAACTGGATCAGGCCAGAGTTAAGGTAGTTGATGTGGTACAGAATCTTACGGCCATTGCCCAGGAGAATGCCGCCAGCGCGGAGGAGACATCCGCGTCGGCTACAGAGATGAGCGCCATCATGGAGAGCATTGATGGCAACGCCAGAAGCCTGAATGAGGTGGCGGACCGGCTGCATGATACGATTGCGCAGTTTAAGATATAAGCGGAACTACATAGACAGGACACTTGCGGGAAACTGTGCAGGTGTCCTGTTTTTTGATTCATGAGAATATCCACAGAACGCGGAGATTCTACTAAAAAGAAGGTATAGGGCCGAATAAGCCGTTTATGCATCAAATTAGGAAGAAAGTCATAGACAGAATATACAAGGTCCATCCCACTGTTTGCCGACATATTTCACAAAGTTATAAAAAAGTCAGAATTTTTGCTGACAATGCATGTTTAAAAATGTTAAAATATAGAAAGAATATGATATAGAAACTGAAAAAAGAATTTTTGATGAAGCAGTCGGAACTCTTATATAGAAAGGCAGGTAAGTATGTACAGTGTAGGGCAATATGTGGTATGTGGTAATAAGGGAGTATGCACAATAGAGGATATTACGACGCTTGACATAACCGGCGTGGACAAGGCCAGGCTATACTATATACTGAAACCACAGTATATCACAGCCAGCACCGTATATGTGCCGGTGGAGAATGCGGCCTCCCTGCGGGAGGTACTTACCCGCGAGCAGGCGGAGCGGCTTGTGGACGAGATTCCGAAGATCCCGCCGCTGAAAATATCCAATGAGAAGCTGGTCGAGCAGGAATATCGCAGCTGTATGAGAAGCAATGACAGTACGGAGTGGGTGCGGGTTATAAAGACCATTTACGGGCGCAGGCAGAAGCGCCTACAGGCCGGACGAAAGGAGACGGCGGTGGATGGACGGTACTTTAAGCAGGCGGAGGACAGCCTATACGGGGAATTGGCTATTGCGCTAGGTATGGAGCGCAGTCAGGTATGCGCGTATATCTCCGATAAACTGCGGGGGACTGCTCCCGTTTAGAAAATCCTGGGATGGAGAAGAACCTTCCGGACAGAAAAGAGACTGCCGGGGGGTTCTTTTTTTAATGGACATTTTCTCCAAAAAATAGTATGATAGAAATGAGATAATTGAAAACTTCTTTAGGACAATACAGTATAGGTGACAGAATGAAAAAAATTGCGTTTTTTGTCGGGGAAGTGTCGGCTGAGTATCAGACAGAAGTTACCGGCGGAATAATCGGGGAAGCTCGGAAGCAAGGCTACAGTCTGCATATTTTCAACAATTTCGGGTCGTACAGTTCCAATGTTTTTCAGTGTTATGGGGAGAAAAGTATCATCCATATTCCGGATCTGACCAGCTATGACGGGGTTATACTGGCAGGAGATACGTTCAACGTGGAAGGGATGTATGAGGAACTGACGGAGATGCTACAGCAGGCAGACTGCTGTCCGGTCATCTGCCTGCGCCGGGAGGACAAACGTTTTCACAGTCTTGTGGCGGATAATTATGAGCCCATTTGCAGTATGGTGGAGCATTTTATTCAGGTACACGGTTTTCGGCATATCTGTTTCATGTCAGGAAAACGGGAGATGAAGGATGCCCAGCTGCGGCTTAAGGCATATCGGGATACCATGGAAAAGCATGGACTGCCTGTGACAGATCATATGGTATTTTATGGCAATTATTGGAAGACTATGGGGGACGTGGCTGTGGACTGGTTTCTGGAGGAAGGAGCATCCCCGACGGAGGACAGAATTCTGCCCCAGGCAATTGTCTGCGCCAATGATTATATGGCCATATCTATCTGTGACGCTCTGCATAAAAGGGGGATTCTTGTGCCGGATCAGATATGTGTATCAGGCTTTGACGATGTGCAGGAGTCCAGGGTAGCCATTCCGGCCCTGACCACGATCAAGGTGAGTTACCGGGATATGGGGCGACGGGCTGTACAAATGCTGGAGAATCTGTGGCAGGGCAGGGATGCAAGGGAAGGCATTGACAGAGTGGAGATCGTCAGTAAATACAGGGGGTCCTGCGGATGTGCCCAGAGTATTGACAGGGAGGCGGTGAGAAATCTTTTCCATTATAAGGAACAGCTGCAAAGCGCCCTCTACCATGGAAACGCCATGTATGTGGATCTGGAAAACACAGATACTTTTCGGGCTTTGATGAATATGGGGAGAGCGTACATAAGCGCAATCCGGTTCAATCAGATCTTTATCTGTATGTGTGACGAGCAGGAGCGGCAGGAAGAAAAAGTAGCTATGATGAACCAGTATACGGAACATATGGCGCTGCGCAATATCATGAGCATGACGGAGGACACTCCCTATGAGGAGCGCTTTCCGCGAAGTGACCTTCTGCCCGCCGGCTATCGCAGGGATGGGGAGATTTTGTATATCACTCCTCTCCACGAGAGAAACGATTGCTTTGGCTATGTGGTACTGACCACGGACTGGCCGGATGATCTGCGTTACCAGTTTCAGATCTGGATATCCAGCATGTCCATGGCCCTGGCCAAATTGCAGATGTATGAGGAGAACCAGGCTCTCAATGAGATGCGCATGCAATATGGACGTGATGAACTGACAGGGATTCCTAACCGACGGGAGATGGAGAAAGTGCTACAGAAGCGCTATAATCGTCTGAAGCAAAAGGGGGAGAGTTTCTATGTGGTCAGTGTGGATATGGACGGTCTGAAATATATCAATGACAATTTTGGACATCTGGAGGGTGACGCGGCTTTGACAGCTCTGGCTGAGATTCTGGCACAAGAGCAGGGGGAGAAGGGTGTGGCGGCCCGCACAGGGGGAGACGAGTTCCAGATCTGCATGGCGGTTCAGTCCCAGGAGATTGTGGAGTCCAGGATTGCCGCAATCCGCAGGAGTATCGACCGGTTCAACGAGAGCGGGAGCAAGCCCTATGCGCTCTCGGCCAGCATCGGTTATGCCCGATGCGACCAGAGTGTGCCGCTGCTGAATTGTCTGCAACAGGCGGATAAGCGCATGTATAGGGAAAAAAGCGGAAAAAAGTATACAGGGAAGCGGTAAGTTCATGCAATAACGCAGGCAGAGACAGCGAGAAGCGGAGAAGAGGTAAAAATGACAAAGTACGAAAGGAAAAGGGGCAGACTGTCTGTGAGATTTCGGACGGGCCTGGCGCTGGCGGCACTGGGATGTCTGGCTTTCCTGGGAGGCTGCGGTAAAGGCGGGGAGAATACGGCGCTGGGCATGGAGGCCTTAAAGGCGCTGGATTATCAAAAGGCCATAGAAAATTTTGAACTGGCCAGAGCGGCGGGGGAGAACGGGAAGAACCTGGCCAGAGCGGAAGGAATTGCCTACATGGGTCTGACACAGTACAGCCAGGCGGCAGATTTCTTTCTGGAGGCCCTGGAGTATTCCGACGGCTGGATAGAGGATGTGGACTACGATATCAATTTTTATCTGGCGGCGGCCTACACAAAGGAAGGAAAGATTTCGGAGGCCGAGGAGATATACAATGCCATTCTGGACTTACAGCCCTCCAATGAGGATGCGCTG
Organism: uncultured Lachnospiraceae bacterium; assembly: GCA_947648875.1. GTDB lineage: Bacteria > Bacillota > Clostridia > Lachnospirales > Lachnospiraceae > Acetatifactor. The sequence continues at coordinate 15,226 of CANSPM010000036.1, forward strand.
TTTCTGCGGGGCAATGCCCGCATGGGTCTGGATGACTACACGGGGGCCAAGGAGGATTTCGACAAGGTGATTGCCATGGACGGCAAAAATTTTGATCGGCTGATCCAGATCTATGAAGTGATGCACAGTTATGGCTATAAGGAGATGGGGCAGGTGTATTTGCGCGCCGCGATGGACGAGAGCGGTGAGCAGATGAGCGCGTACGATAAGGGAAGGATGTATTTCTATCTGGAGGAGTATCAGTCAGCTTATCTGGCGCTGGAGGCGGCCAAGGACCAGGGCGGCGCGGAGGCGTCCCTGTATCTGGGCAAGTCCTATGAGGCCACAGGCGATTACAACTATGCCGCCAGCGTGTACAACAATTATCTGGACAAAGACACTTCGGATGCACGGATTTACAATCAGCTGGGCCTGTGTGAGATGGCGAGAGGGAACTACTCTGCGGCGCTGTCTGCGTTTCAGGAAGGGATGCGGATCGAGGGCAATGATGTGATGCAGTCTCTGCTTTTCAACGAGGCTGTGACTTATGAATATCTGCATGATTACCGTCAGGCACTTGTGCTTTTGGAAAGCTATCTGAAGACTTATCCCGACGATCAGGTTGCCCGGAGGGAGTATGATTTTCTGTCCACTCGCTAGAGCCTGTCTGTAAATTGCGGAAAGTTATACGGCGTTTTCAGCGGTCGTCGAAGCCCTGTATACAGGGATTTGGAGAAAAAACACCAGATTTGCCATATATGTGTATTGGGCAGGACTGATTGACTTATAATACTCGGAATGATAGGATAAGAAGCGTGGCTAAATAAGAAAAGGGAGAAGATTTGCATGATGCAGGTGATGAAAAGAGACGGTTCCAGAGTGGACTTTACGCTTGGCAGGATTAAGGATGTCATACTGAAGGCTTTTACCGCCACCCGGATGGAGTACAGCAATGACATTGTGGACTTGCTGGCCCTGCGGGTGACAGCGGATTTTCAGTCCAAGATCAGGGACGGCGCTGTCTATGTGGAGGATATTCAGGATAGTGTGGAGAAGGTGCTGGGACAGGCAGGGTATGAGGAAGCGGCCAAGGCCTATATTCTGTATCGCAAGCAGCGGGAGAAGTTGCGCGCCATGAAGTCCACGATTCTGGATTATAAAGATGTGGTGAACAGCTATGTGAAGGTGGAGGACTGGCGTGTGAAGGAAAACTCCACGGTGACATACTCCGTGGGGGGGCTGATTCTGAGCAATTCCGGTGCGGTGACGGCCAACTACTGGCTGTCCGAGATCTACGACGAGGAGATTGCGGAGGCGCACCGTAGAGCAGATATTCATATTCACGATTTGTCCATGCTCACAGGCTATTGTGCGGGCTGGTCCCTGAAACAGCTGATCAGGGAGGGGCTGGGAGGGATCACTGGAAAGATCACTTCCGCTCCCGCCAGACATTTGTCCGTGTTGTGCAACCAGATGGTAAATTTTCTGGGAATTATGCAGAATGAATGGGCCGGCGCCCAGGCTTTTTCCTCCTTTGACACCTATCTCGCTCCCTTTGTGAAGGCGGACAACCTTTCCTATGACGAAGTGAAGAAGTGTATAGAAGCCTTTATCTACGGGGTAAATACGCCCAGCCGCTGGGGCACCCAGGCACCTTTTTCCAATATTACCCTGGACTGGACCGTGCCGGAGGATCTGGCACAGCTGCCCGCCATCGTTGGAGGCAGGGAGATGGGTTTCAGATACAAGGACTGTAAGAAGGAGATGGACATGGTCAACAAGGCTTTTATTGAGACCATGATCGAGGGGGACGCAAGCGGCAGAGGCTTCCAGTATCCCATCCCCACCTATTCCATCACCCGTGATTTTGACTGGTCCGACACGGAGAACAATCGGCTTCTGTTTGAGATGACGGCCAAGTACGGTACACCGTATTTTTCCAACTACATCAATTCGGACATGGAACCGGGCGACGTGCGGAGCATGTGTTGCCGTCTGCGGCTGGATCTGCGGGAACTGCGGAAAAAGACCGGTGGTTTCTTTGGGTCCGGAGAGAGCACGGGCAGCGTGGGCGTGGTGACCATCAACATGCCCAGAATCGCTTATCTGTCCTCCGACCGGGAGGACTTTTACAAGAGGCTCGACCATATGATGGATATTGCGGCCCGCTCGCTGAAAATTAAGCGGGAGGTGATCACCCGGCTGCTGGAGGAGGGACTGTACCCCTATACCAAAAGATATCTGGGCACTTTCGACAACCATTTTTCTACCATTGGGCTCATTGGCATGAACGAGGCGGGACTCAACGCAAGGTGGCTTAAGGCGGATATGTCCCACAGGAGGACACAGGAATTTACCAAGGAAGTGCTCCGGCATATGCGTAGCCGTCTGTCTGATTATCAGGAGCAGTACGGAGACTTGTACAATCTGGAGGCCACTCCTGCGGAGAGCACCGCCTACCGTCTGGCCAGACATGACCGGAAGAAGTGGCCGGACATCAAGACTGCGGGCAGGCAGGGGGACACGCCTTATTATACGAATTCTTCTCATCTGCCGGTGGACTATACCATGGACATCTTTGACGCCCTGGATATTCAGGATGAACTACAGACGCTGTATACCTCGGGTACGGTGTTCCACGCGTTTTTGGGGGAGAAGCTGCCGGACTGGAAGGCGGCGTCGTCTCTGGTGCGGAAGATTGCGGAGAATTACAGGTTGCCCTATTATACCATGTCTCCCACTTATTCTATCTGTAAGGAGCATGGCTACCTGGCGGGAGAACAGTTCACCTGTCCCCACTGCGGCGGCAAGACGGAGGTTTACAGCCGTATTACCGGTTATTACCGTCCGGTGCAGAACTGGAATGACGGCAAGCTACAGGAATACGCCAACCGCACGGAGTACAATGTGGAGAAATCCGTGTTGAAACGCCCCATGCGCAGTATGGTGACCCTCTCCAGTTTCGCGGATGAACTCCAGGTGGACGTGCAGGCGCCACAGAACGTTAAATACCTCTTTACTACAAGAACCTGCCCCAACTGCAAGATGGCCCGGGAGTACCTGAAGGGGGTGAAGTATCTGCCCATCGACGCGGAAGAGAACATGGAACTGGCAAGGCGTTACGGGGTTATGCAGGCTCCTACTCTGGTGGTGGTAGAGGGTAATGATTTCACGAAATATGTGAACGTGTCAAATATCAGGAAGTATGCCGAGCAGAGAAAAGCGGTGCCGGTGTAACTCGGAAAAGAGAATACAGGTCCAGTTGAGAAATAACAGGAATTAAAAGCAGTCCCGCAACGAAGATGTTCACATTTGGGTCCTTTGAGGCCCAGGCACCACAGGGCGGGGATATAACCGGAGATTGGAAAATCTCCATATAGGAGGATTGAAAAGTATATGATTAACAAACTGATTACCAGAATCCGTCAGACCGGGGCTCCTATTGTAGTGGGTCTGGACCCCATGATGAAATTTATTCCGCAGCAGATTCAAAAGGAGGCTTATGCACAGTGCGGGGAGACTCTGGAAGGGGCGGCGGAGGCGATCTGGCAGTACAACAAAGGGATTGTGGATGCCATTTGGGATCTGATCCCGGCTGTGAAACCGCAGATTGCCATGTACGAGCAGTTCGGCATACCTGGGATTGTGGCTTTCAAAAAGACGGTGGATTACTGTAAGGAAAAAGGCCTGGTGGTTATCGGTGATGTGAAGAGAGGAGATATCGGCTCCACCTCCGAAGCCTACGCGGCGGGACATCTGGGCAAGGTGCAGGTGGGAGAAAAATTCTACTATGGTTTTGACGAGGATTTTGTCACAGTGAATCCCTATTTGGGTTCCGACGGCGTGAAGCCTTTTATCAGAGTATGTAAGGAGGAAAAGAAAGGGATCTTTGTGCTGGTGAAGACCTCCAATCCCAGCAGTGGCGAACTGCAGGACCAGCTTGTGGACGGTAAACCTGTCTATGAACTGGTGGGAGAGCAGGTGGCAGCCTGGGGACAGGAGTGTATGGGCGACGGCTACAGCTATGTGGGAGCGGTGGTGGGTGCCACATATCCGGAGCAGGGCAGGATTCTTCGGAAAGTGATGCCCAAGACCTTCTTTCTGGTGCCCGCATATGGGGCCCAGGGCGGCAGAGGAGCGGATCTGGTGCATTTCTTCAATGAGGACGGACTGGGTGCCATTGTCAATTCCTCCCGAGGGATCATTGCGGCTTATCAGCAGGAGAAATACGCGCAGTACGGCGAGGCCAACTATGCGGATGCTTCCCGGGCGGCAGTGCTGGATATGCGGGAGGATATTTCGGGAGCGCTGGCGGCCCGCGCGTAGAAAACGGAAAAGATACGGCGTGTTGAAAAAAGGGCAATTTTTATGAAAACAATCCTATAGAGAGTATGCTATCCTGTATATATAAAAAGTATCCGCCCATAGCGCCGGCGCCTGTCATATCGACATCGAGGCGGTCTTGCGGTCATGGCTGTGAAATTTGAAGGCTTGCAGAGCAGGGATTCTGAAGGACGGGGGATTTTGCTGTTTGGCGCCAGCAGGGGAAAATGGGTACTTGGACAGGAGGAAATATATGGGCAAAGCATCCGTGACGGAAGAAGTTATCTCCTATATCGAGAAACATTTGGAGCAGGAACTGTCTCTGGAGGAGATCGCTGGAGCGCTTCATTACTCCAGATATTATGTGGCCAGGGCCTTTAAGGAAAACACTGGTATGACTCTCCACAAATATATCCAGGGCAAGCGGCTGCGGGAGGCGGCGAGAAAGCTGGCGCTGTCCAGGCAGCCCATCATTGAAGTCGCTTTCAGCGCGGGCTATGGTTCCCAGCAGGCATTTACCCAGGCCTTTCGCCGGGAATATCAGTGTACGCCGCAGGAGTACAGGAAAATAGGCGGAAAAGGCAAGATTGTGGAGTGCATGGGCGGCAGGAAGTATTTCCGGAAGGCCTGTTATCCTCTGGAAAGGGGGGTTGCGGCATGAGCCTGGTGCCATATGTAGTGGAACAGACCGGCAGGGGAGAGCGGAGTTATGATATTTATTCCCGGTTACTGTCGGACAGGATTGTTTTTTTGGGGGAGGAAGTCAGTGACAACTCTGCAAGCCTGGTCATTGCCCAGATGCTTTTTCTGGAGGCCCAGGACCCGGAGAAGGAGATCCGTCTTTACATCAACAGCCCCGGAGGCTCCATATCGGCAGGACTGGCGATCTATGATACCATGCGGTATATCAAATGTGACGTATCCACCATCTGTCTGGGGCTTGCCGCCAGCTTTGGGGCATTTCTGCTGGCAGGGGGGGCAAAGGGAAAGCGCATGGCTCTCCCCAACGCAGAGATCATGATTCACCAGCCCGCCATCTCGGGAGGAGTCAAGGGACAGGCCACGGACATACGCATTGTCTCCGATCACATTCAGCGCAGCAAGCGCAGATTGAACAGGATTATGGCGGAAAATACGGGAAAGACAGAGGAAGAGATCGCGGCGGCCACGGAGCGGGACAATTATATGTCCGCTGAGGAGGCGCTGGAATTTGGGATTATTGACCGGATTATAGAGAATCGGCAGCCGTAGTGACAAAAACCGTGATGTCAGGTTTTTTCCTCGCATCTCAGAGTGAGGCAAAAGACAGCGCCGCCCCCTTCCGCGTCCCTCACTGTCAGGCTTCCTCCGTGGGCCAGGGCGATCTCCCGGGCGATGCACAGGCCCAGGCCAAAGTGGGAGCGGTCTGTGTGGGAACGCTGGGCGCGGTAGAAACGTTCAAAAATATGAGCCTTGTCGGCATCGGAGATGCCGGGGCCGTTGTCCGTGACGCGGATAGAGACGGCATAAGCGCCGCCGACATTTTGTCGGCGGTTTTTTGCATGTCGATGGAATGCCCGCAGAATGCGGAGGCTATTGTTGACTGCTTTTCCGGCTTTGGACGACATATGGACCTCGGCGGACAGGATCACTTTGCCTCCGGCGAGGGTGTAACTTAAGGCGTTTTGCAGCAGAATGGACAGAAGTTGTTCCAGCTTGTGCCGATCGCCCCGTATATGGGGCAGGGACTCCGGGGGCAGCTGTAGATGCAAACGGATTTTCTTCTGGGAGGCCAGCAGTTCCATCTGCTCGTAGACCGTCAGCAGCAGCGTGTCCAGATCCACATCCTGCCTTTCGGGCAGCAGATTTCCCTGACCGCTGACCATCTCCAGTCTGCTAAGTGTCAGCAGATCCTCAATCAACCGCCCCATACGGGCACATTCCTGGTCTATAGTCTGTTCATAGGCCGGGGGTCTGGCATGCATACAGGCCTGAATCACAGCCAGAGGAGTGCGCAGTTCGTGGGAGGCATCCGCCACAAAGCGGATCTGTCGGTCATGGCTTTCCCGCAGGGGCCACAGCACTTTTCTCGTAAAAAAGGAGGCAAAAAAGATCAGCAGCAGGATGCCTGCCAAATCAATCAGCACAAAACGCAGACGTTGCTGCCATAGTTTCTTCCGCAGATGTTCAGAGGAGGAGGCTACCAGGAGAGTGACACCGGACGGCCGCTCCCCCGTCAGTTGCTGGGCGGCGGAAGGCTGACCGATGGATAACCGGGTCAGGTATACCTGATACTCCTGCCCGTCCCCGGTTGTCAATCTCAGAAGTGACCAGTTTTCCCCGGAGGACAGCATTGAATACTCATCCCCGGAGGGCAGCCGCAGGGTCTCATCCGGGGAGGGCAGCCGGGACAAAAGCATGCCAAGAACTTCCGGAGAAAGGGTATGCAGGGGCATTTCGTTGAAGCGGAAAGGGAATCCCTGATCCCAGAGATAGATTTGATAGCCGTTGTTCTGTTCCAGGCCGCTCAGATAGACATGGGTGATCACGGCCTGCTGTTCAAGGCTGCTGGACAAATTGCTCATATCCAGCCGGAAAGTGTTCAAGTGGTTGTCCCACAGCGTCCTTTCCGCCAGATAGAGATAGAGGGCGGAGAACAGGCACAGGATGGAGATCGTGATGGCGGCGCACAGAAAAGTAAGACGGCGGTGTACTGCGTGGAACAGAGCCTGTTCGTTGCCGAAATTTTCATTATTTAAGTTTCGCATATTCCCTCCAGGCGATATCCCACCCCGCGAACAGTCTGGATGCTCACCTGGGAATCCAGACTGCGCAGTCTTCTACGCAGAAAAAAGATATAGTTGTCCAGATTGCCTTCCTCTACTTCTGTGTCCGGTCCCCAGACGCTGAGAAGCAGCTGACTACGACCCAGCGTCTGCCCGGGATGTCGCAGCAGCGCGCACAGAAGGCCGCATTCCCGGCGGGAAAGTGTGCATTCTCCGCCGGGGCCCTGGAGTTGGCAGGAAGACTCCGACAACTTTAAATCCCCCCAGGCCAGTTCGCCATTTATCACATGGAAACCGCTTCCCCGGCGGGAAAGGCTACGGATTCTTGCCATCAGTTCCTCCATGGCGAAGGGTTTGACCAGATAGTCGTCGGCACCCTGGTCCAGCCCCGTAATCCGGTCTGACAGGGTACCCATGGCTGTCAGCATCAACACGGGCGTGGTATCCCCGGCTCTGCGCCGCGTTTGCAGCAGCTGTGTGCCGGATAAACCGGGCAGCATCCGGTCCAGTAACACCAGATCTGCAGTGCCCGTCTCCATATAGTATAGTCCCTCCTGTCCGTCCAGACAAGTGTCCACTTCATAGCCCTCCTGCCGCAGAGCGCAGCAGAGAGCTTCATTTAACTTTTCATCATCCTCAATCAGCAAAATGCGCATTCCCAGATAAATCCTTTCCTGTATGGCATGTGTTTTTTATTGACAATAGAATCTCATCGAAGCGCTGATTCTATTGCATATATTAGCATAGTTTTCTCTAAATAATCTTTAATAATCTGTAAAGTTTTTAAGAATACCCGCGCGTGTCCGGGCGGCAGACATATAGAGCAAAATTAGAGATTCCTTAGAGGCAGTTTAGAGAATGGTTTGCTATACTGTAGCCATCAAAGACAGCAAAGTCACGCCAGACAAACCGTAATTCAACCCTGGGGAGCATTGCGAGGGCATTCGTGGAGCATGTGTGTGGGATTGCGTAATAAGGACAGAGTCTGACGGGCGGCACGAAGAAAGGAATGGGAGGATTATGTGGAAGAGAACGAAAAAAATATTGGCACCAATGCTGGCCGCAGCACTGCTGCTGGCAGGATGCGGTCCCAGCGGGGGCATGGGCGAGAGTAGTCAGGCAGGACAGTCAGTCAATCAGGGGAACGTAGAGGAACAGGACAGCGGTGAAAATAATCAGCAGGCTATGGGGCGTTATATGGAATCGGACATCGCTCTGCCGGAAGATGCAGAAACCGGATTGGATATACGGCTTACGGACAATGGCGCGGAATTTATTTCCCAGGACGGAACCCTGTATCATTCTCAGGATCAGGGCCAAACCTGGCAGAGGGTCAGCCAGGTCCCGGAGAAATTGCGGGAGAGGCTGTCAGTGGGCGCGGTCAGCTATTTCTCACTCAATCAGGCAGGGGACGCCATAGCGGGTTATATAGAGTTTTCCAAGGACGAGGAGGGAAATACGGATTATGATTCCTACAACTATATCCACAATCTGTATCTGGCGGACGGCAGCAGCGTCTCTCTGGGACTGACCGATGACAGTTTTATCCATACGGCGGTCTGTGACGGGGAGGGTGCCTTCTATCTGGGGTCCAGCAGCCGTGTCTACCGTGTAAACGGTCAGGATGGCAGCCTGGAAGTGTTGGCGGAGGTAAACAGATGCGATTATCTGACTGTCTGCGGAAAGTATTTGATGATGCAGGGAACGGAACTTCTGATCTATGATCTGGAGGAAAATAAAATGGCGGAGCAGGACACGGTGCTCAATGCGTTTCTGGACCCCTGGCTGGGAGCTTCCGGGGACGTGAACAGCCGCCCCTATCTGCTCTGTATGCCTCAGACGGAGGACGGAGGGATGTATGTGTTGACGGATAAGGGACTTTACCATCATACCCTCTATGGGAGTACCATGGAGCAGCTGATAGACGGTTCCCTGTGCAGCATGAGCGATCCACTCCAGGGATTTGTAGGCATGATACGGTTGGGGGACATATTTTGGGTGCTCTACAGCGGAGGGCATTTGAAGCAATATGTTTATGATCCTTCCGTATCTTCGGTGCCGGAGAATATTATGCGTGTATGGGGGTTATATGAGGACGATGATATCAGGCGGGCGGTCAGCGCTTTTGGGCAGGCACATCCGGATTTTTATATCACCTATGAGCATCCTCTGAGCGAAGATACGGGAATGACAAAGGAGGATGCCATGAAAGTCCTGAGCACGGAACTGGCTACGGGCAACGGGCCGGATGTGCTGTTGCTTGACGGACTTCCCTATGACGCTTATGTGGAGAAAGGAGTGCTGGCGGATCTGACGTCGACTCTGGATGGAACAGGAGAGCGCTATATGGATGCGGTACGGGCATCTTACGAGAGAGACGGAGGGCAGTACGCCATGCCCATGTCCATGTCCATGCCCGTGCTGATGGGAGACCGGGACAAGATACAAAATATCTCCAGTCTGGCCCAGTTGGCAGAACTGGCGGAGGAGGCCAGGGCCTCCCGACCGGAGGGGTCACTGTTTGGATTTTGCAGGGCGGATGTGGCGCTCAGGCTTCTGGCCATAGGCTCCATGGGGAGCTGGATGAACGAGAGCGGCGGTGTGAACAGGGATGCCATACAGGAATTTCTGACGTTTTCCAAGCGGATATATGATGCCCAGCTATCCGGGCTGACTGCCAGGGAAATGGAGTCCATGGAGAATATGCAGATGTATGTGAACGGGAAACTGGTAACACGGGAGGAGGCAAGTAATCAGTTGAGTAATGCCATATATTTTTGTCAGCCATATGCTATGGGGATGCTGGATAACAATCTTTCTGTAGTGGGGGGCTACAGCACCGTGGCGGAAATTCTGAAAATGCAGGAAATGGCTTTTGTGCCCATGCCGGGGCAGTCTTCGCTAAAGGGGCAGGCGTCCAAAATACTGGCGGTAAATGAGGCATCCAAGGTAAAGGAGCAGGCGCTGGAGTTGGTTGCATACGCGCTGTCCAGCCAGTTTGTGGAGGACAGTTATATGTTTGGCGGTTCCACCAACCTGGACGCTTTGGAGGCCCAGGCGGCCAAAGAGTCGGGAGAAGGCTTTGGAGCCTGCATGAGCTTTGAGGATATAGAAGGCAACTCGCATATGATAAGTGTGGATGCGCCTTCCCAGGAAGCCATGGAAGCACTCAGGCAATTGATGGGGGCCTGCCAGGGTATCACGCAGTGCGACAGCCGGGTGTATGACGCCGTGATCGAGGAGGGGCAGAGAGCGCTGACCGGGGAATTGTCCGTGGAGGATACGGTTAAAGCCATTGAGAATAAAGTGGCTCTTTATCTGGCCGAGTGACGGCAATTCATGCAATAATGTCTGGTATTCCAGGCGGATAGGAACTGTAAATGGAAAGAGGGATGAGAAAATCCGGAAAGAAGAGGGGCGGGAGCCGGGGACTGTGGTTCCTGGCTCCCAGCCTGCTGGGGGTGGGCTATCTGGTGTTGTTTCCCACCGGGGATGTGCTGCGGCGTTCCTTTGTCACGGCTCTCTCCGGACAGTGGGTGGGCTTTGCCAATTACCGGAGTGTGCTGACCAATGAGGCCTTTCGGCTGGCGGCAGGCAACACACTGCGCTTTCTCGCGCTTTGTCTGCCGCTGCTATTGACGGGAAGCCTGCTGCTGGCGCTGTTGATCTGCCGGGTTCCCAGGCTGGAGCGGTTCAAGGCTTTGTATCTCCTGCCCATGGCCGTCCCGGCGGCTACGGTGGTGCTGGTGTGGAGGCTGTTTTTTTCCCGGCAGGGCTTTTTGAACGTCTGGCTGGGAACTTATGTGGATTTCATGGGAGAGCGGACGGCTCTCTTCATACTGGTGGGCAGCTATGTATGGAAGAATCTGGGGTATACCATGGTGCTGTGGTTGGCGGGACTGAAAGCCATTCCCGCAGAGTACACCGAGGCGGCCCGGGTGGACGGAGCTGGGCGGATACGCTGCTTTTTCAGGATCATTCTGCCAAATCTAAAGGGGAGCGCCTACACGATCACGGTACTTTCTATGCTGAATGCCTTCAAATCCTTTCGGGAGGCATACCTGGTCAGCGGCGCCTACCCCCAGAGGGATATTTACTTATTGCAGCATCTGTTTCAGAACTGGTATACCAGGCTGGATATGGATAAGCTGGCAGCGGGAGCCATACTGATGGCGCTGGCGTTGGGAGCTCTGTCCCTGCTTTTGCAGAGGCTGTGGGATAGAACGGGGGAGTAAAGGCAACCGGGGCGTCGGAGAGCGTGGTTCTCCCCGGAGCGCGCCGAAGAGTTCTCGTTTTTCGGAGCCATCGCGCAGGGATTTTAACAGGAGGAATTGAGTGATGCGAAAAGACATACCAAGGTGGCTGGCCGGGGGATTTTTCATAGTTCTTGGAGCAGGGATCTGTCTGCCGGTGCTGATGTTGGTCAGCGGTTCCCTGGCGGATGGTCTGGAGTGGAGGCAGCGGACGGTCTGCTATCTGCGGGATACGCAGGAGTATATGGTATGGCGCTGGATACCGGACTATCCTACGTTGGAGCACTATAAACGGCTTCTGTTTTTCTCGCCTGCCTTTTTTAAACTGTTCTGGAATTCCGTGGGGATGACGGCTGGGATTCTGGCAGGCCAGTTGGTGGTCGCGGTTCCGGCGGCCTGGGCCTTTGCCGTGTACAGGTTTCGGGGAAGGAACGTGTTGTTTTCTCTATATGTAATTCTGATGTTACTTCCCTTTCAGGTGACGATGCTGTCTAAATATCTTGTACTACAGGATGCCGGGCTGATGGATACCCGGTGGGCGGTGGTTTTACCCGCCATATTCTCCACTTTCCCGGTGTTTCTGATCTATCGGAGTTTTGCGGCAGTCCCGGTGGAACTGTTGGAAGCGGCCCGGGTGGACGGGGCCGGTGAGCTACAGAGTTTTGTGCGGGTGGGGCTGCCGGTTGCCCAGGGCGGCGTTCTGGCGGCGATGATTTTAAGTTTTTTGGAGAGTTGGAACATGATGGAGGAGCCGTTGACTTTTTTACAGGATAAGTCTTTGTGGCCGTTGTCTCTGTATCTGCCGGAGATCGCCATGGACCAGGCGGGCTATGCCTGCGCGGCCAGCGTGCTCACGCTCACGGTATCCCTGTTTGTCTTCGCCATATTCCATGACGCGCTGGAGCAGGGGATAATTACATCCGGACTGAAAATATGAGATGGCGGATGAAGGGACTTTCCCCTTTAGGGCCGTCGCGCAGCGACTTATAATAGAAAGAGGACAGAGATGGATAAAAAGAGGAAAGCGGTCGTCGCAGGTTTTTTTATATTCTTACTATTGATGTTGATATGCAGCCTGGTGACGAAGGGAATTTATACAGCGAGGCTCCCCCGGGTGACAATTACCGTACCCAGAGAAATGGCCCTGTACCATCCCATATCTGTACAGGGAGCTGTGGAGACCGGGCAGGAGTATGGCATCTATGCCCCTTCGGGACTGCGGGTGGCATCCATACCATTGAGAAAAGGGGACAGCTTTCAGGAGGGGGAGGCACTGTTGCAGTTGGATGTGGAGGATCTAAAGCGTATACTTGCCGAAAAAGAGCTGGAGCAGCGAAGACAGCAGCTTCAACAGCGGGAGACGGAGAGTCAGAATGCGCAAAGCAGGCAGGTGAGCGCCGAAAACCTGACCCGGGCCCTGGAGGATTACGAGAGGGCGAAAAGAATGGGGGAATTACAGACACACCGGGCCGGAGAGGAACTGATCCGGGCGCAGACTGCGTTGCATAAGCTGCAAAAAGAGTTGGAGCAGGCCAGGAAAGACCTGGAACAGACCAGAAAAGATCTGGAGCAGGCCAGGAAGGAACAATCCGCCGAAGGCCCTGGGCAGACGGGGAACGGGGCCGTATCGGTCAGCGGCGGGGACAATGGGGACACAGCGGCAAATATAGTGGCCATCAGCCAGCAGTGTGCGGAGCGGGAGGCTGCAATCTCGCAGTTGCAGGATCGTGTGAGCCTACAGGAACAGGCGCTTCGGGAGGCATTTCTGGCGGCGGAAGATGCGCATATAGATTATGCGGACGGTTTGCAGGAGGCCCGGCGCGGTGTGGAAGACGCCCAGGCGGCGCAGGAGGGGGGATATCAGGCAGCGGCAGACCTGGCCGGACTGGAACTGGCATCTCTGGAGGGGGAAATTCGTGAATTGCAGGAACTGATAGATGCGGATGGCTGGCTCCGTGCCCGGGAAGGTGGCAGAATCACACAGCTGTGTGTGGAGATCGGGCAACGCACCCCGGATACGGCGCAGCTGCTCTATACCCCGGACGACGGTCTGCGGCTGCTCCAGGCCAGACTGGATAAGGAGCAGGCGCAATATGTGTCTAGGGGCACCCGGATGCAGTTGAAATTTGAGACAGTCAGCGGAGGGAAACAGAACGGAGAGGGAATGATTGAGTATATGGAACCCCAGGAGGACGGCAGTGTGCTGATCTGGCTGGACGTGACCCGGCAGGACATGGAGCTGGGGCAGCAGGTTACGCTGGAAAGCACCTGGCAGTCTGAGAATTACAGCCTGGTGATCCCCCTGTCCGCACTGCGACAGGATGCAAACGGCAGAGATTTTGTCTATATCCTGCGGCAGCAGAATGGTATTTTGGGGGTGGAGTGGCATGCCGCTGTTCTCTATGTGGATGTGATGGATCAAAACAGCCGTTATGCTGCCATCGAATCCGCCTCCCTTTCGGAGGAAACACAGATTATATTGACAACTTCCTTGGAATTGCAGGATAATATGGTGGTGAGAATCGTGGAATAGGGCGGAAACGGCATAAAGGTGGTTTGGGAATCATATGGGTATAGAATCCTGTACACCGTATTGAAAATACTTTGCATATGCTATATACTATATGCAAGCCGGGGCAATGGTGAAAACCGTATTTCGGAAGAGTCCTTTGAGCGGCGTGGAAGTTTTACTCATGTCCGGAAGGAAGCGAAAGGAATGACAACATTTATGGAAAAAGCGGGTCAATTGGGTATTGCCGGGAAGAAACGTGTGTTTGCGATTATAGTGGGATTGCTGTTTGGCATTCTTGCAGGGTGCGGACGGCAGGCAGAACCCGCCGCTGTGCGCATCGGCGGTCTGAAGGGTCCCACATCCATGGGGCTGGTTTTTTTGCAGGAACAGGCCCGGGCCGGGCAGGCGGCACAGGAGTATACATTTACCATGGCGGTGGCTGCGGATGAACTTCTGCCGCAAATGATCAAGGGAGAACTGGATATTGCGTTGATTCCCGCCAATGTGGCCAGCGTGTTGTACAATAAGACGGAAGGAGGGATCTCCGTCATCGACATTAACACTTTGGGGGTATTGTACCTGGTATCCGGGGACAATACCGTGAACAGTATGGAGAGTCTGCGGGGCAGGACCATTTACCTCACCGGCAGGGGAACTACCCCTGACTATGCGCTGCAATATCTGCTTAAGGTAAATGGCATTGCCCCTTCCGAATGTACTCTGGAATACCGGTCTGAGGCAACGGAAGTGGCGGCGCTGCTGGCGGAACAGCCCCAGTCCGTCGGGCTGTTGCCCCAGCCTTTTGTCACGGTAGCCTGTGCCCGGAACGAAGAACTTGGCGTAGCGCTGGACCTGAATGAGCAGTGGGATCTGGCCCGGGGGGAGGGGGGCAGCAGTATGGTCACAGGTGTGACTGTGGTGCGGAATGCTTTTTTACAGGAATATCCGGAAGCGGTGCAGTGTTTTATGGAGGAACACGCCGCCAGCGTTCTGGCCATACAGGAGGACCCGGATCAGGGGGCCAGGTTGGTGGCAGCGGCAGGAATCGTGGCCGGGGAACCCATTGCACGGCAGGCGATTCCCCGGTGTAATATTACCTATATGGACGGTGCGGAAATGAGGCAGGCTCTGTCAGGCTATCTACAGGTGCTGTTTGAGCAGGACCCGGCGTCGGTGGGCGGCTCTCTGCCGGAGGAGGACTTTTACTATATCCCCTGATCGCTCTGCCGGACAGGGTTGAACCAAAGTATAAAGCATCTATCTCAGTTCAGACGCGTGGGCTTTTCAAAGATTGTCGTCTTTGGGGCAAAAGGCTTTGCGGGAAAAAAATATGAAAAAAGTAGCCAAAAAATATGGAAAAAGATTGATCATAACAACGGGCTGGATTCTGGTGTGGCAGCTGGGGGCCTGTCTGGTGGATAATCGTATTTTGCTGGTGGGGCCGCTGGAGACGCTTGCCACTCTTGCAAAACAGGCCTCCGCAGGGAACTTTTGGCTGACAGTGGGAAGTACCCTGCTGCGGATCGGGGCGGGATTTACTGCGGGGTTTGCGCTGGGGCTGCTGCTGGCGGCATTCAGCGGTCATTTTTCTCTGGCGGAGGAAGTGCTTTCTCCCGTTATGTCTCTGCTAAAGGCCATTCCGGTGGCCTCTTTTGTAGTGCTCTTTCTGATCTGGTGGCGCAGTGGCGTGCTGGCCACTGCGGTCAGTTTTTGTATTGTACTACCCAATATCTATGTGAATACGCTGGAGGGTATCCGGCATGTGGACCGGCGCCTGCTGGAGATGGCGCAGGTGCTCCGGATTCCGGCATGGAACCGCTTTTTCTATATATACAGACCCGCCCTGAAACCTTATCTGGACAGTGCCATCCGTATCTCTGCGGGTATGAGTTGGAAGTCTGGCGTGGCGGCGGAGGTGATCGGCATCCCTGCTCTGTCCGTGGGGGAACAGTTGTACCTGTCCAAGATTTATCTGGACACGGCGGGAGTGCTGGCCTGGACGGCAGTGACTATATTGGCCAGCGTGCTTTGCGAAAAGGCTCTGCTGGCTGCGTGGAAAGCGTTCCAGCGATGGGAGCCCCGGTGCCAGGCTCCCAGGACAGGAGCTTCGAGGACGGAGACTGCTGTGAAGGGCGGCGGTATCGGAGGGCGCAAAACAGTTGACGCTTGCAATAAAAGCAAGGGTGGGGCGACGGTTTATGGCGATTCCAGGCGGAACAGAGAGACGCGGAAAATAACCCGGAACGAGGAAGGCGGACAGGAGCAGGGGACGACGGGGATCGTGCTGGAGCTGTCTCATGTAAGCAAGAGTTACTCTGGCAAAAAAGTGCTGCGGGATGTGACAGCCCGCTATGAGAGGGGGAAGACCTATTGTTTCCGCAGTCCTTCCGGCAGTGGTAAAACCACGTTCTTTCGACTGATAGCGGGTTTGGAGAAACCGGACGGGGAGATATTGCTGACAGGCGGGATAGAGCGCTATGGCAGCCAGATTTCCATGGTCTTTCAGGAAGATCGACTCTGCGAAGAATACAGCGCGCTGATCAATGTGGACATGGTTACCGGGGACAGGGAAAAGTCCAGGGAGCATCTCTGTCAGCTGCTTGCGCAGGAGGATCTGTACCGGCCCTGCCGGGAACTCAGCGGCGGCATGAAACGCCGTGTGGCTGTCGCCCGCGCTATGGCGGCGGGCGGCGATATCATTCTGCTGGATGAGCCGTACGGAGGACTGGATGAGGAGAGCCGCCGCCGGACCAGGCGCTATATTCACCGTTACGGTGGGAATAGCGCACTGCTTTTGGCAACCCACACAGAGGAGTAGAATTACGTAAAAAACATTTGCATCACGGGCTGTCTTATGGTATAATCTTCAAATGACTGTGATCATGTTCGCTTGGTGGCTGGCATGTGAAGATACAGGGGCGATGAAGGAGGAAATGATAAATGAGTTTACAGGTTGAAAAATTGGAAAAAAATATGGCCATGCTGACCATCGAAGTTCCTGCGGAGGAATTGGAGAAGGCCATCAACGACGCCTATCAGAAAGAGAAAAAGCGGATCAGTATTCCCGGTTTCCGCAAGGGCAAGGCACCCCGCAAGCTGATCGAGCAGATGTACGGCAAGGAAGTGTTTTATGAAGACGCGGCCAATGCGCTGATTCCCCAGGCCTATGAGAAGGAACTGGAGAACTGCGAGGAGGCGGTGGTATCTCAGCCCAAAATCAATGTGGTGCAGATCGAGGCGGGCAAGCCCTTTATTTTTACTGCGGAGGTTGCTCTGAAACCGGAGGTTACTCTGGGGGTATACAAGGGCGTGAAGGTGCCGGCGGCTGATCTGGAAGTTACGGAAGAAGAGATTGACGCGGACATAAACAGAGAGCGTGAGAACAGCGCAAGAATTGTCGCTGTGGAGGACAGGCCCGTCAGAGACGGAGATATGACCGTCATCGACTTTGAAGGATTTGTGGACGGTGTGGCATTTGAGGGAGGCAAGGGTACGGATCACTCCCTGACTATTGGTTCCGGCGCGTTTATCCCCGGCTTTGAGGAGGCACTGATCGGCGCCGAGATCGGCAAGGAGACAGATGTCAACGTTACTTTCCCCGAGGATTACCAGGCGGCGGAACTGGCTGGCAAGGCTGCGGTGTTCAAATGTACCGTCAAGGAGATCAAGGAGAGAGAACTGCCCGAACTGGATGACGAGTTTGCGGCGGAAGTATCCGAGTTTGAAACGCTGGCCGAGTACAGAGAGGACACCAGAAAGAAGGTTGCGGAGCGCAAGGCCGAGACCGCCAGGAGTGCCAAGGAGGAGGCCGTCATCAATGCCATCATAGAGGATGCGCAGATGGAGATTCCCGATGCCATGCTGGAGACCCAGCAAAGGCAGATGGTGGAGGATTTTGCTCAGAGATTACAGATGCAGGGTCTGACCATGGAGCAGTATATGCAGTTCACCGGCGCTGATTCCAGGGCGCTGCTGGAGCAGATTAAGCCCCAGGCGCTGAAGCGCATTCAGTCTCGTCTGGTGCTGGAGGCTGTGGCGGCTGCCGAAAATATGGAAGCCACTGAGGAGGAATTTGAGGCCGAGGTAGCAAAGATGGCCGAGGGTTATAAGATGGAAACGGACAAGGTGAGAGAGCTTTTGGGCGAAGGCGGCAAAAAACAGGTGATGGAAGATATCTGCGTGAACAAGGCTGTTGAATTTGTGGTGGAGAACGCCGAGGAAACTGCGATGCAGGAGACAGAAGACGCAAAACAGGCTCAATAACTGAAGGAAATGTGTTGACAAACAGAGGATTGATTAATTTTTTATGAAATCCTCTGTTTTGCGATTGTAAATAATTAGTATGTAATGTATAATGTGTTTGCGTTTGACATTTAATAGAATATGTCGGAAAAACGTGAGGAATCACCAATATGCGGAACACAAATAGGAGGCAAATATGAGTTTAGTACCTTATGTCATTGAACAGACCAGCAAGGGCGAAAGGTCTTATGATATTTATTCCAGACTGTTAAAGGATCGGATTATTTTTCTGGGAGAAGAGGTCAACGAAGTGACAGCCAGTCTGGTGGTGGCGCAGCTGCTCTTTCTGGAATCCGAGGACCCGGAGAAGGATATCCATCTTTACATCAACAGTCCCGGAGGCAGTGTGACGGCAGGCATGGCGATCTATGACACCATGCGGTACATCAAATGTGATGTGGCCACGGTCTGCATCGGTATGGCTGCCAGTATGGGCGCTTTTCTGCTGGCAGGCGGCGCAAAGGGTAAGCGCTATGCTCTGCCCAACGCGGAGATTATGATTCATCAGCCTTTGGGCGGAACCCAGGGCCAGGCAACGGAGATTGAGATTGCTGCGAAGCATATCCTGAAGACGAAAGAGAAACTGAACCGTATGCTGGCGGAAAACACAGGCAAGGACTATGAAACGGTATGTGCCGACACGGAGAGAGATAACTGGAAGAGTGCTGAAGAGGCTCTGGAATACGGCCTGATCGATAAGATACTCAGTTCTCACATCATGATTGAGACGGGGGAAAAGGATTCCTAGTCGGAGGATCATGCCCTGGAGCGGGAGTGTGCGTTCTTTGCGCCGTGTTCGATTACAGGAAGCCGTTTTTGCTTCCTATAATATGTAGATAAAGGAAATGCAGTACCCGGGGGGCCCTGTGGTACGCGGGAAGAGGTAAATGTAAGAATGGCAGGTAAAAATTTTGACGGCGAAATCAGATGCTCGTTCTGCAATAAATCCCAGAATCAGGTCAAGAAGCTGATTGCGGGACCGGCAGGGGTATATATATGCGACGAGTGTGTTGAGATCTGTGAGGATATTTTGGAGGAAGAGCTGGAGGAGGAAGAGGAAACTGGCCTACAGGAACAGGATATCAAGCTCTTGAAGCCAAAAGAAATCAAAGCATTTCTGGACGATTATGTGATTGGACAGGAGCAGGCGAAAAAGGTGCTGTCTGTGGCTGTGTATAATCATTATAAACGAGTGACGGCACCTAAGGACACAAATGATGTGGAATTGCAGAAAAGTAATATAATTATGATCGGTCCCACTGGTTCTGGCAAGACTTATCTTGCGCAGACGCTGGCTAAGATCATAAACGTGCCTTTTGCCATCGCGGATGCCACCACACTCACCGAGGCCGGCTATGTGGGCGAGGATGTGGAGAACATTCTGCTGAAGCTGATACAGGCGGCAGATTATGATGTGGAGAGAGCACAGTATGGTATAATCTATATTGACGAGATTGATAAGATTACCAAGAAGGGAGAAAATGTGTCCATCACCCGGGATGTGTCCGGTGAGGGAGTACAGCAGGCTCTCCTCAAAATAGTGGAGGGGACGGTTGCCAGCGTGCCGCCCCAGGGAGGCAGAAAGCATCCCCATCAGGACCTGATACAGATTGATACCACCAACATCCTGTTCATCTGCGGCGGCGCGTTTGACGGGTTGGAGAAGATCGTGGAGTCCAGATTGGACCGCAAATCCATCGGTTTTAATACGGTGGTTTCCCAAAAATCCACCAAGGAGATCGGGGAACTGTTGCAGGAGGTAACGCCTCAGGATCTGGTGAAGTTTGGCCTGATTCCGGAGTTTGTGGGCCGTGTGCCCATCAATGTGTCCCTCCAGGGTCTGGACAGAGAGGCGCTGGTACGGATTCTCAAGGAGCCCAAGAGCGCTCTGATCAAACAGTATCAGAAGCTGTTTGAGTTTGACGAGGTAGATCTACAGTTTGAGGAAGATGCCATTGCGGCTATTGCGGATAAGGCTTTTGAGAGAAAGACCGGTGCCAGGGGCCTGCGGTCTATCATGGAGAGTGTGATGATGGACCTGATGTATCAGATTCCTTCGGATGATACCATTGGCAGATGTGTGGTCACCAAAGACTGCGTGGAGGGTGCCAGCCAGCCGCTGACTTTCCCCAGAAGCATTCCTGTAAAAAAAGCTCAGTAGAAGAGAGTATTTGGCGCCGCCTGTAAAAAGTGCGGCGTCATTTTGTTCATGACTACGGTATCCCTGCGGGGCGATACGGCCGCAAATAGGAAACGGATATGGGATTACGGTCGAGAGGGAACATATAGCCGCCGAAACGGAATCCCCCCTGTTTCTGACAGGCCATCTACATAGTTTAACAATCGTAGATTTTAAACGATACACCCGTAATAACGGGCAGGGGGAGCGTATATGATTATAAAGAATGTAGCGCTGGAAACGGTGTGCGGCATCACCAGCAAGTTGCCGGACAACAGCAGACCGGAAGTGGCTTTTGCAGGAAAGAGCAATGTGGGGAAGTCTTCTCTGATCAATGCCCTGATGAACCGGAAGAGCCTGGCCCGCACCAGTTCCCAGCCGGGCAAGACACAGACCATCAATTTTTATAATATAAATGACAGCGTGTATTTTGTGGACCTGCCAGGCTATGGCTATGCCAGAGTAAGTGAGGAAGTAAAGGCCAGATGGGGAAAGATGGTGGAAAATTATCTGCACGGTTCCCGGCAGCTTCGGGCCGTGTTTTTGCTGCTTGATATCCGTCATAAGCCGTCGGAGAACGATTGCGTTATGTATAACTGGATCAGGGATCAGGGATATCAGCCCATCATCATTGCCACCAAGCTGGATAAAATCAACCGAAGCCAGATCCAGAGACAGGTAAAACTTTTGAGAGAGACGTTGAAGGCGGAAAAGGATGTCCGCATTGTTCCATTTTCTGCCGCCTCTAAGCAGGGCAGGGAGGATATATATGAAATCATCGAGGAAATACTTCAAGGCGCTGGTTAATCTGGGGGTGGCAGTGACCATATTGCTGTTGGTAGTATTGCTGCTGCCGCGTCTGATCATATGGTTTATGCCTTTTGTGATAGCGGGCATTATTTCCATGATAGCCAGCCCGTTGGTGCGCTTTTTTGAAGAGAAAATAAAACTGAAGCGGAAATGGGCCAGCGCTTTCGTGATCATCGTGGTCATTGCGCTGGTGGTACTGGTACTGTATCTGGTGGGTTCTAAGCTGATTGAGGAGGGAATGGGACTTCTGGGGGCGCTGCCGGAGATGTGGGACTCCATGAAAGCGGACCTGGCCGGCGTGGGAGAGAGCCTGGAAGGGATTTTCGAAAAACTTCCCCAGGATACACAGCAGACCATTGCCAATCTGGGCAACCAGGTGGGAGAGTTCATGGCCGGACTGTTTGAGCGTATTGGCACGCCCACCATCACGGCGGCAGGGAACTTTGCCAAACAACTGCCCTCCGTGGTGATTGCCATCATCATGTGTCTGCTGGCCTCCTATTTCTTTGTGGCGGACCGGTACCAGGTCGGCAGTTGGATCAGGAAACATACTCCCGATTTTGTCATGTCCAGATATGACATGGTCCGTAGAAGCATTTTAAAGTCTGTGGGAGGATATTTTAAAGCCCAGTTAAAAATCGAAGTATGGATGTATCTGTTGTTAGTGATCGGCCTGAGTGTGCTGCGGGTGGATTATGTGCTGTTGATCGCGCTGGGCATCGCCTTTCTGGATCTGCTGCCATTCTTCGGAACGGGGACGGTGATGGTTCCCTGGGCTATTATCAAAATTTTCAGCAGGGATTACAAGATGGCCATCGGTCTCCTGATTATATGGGGTGGAGGGCAGCTGGCCAGGCAGATCATCCAGCCCAAGATTGTGGGCGACTCCATCGGAGTGGCGCCGATTCCCACCCTGTTTCTGCTGTTCATCGGCTATAAGCTGGGAGGTGTGATCGGCATGATCATTGCCGTTCCGCTGGGGATGTTGTTGTCAACCATGTATCAGGAGGGCGTGTTTGACACTACGAAAAACAGTATTGCCATATTGATATCGGGCCTGAATCACTTCCGCAGATTCCAGCCGGAGGATCTGGAGGTGGTGGAGGAGATGAAGCATAAAAAAACTTGAAAAAACGCACAATTATTTTGAAACATTCTGACCCGCAAAACTGTCTTATAGTTAGTGGGTCTTTTTTATGACAATAGAACCGGCGAAAGCGTCCATTCCATTACTTATCGTAACAGAATTTTCGCAGAGTATGGATTCTGCTGTCAAAATAAAAAATGATAAATTTTTTTGCAGCATATTGGCTTGTTGGGGATATTACTAAATAGAAGCAGGTTGCCTTAGATGGATACAATCAGGATACAGGATACAACTAGAATACAGAAAAAGCTACAGGAAAAGATTGACTGCTACAGCGATATGCTTTTCAAGATCGCCTATGCCAGAATGGGCAACAGGCCGGATGCAGAGGATATCGTACAGGAAACTTTCTATCAGTATTTCAAAGCTTCGAGGGATTTTGAAGATGAGGAGCATGAGAAGGCATGGCTGATCAGAGTCACTTTGAATGCCTGTCACAAGGTATGGCGCAGCAGTTTTTATCGCAGGCGCAGTGAGATGCCTGCCCCGGAACAGTTTTTCGCGCAGGAGGATCAGGAGACAGGGGAGCGCAGCCCGGAGGAGGCATTTCTGGACAAGGAGAAGGCAAGGGCTGTGTTGGAAGCAGTGTGGAAGCTGCCAGTCACATACCGGGATGTAATTCATTTGTTCTACTATGAGGAGCTGTCAGTGAAGGAGATCGCGATGATACTGGACCGGAAGGTATCTACGGTGACTTCCCAGCTGACAAGAGGCAGAGAGATTTTGAAAAAGAACCTGAGGGAGGAGTACGATTTTGCGTAGCTTTAGAGAAGAGTATCAGAGGGAAATGGACCGTGTGGGGACTTTTCGTCTGGATGTGGAGCAGATATCCGATGAAATCCATCACCATAAGCTGCAAAAGGCCCACAGAAGGCGTGTGATTGTGTCCACAGCTTCTGCGGCGGCAGTGTTTTTAATGTTGAGCGGCGTGGTTACTGCCATGAATTACGGCAGCGGCTTTATTCAGGTGAGGGAAAATGGGTTTTCCATCACAAGTGAAAAGTGGCGATACACGGAAAGCGATGCGACAGAGGGAATGGCGGAAGACGCGCAGCCCATGGCATTGTCCATGGAGCAGACAGGAGAGACATCCGATGCGGAAGCAGAGTGTGTGGTCTACGAGATGGAGATAAGGGAGTACGATTCGCTGGACGCCTTGCTACAGGAGGGCGCGGTCATAGTGCCGATTCCGGATATGCAGTTGGTGGGCGAAGATGTATCGGTCCAGAGCATTCATCTGGTAGAAAATCAGCTGTATATTTCTTTACTGGATAAGCAGGAGAGGTTTTTCTCCATTATGCAGTTGGACCATCGGGAGGATCAGGCGTACGCCACATCCAGCGCCTATGCGGGGGAGGCGGCCAATGAGCGCAATTATACTACCGCCCAGGGATATACTTATAAAGTAATTGATATTATAGACGGCAGTGATATCAGCAGCATAGAGTGCGCTATTTCCCTGTATGACCGGGATTTGCTGGTGGGTTTTCAAGGGTATACCCAGGAAGAAGCCTATGCCATACTACAGTCCATGGATCTGGGCGTGTATGTGGGAAATGAATGACAGTGAGAGTTCCTGAACGGAACGGGCGTATCCCGGAGAGCACGGATTTATGTCCGGACTGCGAAGAGGCCGGAGATGGATCACGGGCCTTTGTGGTCGGAGTGGATATGCGGAACTTTGGACAGCATATCCCGGAGAGCACACTGATCCATGTCCGGACTGCGAAGAGGCCGGAGATGGATCACGGGCCTTTGTGGTCGGAGTG
>CANSPM010000037.1 GCA_947648875.1 uncultured Lachnospiraceae bacterium
GGCAGGAATTGTTCCGCGAGGGAAGGCGCAGGGAGAGTGGTTTCGGAACTAAAATCAGAAACCGCTGTCCCGGCGCCCGGAAGAATTACTGACCGCAGTATGGGCAGGAATTGTTCCGCGAGGGAAGGCGCAGGGAGAGTGGTTTCGGAACTAAAATAAGGATATCCAAAATGAAAGATATGAAAAAGAGAGTCAGCTTTATAATCCCCTGCTACCGTTCCGAACATACGCTGGGAAAAGTGGTGTCGGAGATTCACGCTACACTGAAAGAATTAAAAGAATACGACTATGAGATCATCCTGGTCAACGACTGTTCCCCGGACGGAACCTGGGCGGCTATCCGCAGACTCTGCCAGGAAGATGGCAGAATCAGAGGAATCAGTTTTGCACGCAATTTCGGACAACATGCGGCACTGATGGCAGGACTGCGACAGTCCGCAGGAGACTATGTGGTGTGCCTGGATGACGATGGGCAGACCCCGGCAGACGAGGCAGGCAAACTGCTGGAAAAACTGGAGGAGGGGTATGACGCGGTCTATGCCAGTTATGCGCACAAGCAGCATTCCCTTTTTCGCAACCTGGGGAGTAAGGTGAATGAGCTGATGACCCGTATTATGCTGGAAAAGCCCAGAGAATTATATATTTCCAGCTACTTTGCCGTGCGCAGGTTCGTGGCGGAGGATATGGTGCGATATGAAAATTCATATCCCTATGTCATCGGATTGGTGCTGCGGGCCACCAAGAATATCACCAATGTGGAGGTAAATCACAGAGAGAGACAGGAGGGAAGCTCCGGCTATACCCTTAAGAAGCTGCTGGGCCTGTGGTTCAACGGATTTACCGCGTTTTCCGTAAAGCCGCTGCGGATTGCCACCTGCATGGGATGCATGAGCGCGGCAGCAGGTTTTTTATACGGTTTGTATACGATTATCAAGCGTCTGGTAAATCCCCAGGTGCCCGTTGGATTCAGTTCCACCATGGCGGCCATTGTCTTCTTTGGGGGAATGATAATGATTATGTTGGGATTGATCGGAGAGTATATAGGCCGGATCTATATCAGCATGAACAATTCTCCCCAATACGTAATCCGCGAACGCGTCAATATGGAAGAACATACGGAACTCTAAAACAGCAGGTTCCCGGAGGGCACTCATCCATCACGGGACGCGTGCTTGCAGGGAAGATACAAAACTCTAAATAAGAAAGGCGGACCCATGGAAAAGCCGTCTCTAAAACAAGACTTTTTGAAAAAGCTATGGATCTGGTGGAACCGGGACCGGAAAGTCCTGACTTTGAAAGCGGGGCTTGTGGCGCTGCTTCCGATTTTGTGCTGCATAGCTGCCTGTGCCGCTCAGGGCGGCAGTCTCTCCCAGGTCTGTCTGCCCGCCTCGGAGTGGAATGACGAGTTGTTCTACTATAAACAGGTGGAGGGGATATTGTCCCATGGTTACCCCCAGGGATATTTTGGGTTCAACGAGAGCCATGCGTTAAAGTTTTCCTTTGCGGCCTGGAGCCCGGTGCTGGTGTGGCCCTGGCTGCTCTACGGACTGGTGGCGGGATGGAATCTGATGGCTCCTATCTACAGCAATATTTTGTTTCTTACATTGGCGCTGTTTCTCTTTGTACTGCTCACCAAACCGGATTGGAAACAGCTTGGGTTGCTTGCGTTTCTGTTTTGCTGCTTTATGCCCTACACCCGGTATATGCTCTGCGGTATGCCGGAGATTATCTGCTTTAGTATGCTGATTGTTTACTGGGGGGTGCTGGTCCGCACGACGGAAAAAGAGACTGTGGGCAAGGTGGCGCTGCTGTTTTTGCTGGGGGGAATCATGACCCTGATGCGCCCCTATCTGATCCTGTTTTTACTGGCACCCTCCTGGCTGTGGATTCGCAGACGCAGGGCGGCAGGCCTGGCGGGCTCTCTGGCGGTGGTAGGTGCAGTGGGCGGCGGGTATATGCTGATCAAGCATTATCTGGGGGCAGCGTATTTTACGCCGCTGTTTAAGACGGAGTGGCTGAATCCCTTTTTGCAGGGGCATATTCTCACGGGCATCAAGGGGGTTTTAGCTAAGATTTATTATGAGGGAAGGACTTTTCTGGCGCTTACATTGCAGGGATTTAAGAGCGGCCTGGCGGAAGGCGCGTTTTTTGCGATTTTTCTTGCAATGCTGTTGATTCTGCTGTGGCAGTTTTTGGCGGATTTGCGCAAAAAAAATAAAAAACAGGCGTTACTAAACGGGTATCTTGCCTTTTGCTTTTTCAGCATGTGGATGGCCCTGCTGTTAATGTACAAAATGAAGGAGGGCAGCAAACATCTGCTGACCTTTATGGCTGTGGGAATTATGGCGATCGCGCTGATGGAGACCCGATTCTATAAAAAAGCAGTGATTATAGGCGCGCTGTGTGTCTATCTGTTTTGGTATCAGGGCGACCAGCCAGGAGATTACCAAATCTATTTTGCCAACCGGGAGAGAACAGAGCAGCTGGCGTACTGGAAGCAGGCTTTTGCGGAGGAAATGGCGCTGCGGGAGGAGAACCCCCCCAATTTTGACAATGTGGTGATATGGACCTTCAATGATGTACTGGCGGACTCCGGAAACGGTGAGACGGCGCTCACGGACTGGCAGGTTCTGTACGCTTTGCCGGAAGGCTGGGGAATCAGCTGCTGCTACAGGGAATATGTGGAGGAACATCTGGAAAGACTGCAAAGCCTCTATCTGACTATACCCGTGGGGGGAGAGTTGCAGAGAAGCTGTGAGGCGCTGGGAATGGAGCAGGTGGGACAGGACGGCCGTGTGTGTGTCTATCGAACGAGGTAAAAACAGCACGGAGACAGCTGTGGGCACGCAGAAAGAACTCCGCCGATCCACGGAAAGCGATTTTATGAGGAATGAGCCGGGTAGATGTGCTGACGGCGGGACTACTTATACAGGGTGGGGGATTGGATGAAGCGAAAGTGGGCTAAAAGGGTGGCGATCACGACCATATTGCTATCCGGAACAATGATATTGTTGCTGATTATCGTGGAACCGCGGCTTATGAGGACGATGACTGGGGGGCACAGCGCCCGAAGTGTGAGAGGTATCATGGCGGACCTGCGCTATGAGCGCCGGATAAAGTTGATCCGTGAGGAAATGGATACCTTTAAAAGCGGGCAGTATTCGGCTTTATTTCTATCCCTGTACCCGATTCAGACTTATGATACTTACTATCTCTCCTACTGGCGGGGGCTGGAGGCATTCAGAGCGGAAATGTACATGGAGAGCGGGAGAGAACTGGCGGGAACGCTGGCGTATCTGGAGCAGCAGGACAGCATACCGGACTTTATCCTGCTGGGCTTGGACCCGGAATGCCTGGAAGAGGAATATCCATTGGAGGATTCGCTGCTGCAACTGATTCGGCAGACTCCGGGAACGGAATATGAAATTCTGTTTGTAAATCCTGCCATAAGCTATTGGACACAAAAAGAGGAGGGGGAATGGCAGGCGGCTCTCGACCGGTATGAGGAAGCGGCAGAGCTGCTGGGGCAGGAGGAGAACGTGAAACTGTTCTTTGCCTGCGACAAAGAGTGGCTTGTGTGCAATGAAGGTAACTATGTGGAGGAGAGGATGCCCACGGAGGATGTGGCAACTACATTGCTGGCCTACTATACCAGGGGAGAATATCTGTTGACGGAGGAGAATCGGGGGCAGCGCTTAGACTCTGCCCGGGAACTGATTGCAAACTGGCGGCGGAATGACAGGAAACTCACCGGACTGTCGGAGCGTACACTGGTATTTATGGGAGACAGTACTTTTGGGAACTTCAGCGGCTCACTGGCAATCACCGGCGTGGTAGAGGAATTAACGGATGCCCGGGTCATAAACTGCGGTTATGGAGGAATGGCGGCGGCCTACGGAGATCCGGAGTGCCCGGCCCTGGGCAATCTGCTACAGGCGATTGAACAGGGGGACGGCAGCAGTATTGGCCGGGCAGAGGGCGGGCCTCCCGCAGCGGACGCGGCGGCAGAACTTAAACGGCTTGCGGACGCGGGGGAGGAGACGGTTATCTTCCTGGATTTTGGAATTAATGATTATGTCAAGGGATTTCCCGCCGTCGGAGATGAACCTTATGACTGCGACACCTATGCGGGAGCCATGCGAAGCGGGATCGAGAAGTTACAGGCGATGTTTCCCAACGGACGGCTGGTTCTTGTGACTCCCAATTTTATCAGGTACAACAATTTTGGCACAAATCCGGTGGGGGAGAGAGGATTTGTGTTTGCGGATTATGTGGATGTTCTGGGTAAGCTGGCGGAGGAATATTCTCTTCCGGTGCTGGACCTTTATATGGGGCTGGGGATCAATCAGGGTAATTTTGCCGACTTTCTGCAAGATGAAATTCATCCCAACGAAATGAGCAGATTCAACATGGGCTTGAAGATAGTGGGAATGTTGCGGGATTTGGTTTCCTGACATTTCGATACTGCGGATCTTGATTTGTGAAAAGGGGTTGTCGCAAAATAAGCGTTATCGTATTTTGTGACAGCCCCTTTTTCTGCTGCCGATGCCATCTGACCTGGCGGGAGATTCATTTTTGGTAGTAAGCGACAAGTTTTTCCACAATATGGATGACATCATTCACATCCTGGTCTGTCAGGGAATAGTACAGGGGCAGACTCATAACCTCCTCATAATAGCGTTCCGCTTCGGGACACAGCCCCCTTGCGTAGCCGAGATTTTCATAATGGGAATGCCAGTAAACCGGCATATAGTGCACCTGGGAGTGAATACCCTCTGCCCCCAGCGCGTCAAAGAACTCCCTGCGGGTGCAGCGCAGCATTTCCCTGCGGAGCCGCAGAATATACAGGTGGCGGGTGGTTTCGGACTCCGGAATTTCCCGCTGTACCTGTAGCTGGGGAATACGGGAAAATGCGGCATCATATCTGGCTACAATTTCTCTGCGGCGTCTGGCAAATAAGTCCAGTTTGTCCAGCTGGCTGATCAGCAGCGCGGCTTGAATTTCCGTCAGTCGGTAGTTGTAGCCATAGGTTACCTGCTCGTTGTACCAGGGATTGTCCGTGGGGTGTGCCATCTGGCTCCGGTCTCGGGTAATGCCGTGAGCATGAAGCAGAACCAGCCGATCGTATAGCGCTCTGTCATTGGTGGTCACGGCGCCGCCCTCACCGGCTGTCACGGTTTTTACCGGATGGAAGCTGAATGTGGTCATATCCGCCAGACTGCCCACCGGCTGCCCGCGATAGCGGGTGCCGATGGAGTGCGCGGCATCCTCGATGAGCGTCAGGTGATGTTCCCGGCATATGGCACGGATCTCGTCAAGCTCCACCGCCTGTCCTGTAAAGTCCACCGCCACCACTGCCTTGGTTCTGGGAGTGACGCAGGCCCGTATGGAGGCGGGATCTATGTTGTAGGTTTCGGGATTGATGTCCGCAAACACGGGTTTTGCGCCGCAGTACAGGGCACAGTTGGCGCTGGCGGCAAATGTGATGGGGGTGGTGATCACTTCGTCCCCGGGGCCGATACCGGCGGCTAATGCCGCGATATGCAGAGCCGCGGTGCCATTGCTGACGGCTACGCAGTATTGGGCGCCGGTGATGGCGCAGAGTTTTTCTTCCAGCTGTGTGACCCGGGGACCGCAGGTCAGATAATCGCTTCTCAAAGTGTCCGATACGGCCTGGATGTCCTGACTGTCTATATACTGTCTCCCATAACTTAAGGGGATGGCGCGGACGGGGGTGCCGCCGCAGATTGCCGGTTTTTCCATGGTGCTACCTCTTTTCCTTGCTATTAAATGAATGGAGCTGAATAGGATACCGCGCCTGTATAAAAGACTCTTATATGAAATTAAGTGGCATCCTTTGGTGGTGGTTGGTGCGTAATTCCCGCATTAGCCCGTATAGACACCGCGGTTTTATGCATATACTGTCAAGGGCTGATTTGGGGAGAACAACAGTAAGGGTATATAAAACATGGTGCATTCAATGCATTTTGTTTATTATATACCCATTCTGTCCAATAGAAAAGAGAAATATGGGGAAAAGTTGTTCTTGGCGCTGACGGACTAAGCGTCTTCACAATGCCTGGATTTATTCAAAAAAGGATAGATCCGATCCAGCCCCAGGGCCGCATAGGGCACTAATAACAGGAAATAGGGGAAGATATAGCGGGAGTTGGCTTCCCATACCATATGGAACAAAAAGCCTCCCAGCACGGCGATCATTCCCACATAGAAGGGCAGCCCGACCGCAGGGGCCTGCGTCCTGCGGCGGCATAGGGGCAGCATGCAGGTAAAAGAACCGCCGTATATCAACAGTTGGTAAATATTGCAGTAGTGGATAAAGGGGGTGGCCAGTCTGCCGGTATATAATTCTTCCACATACTTTATGCGACCGTCAGAGTGAGCCGCCGTGGCCTGTCTGCAAAAATAGCTTCCGTCCGTCCACTGGGAGAGGAATTTGTCCCTGTAAAACTGGAAGGCGAAGCCGGGGGAGGCCCGGAAGGCAGAGAGGGATTTTGAAATAGCGTTTTTGCTCTTCTGAGCAGTGATTGCGGCATTCAGATGACTGTCTTCGTAGGTGTCAAAGTTAAAGCCATTATACCAGCCGTTTCCCCTGCTGGATTCCTGCATCCCCATAGCCACATAGGAGATGGCGGGAACGCCGGTGCTGAGTACGTTCCCGGCCCGGTATTCGTAGAAGCGCTGTATGGCGGGCTGGACGGTGAGACATCCTGCGGTCAGCAGGGCGGCGAACAGCAGGAGAGAAATTCTTTGCTGCCGCATCCATTCCCATAGGACGACAATGACCACAGCGATCATCACGACCAGAGAGTTCTTGCGCAAAGCCACCCCGGACACCAGCATCAAAAGACTGCCCGTCAGAGACAGAAGCCTTTGCCGAAAGGATAATTCTGTCTTTTGCAAAAAAAGCAATAACAGATAGAGCCCCCCGCTGAGAAGAGCAAAGGAGGGAATTTCCCCATAAACAAAGGAAGTGTAGAAGATCAGAGGAGCGTTCAGCATGGCCAGAAACAGGTAGCAAACCGCCGCTCTGTCATTGTCACTGGAAAGTAAACAGGTGATTTTGTATTGAAAAAACACGGTAAAACAGGCCATAGCCACATTGACGCACTGTATGATATAGTGAGCCGCATAGGACACGGGCAGCAGGTTCCAGAGCCGGATAATCACTTCATAAAAAGCGACAAGTCCCATCTGCTGAGGATAGTAGGACAGATAGGAGTCTGTGGGATGAATGACCTGGGTCTGACCGGAGGCCAGCGCCTGCGCAATGGTGTATACACTGGCGGAATCGGCGGCGGGAATATGCCTGCCACAGAATACCAGAAATAATCCCCAGAGACCGATCCAGCCCATGGCGGCGGCCAGGAGAAGGGAGCTGCGCCGGCCCGTTGTGGGCTGGCAGAATTTTGTCAGTAAAAGCAGTACAATAAGCAGGACTGCCAGACCTGCCAGATGGAGAAACAGGGGTTCCCGGTGAGCGACGGACTTCTGTGTAATCATATCCTCCGCGTAATATCCCCAAAACAGGCTGCACAGAGTCAGCCCGCCCGTCAGCAGCAGAGTGAGATAACGCACGGATCCCAGTCCGGCATTATATAGATGATTTATAATTTTCTGATTTTTTTTCATGTTTCCTCTTCCCGCATATCATTGGATCGCCCATGATACTTATACAACTGATACCTGGAAGATGCGCTTCCGGAATTTCTTTACAATCGTAATTTGTCTTGCAGATTTATTATAGTGGATAGACACGAAATATACAATATATTATTTTTTCCTGTATATTTGCTGATACTTGCATCTGTTATGGCTCTATTGTATACTTACATAAATGTCTGGAAAGCGCGGTGTGAAAAATGTATTTTAAAAATCAGAAATATTTTTGTCATCTTTTATGGAATATATTGCCATTTTTGGGCCTTGTGGTCTGGGGGATGCTATGTGTCACCGATAATCTGTGGTATGACGAGGGATATACGGCGGCGCTGATCTCCCGCCCTCTCAAGGAGCTGATTGAGATCACTGCCCAGGATGTACATGCCCCTTTTTATTATATTTTGTTGAAAGGGTTCTATATGCTGTGGGGCGGAGGCACGCATTTCTGGTCCTTGAAGCTGTTTTCCCTGTTTTTTATGGAGGCCTATCTGTTTTTGGGAAAATATGGGGTGAAAAAACTGTTTGACGAAGAGACGGCGGTGTATTTTATGCTATTCTCCCTGCTGATGCCCAGTATGTGCGTTCAGGCGGGCAATGCCCGGATGTATGCCATGGGGCTGTTCTTTTTTACCGCCGCCGGGCTGCTGGCCTGCGGTATCCTGCAAAAATCCACAGGAAAGAAATGGGTCTGCTTCTGTATGTGCAGCATTGGCAGCGTCTATAGCCACACGTTCACCATGATCCAGACATTTATTTTGTACCTGATTCTCCTGGGGGCGCTGCTTTGGCAGAAAAAGACTGCCCTATTAAAATGGTATCTGGGGAGCGGACTGGCGGTTGCGGCTTGCTATATGGCATGGCTGACGGTCATATATGGGCAGATGCAGTCCAGAATCTCTTCTGCGGGGGCCAATGAGGCGCTGTTCATACCCAATATGTACACGCTGATGGACTACTGCAAGGAGTGGTTCTCAGCCATGGACACGCCGATCACTTTGGCAATCTATCTGGGCATGGGGCTCACCCTGTTTCTGGGCTATTATGCGGTGGATGGCATGAGAAGCGGCAAGAGTTATATTCCGGCCTGGGGGATGGGGATTCTGGGACTGACTGCGCTGACTGCTGTCCTATTATGTGACACCCTGCTTTCTGGGCCGCTATATCTTCCCGGGATTCGGGGCGCTGGCTCTGTGGTACGCGGCGGGAATGCGGCAGATTGTATCCTACAGGATCAGGATGGCGGTGCTGCTGACTTTTCTGATATGCTTTGTCATGCAGTATCGCGGCGAATTACGGCTGGAGTATGACAGGGGGCTGGAGGAATATCAGAAGTTTTATGAGGAAAACGTGCAGGAGGAGGATCTGATTATGGCCACAGATATCCACACCCTGTACCTGAATATTTATTACCCGGAGCGGGCCTATTTGGCTTACGGGTATCTGCCTTCGTTCTCCCCGTTTCGAAATACCGCGGTATTTACCCAGTGGGAGCAGCTGGAGGATGTGACGGGGACGATCTGGCTCTACGCTTTCGCGGACCGGGATCTGCCCGGTTTCGGTCCTTATTACAGCTGCGAACCGGCGTTTCAATTTCATTATATGTATTATGACTTTGCGATTTACCGGCTGGTACCGACGGGTGAGAATCAAATTTGAGGATATTTTGTAAAATTGCTTTTATATCGTTCCACGCTTTCACAATCCGGTAAAATATGCTATAATATCCCGAAACGCAGCACTGTTAGAGAAGCGAGGACTTTCTTATATGAAAGAACGAATCTATATCTGTCACACCTATTACCATGTATATGTGACATTTTTAAAAGAGCTGACCCGCCCCGGGGAGCAGCGTGGACAGGCCACGCTGGTACTCAGCAATCTTTCCATAAATTTTGAGCGCTTGCAAGAGCGGGTGGAGGCGGTGGGGCTGTTTGAGGCGGTGGTACCGTTTGAGGAAAAACGGGATACGGCTTTTCCGGAACTGGCCAGATACAGGCAGGATACGGGGAATCTGGTGAAAAATCTTATAAACAGAGTCTTGTTCACCAGGAAGTTTGCCCGGGCCCTGGCTCCCACGATCCCGGTGAACCTGAGAGAGTATGGCGAAATATATGTGTACTGTGATTCGGACCCTATCGGCTATTATCTGAACGTATATAAGATTCCTTATCATGCGCTGGAAGACGGACTGAACTGTCTGAAGAATTATGATGCGGCCCGTTATGACAACCGGGGGCACTTCGGGCTGAAAGCATTTTTGTCTGAGAGATGCAATCTGATTTTTATTCAGAACGGATACGGGAAATACTGTGTGGATATGGAGGTCAATGATATCTCCCTGCTCAAATATCCTTATCGGAAGTATATCCAGCAGCCCCGTCAGGCGATGGTGGAGAAACTGACTTCTGAGGACAGGGAACTTATCCTCAGAGCCTTTGTGCGTGACATGGAGAGCCTGCGCGCGCAGCTGTCCGCCGGGGAGGGAGAAGGCGCTTCTGGACGGGACAAGATTCTGATTTTGACAGATCCGCTGTGCAGCCTGGAGATCCGGGAGCGGATATTCCGGGATATTATCGCCAGGTATGAGCCGGAGGGAAAGATTTTCTTAAAGCCCCATCCCAGAGATGAACTGGACTATCGGACCCTGTTTGGGGAGTATCCGCAGTTTGACGCCACAGTGCCCATGGAGATGCTGAACTTTTTCCCGGGGATTCGTTTTAAAAAGGTGGTGGCGGTGCTGACGGAGGTGGGCGCCATCCAGTTTGCGGATGAGAAAGTGCGGCTGGGGGAGGCGTTTATGGATAAGTATGAGGACCCTCTGGTACACAGGCAGAACGAGCAGATTTGAGAAAACGCAGACAGAATTGAGAGTATAAATATATGGGACGTATTCTAAAGAAGCTGAATATTTTGTTGGACAAAACGCAGAAGCGCGCCATGGGGGGGCTGGTGGCGCTGATGGTGATCAGCGCAGGGCTGCAAACCCTGGGAGTGGGGATGATCCTGTCCGTAGTGCAGACCGTCATGGACAGTGAGGCATTCCATAAGCCGGGGCTGCTCCACGAGGCCTATCTGCTGTTTGGCGGGGGTTCGCAACTGCGGTTTTCGGTGATGGTCATGCTGGGGCTGGTGTTGGTGTATATATGCAAAAATGTGTTTCTCTTCTTTGAACAGAGGGCCACGCTGGCTTTTGTCTATTCCAATCAATTCCGAACCTCCGAGCGCATGATGCGCAATTATCTGCGCCGCAGTTATGAGTTCTATCTGAATGCGGACACAGCAGTGATCCAGCGGAATATTACGGCCAATGTCAACAATATGTACGCGTTGATTCTGGCGCTGTTACAGCTGGTCTCCGACTGCATTGTGTTTCTGTTTCTGGTGGGTTTTCTGCTGATCAAGGACGCGGTGATGACGATTCTGCTGGCCACGGTGATGATTCTGCTGCTGGCGGCCATCAAATGGGTGCTCAAGCCCGTGTTGCAGAAAGTGGCGGGCCAGCACCAGGACTGCTACAGCGGCCTGCTGAAATGGATATCCCAGACGGTGCAGGGTGTCAAAGAAATCAAGATCGCCTGTAAGGAGCAGTATTTTGTGGACGAGTATCTGAAATACGGCAACGGTTATGTGAGCGCCGCCCGGAAAAACGATCTCTACAGCCAGACTCCCAAGCTGCTCATAGAGACGGTGTGCGTGGCCTGCATGATCGGGTATGTGATCTATATGATGGCAAACGGTGTCAGCAGCACCGCCATGGTGACTACTTTGACGGCTTTCGCTGCGGCGGCCATAGCTCTTCTGCCCTGTGTCAACCGCATCAACAACCAAATGAACAAGATAGCGTTCTGCGAGCCTTTTCTGATGGCGGTGAGCGATGATCTGCGGCAGGAGATCAGCGGGGAAAACGTGGACATGAGTTACGCCACGGACACGGATGAGAAACTGCCGGTGCGGGAGCGGATTGACTTACAGGGGATCGTCTATGCCTATCCGGGCACGGAAAAAAGGATTTTTGACCATGCGTTCCTGACGATTCCCATCGGCAAAAGCGTGGGAATCGTGGGAACCTCCGGCGCGGGCAAGAGTACGGTGGTGGATATTCTGCTGGGGCTATTGCAGGTGCAGGAGGGCCGGATCACGGCGGACGGTGTGGACGTGATGACCCATTACAGGGCCTGGCTTAAAAATGTGGGGTATATTCCCCAAATGATTTTTATGCTGGACGACACCATACGCAGAAATGTGTGTTTCGGCATACCGGAGGAGAAGATAGATGAGGACAGGTTGTGGGAGGCTTTGCGGGAAGCCCAGCTGGACGAATTTATCAGAACGCTGCCCCAGGGTCTTGAGACCAGCATCGGGGAGAGGGGGATTCGTCTGTCCGGCGGACAGCGGCAGCGCATCGGGATTGCCAGGGCCTTGTACAACGACCCGGAGGTGCTGATTCTGGACGAGGCCACCTCGGCCCTGGACAATGACACCGAGGCGGCCATCATGGAATCCATCAATCGTTTCCAGGGCCGCAAGACCCTGATTATCATTGCGCACAGGCTTCAAACCATCGAGAAATGCGACCTGGTGTACCGGGTGCAGGACGGCAGGGCCGTGGTGGAGAGAGGAAGCCTGTAACTTGGAGGAACGCCCGTGAAATTGAGTGTGATTGTGCCGGTTTACAATATGGCCGGGGAGGGAAAGCTGCGGTTCTGCCTGGACAGTCTGGTGAATCAGACCATATCAGATTACGAGATCCTTGCGGTAGATGACGCCTCCACGGACAATTCCCTGGAGATTTTGCGGCAATACGAAAACAGATACCCGGAGAAAGTGCGGGTGCTGGCCCATGAGGTAAATAAGCGCCAGGGCGGCGCCAAGAACACGGGGCTAAGGGCCGCAGTGGGGGAATGGGTCGGTTTTATCGACAGCGACGACTGGGTGACCCCGGACTATTATGAAAAGTTGCTGAAGCGGGCGGAGGAAACCGACGCGGATATGGTGGGCTGTGACTACAGCCTGGTGGATTCTCATACCTTCGAGGTGGGACAGGTGGTGCGTAACAACTCCCCGGAGCAGACCGGGATCCTGGACCGGGAGAAGCACGGGAAACTGATTATGCGCTCTGGCAGCATGGTCATCAAAATCTATAAACGCCGTGTGATTGTGGAGAATCACCTGGACTTTCCGGAGGGGATTTTCTATGAGGACAACTGCGCGGGGCCGGTGTGGTCTTTGTACTTTACCCGTTTTGAGCGGGTGGAGGAACCGCTGTACTATTATTACCAGCGCCAGTCTTCCACAGTACACCATGTGTCCGAAGAGAAATGCCGGGACAGGATGGCGGCGGCGCAGCTGATGCTCGGACAGTGCCGGGAGCGGGGATTTTTGGAGACATACTATTCGGAGATCCAGTACCGGTTCACAGAACTGTACTATGCGGTGACGCTGTTCTCGTACATGCTGGGCTGCCCCCGCAGAAGGCTCTCGTTCGTAAAGGAACTGGGCCTGGGCATCCGGGGAGTTTTTCCCGATTTTCAGGAGAACGCATTTTACAGACAGTACACGGACCCGGAAGAGCAGCGGATGATCGCCTTGCAGATGCGGTCGGACGGGCGTTTTTTCTATTATTATGGGCTTAAGATCTGGGTCAGACGGTGGAAAAAGAGACTACGGAGGTAGAGGCAGTGGAGCAAATGGGGAGTAAGATTGCCGGCTTGGGAATACATCGCAGAAAGGCGTTTTGGGCGTTACTGGCCGCGGAACTGCTGGCGGTGGCGCTGGCCGTGGCGGGGTTGTTCGGCAAAAATACGTTGTACGAATACCCTGCGTCCACAGCCGCCACACTGGGGGAATATGATCCGGAGAGGGATGTCTGTGTGGCCGGTGGGGAAACCCCGCTACAGGAGGACTTTGTGGTCTTTCGAAATATTTCTGTCCCGGCGGGCACCTATGAGGTACGGCTGCTCTATGAGACGGATGCGGACGGGGTCAACATGTGCCGGGTGCGTGATACCACCATCGGTTTCAGACATCTTTTTACCAATGGAGAGGTGCTTTACAGCGGGCGGCGGGAAACCAATTTTATGATGTGGCTGCTTCGGGATACGGAAGGGATGGAGATACGCGCCGTACACAGCGGCGGCAACCTGGCCGTGCGGGGACTGATCCTGGCGCGGAACAATGCCTTGCAGCGGATCTGGCTGTGCGTGACGTTGGCGTTGAGTATGCTGATTGACGGGGTCTGGCTGTGGCGTGCCTATGACAGGCGGTACGGGATCGGGGTAGTGCGTAAGACGGTGGTTTTTGGCCTGGGACTGATCACACTGTTTTCCTCTTTGCCGCTGATGACGGACTATATTCTATCCAGCGGGGATGTGGGATACCATCTGATGCGCATAGAGGGGCTGAAAGACGGGATTGTGTCGGGACAGTTTCCGGTCCGGATTGCCCCCGGATGGCTACAGGATTACGGCTATGCGGATGCCGTTTTCTACGGGCAGACGCTGCTTCTTCCGGCGGCGCTGTTTCGGATCGTGGGTTTTACGGTGACTACCAGTTACCGATTGTTTGTTTTCTGTGTCAATCTGGCTACGGCCTGGCTGGCCTATTATTGTTTCCGCAGGATCTTTAAACATCCGTATATCGGCCTGCTGTGCAGCATGCTTTATACGCTGTCGCTGTACCGGCTGTATAAATTGTACATGCGGGGATCTCTGGGGGAAGCGCTGGGGATGATGTTCCTGCCACTGATTGCTTACGGCTTCTGGCGGGTTTTCACGGAGGATCACAGGGCGAAAGCCTACAGATGGTGCTTTATTCCGCTGACCATCGGTATGGCGGGAATTGTCCAGACGCATATGCTGACCTGTGAACTGGTGGGAGGATTTACCATTCTCTTGTGTGTGCTGCTGTGGAAAAAAGTGTTTCGCAGGGAGACCTTTCTGGCGCTGGCCAAGGCGCTTCTTGGGAGTCTGCTGCTGGCGGCCTGGTTTATCGTACCCTTTCTGGATTATATGCGCACGGGGGA
This sequence comes from uncultured Lachnospiraceae bacterium, assembly GCA_947648875.1. Taxonomy (GTDB): domain Bacteria; phylum Bacillota; class Clostridia; order Lachnospirales; family Lachnospiraceae; genus Acetatifactor. The sequence goes on from CANSPM010000037.1 coordinate 14,702, forward strand.
TTTTATGATTCACCATGCCTATGAGAGGACCATACAGGAGAGAGGGCTGTATCCGGCCCATCTGTTTTCCGTCTATCCCTTTGCAGGGGACAGCGTGTTTCCTGCGGAAGACGGGATGGTAAACGCCATGCCGGTGGGAATCGGCTTTGGCCTGCTGGCGTGTCTGCTGCTGTGGTGTTATCTGCTGGTACTGGGCAGGAAGACGCTGCGGGAGCGGGGCAAACTGGAAGAGAAATATCTGGCTCTGGGCAATATCGGCCTGGGATTCGCGGCGCTGGCCATGTTTATGAGCCTGTCTGCGTTTCCCTGGAACAGCATTCAGTTCCTCCACAGGATTACGGCTACCCTGGTGTCCAGTTTGCAATTTCCGGAGCGTCTGCTGCTGATTGCGGGAATCTGCGCCGTGCTGGTGGCGGGGGCGCTGGCCAGGGCGGCTTTCAGCCAGGAGCAGAAGGGCTGGAAAATCGGTTTCTGCGGCGTGACGGCAGGACTTACGGTTCTGACCAGCCTGTTTATGCTGGATGACTTCGTGCGCAATACGAATTTTGTAAAAGTGTACAATGCCGAAGGGATGGGAAGCGGATACATTGCCGGGCAGGAATATCTTCCCTACGGTACGGATGCTTCAAAACTGCTCTGGAGGTTACCTGTTGCGGGCGGAGCCGTGGAGATAGGGAGCAGTGAGCAGGGACCGTTGACGATGGAGGTAAGCTGCCAAAACGCGGGCGACGCGGAGGGCAGTCTGGATCTTCCTCTGCTGTATTATAAAGGGTATCAGGCCTGGGACAGGGATACAGGGGAGAAGCTGGCAGTATACGCAGGTGAGAATAATACGGTGCATGTGAGCGTGCCCGCAGGCTATGAGGGGACGATACACACTGCTTTTGTAAGCCCCTGGTACTGGCGGCTGGCGGAAGCGGCGTCTCTGATCTCCGGTATAGGGCTGATCCTCTGGTACCGGGCGGGGCGTAAGAAGTCCGGGGGACGGTTGGAAAAGACCGGAAACCGGTAGAAAAGGGCAGGGAACGACTGAAAAGAAAGACCGGGAACGACATAAAAAGCCCGAAGAACAATGGAAAGGCGGTGCGGATATGCGGAAAATTGCGATTATAACGGCCAGGGGCGGCAGTAAACGGATTCCCCGGAAGAATATCAGGGAGTTCTGTGGAAAACCCATACTGGCCTATTCCATAGAGGCGGCCAGGGAGTCCGGGCTGTTCGATACGGTGATGGTGTCCACGGAGGATGAGGAGATTGCCGGGATCGCGCGCCGGTACGGGGCGGAGGTTCCCTTTTACCGCAGCGAGCGGACGGCGGGGGATTTTGCCACCACCAACGATGTGCTGCTGGAGGTGCTTTTGGAGTATGAGCGGCGGGGGGCGCATTATGATCTGGGATGCTGCATTTACCCCACGGCTCCCTTTGTGACGGCGGATAAACTGAAAAGGGCCTTGAGGCAGCTAGAGGAGAGCGATGCGGATACCCTGATTCCGGTGGTAGGTTTTTCCTATCCGCCCCAGAGGGCCCTTGTGGTGAAGGAGGGACGGCTGGTCTTTGAAAATCCCCAATATATGGACAGCAGGTCTCAGGATCTGGAGCCCCATTATCACGATGTGGGGCAGTTTTACCTGTTTTATACGGAAGCCTTCAAAAGAAACAAAAAGCTGATGGTGGGCAATATCCTTCCCTATGTGGTGTCGGAGACGGAGGTACAGGATATAGACAATCAGACGGACTGGGAGATCGCGGAGATAAAATACCGCTTTATGAAGGAGCACATGTGATGGCGTGGGGCGGTGGGAAAAAGGAATATGCCCGGAGAAAATGCGTAGGTCTGTCGCTGTATTTTTCCCTTTTTGTGATCAGTCAGTATATCGGATGGAAGCTGGCCCGGGAAGGAAATATCAGGTGGACGCTGTGGGGGACGGTGATTCTGCTGGCGGCAGGCCTGGCGGCGGGCGTGGGGGCCAGCCTTGGCATTGTGGCGCTGGAGAACCGGCTATCGCGCCAAAGGGCCGGGACAACAGGACCGGGGAGGCGAGCAAAGCTGCCGGGGCCGCTGCGCTGCTTTGACTTGGCGGCGGCCTCCATGCTGCTGTGCTGGGCGGCGGGGTATATGGCCTACTATCCCGGGATCTGCGCCTATGATATTACGATTCAGATGGGGCAGATTGTCAGCGGTTCCTACGGGACCCATCACCCTTTGGCTCACACTTTGCTGGTGGGACTGTTTGTGAAGCTGGGAAGCGCGCTGGGGGATATAAACACGGGCATGGCCCTCTATACGGCTTTTCAGATGCTTTGTCTGGCGTTTGCCTTCGCGGCGGGGATCGCCTGGCTGAGATCCCTTGGGGTAAGGACTGTGTGGATCGCGCTTACATGGGTCTGGTGCTGCCTTTTTCCCTTTCATATTTATATGAGTATCACCGCCACCAAGGATGTGCTTTTTTCCGTGTTTTTTCTGCTACAGCTGATCTGTTTCTGTCAGCTGCTGCGCCGGGGGGAGAACCGTCTGGGCTGGGGGCGTTGGGATGTGGGGTATCTGCTGGCCACACTGGGAATGATACTGTTTCGCAACAACGGCATGTATGCACTGCTGGTGGCCACCTTCTTTATGGCGGTGGGATGCGTCCGGTGCCATGCCGGGCGCAGGCTGGCGCTGCGTCTGGTCACAGGGACTCTGGCGGGGATTCTGGCGGGTGCGGTGGGGCTTTCTCTGCTGGCCCGGAGCACGGGAGCCGTGCAGGGAGACAAGCGGGAGATGCTGAGTATTCCCATCCAGCAGATGGCCCGCGCCATGCTCTACCACGGCGGCGTGGGAGTGCTGCCGGAAGACGATGCCTCCATGGAGGAGCGGGACAGGCGGCTGATAGACGATTTTCTTCTGGATGAGGCTTACAGGGAGTACAGGCCGGACATTGCGGACCCGGTGAAGAGACACACTTACACATATGTGGTACGGTATCGGACCAGAGAGTTTCTGGATACCTATCTGCGACTGCTGGCCCGGTACCCGGGGGATTATATCAATGCAGCATTTGCCGTGAATATGGGATATTACTATATATGGGATGAAAGCCATGCCCATATCAACGAAAACGGTCTGGAGCGGGGACTTGGCTATATACAGACCCGCTGGGTGGAGCAGGAACTGGAAGATTATGGCGTATATAAGGACTCTAAGTGGGAGGGGCTGCATGAGGTCATGGAGCGCTACGCGGACGGCAATGTTTATCTGCGCGTCCCGGTGTTGCGGGCGTTGATGGTTCCCGGGGTCTGGCTGTGGATCTGGCTGGCCCTGGCGGTATATCTGTGGATACACAGAAAATATCTGCTGATGTTACCGGTCGGTTTCATCGCCGGCTATTACCTGACACTGGTGCTGGGGCCCGCAGTGCAGCTTCGGTATCTGTATCCCGTCATGGCGGTGGCGCCTTTTATGCTTCTGTATGTGAAGGCGGAGTGTTTGCGCGCGAAAACGGAATCGGGTACGAACCCCGACGCGGGTTAAGGGTTAATAGTCTTTCCGGCTTGGCCGGGTAAGGAGCAGGGGATGAACAAAAGGATTGCGGTGCTATCCAATGTAAATATGAGTTATGTGATCCGTCTGTTGAAAAAGGAGTATCAGGTCTGGGATGCGGAGGGATACGGCAATGAGCTGGGCACGCTGATGAACGGGCAGTCTTCCTACCATGCCTTTGCGCCGGAAATCACGTTTCTGATCATGGATCTGATGGAAGTGCTGGGACATAAAACGGATTTGCCGGAGTCCTGGCGTCGGGAGGCGGGAGAGATACGGGAAGAATCCGGAGGGGCAGATGCCGGGAAGCGGGAGGCCCACGCAAGAGAGGACGCGCCCGGCGGGACATCCCCGGATCGGGACAGCCTGTGCGTGGGGCTGCCGGTGCTGCGGGACTGGTTTACCCGGATGGACAGCTGTATTCTGCCGGGCCGTCTGTATTATCTTTCCGACGCTTGGCTCTGGGGGCCGGAGATCGGTGCCCTGCCGGAAACCTCTCTGGCCCAGCGGCTGGAGGAGCAGTGGCTACAAGGGCTTGCGTGGCTTGAGCAGCGCCATGAAAACGTTCGCATTTTCCCGTATCGGCAGATCATAGGTAAGTTGGGGGAGGAGAACAGTTTTTCCCTGAAAACCTGGTATCTGGGAAAGATTCTGCACACCGGTGAGGCGCAGAAAAGGCTGGCGGAGGAGATTGGCAGGCTGGTGGAGAAGGAAGCGGGAGTGCCGAAAAAGGTGCTGCTGGTGGACCTGGACAACACCCTGTGGGGCGGCCTGGCGGGGGAGCGGGACCACACGCCGCTGGAACTGTCGGAGGATCGTCAGGGCCTGGCCTACAAGAATGCCCAGAGGGTGCTGCGGCTGATGACGCAGGCCGGTGTGGTGCTGGGCATCGTGTCCAAGAACAATGAGGAGGATGCCCTGACTGTGATCCGGGAGCATCCCCACATGATTCTGCGGGAGGAGGATTTTGCCATAAGGCGGATCAACTGGCGTCCCAAGCATGAGAATATCCGGGAGATTGCAGACAGCCTGAATCTGGGGCTGGATTCCATGGTGTTCTGGGACGACAGTCCTGCGGAGAGGGAACTGGTCAGACAGATGCTTCCCCAGGTGGAGGTGCCCGATTTCCCCGAAAGTCCGGAGGAACTGGCTCCGGCCCTGACAAGGCTTTATAAAAAATATTTCCAAAGGCCCCGTCTGACGGCGGAGGATCGGGAGAAGACAAGGCAATATGCCCAGAATGAGCAGCGAAACAGGCTGGAAGAGCAGGCGGCAGATTTTGGACAATATCTGCGGCAACTCCGGATTCGGGCGGAGGCGGTGTCTCCCCCGGCGCATATGGAGCGGTTGGTGCAGCTGGTGAACAAGACCAATCAGTTTAATCTGACCACCCTGCGGTTCAGCCTGGAGGAGATGCAGAGGATAGTGGCAAATGCTTCCCAAAAGGTGTATCTTTACAGGGTGGAGGACTGCTTTGGAGATTACGGTATTGTGTCGGCGGTCATTGTCAATCTGACGGGGGATGCGCCCCTGATCGAGGAGTGGGTGATGAGCTGCCGGGTTATGGGCAAGCAGGTGGAGGACGCGCTGCTGGCGCGTATAGAGACGGATTTGCTGGCAGCCGGCTATGAAAGGCTGCGGGGGCGCTATGTGCCCACCGCAAAAAACAAACCGGTGGAGCAGCTATATGACCGACTGGGATATGAGATGGTTTCCCGGAAGAGCGATGGAGAGAAGGAGTACTGTATTCGTCTGGAGGAGAGGCCGGCGAGAGCGGATCATGTGACATGGATGGAACCTGCGTAATAGTGTTTTTCGGGAATTTCCGGGAGATTTATCTCTGAAAAAGGAGTTCCCGGAACAGACAGGCACGCAGAAGTATGCGACGGAAAATGCCCGGGAAGAGGACTGCGCGCAGGCGTCAGATCTATGGAAACGGGCGGACAGGAGTAGGAATGAAAGAGAGATTGATTGCGCTGATTACGGAGATCTTGCAGGTGCCGGAGGGCACGGTGACGGAAAAAACGCTTATGGAGGATCTGGAGGCATGGGATTCTGTGGCCCAGGTCATGATTATAGGAGAAATGGAGACCAGGCTGGGCATCTCCGTGCCTCTTGAGGAGGCTATGGAGATGACAGGGGTGGCGGATTTTCTGGCGAGACTGTAGGCGGAATGATCGGCATGGTCTGTTTGAATGCGAGAGGTGGATATGAGTGTGACATTGCGTAAAATCCGGGAGACGGATCTGGAAAAAATCATGCGCTGGCGCATGGACCCCGAGATCACCCGGTATATGAACACAGACCCCCGGCTGACATTGGATGGGCAGAAAAAATGGTTTGCGGCTGTCCGGGAGAATCCCGACGTGCGCTACTGGATGATTTTGGTGGACGGTCGGGAGGCCGGTGTCATCAACCTGACGGGTCTGAGCCGGGAGGATGGCGTGCTGGGCTGGGCCTATTATGTGGGGGAGAAGAAGCTGAGGAGTTTAAAGACGGCACTGTCGCTGGAGATGAGCCTGTATGATTACATTTTTGATACGCTGCGCAAGGAGGCGCTGATCAGCGATGTGTTTACCCTGAACAAAGGAGTGATCCAGCTGCATCTGCTTTGCGGATGTGAGATCGTGGAGGAGAAGAAGGCGCATATATGCAAAAACGGCGTATTTTATGATGTGACTTTTATGCGGATGACCAGGGAGCGCTGGCAGCAGGTGCGCGCAGGAAAGAAATATGAAGCGATGATCTTTGAGGAGTAAGGGCCTGTAACGATTGGCGCTGGCAGTCAGTAAGGGCCGGACCTGTTAAGGGCGGAAGAGAGGATGGCTATGGAAAAAGAAATCCGAATCGGTAATAAAGTGATCAGTGAGGATTCCCCCACTTTTATCGTGGCGGAGATGTCCGGCAACCACAATATGGATTTTGACCGGGCGGTGGAGATCATGAAAGCGGCAAGAGAGGCGGGGGCGGATGCCGTCAAGATCCAGACCTACACTGCGGATACGATTACGCTGGACTGTGATGATCCCTGCTTTCAGATTACGCAGGGAACGCTGTGGGACGGTGTCACTCTGCACAAGCTGTACCAGACGGCCTACACGCCCTGGGAGTGGCAGCCCAGGCTCAAAAGAATGGCGGAGGATATGGGACTAATCCTCTTTTCCTCGCCGTTTGATTTCTCCAGTGTGGATTTTCTGGAGGAGATGGACGTGCCGGCTTACAAGATCGCATCCTTTGAGATTACGGATATTCCCCTGATCCGAAAGGTGGCCCGACTGGGCAAGCCGGTGATCCTGGCCACGGGCATCGCCCGGCTGGCAGATATTGAACTGGCTGTACAGACCTGCCGGGAGGAGGGAAATGAGCAGGTGCTGCTGCTGAAATGCTGCTCCGCCTATCCCACTCCTTACGAAGATGTGAATCTCCGCACCATTCCCAATCTGGCGGAGACTTTTCAATGCCTGGCGGGCCTGTCGGACCACACCATGGGCACGGCGGTGGCCACTGGCGCAGTGGCTCTGGGGGCTAAGATGGTGGAAAAGCATATGACTCTGCGCAGAAGCGACGGAGGGCCCGACGCCGCGTTTTCCATGGAACCCCGGGAGCTTAAGGAGATGGTGGACAATATTCGCATCCTGGAAAAAGCGCTGGGAAAGGTGTCCTATGATCTGTCGGACAAGCAGGCCAGGGAGAGGGAGCACAGCCGTTCCCTGTTTGTGGCGCGGGATATGAAAGCCGGCGACATATTCACACCGGAGAATCTGCGTTCCGTCAGACCGGCGGACGGACTGCACACCAAGTACTATGAGGGGCTTCTGGGCAGGAAGATCACCCGGGACGCCAGGCTGGGGACTCCTCTGGCCTGGGATCTGGTGGGAGAATGAGACAGGGAGCCGCCTAAAGAGGCACATCGGCAGGCCGGAGTAAAAGGGAAGCTGTCCGGGTGAACCGGGCAGAAAGAGAAGGGCTGGGACAGGAGGAGACCATGGGAGCGGGGGAAAAGGCGGAAATCGTGATCCGGGCGGACGGCAATGCGGAGATCGGCGCGGGACATCTGATGCGTTGCCTGACGATTGCGGAACAGGCGGGAGAGCGCGCCCATGTGGTCTTCTGGTGCGCGGATGAAGCGTCGGCGGCGCTGGTACAGGAAAGAGGATATGAGGCGCTGGTGCTGGGTACGAATTATCAGGACATGGTATCGGAACTGCCCCGGCTGGAATACCTGGTCAAAGAGAGAGGGGGGCCAAGGATTATCCTGGTGGACAGCTATTTTGTCACGGCGGCGTATCTGCGTGCCTTAGGCGTTTATGGCGGTGTGTATCTGCTGGAGGATATGCCGGGACATATCTGGCCGGTGGCTGGGGTGATCAATTACAATGCCTTTGCCCAGAGGTCCGGCTATGAGGCGGTTTACGGGCAGTGTGGGGGAAATGGGTCCGCTCCGGATACAGGACAGAGAATTAAGCTGTTTGTTGGGGCATCCTATGCGCCCATTCGTTCCCAGTTTACGGGATGGGATTATCCGGTGAAGGAACAGGTATGGGAACTGCTGCTTACTACAGGCGGGGGAGACGGGGAAAACATAGCGGGGAAAATTCTGGAGAGACTGGAAGATATGGAATGTAAGATTCATGTGGTGTCCGGTCCATATAATCCCCATGGAGCATGGCTCGCCGCTTATGCCCTGGGGCATCCCCGGGTGACGGTTCATCAGCGGGTGGAGGAGATGGCCAGACTGATGCTGCAATGTGACCTGGCGGTCACGGCGGGGGGGACCACCATATATGAGTTGTGTGCTCTGGGTGTGCCATTTGTGTGTTTTTCTTACGCGGAGAATCAGGAGGCGTTGACAGAATTTGTGGGAGGGCAGGGAATCGGCCTGTACGCGGGAAAATATCATCTGGAAGCGGCGGGGACGCTGGAAAAGATCGGGCAGCAGGCAAGGCGGGCTGCGGCGGATCAGGAACTGCGCCGGAAGATGTCCCGGAAAGCAAGAATGCTGGTGGACGGCCATGGGGCTGCCCGGCTGGCGGATGTTCTGGTGGAGGCGTGGCATGAGCGCGCGGAAGATTTAAGGCCCTGCGCGACGGAAAATCCTGGGCGCGGTCTGTAAAATATGTCCGAACCGCTATTCAGGGGAATCCCGTGCCGGAAAAGCGGGATATTATGACAGGAAGGATATGGGGTGAGGACGGATTGAAAGCGGAGAAGCAGGGAAACAGGAGGAAACAAAAGCTGATATATGGGATCTGCGGCATACTGCTGATGGGGATATTCTGTCCGTGGCTGCTTGGGGCCAGGCGTCCGAAGGATTTGCAGGCCCAGGTGCTGTTCATGGGAGACAGCATTATGGGACAGTGCCGGGACGAGACTTCCATACCGTGGCTGGTGGCGGAACGGATGGGAGTGCCTGTGGTCAACGGCGATTTCGGCGGCACTACCATGAGTTTGCAGAACCGGGAGGGGCGGGATGCCTATTATTGGGACGGGTTGTCCTTTTCGCAGCTAGCCAAGGCATTTGCGGCTCAGGATTTGGGGGGGCAGCAGACGATCCGCACTAAGAATTATGTCACAATGCATTTCGGAGATATCGTGGATGAACTGGACAGGGTGAATTTTTCTTCGGTGGGGACACTGGTAGTCTGCTATGGGATGAACGACTATACCACCGGCAGTCCCATCCGTAATCCGGAGGATTCCGAAGATGCCTATACCATGGAGGGAGCCATGCGCACGGGGATACGCTATTTGCGGCAGCGCTATCCAAAGCTGCGGATTGTCTTTGTGAGTCCCACCTATTGTTGGTGGTTTACGGACCGTGAGGGGAGTGTTGTGGACTTCTGCGAGAACCATGATTTTGGCGGAGGGCATCTGGAGGAGTATGTGGAGGCCCAGCGCAAGGTAGCCCGGGAGTGCGGTGTGGAGTTTCTGGACCTCTATCACGGGTATTATCCCAATGAAAAACTGGAGGACTGGCGATTGTACACCGAGGACGGCATACATCCCAACGAGGCCGGGCGACAGAAGATAGCCGAGACCCTGGCTGCATATCTGCAAAACGAACAAGGAACTTAGAACAGCATATGCCCGCACAGTGCGCGGATCTATATTCGGATGTCGGAGCGGTCCGACAGGGATCTGGGGAGGAGCGTACAGGAAGGGCAGATGCGGAACTCATAATAGGAGAGCAAAAGAATTGAAAAACCCTGCTGAGACGTGGAATTGTATATGCAAGCGCTGTAAAAAGGAATGGAAGCTGGCTTTTTGCAGCACATTTCTGGTGGGCATGCTCATACATATGCCCATTATGCTGCGGGACATTCCCAATCATGACGGACTGGCGAGCATGTATTTTGATCAGAACATGATAACTTCCGGCAGATGGTTTCTGACCGTGGCCTGTGGAGTTTCCTCTTACTTTACGCTGCCCTGGCTTATCGGTCTGCTGTCCATGCTGTATCTGGGCATCGCCGGTATATTGCTGGTGGAATTTCTGGAGGTGAGGCAGGGCTGGGCGGTGGCAGTGATCGGCGGACTGCTGGCGGCATTTCCCTCCCTGGCATCCACATTCGCTTATGTGTTTACCATGGATGGCTATATGCTGGCAGTGCTGCTGGCGGTGCTGGCGGTGCTGCTTACCAAGAAGTATCGGCTGGGTTTCCTGCCGGGAGCACTGTGTCTGGCTTGCAGCCTGGGGATCTACCAGTCCTATCTGCCCTTTGCGGTGTTGCTTTGCATGTACGGCGTCTATATGATCGGGACATCGGAGGGCACTGTGGGGGATAAGGTCAAAAAAGGTCTTAACTATGTGTACATGGGGGGGCTGGGGCTGGTATCCTATTATGGAATCCTACAGGTTCTGCTGCGTATACAGGGAAAGAAACTGGCCTCTTACCAGGGGATCAGCGGTATGGGCAGCGCGCCCGGGAGAGGTCTGCTTCAAACCGTGGCGCATATGTACAGAGACTTTCTGGCCTTTACGCTGAAAGGGAACATATTTATGAACAACCCTTTTGCCTGGGGAGCCATGGCTTTACTGGGGGTCTGTGCTCTGGCGGTGCTTGTTCATCTGTGCAGGGAGAAAAGATGGTGGAATAGTCTCTGGTTTTTCGCTGTGGCCGCAGTGACTATTGTGGGGCTGCCGCTGGCCATGAACCTGATTCTTGTCATTTCACCGGATGTGACCTATCACTTGCTGATGCGTTATCAGTGGGTGTTGTTGCCCGTCTGTATGGTGGCGGCCGTCAGCCGTCACAGCGAGCGTCTGCCCTGGGCGGCGTGGATTGGCTTTCTGTGCGGTCTGGTGCTGGCATTCAACTATGGAGTGATGGACCAGATCGCCTATTCCAATCTGGAGAAAAAATATGAAAAAACCTATGCGTATTGTATTCGCCTTCTGGATCGGATCGAGCAGACGGAAGGATACTATCAGGGGATTCCCATCGCAATGATCGGCGTGGTGGGAGACAGGTCCTATCCGGTGACGGATATCACAGGGGACGTGACGGCGGGAATGATCGGTATGGGCGGCGACAGCTTGCTGTATACAGGGGCCAACTATCAGGCGTTTATTCAGAACTACCTGGGAGCGACACTGAACATTCTGCCCCCGGAGGCCATGGAAGAGATGTACTACAGGGAAGCCTACCGGGAGATGGAAAGTTTTCCCGGCGCTGATTCCATTCGCGTTATGGACGGTGTTATGTATATCAAAACCGAAAACAGGGAGTAAGGACAAAGAAAATAAGTCGGTTAGCCTTGAGAGCCATCTGTAGACGCAGATGGCTTTTTATGCATATTCATGTGAAAATGCGTCAAGGATTCAAAGTAGAAGTACAGATTTTATATAATATGCGGAGCGCAATGTATGTTTATTCCGGAATCCGGAACTTCAAGCAATTCGTGATTTTAATTTGACAAGCAACTTTCAAAATAGTAAACTATATGATATGTTATTTACAAGATTTGCTACCATAACGCGAAAGGCGGGACAGAACATGGCTTTATTATCCATTGTGCTTCCTTCATATAATGAAGAACAGAATATTGCCCATACGGCCCAGGTGCTGTCCGAGTTGCTTGCGCAGGAGCAGATCGAGTACGAACTGATCTTTGTCAGTGACGGTTCCCGGGACGGTACCTATCGGGAGATCCAGAAAGCGACCCAGCAAAACCCCCACATCAAAGGGGCGGAGTTCTCACGGAATTTTGGTAAGGAGGCCTGTATTTTCGCGGGATTACAACTGGCTTCCGGCAATGCGGTCATTGTTATGGACTGCGATTTGCAGCATCCCCCCCAGGTGATTTCCAGAATGTGGAAGCTGTGGAATGAAGGCTATGAAGTGGTGGAGGGAATCAAGTCCAGCCGGGGCAGGGAAGGGTTCCTGCACAAATGCTTCGCGGGAGCGTTTTACAGGATTATGAGCGGACTGATCAAGATGGATATGAACGCCTCCTCGGATTACAAGCTGCTGGACCGCAAGGTAGTGGACGTGCTGCTTGGCCTGCCGGAGAAAAATACGTTTTTCCGGGCGTTGACTTTCTGGGCGGGCTTTAAGACTGTCAGCGTGGAATATGAGGTGCAGGAGCGGGTATATGGGGAGAGCAAATGGTCTTTTTTCAGCCTAATGCGCTACGCGGTTACCAACGCAACCTCTTTCAGCACCCTGCCCTTACAGATGGTGACGGTATTGGGGCTGGTAGCCATCCTTTTCAGCATAGGACTGGCGGTACAAACGCTGGTAAAATATCTGACGGGCACGGCGGTGGAAGGGTTTACGACGGTGATTCTGCTGATTTTGATCATAGGCGGTTTCATTATGCTCAGTCTGGGCGTGATCGGCCATTATATCGCCCGGATCTATGAAGAGGTCAAGGGTCGTCCCAGGTATATTATCAGCCAGGTGACAGATAATGTGCAGGGGAATGTGACCGGCGGCTGGAAACGGTAGCAGGCGGAATATTCCCGGCCCATAAGCGGGCAGGCCTCTAAACGCCGGGCCCGCGTGGGCAGAGTGTGGGACTCTGACAGGAGGCGCGCAATTGAAAAAAAACAGGATTGTAAGTATAGAACTGTTGCGCATACTTTCCATGATGATGGTGGTGATGTTGCATTATCTGTCCAAGGGGGAACTTCTGACACCTTTGACGGAGGAATTTGGCCCGGGGGCTTATATGGCCTGGCTGCTGGAGGCGTTTTCCATTGTGGCGGTGAATGTCTATATGCTCATCAGCGGGTACTTCCTAGTGGAGTCGGGCTTTAAGCCGGGACGGCTGGCGCAGCTGGTCTGCCAGGTGCTGTTTTACAGTATTTTGATTCCGCCCGTATTGATGGCATTGGGGATTTTAGATCCGGGGGAGCTATCCGTATACCGATTGCTACAGTATCTGCTTCCGAATCAGATGATTCATTACTGGTTTATCACCGCCTATATGATTATGTATCTGCTTTCACCTGTACTGGCGGCGGGAGCCCGGCAGCTGAGTCAGAAACAGTTGCGGCTGACGATTATCTTACTACTGTGTTTTTTCTCCGTGAGCAAATCTGTGCTGCCGGTGAAACTGGAGATTGACAACGCGGGATATGACGGCCTGTGGTTTGTCTGTGTGTTTCTTGTAGCTGCCTATATGCGCCTGTATGGAATGCCTTTTCCGCAGAAGGGAAAGTGGGCGGGACTGTGCTACCTGGGCGGCTGCGTCCTGATTTACGGTTTGACCCTGGGCGTGCGGTTGGTGTATCTGAAGACCGGTCGGTTGGGCAATTTTATGCATGCGCCCTATGACTATAACCATATATTGAACTTGTTTGCAGCAATTTCCCTGTTTTATGCGTTTTCTAATTGGAAGCTGTCGGGGGAAACGCTGATAGGCAGGGTGATTTTGCGGGTGGCTCCCTATACCCTGGGGGTATATCTGTTGCATGAACATATTGAACTGCGCGCGCTTTGGCCGCTCTGGCTGGGCGCCGCTTCGGAATACAGTCCCTGGGCGCTGGCTCCCCGGGCGCTGGGCAGCGTGGCGCTGGTATTTGCCGTGGGTATTCTGGTGGACATGGCCCGGGGAGCGCTGTTTAACGCAGCCGGGAAGATTCTGCGCCGATTGCGGGGGGCATTACAGCGTATTACCGGAAAGCGTGCTGCCTGACAGGAGGCTGGGCGGGCATTGCCGAATGCGCTGGTAATTGCGCGACACAGGTATTATGGCAGATTTCGGTGGCCGCAAGTATAAATAAGGAGAAGACAGATGATTACATTTAATGTGCCGCCTTATACGGGCAAAGAGATGGAGTATATCAGAGAGTGTGTGGAGAATCAGAAGATCTGCGGCGATGGCCCCTACACGCAAAAGTGCAACCAGTGGATTGAGGACAGAACGCACACCGCGAAATGTCTGCTGACTACCTCCTGTACCCACGCCACGGAGATGGCGGCTCTGCTGGCCGGGATCAGGGAGGGGGACGAGGTGATCATGCCTTCCTACACCTTTGTGTCTACGGCGGATGCCTTTGTACTGCGGGGGGCGACGCCGGTGTTTGTGGACATTCGCCCGGATACCATGAATATAGACGAGAATCTGATCGAGGCGGCTGTCACGGACAGAACCAGGGCCATTGTGCCGGTGCATTATGCCGGCGTGTCCTGCGAGATGGACAAGATTATGGAACTGGCAGGAAAATACCGTCTGGCGGTGATCGAGGACGCAGCCCAGGGCATCCTGTCAAGCTATAAGGGCAAGGCGCTGGGGACCTTTGGAGAATATGGGTGTTTCAGCTTCCACGAGACCAAAAATTTCAGCATGGGCGAGGGCGGCGCGCTGCTGATCCGGGATAGGGAGAATATTGAAGACGCGGAAATTATCCGGGAAAAGGGAACCAATCGCAGTAAGTACTATCGGGGGCAGATTGACAAATATACCTGGATCAATTACGGCTCCTCCTATCTGCCCAGCGATATGAACGCCGCGTATCTGTACGCGCAGCTGGAGATGGCGGAGGAGATCACGGCGGCGCGCATGGCCTGCTGGGAGCGATATTATGAAAATCTGTACCCGCTTGCGCAGGCGGGCCTGATTGAATTGCCGACGGTGCCAGAGGGCTGTGTGCACAACGCGCATATGTTTTATATCAAAGCCAAAGAGATTGAAGAGCGGACGGCGCTGATCAACTGGCTGAAAGAGCGGGATGTACACAGTGTGTTCCACTATATTCCGCTGCATACGGCACCTGCGGGGCTGAAATTTGGCCGGTTCCACGGCGAGGACCGCTACACCACCAGGGAGAGCGAGCGTCTGCTGCGTCTGCCCATGTTCTATAGACTTACGCTGGAACAGGTGGACTATATCTGCCGACAGGTGAAGGGTTTTTATATGGGCGACCGCTGAGTTCTCTCTGTCCCCTGTCGCGTAACCGGGCAACATGGGTCGAGGGGGGAAGGATTATGCAGCCGTTCGTCAGGATAGAAGGATAAGAGCGGAAAGGCAGATATATGAGGCGTTTGGGAAGACATATGGGCGGCGTGCTGCGGGCGGCGCTGATCTGTGGCATGGGCATACAGATCCTGCTGGGGCTGGCCTGGCTGATCAACAATGTGGGAGGATTGCAGAACTTTCAGGAGAGTAATCTGCTGCTTTCCGGGGAAAGCGCGGCATATGATTTCCACAGCGGTATTCTGTACAGAGCTATGGCGGCGCTTATGGCCTCCCATCTGTGGGTTCTATATGGAATACAGCTGGCGGCGGCAATAGTCTCGGCCTATTGGCTGATTTCCTGTTTTTTTTATAAGGAGAATAAGACACTACAGGTAATATGCGCGCTGGCCATAACTGCGATTCCCCAGGCCATGCAGTGCCATCTGGCAGTATTGCCTTGGTCGCTGGGAACTTCTCTGCTGCTGGGAGAGACTGCCCTGTGGAGAAGGGCCTGGAATCTGCGGGGAAGGACTGGGGGGGAGGATGCTTCACAGTGGGCGGCAGAGAGACTGGCGGCTGTCATGATGCTGGGCTGGCTGTTGCTTTTGCTTATTTTGCCCGTGTATACCTGGTTTGCACTGCCCATGCTTTGGGGGATCCTGTGGCAGTCTGGAAGAGGCAGGAGGCGGGCTGGCAGACGGGTCTGCGCTTTGACGGCAGGGGCGCTGCTCTTGTGCGTCATCACGGTTAATTGTGGATGGAATCCCGCCCACTGGAACAGGAAACTGGCGGCGGATGCCTTAAGCCGCACGGGCTGGCCGCATTTCCAGTATATCTATGAAGGATTTCCACAGGACTTGCATGACGAGATCGGCCTGGTCACCGCCCGGGATGTATCTGCCTATGCGGACGGAGTGGAGAGGGCGCTGATCCCGAAACTGGAGGAAATGCATGGGACGGGGGAGACCACGGCCCTGTTGTGGAAACTGGCGGGGATCTGTCTGCGGGATAATCTGCGGACGGGTGTAAAGAATATAGTCTGGGATATGGCGGCTTATCATGCCACGCCCCCCATTCTGTCCATGCAGTTAAAAGGCCGGGCCTACGATTCATACAGTGGAATTAACTACGAACAGATGAGAAGCAGGGCTCCTCTGCTTACCAAGTATTACGTGGCGTACGGCGGCAGATGGTGGTGGATGATGCTGGCTCTGGCCGTGGCCGCCCGGTTTTTCGGGGGACGGCGACGGGGATTGTCCGGCGGGAAGGAGTCCGGCTGTGAAGGCGGGGAAATGTGCGCCATGGACAGAACGGGAAGGGGCATAAGGGCCAGGGCGCGGGGTTTTTTGCATTGCTGGTTCCCCATTCTGGCGGGCGCGGAATGGATGATCTTATACTTTGTGCTGGGCGGAAGCGGAATCATGGATTATAAGAAAACCCTATGGGTGACAATCCTCTGGTATGTGGCGGCACTGTGCATATCGGCTGGGGAGGAAGGGAGCGGGAAATGGCAATTGTAGCGGGATGTTTCATACTGTGTATATGGCTGGTGGCAGTCCCGCTGCTGACAGGAGCTGTTCCGGCATTTTTTCTGGGGCGTCGAAAGCCTTCTCTGGCCTTTATGTGGACCAGCGGGTATATCCTTTCCTGGGCGCTGTTTCAACTGGTGACGGTGCCTTTGGTTTTTCTACGCATACCCCAGGGATTTAAGGCAGTGGTGGTACTTTTTGCGGGCCTTTCCCTGGCTCTTGCGGCGGTGGGCGCTTTGCTTCTGATTCGGCTTGGGAGAAAGAGGGCGTGGCGTCTGTCTCCGGTTGGCGGAGAGAGCGACGGGAGCGGACAGCGCAGAATCTATTGGGGAATTTTCCTGATTCTGGTGGTTCTCCAGCTGGCGCTGGCGGTGGGGATGACCTATCAGGACGGCGACGACGCCTACTATGTGGCAATCTCCACGTTGACGGAGAGCAGCAATACCCTGTATGAGCTGATGCCCTATTCCATGGGGGCTACGGGGTTTGATATGCGCCATGGTCTGGCGCCTTTTCCGGTGTGGATCGCGTTTTTGGCCAGGATATCCGGCCTTCCCACAGTCAGCGTGGCCCATGTGGCGGTGCCCCTTGCGCTGCTTCCCACAACCTACCTGATTTTCTACCAGATTGGCAGGCAGCTTTTCGCAAAAAGAAAGGAGCAGCTGCCGCTGTTTCTGTGTTTTACGGCGATACTGGTGATATTTGGAAACTATTCCATCTATACGGCGGAGAACTTTATGTTGGCCCGCAGCCGCCAGGGCAAATCCGCACTGGGGTGCATAGTGATTCCCATGGTGCTTTTGCTCTTTTTTTTGATTCTGGATCAGGTGGAGAAGAAGAGGGAACTGTGGGTGCTGTGGGTGCTGCTGGGGGCTGCTGTGACGGCGGCATGTCTGTGCACCACACTGGGTACGATGCTTATGTGCCTGCTGCTGGGGGTGACGGGACTGTGCGTCGCGGCGACGTACCGCAGGCCCGGACTGGCGGTGAAGACGGCGTTGTGCTGCATTCCTGCGCTGCTTTACGCCGCATTATACTTTATAATGTAATGACCTTATTCAGGGAGGAAATCATGGCACAAGCGCAGAGGGCGGGCAAAGAGCACGCAACTCCAGATCAGGGAGGCAGGGTATCATGTGGAATATGATTACCATATCTTTTCAAAATTTTATGGGAACAGGGCTGATTATGGGCTGGTTTCTGCTGACGCTGGTATATCTGTGGATCACCGAAAAGGACCGGCGCAAGAGGGTTCTGCTTCTCTACGCACCCCTGGCGGTTCTGGCTCTGTATTTTAATCCTCTGTTTGCCCGCCTGGTATATGCGGCAGTGGGGGACGAGATCTATTATAGACTTCTGTGGCTGCTGCCGGTGACTATTGTGGTGGCCTATGGGACGGTGTGTGTCTATGAGCGGATCAGGAGCAGGAGAAAGTACTGGTTTGCAATGCTCTGCGCCGTGCTGGCGATGGTCAGCGGCAGCTGTATCTACGCCAGCCCTCATTTTCACAGGGCGGAGAACCTCTATCACATGCCCCAGGCGGTGGTGGATATCTGTGATGCGATCCAGGTGGAGGGGCGGGAGGTCATGGCGGTATTTCCCAGGGAGATGCTGTCCCTCGTGCGCCAGTATACGCCGCTTGTATGTATGCCCTATGGCCGGGAGATGCTGGTGAGCCGCTGGCAGGCGGACAACCCGCTGTATGACGCCATGGAGGCGGAGGTACTGGATATGAATGTGATATTGCCGCTGGCAAAGACCTATTCCAGCCATTTTGTCATTGTGCCGGAGGGAAAGAAGGTGGTTGGCAATGTGGAGGATTACGGATTTGTGCTGGTGGATCGGATTGACGGGTATGTGATCTATCAGGACCCCGGCGTGTATATCGGACTGTAGGCAGGATGGTCACAGACATGCCTGCAAGGCGCGGGTAAAGGAGAGCTTGGGCGTTTCACATCCAAGTACCGCTCAACGTCATATCATGGGTTGGACTCATGATATGTGGAAGGAGGAAACTATGAGAGTATTGTGGGTGTGCAATATAGTGCTGCCGGTGATTGCGCGGGCTTTGGGGCGGGAATGCAGCAATAAGGAGGGATGGCTTACCGGGGTAATGGAGGCGTTGGACCGCGCGGAGGCGTTTCCCGTGGAACTGGGGGTGGCTTTTCCCATCGCCCCCGGAGCGGAACTGCTCAGAGGGAGCGCGGGACGGGTGCAATATTACGGATTTCGGGAGAACACAGGAAAGCCGGAACTGTATGACGCAGGGATGGAGAAGGATATGGAAGAGATTTTACAGGACTTTCAACCGGATATTCTCCACTGCTTTGGGACGGAATACCCCCATACACTTGCGGCGCTGCGCGCCTATGGAAAACCGCAGAGCAGTCTTGTGAGCATTCAGGGCCTGTGCGCCGTGTACGCAGAGGCCTACATGGCCAATATCCCCCACAGGCTGCGGGGTAAAACCACCTTCCGGGACTGGGTGAAGCGGGACAATATGCGCAGACAGCAGGAAAAATTCCGTCGCCGGGGTAAGTGGGAACAGGAAGCGGTGCGTCTCACAGGTCATGTGGCGGGGAGAACAGACTGGGACCGATATTGGACTGCCAAGTGGAATCCCCGGGCCAACTATCATCTTTTGCGGGAAACCTTGCGTCCCTGCTTTTATGAAGGGCAATGGCAGTACGGGGCCTGCCGCAGACACAGCATCTTTATGAGCCAGGGTGACTATCCCATCAAGGGCCTGCACTATATGCTGGCCGCCATGCCGGCCATCAGGCGCCGGTATCCGGATGCCCACCTGTATGTAGCCGGGAACTGTCTGCTGCGCAGAGGTCTCCTGGCCCCAATAAAGATCTCCGGCTACGGCAGACTGCTGGAAGCACAGATCAGAGAGCATGGGCTGGAAGACGCCGTGACATTTCTGGGCAGTCAGGACGCAGGGCAGATGAAGGAGCAATACCTGCGCTGCAATGCCTATGTCTGCGTCTCTTCCATTGAAAATTCCCCCAATTCTCTAGGGGAGGCCATGCTCCTGGGCGTTCCGGTGGTGGCGGCTCTGGTGGGGGGAGTGGGCAGCATGATCAGCCCCGGGGAGGGCTGGCTTTTTCAGGGCTTTTCCGGCGACGGAGAAGGGGAGATGCAGAGAATCAGCCAGGACCTGGGAGAGCAGATCCTGGAGGTTTTCGGCCTGCAGGAGCAGGTGACGGAGCGGACCCGAAAGGCCAGAGAACATGCCCGGCAGACCCATGATGCGCAGGAGAATCTGGGCTTTCTTCTGGACATATACCGGGAACTGACATAAAGACAATGCAGATATTGAGAGAGGAGTCCCTATGCGTCTTGTCTTTGTATCCAATTATATCAATCATCATCAGATGCCTGTAAGCAGTGAATTGCACCGACTGTGCCGTGAACAGGGTGGCAGCTATATTTTTGTGCAGACTGAGCCCATGGAGCAGGAGCGGTTGGATATGGGCTGGGGAAAAAATCTGGAGACGACGGACTTTGTCCGCAATTATTGGGAGGATGAAAAGGGCTGTCAGAGGATGATAGAGAAAGCGGACGCGGTGATTTTCGGAGGCTGTGAGGACGAGAAGTATATAGAGGCCAGACTGGCGGCGGGAGAGCCCGTGTGGCGCTACAGCGAGCCGCTCTATAAGACCGGCCGGTACAAATTTATCAGTCCCGGAGGGCTTCGGAAAAAATATCATGATCATACCCGATATCGGAAAAAGCGGGTGTATCTGCTCTGTGCCGGGGCTTATGTGGCTGGGGATTTTCGGCTGGTAGGCGCCTATGGGGGCAAGCGATTCCGGTACGGATATTTCCCCGCGTTCAGGCGGCAGGAACCGGAAAAGCTGATGGCGGGCAAGGAGCAGGCTTCCCGGGGGCAGCTGCGGCTGCTGTGGGCGGCCCGTATGATCGACTGGAAACATCCGGAGACAGCGCTGCAAGTGGCGGCAAAGCTGCGGGAGCAGGGGAGAGATTTCAGACTGGATATGATCGGTGACGGGGCCATGCGCCGGGAGACACAAATGCAGGCGGCGGCGATGGGGCTGGAGGGACAGGTTTTTTTCCAGGGATATTGTAGTCCCGAAGAGACCCGAGCTTATATGGAGAGGGCGCATATTTTCCTGGCTACCAGCGACAGGCAGGAGGGGTGGGGGGCTGTGGTCAATGAGGCCATGAACAGCGGCTGCGCCCTGATAGCCGGAAAGGGAATGGGGGCGGCTCCGTACCTGGTGCGGCATGGGGAGAACGGTTTTCTGTTTGACCATAGAACTCCCCGGCAGGCGGCGCGGTTTGCCGAAAAGCTGTCGGCGGACAGGGACTTGTGTCGCCGCATGGGCAGCGCCGCCTATGAGACCGTGGAGACATTGTGGAATCCCCAGGTGGCGGCGCGGAGACTCTATGAATGTATCGCGGCGGAACTCGCCGGGCGAAAGCTGCCGGAGTATGAGGAGGGGCCGCTGAGTAAGGATTTGATCTGTCTTTAGGAGGCTTAAGATGTTCTGTCCGCAAAAAGATCTGGCGGGCAACAAGGGACAGACTGTATGGGTACAGAATGCAGGAGGATATATGGAGGCGGGAGAAAGCAGAGAAGAGATGCAGATGCCATTGATTAGCGTGATTGTTCCGGCCTATAATATTATAGACTATCTGCCTCGATGCGTTGCGTCTCTAAGACGGCAGACTTATTCAAACCTGGAGATTCTGCTGGTGGATGACGGTTCCACGGACGGCACGGGGCAGCTTTGCCACCGGCTGGCGGCGGAGGATGAGCGTATCCGGGTGCTGCACAAGGAGAACGGAGGCACTTCGTCGGCCAGAAACATGGGGATCGAGAAAGCCCGGGGAGAATTTCTGGGCTTTGTGGACAGCGATGATTATGTGGAGCCGGATATGTATATGCGGTTGTACCGGGCGATGACGGGAAGAGAGAACTGGCTGGTACAGGTGGGCAGAGACGAGGTGGATGAGCAGGGCGGGCCGCTTCCCAGTATCTGTGAGATCCCGGAAAGGGAACGGAGATTTTCTGCCGAAGCGTTCCTGAGGGAACTGTTGCTGCACCGGGGGGACTGTTCTTTCTGCACAAAGCTGGTGCCCCGGGGGCTTCTGGGGGCGGAGCGTTTTCCGGAAAAGCAGCTGAACGAGGATTTTCATCTGATGATCCGTCTGTTGCAACGGTCCGAAGGCGTGGTATCCCTGCCCGTCTGTGGCTACCATGTATTTTACCGGCTGGGCAGCAATACCCGTAAGAAGCAGGAGAATGATTTCTCCAGGGTATTTTCAGACAATGTGAGCAATGCGGATCTGGTTTTGACTCTGGCGGAGGCAAAATATCCGTCTTTACAGTCGGTTGCCGTGCGTTTCGGCCTTTATCAGCGGCTGGATTATCTGCTGCATATTCCCATTCCCCAGATGAGACATGACAATGAGCGGTACAGGGAGATTATGCGGTTTCTGAGGGGACATCTGTGGGACACGGTGCGATCCCCCTACCTGACGGTGAAAAATAAGATTTATCTGCTGGCGCTGACCGCAGCCCCCGGTACAGTGCGACGGCTGCACCGTCTGGGGATGAAGGCCAGAAAGAAAATTTCCTGAAAGTAATTTCCGGCTATGGTTCCCGGGGCTTTCCGCCAAGGGTTTAGTCAAAGTATTCCAGAGCATAGACAAAGCGTTCCGCAAGCCTTTTGCGCCCGGCGGCATTCAGGTGCAGGTGGTCTTCCAGGTAGTCCTCCGCGTTGGCCTCATTGACTGTGCCATAGATATTGTCCAGGTAGGACACGGAGTGGAAGTAGGCGATCTGTTCCAGATTACCTGCGTAGGTGGAGAGGGAAAAGCCGGTGGACTTGTGGATATCACTGCTGATGTATTCTCCGTTTTCATCCACATAATAGGCATAGGTGGGCGACATGACGATGATTCGGAGATGGGGGAAGGCATTGCGTATCAACTCCAGGCTGGCATCCATATTGCCCGCGAAGGTCTGAATATCGGTGGTGTTCATTGGATTATACAAAGGCCTTTCCTCCAGATAATCCGATGCATCGTACATGATGGCCAGCACGTCCACATTCTGGAAGTCCAGAGTAGACAGGGTTTCGTAGGCATAGCGGGCGTCTGCGGGTACGGTATCTCCCATGGCGGAGAAGGCGCTGTCATAGATCTCCGTATTATGCAGGGTGATCAGTGTGGATAACCAGTACAGATTAAACGCGTCCATGGGATCTTCCTCCGCAAGGAAGGTCTCTCTGGCCGCCGCCAGATGGGAACCCGAAACCGAGCAGTTATAGAAGACGGCGTCTGTCATGCCGGCGGCCAGACTGACAACGCTGTCTTCCGAGTCGCGCAGATCGGAAAAGGGGGAGTTGCCCAGTATCACCACCGTGCGGACACCGTCTGTATCCCGGCGCTGGTCCGAGGGAACATTGACCATGTTGTCAAGCACTTCAATGAGCTCATTTTCGTCAAAGTCCGCGTCCGGGTCAAAGAAGGACGGCACGCGGGTTCCCCAGTTGGAGAAGCGGAAAAAGATCAGGCCGACGCAAAACAACAATATAAGGACAAACAGGAGGTGCAGAATGATCCGGGAGAAGAAGCTGCCGGAACGTTCCGGAGCGTTTTCTTCCTCTTCCTCCGCTGTCTCCCCATTAGAAGGAAAGCGGTCATGGCTTTTGCCATGTTTCTCGGGGTAAGAGACTTTGCCGGAGCGTTTGCGACCGTCTTGGCGGGAAGATAGGTTGTCATAATGTCTGTCGTCTTTTGCAGGGAAGGGGGCGCTGCCATAGAGTTCGTCATTCTCCACATAGGACGCCTCTGCGTCATAGATTATTTTCTCATTTTCTACAGGATCTTTCTCACTAATGCTGTCCTCGCTCAAAAGAGAATCCGCAGTAACCTGGTCCAGGTCAATGACTTCTATATCGGGGATATCGGATTGGCGCCGTGTCTTAGTGGGTTCCTGTCGCATGATATACCTTCCTTTCTGCTACTCTATTCTACTATTATCCCCATGGGTTGTCCATAAAGAAATAGGACTAAAGGACTGTTTTACTTATTTTGTGGATAAATTAAGATTTTATGAATATTTCATTTTTTCTTGAACCGAAAGCGAGGTCAATGATATACTGAACAGCAGAAATGCTGTACTTAGAAAGTCGGGCCGGGGCGATTGGACGCTTCGAAACGGGAGGAGTAACATGGGAAAGTTTACAGGACGCTTTGGCAGACCGAAGAAAACGACAGAAGAGATCATTGCTGAGTTTCAGGAAGAATGGGATGCGGAAGAATACCAGGAAGATTCGTATGGGGATTTTGAGGGTGAATATAGTGATGAGAGCCGTGACGACAGGCAGGCGCAGGAGGATGGAGAACCTGATTCCGATGGTGGAGTCTATACAGCCCCTTCGGAGGAAGATGCAGACTATGAGGAACTGGAGGCGTATGGTCCGGAGTTCATGGAGGCGGAACAGGACTTGGAACTGACAGAGAATGAGCCGGAAGAAGAGTCGTATGAATCGGAGTGGCCGGAAGAGGAGCCGGAAGAGTCGTATGAATCGGAGTGGCCGGAAGAAGAGTCGGAAGAGTCGTATGAATCGGAGTGGCCGGAAGAAGAGTCGGAAGAGGCGTATGAACCGGACTGGCCGGAAGAAGAGCCGGAAGAGTCGTATGAATCGGAGTGGCCGGAAGAAGAGTCGGAAGAGTCGT
>CANSPM010000038.1 GCA_947648875.1 uncultured Lachnospiraceae bacterium
AAATCGTCCCAGAGGAGGGAAAAGTATTTCCCCCTATTGACACCATACCGGAGACCTGCTTTTATACCATGAGTGTGTACTATCTGGCCGCAAGGGTCACAAAGACACGCTACACGCTCTCAGGCGCTCTGTTGTCGCTGACGGTCAGCGCAGTCATGAGTCTGGTGCTGACAAAGGGGATGATGTAAGGTGTTTCTGCTTTTCAAGAGTGAACGGGGCCGGTCCACATTATGCGCTGTAAGAGGAGAGAGCGTACAATGTGGACCGGCTCGTCAGGCTCTCAGAGTATGGCATTGCTTGCGGTAGAAGAAAAGTGACAGCCCGGTGGCGATGATCCAGCCCACGGGCCAGGAACACCATATGCCCAGAGGAGAGCCGGTCAGGGCCGAGAGGGCGAAGGACAGCGCCACGCGCAGAAGCAGATCGGTGAAAGTGGCCGCCATAAACTGCCCCATGGCGCTGATGCCCCGGAGAATCCCGTCGGCCACCAGCTTGAGGGCGACTACAAAATAGAACGGGGACAGAACCCAAAGGAACTGCCTGCCAGTGGATAAGGCCTCCACGG
This sequence comes from uncultured Lachnospiraceae bacterium, assembly GCA_947648875.1. GTDB lineage: Bacteria > Bacillota > Clostridia > Lachnospirales > Lachnospiraceae > Acetatifactor. The sequence continues at coordinate 566 of CANSPM010000038.1, forward strand.
AACTCGGATCCATAAACAGCAGTAACAGATATTTTCCCAGGGCAATATAGGCAATGCAGAAAGGGATACACAGACCCCACACCAGTTTTCGTCCCGCCCGGAACCCCTCTCCAATCCTCTCATATTTGTGGGCTCCGAGATTCTGAGCGGTGAAATTGGAAATTCCGTTACCGATAGTGGTAAAAGATGTAATTACCAGATTGTTCAACTTTACGGCAGCTGAATATCCGGCGGCCACACTGACGCCAAAGCTGTTGATGCATCCCTGGATCATCATGTTTCCTACGGAAATGAAGGACTGCTGTAGAATGCTGGGGATGGCGATAATAGATATTTTACGCAAGAGCCGCCAGGAAAATACCGCAACGCTTCCTGTGGTCTTTATCTTTGTCAGACGATTTATCAGCAGCGCCAGCGATAAAACGCAGCTGGTCCCCTGACAGAGGAATGTGGCCCATGCGACTCCCGCTATGCCCATGGAGAAATATTTTACAAATAGGATATCCGCCAGGATATTGGCACATGACGAGAAGATCAGGAAGACAAAGGGTGTTTTGGAGTCCCCCAGCGCCGAAAATATGCCAGTGGCTATATTGTAGAAGAACAAAAAGGGGAGTCCCCATATATAGATCCGCAGGTACAGGGAGGAGTCGGCTATGATCTCCTGCTGTGTCTTCATGAGCAGCAGCAGTGCGTTGCAGGAGAGCAGTCCCGCAGTCATCAGAACACCGCACAGAACGCCGCTGGCAATCAGGGCGGTGAAGACGGAGGACTTCATGGTATTGTAATCTCTGGCTCCGAACAGCTGCGATACAACGACGGAGCAGCCGATATTGCAGCCAAAGGCAAAGGCGATGAAAATAAGCGTGATATTGTAGCTGTTGCCCACGGCCGCGAGAGCCCTCTCTCCGATGCACTTGCCTGCTACCAGAGAGTCGGCAATATTGTACAATTGCTGAAATACAATGCTGCCAAACATGGGTATGCAGAACGACCACAGAACTTTCCGGGGATTCCCCACAGTCAAATCCTTATTCATAGACAGATCCATCCTTTCTCTATTTTCGGTATGCCAGCGTTTCGGTTCCGCCTTTGTGTCAGAGGCCCACGGAGAATCGATATGCTTTACAATTCTCACAAAACGGATTATACTATTCCAGTTACAATACGAAAAATGTATATTTGATATATGGGGAATATAAAAAATATATGGATATAAATTTTGAGTACTATAAGATCTTCTATTATGTGGGGAAATATGGAAGCATTACCAAAGCTGCGGCGGCGCTTCGAAGCAATCAGCCGAATGTGACCAGAATTATGAAGCTGCTTGAGACACAGCTGAATTGCAGGCTGATGGTCCGGGAGGCGAGAGGAATCAGTCTGACCGAGGAGGGCAGACGTCTATACGCTCATGTGGAAGTGGCCTATAGGCATCTGACAGGCGCCCAGGAGGAGATATGCGGGCTGGATGCCAGGAGATTCGGAACGGTGGATATAGGGGCCACGGAGACGGCGCTTCATCTTTTTTTACTGGAGGCCATGCATGGATTTAAGACGGAATATCCTGCCATCCGGATTCGGATTCACAATCATACCACCCCGGAGACAATCCGGCAGCTGGCAGCTGGCAAACAGGATTTCGCTGTTGTCACAACGCCCTTCGAGGTCCCTGAGAATCTGCGCCGCGAGAATGTGTTGGATTTTCAGGAGGTGCTGGTGGGGGGAAGACAATATGGGGATCTTGCGAAAATGTCTCCCAGGCTGCGGGATATCAAAGACTATCCATGGGTCGGTCTGGGCAGGGGGACGGCAACCCATGAATTATATAAGGACTTTTTCATCAGGCACAATGTGGATATGGAACTTGATATGGAAGTGGCTACGTCAGACCTCATGCTTCCGCTGATCGAAAAGAATTTTGGAATCGGCTTTATGGCAAAAGAGTTGGCGCTTCCATTGTTAAAGGAGGGGAGACTGGTGCAAATACCCCTGGAAGACGAACTTCCCGCACGGTCCATACAGATTGTCTCGGATAGCGGGCGGGGGAGAAGCCCTGCGGCGGATACCTTTTACAAGTATTTGAGCAGCGCCGGTAATCTCCGGAGGACAGGAAAATAGTGTAACCGGGCTGGGGCAGAAGGATTTAGATAGATCCCATACCGCGCAGCACAAAGAGGATTCCCGTGAGGGTTACGGAACTTAGGAAGGTGGCGGCCACTACCACGCTGGAAGTAAGCACGCCCTCATGCCCCATATTTTTTGCCATTATATAGCAGCTCACTGTGGTGGGGGCGCCCAGCATAATCAACAGAGCAACCAGCTTTTCGTCCCGAAAGCCCAGCCGGACGGCAAAAGGCAGAAACAAAGCGGGTAGGGCCACCAGCTTTATAAACGTGGCCGTCAAAGTGGGTTTTATCAGTTTCAGCGCTTTGCGCCCCTCAAACCCCGCCCCCAGTCCGATCAGGGCCAGCGGAGTGGCGAGCTTCTTTTTTCATGTCTTTGTCATGGACTATCATAGAACGGTCACCGAAAAAGCAAGCAAATGTTAAAAGACGGTTGCTATTTCATGCCACATATGCTACTATATTTTAAAGCATCTATTTCTTATCACTTTAAGCGATTCCATTCACTTTTCAGAGTATCGACAAATCTATGCGTCTTATTCAAAATACAATTGAACACAGGCAGGCGATTTCTCTACGAAGAGATTATAGCGTCTGGTGTCTCCTGTGCGCAGGCGGCAGGATGAGTAAGAAGACAAATCGTCGCGTAGGCCAAAGGGGAAATTTTGGGCGGATGGCTCAAATATGCGGCCAGGACAGAAGATTTTAAGGTTTACCGGAACAGAATTGACCAGGCAGACGGTCAATAAGTGCCTTATGGGTTGAGGGGAAAGAAATGATTACAATGTCAGAGAGAATAATATACATAAGCATTGCCGTTCTTGCGCTGGCTTTGCCTGCGATTGCGGCGCTGTTGGCGCTGCGGAGAGCCAGGCGCGGACGTCCCTGCGATATGGATCTGATGGAGGGGCATGCGTTTGAGTACTACTGCGCGGACCTGCTGCGCCGGGCGGGGTTTCTGGAAGTGGAGGTCACCCGGGGCAGCGGGGATTATGGCGTGGATATTCTGGCGGAACTGGGGGGTGTGACTTACGCGTTCCAGTGCAAACGCTATGACGGTCCGGTGGGGATTAAGGCGGTGCAGGAGGTATACGCCGGCAGAGATTATTATGACCGCATGGTGGGCGTGGTGATGACCAATCAGTACTTTACCCGTCCGGCGGTGGAGGTGGCCCAAAAGCTGAAAATACTTCTGTGGGACCGGGGATATCTGGAGAGCATGGCAGAAGAGTAAACACTGAAATCAGGGGAAGGATTTCAGCGCGTCCGCCAGACTGGTGAAATCTGACGGCCCCATGTTCAGGAAAAAAGTATGAAAACGCAGGTCGGTATAGTCCGCTCCCCATTGGGCGCGGGCTTTTTCCTTAAGTTCCAGTATTTCCAGATATCCTACATAGTACTGGGGATAATTGGCTGGTTCCTCCGCAATATAGGAATAGATTGCCTGAGCGGCATCAGGATCGTCGATACCGAAGTTGTCAAGCACGGCGGCAATCTGTTCGCATGTAGCTCCTTCATAGTGAATCATCAGATCCAGAAGGGAATAGAGACAGAGCAATAGGCTGCGGTTGGTCTTCTCGGCCTGCATGTACCAGGAGGCATCCTGCTGTCCGAGCTCACCAAGTAGATTGCAGGCATAATCATAGGCTATAAATTCCACATAAAGAGCCCAACCTTCCTGATAGCCGCCGTAACTGAGCAGCTGGCGCACGGGGGCAGTCCCCTTTTCAGCCAGATACCGGCGGCTGTATACGGACTGGTACAGATGACCGGGATATCCTTCATGGGCCAGAGTGGTGTACAATTCCAGGACATTTGGCATATCTTTTTCGTTGACATAAATTACATTGGCGGAAGTGTCATCCAGGGGCGGTGTCAGATAGAAGGCCGGGGCAGTGTAGTCAGCCAGGGAGTCAGAGACCGTCTTGACGGTCACTGTGGGGAGCTGCTGTCCGCCAACTGCCAGGCTGGGAAAATCTCCGGACATTCGTTTTTGCAGATCTTCCAGCATCTGCAATGGCTGTGTATAGGGGAAGGCGGCCAGACATTCTTCCTGGGCGGAGGGGAGTGCGCAGGAGGGGTGCTCCGCAATCAGCTGCCGAAGGGTGTTAAGCTCGTATAGCAGCTGATTTTTTAGCATGTCATACAGCTCCTCGGGGGGACGGTAACTGCCGGTTTCAGCGATCAGCAGCTGGCGATAGTAATCCTGTCCTTCCGGGTAGGTGGCCAGTCCCCGGGGCAGGACGTTGTCAAAGCCGCCGGATTCTTTCTGTATATTGTCATAGGGATTGTCGGAAGACCCGACGCCTGCTCCATACTGCTCCGAGAGTCTCGACAGTCCCTGATCCAGTCTCTTATAGGCGGGCAGCAGCACGGAGGAAAGCAGTTCATTATTGCGGTGTATGGCGGAGAGGGCCGTCTTACGGTCAATTCCCTGGCGGATATACAGGTCGTTTATCCGCTCCTGAAAGGTGGTCTGTAGGAAGTGATTGCCCTGAGCCAGACTTTCCCCGGTCAGAATCTGTCGGCATTGCTGCCGTACTTTCCTGGCTGTGGATTGACTCATGGGCAGTCCGGCTGCCGCTTTTTCCTGCTCATAGACCAGCAGGCTGTCATAATATTCGCCGGATTGAGACAAAAGCGTCAGATAGTCCTCCACATCCCCTGCGGTCCGAAAAGTATATTCTGCCAGCAGAATGGGAAGTTGACTCTGCATGCCGGAAGCAGGGGAGAGGGGCTCGTCATAATAAGAATGGGACTGCATTTTCAGGGAGTTTTCCAGGGAGAGGGCTAAAAGTTTTCGAGTGTAGGCATCCTGGTCGTCCAGACCGCAGTCCGACATTTTTTTCCAGAAGTTTACCTGCTTTTCCAGCTCCTCCTGTTGGGACTCCCCCACACCGGGGACATAACCCGGGAGCCGGGCCTCATATTTCCCAATGCCGAAATCCTCGGGATGGGCGATGGTGTAGTGCATATTCAGAGTATTATGTATCATTTCCTGACAGAACAGTTCCTGCGCGGCATTTTGAAACTTCTCTTCATTGCGGCGGGGACCGGATAAAAGTAAGGTCAGGATGGCGAAGAGCAGCAGCAGACCGGTACCTGTCAGAATCTGCCGCCAGGTAAGCTTGTAGTGTTTTTTCAAGGCGGACTCCATGAAAGCGGATGTTGATGCATTATATGCGGCAGACATTGTCCATCATGCGGCTGTAGGCGGGATGTTTTGAATCGGTCTGCCGGATACGAACGGGGGAATTTGTGTTGCGATTCTTATTATACAACTGTATAATAGATGTGAAGTTACGCGCGCAATTTTGTCGGACAGAATGCGTGATGACATATCTGTAGACGATGTGCGCTACCGGATAGGGAAGAGGAGGAACGATTGAATGACAGACAGAGAGGATGCCGTGGTGTATGACCTGATGTGGGGGGACAAAGGGTTTGATGTAGAGGAGTGCCGGATCGCCGCAGAGTCAGGCTATGCGCCCGCCCAGGATATGATGGGGAACTGCTACAAATGGGGAGTGCATGTTCCCAAGGATTTTGCCGCCGCCGTGGCATGGTTTGAGAAGTCGGCGTTGCAGGGGAATGCGGCAGCGCAGCGTAGTCTGGGCTATTGCTACGACATGGGACAGGGAGTGCCCCGGGACTGGGAGAAAGCCGTGTACTGGTACATAAAGGGCGCGGAGGGGGGCGACGTGGATGCCCAGCAGAATCTGGCCATCTGCTATGAAGCGGGAAAGGGAGTGCCCAAGGACACCGCAAAGGCCGTGCAGTGGTATGAGACTGCCGCCCGACAGGGACACCAGAGCGCCCAATACTGTTTGGGGCAATGCTATGAGAAGGGGGTGGGAGTGGAGCAGGATTACGGAAAAGCGTTGGAGTGGTACGAAAAGTCCGCCGCCCAGGGAGACGGGGACGCGCTGTGTGCCTTGGGAAGCTGTTATTATAACGGCAGAGGGGTTTTGCAGGACTACGCCCGGGCGGTGACATATTATGAGGAAGCAGCCGGGCATAATTCTTCCCATGCCATATCCAATCTGGGGCACTGCTATTATTATGGGAATGGTGTGCAACAGGACTATTCTGTCGCTGTGGAATACTATAAGAAGGCGGCGGGGATGGGAATCACACAGGCCATGTACCATACGGGGTACTGCTACAGCCAGGGGATAGGCGTGGAGCAGGACTATGGAAAAGCGGTACAGTGGTATGAAAAGGCGGCGCATAAGGGGGATAGGGATGCCCAGTATAATCTGGGCGTTTATTACAGAGATGGCTGGGGGGTACAGCAGGATTACGCCCTGGCCCTGCAATGGTTTGAGAAAGCCGCCAGACAAGGAGACGCGGACGCGCAATTTGCTCTGTCAAATATGTATGACTGTGGGCAGGGGGTAACGCAGGACAGCGTCCAGTCAGCACAGTGGTGTGAGAAAGCGGCCCTGCAAGGCTATGCCGCAGCCCAGTACAACATGGGAGTCAACTTTGAACAGGGAACAGGCGTAGAGCAGGATGAGGTGAAAGCGGCCCGGTGGTATGGTCTCGCAGCCCGCCAGGACCACGCTCCGGCTCAGTTCGCGTTGGCCGTATGTTATGGGTACGGCACGGGAGTGGAACAGGATGACACTCAGGCGGCCGAATGGTATGGGAAAGCGGCCCGGCAAGGCCATGCTGCCGCCCAATTTGCCCTGGGGCATTGTTATGACCGGGGAAAAGGGATAGAGCAGGATCAGGCCGAGGCGGTCCGGTGGTACACGGAGGCGGCCCGGCAGGGAGACGTGGATGCGCAGTTCACCCTGGCGGAATGCTATTACGGCGGACGGGGAGTGGAACAGAATGATAGCGAAGCGGTCCGTTGGTATACGGAAGCCGCCCGGCAGGGAGATGCCTCCGCCCAATATTGTCTGGGGGTCTGTTACCGGAACGGGATCGGTGTGGAGGCAGACGACATCCAGGGCGTTAAATGGTATACAAAAGCGGCCCGGCAGGGAAGCGCTAACGCCCAGTTCAGCCTGGGATACTGTCTGGAAAAAGGGGAAGGTGTGGACCAGGATGAAGAGAAAGCCGTGGCATGGTATAAAAAAGCCGCTGCCCAGGGGCATGTGGACGCTCAGTTTAATCTGGGAATGTGTTACAAAAACGGCAGAGGCGTGGAACAGAACTACAAAAAGGCCCTGAAATGGTACGGCAAAGCGGCGGATCAGGGCAATGCCAGCGCCCAGTATATGATGGGAGTCATGTATCTCAAGGCATTGGGAGTGCCGCAGGATGTACCCGAAGCTGTGGAGTGGTTCACGGAAGCGGCCGGGCAGGGCAACGAAAAGGCGCAGGATGTGCTGAACCGGCTGGGGTACTGATAGTACAATATGTACTTAAATATTTAAAATCTGGCTAAAGCATATTGACCGGTAGACCTGTAAGGCTCTATACTGGAGGTAGGGGACTCGCGTGGTCCGACATAAGCAAGAAGCATATCTCCGTCCCATATGGCGGAGAGTGGAACCCTGCGGCAGCTGGCGGAAGAGCACAACGTTTTTCACCGGACCGGCTGTATGCAGGAATAAAGAAAACAGGAGGGTAAATATGAGCAAGGAAACAATTTTGTCTGGAAAGGCAGTACTGGGCATTGAGTTTGGTTCCACCCGCATCAAGGCGGTGCTGGTGGACGAGACTCACCAGCCGGTGGCCATGGGCACCTATGACTGGGAGAATCGTCTGGAGAACAATATCTGGACTTACAGCCTTGAGGATATCTGGAAGGGGTTACAGGGCTGCTACAGGAGCCTGAAAGAGAATGTGCGGAGTAAGTACGGGGTGGCCCTGACCCGACTGGGAGCACTGGGCTTCTCCGGTATGATGCATGGCTATATGCCCTTTGATGAGAGCGGAGAACTGCTGGTGCCCTTCCGTACCTGGAGGAATACCATGACTGCCGAGGCCTGTGGAAAGCTGACGCCGATGTTCAACTTTAATATCCCTCAGAGGTGGAGCATCGCTCATCTGTATCAGGCGATTTTAAACAACGAGGAGCATGTAAAGAATATTGCCTTTTTCACCACTCTGGCAGGGTACATACACTGGAAGCTGTCCGGGGAAAAGGTGCTGGGCGTGGGCGAGGCTTCCGGCATGTTTCCCATTGACTCTGAGATCTGCGATTTTGACGGGAATATGGTGGCGCAGTTCGACGATTTGACTGCGGGCTGTGGATTTGGCTGGAAGTTAAGAGATATCCTGCCCAAGGTGCTGCCCGCCGGCGCGGCGGCCGGTTCTTTGACTGTAGAAGGAGCCCGGCTGCTGGACCCTGACGGCGAACTGGAGGCAGGTGTGCCCATGTGCCCTCCGGAGGGAGACGCAGGTACCGGTATGGTGGCTACCAACAGCGTAAAGGTGCGTACCGGTAATATCTCTGCGGGTACATCCATCTTTTCCATGGTAGTGACGGAACATGCTTTGAGCAGGGTCCATGAGGAGATCGACATGGTGACCACACCGGACGGGTACCCTGTGGCTATGGTACATTGCAACAACTGCACCTCCGACCTGAATGCCTGGGTAGGTCTGTTCGAGGAGTTTGCCGGAAAATTCGGTATGAAGCCGGATAGGAATGAACTGTATGGCACCCTGTACAGGGAGGCCCTTACCGCCGAACCCGACTGCGGCGGTCTGATGGCATACAATTATTTCTCCGGCGAGCCGGTGACGGGATTAAATGCGGGGAGACCCATGTTTGTGCGCATTCCCGACGCGCGTTTCAGCCTGGCGAATTTTATGCGGAGCCATTTATACAGCGCAATGGCGGCTTTGAAGATCGGTAACGATATCCTGCTGAAGGAAGAGCAGGTTGAGGTGGACTCCCTGATGGGCCACGGCGGTCTGTTTAAAACTCCGGTGGTGGGACAGCAGCTGATGGCGGCGGCCATGAACGCGCCGGTGACTGTGATGGATACTGCCAGCGAGGGCGGCGCCTGGGGCATGGCGGTACTGGCATGCTTTATGGCGGAGAAGGAAGCGGGGGAGACATTGCCGGATTACCTGTCAGACAGGATCTTTGCGGGGCAGAGCGGCACGACCATTGCGCCCAAGGCGGAGGATGTGGCTGGATTTGACGCGTTTATAGAGAAGTATAAGGCGACTTTGCCTGCGGAGAAGGCGGCAGTAGTGGGACTGAACTAAGCGGCGTAGCAGAAAAGCGGAAATGTTTCAGCCCGCTCCGGGGCGACAGGGTGTGCGCCCGGAAGGAACAAATCAAATTTAAACAGGGGGATATAAAATGTTAGAGGATTTAAAGCAGAAAGTATATGAGGCGAATATGGATTTGCCCCGCTATGGCCTGGTAACCTTCACCTGGGGCAATGTGAGCGCCATTGACCGGGAGAGCGGTCTGTTCGTAATTAAACCCAGCGGAGTGGAGTATGACAGATTAAAGCCCGAGGATATGGTGGTTATGGACTTAAACGGCAACAAAGTGGAGGGCAGATACAATCCCTCTTCGGACACTGCCACCCATCTGGAGTTGTACAAGGCATTTCCGGAAATCGGCGGTGTGGTACACACACACTCATCCTATGCCACCAGCTGGGCCCAGGCGGGCAGGGACATCCCCTGCTATGGAACCACCCATGCCGACTATATTTACGGCGCGGTTCCCTGTGTCAGATGCCTGACCAGGGAGGAGATCGAGGATGCCTACGAGGAGAACACGGGACTTTTGATTGTGAGTGAGTTCAGACGCCTGAACAAAGATCCTATGGCAGTGCCTGCGGTGTTGTGCAAGAACCATGGTCCCTTCGCCTGGGGCAAGGATGCAAAAGACGCGGTACACAATGCCGTGGTGCTGGAGGAGGTGGCCAAGATGGCATACCGCGCGGAGACCATCAATCCAAGGATACAGCCTGCTCCCCAGGAATTGCAGGATAAACATTATTACCGCAAGCATGGAGCGAATGCCTATTACGGACAGAAAGAGCAATAATGAGCGAATCATGGGACATTTTACTACTTTGTATAGACGGGGAATCTGTTTTATGCTAGTATTATAGTCAGAAAAAGATTGTGCCGCCAGGGGGTGGCAGAAGGAGGAAGCAATGAACAATTTAGAGCTGAAAAAGCATGCTAATGACGTTCGCAAGGGCATTGTCACTGCGGTACACAGTGCAAAGGCAGGACATCCCGGCGGATCATTGTCAGCGGCAGACATGTTTACATTCCTGTATTTTGAGGAGATGAATATTGATCCGGCGAATCCCCGGAAGGAGGACAGGGATCGTTTTGTATTGTCCAAGGGGCATACAGCTCCCGGCCTGTACTCTGCCCTGGCGAACAGGGGATATTTTCCGGTGGAGGATCTGACCACTCTCCGGAAGCTCGGTTCCTATCTACAGGGTCATCCCTGTGTACATATTCCCGGCGTGGATATGTCCTCCGGCTCTCTGGGACAGGGTATCTCCGCTGCAGTCGGCATGGCGCTGGGCGCGAAGCTGGACAACAGAGACTTCCGTGTATATACTATGTTGGGCGACGGTGAACTGGAAGAGGGGCAGGTGTGGGAGGCATCCATGTTGGCCGGACACCGCAAGCTGGACAATCTGTGTGTGATTGTGGATAACAACAATCTACAGATTGACGGCCCCATTGACCAGGTCTGTTCTCCTTATCCCATTGATAAGAAGTTTGAGGCGTTTAACTTCCATGTGATCAATATTGACGCCCACGATCTTGACCAGATCAGGGCGGCGTTTAAGGAGGCCAGAGAAACCAAGGGAATGCCCACCTGCATTGTGATGCACAGCTTAAAGGGCAAGGGGGTTTCCTTTATGGAGAACAGCGTAGACTGGCACGGCAAGGCTCCCAATGATGAGGAGTACGCAGTGGCTATGGCCGATCTGGACAGGATCGCGGCAGAATTAGAGAAGGAGGAGCAGGCGTAATGGCAGACACAATCAAGAAAATCGCAACGCGTGAAAGCTATGGAAACGCGCTCAAGGAACTGGCCGAAGAGTTCCCGCAGCTGGTAGTGCTGGATGCCGACCTGGCAGCCGCTACCAAGACCGGTATTTTTAAGAAAGCGTATCCCGACAGACATATCGACTGCGGTATTGCGGAGTGTAATATGGTAGGTGTGGCGGCAGGACTGGCATCCGTAGGCAAGATTCCCTTTGTGAGTTCCTTTGCCATGTTCGCGGCGGGACGTGCCTACGAGCAGGTGCGTAACTCCGTGGGATATCCTCATTTGAATGTAAAGATTGGCGCCACCCACGCCGGCATCACCGTGGGCGAGGACGGAGCAACCCATCAGTGTAATGAGGATCTGGCGCTGATGCGGACGATTCCCGGCATGGTGGTAATGTGCCCCTCCGATGATGTGGAGGCCAAGGCGGCGGTGCGCGCGGCTCTGGAGTATGAAGGCCCCGTGTATATTCGGTTTGGGCGTGCGGCGGTACCGGTGATCAATGACCGGCCCGATTATAAGTTTGAGATCGGCAAGGGTACAGTGGTAAGGGAAGGCAGCGATGTGACCATCGTAGCTACCGGCATCTGTGTGGACTCTGCTCTGGGTGCGGCGGAGAAACTGGCGGCGGAAGGTATTAGCGCCGAGGTGGTGAATATCTGCACCATCAAGCCTCTGGATGAAGAGATCATTTTGAACAGCGCCAAAAAGACCGGCAAGGTAGTGACCGTGGAGGAGCACTCCGTGATCGGTGGTTTAGGCAGCGCGGTATGTGACTGCCTGTGCGCAAATCTGCCTACTCCTGTGAAGAAGCTGGGTATGCAGGATGTGTTTGGCGAGTCCGGTTCCGCCGCAGCATTGGTGGCAAAATATGGTTTGGACGCCGAGGGCGTGTATAAGTCGGTTAAGGAATTTCTGTAATGTGACTTATCGGAAGTAAAAACATAAGGAAGAAGGAACTGTCGCGAAAGCAGAAAATAATCTGCGGAAGCGGCAGTTTTTCTCTGCCATTAGCTAAAATAGCACGAGATCAAGAGGATGATTCTTCACAAATTCTTAAGATAATTTAAGAATTAATAGAGGATTATGATGCAAATGCATGTTATACTTATCCCATAAACGACAGAGAAAGAGGGTAGGAATTGTAATATGGGGGCAGCATTTGATGAGGATGACGACGAACTGGATTTTTCTTTTTTGCGGCAAAGTATTAGACGGGGCCCCAGGGGGGGGACTATCGATCTGAGGGCGGATACTCGGACCAGAGATCAGATGGCTAATCTCGTGTCTGAATGCTGGCAGGGGGGAAGCAGGCAGAGACAGACGGTATCGGGAGAGAGCGGACAGAGACAGGCGGCACCAAGAGGGAGCGGACAGAGGCAGACGGTATCGGGAGAGAGTAGGCAAAGGCTGGCTGTCTCAGGAGAGAGCGGACAGAGGCAGGCAAACCAGGGAGGAAGCAAGCGGGAACAGATGTATCAGAGCGGAAGGAGACAGGGCCAGGCACCCGGTGGGCAGGTCGGACATGTATATTTGATTTCAGCCAGTCAAAGGCGGGCTCGCCAGGGAGAAACGGGTTCGCCGGGGAAAAGCGCGCAGGAACGGATGAGCGGAAGAAAGAAAGGTCCCACAAGGACCGTTGCAAAACATCCGCAGACCATGCAGGAGAGGCAAAGCCAGAAGCTGGCAAAAATTTTGGCCCGAAAAAAGCGCCGTCTGCGTTTTCAAAAACAGTTATTGGCGATACTTTTGTGTATCCTGCTGACCGGAACCTCATACGCCGCACTGGAGTTGTGGCAGACGGCACCGGAGCAGGGCATAGAAGAGGAGACGGGCAGACAAACCATGCCGCAGGTACAGGCGGAGGGAGCGGGAGAGGACTTTGTGTGGGGGAGGGTCCAGGGCATACCGGAAAGCCAGTATATGCTGCATCCGGAATGGACGGAGGATTTTCTGACAATCAGCGAATATTCCCGCCCCGGTGAACCGCTGGATGAAGTCAAAAACATCTTTGTACATTACACTGCCAATCCGAATACCAGTGCCGCCCAAAACAGGAGTTATTTTGAGAATCTGAAAGATAACCATGATGTCCCGGGCGCCAGTTCTCATTTTATCATCGGTATCAATGGGGAGATCCTACAGATTGTGCCTCTGGATGAGATGGCCTATGCGGTACAGACCCGCAACATGGATTCCATATCCATAGAGTGCTGTTTTAAGAATCAGAACGGACAGTTCACCCAGGAGACTTACGACAGTCTGATTGAGCTGCTGGCATGGCTGGTGAATACATATGAACTTGAACCGGAGGATATTCTGCGGCATTATGACTGCGGCGGAAAGAAATGTCCTCTGTACTATGTGGAACATGAGGACGCCTGGGAAATCCTCAAGCGGGATGTGGCGGATCGCATGGCGCTGATCCATTGATCCGAGGTGACGCGTCCGTGGTTTTGCTTCCGCCATGCGCCAGAAAACAGTTGCTATATAGGGGGGAATTTGGTAAAATATTCAGTGAACAAACAGAGTACTTCTGATGAAGTGCGGAAAGAAAGTTGAGGACATGTCAATGAATATTTTATCCCCTTCCATTCTGGCTGCGGATTTCTGGCAGCTGGGGCGGCAGATAGAGCAGGTCCGGCAATCGGGCGCGCAGTACTTACATATAGATGTGATGGATGGCATATTTGTGCCCTCCATCTCTTTCGGGATGCCAGTGATCACTTCCCTGCGGAAGCGGACTGACATCTTTTTTGATGTGCATATTATGATACAGGAGCCGGAGCGGTACGCCGCACAGTTTGTCAAATGCGGTGCTAACATGGTGACTTTTCATCTGGAAGCCACAGAGCATATACAGGAGACCATAGACGCCATCCGGCAGGCCGGAGCCAGGGTGGGGATCAGCATTAAACCGGGCACGCCAGTGGAGGAGGTATTTCCCTGGCTGGAACAGGTGGACATGGTGCTGGTGATGACTGTGGAACCGGGCTTTGGAGGGCAGAAATACATGGACAGCTGCACGGATAAAATCCGGCGGGTGAGAAATGCCATCACGGAGAAGGGTCTGAGGGTGGATGTGGAGATTGACGGTGGAGTGACGGCGGAAAATATTTCTGTTCCCCTGAAAGCTGGGGCTAATGTGATTGTGGCGGGTTCGGCTGTCTTCGGAGGAGATATCCCCACAAATGTACAGGCATTGATAAAGCAGATGCAGGTTTAAAAGATACGCATTCCGGTTTTTGAAGCTGTTTTTACCAAAGGCAACACTGCAAATATCTCATATATTCATATGCCATAAGGAGGTAATAATGAATCGGAAGGTGCTTTTTAACACAGAATGGCAGTTTGCCAGAACTGCGCTGGGCGTGGCGTATGAACAGAAGGAAATATGGCAGAGGGATCTACAGCCGGTGGCTCTGCCCCATGATTGGCTGATCTGGCACACAGATCGGCTGTATGAAGATGGTATCGGCTGGTACGTGAAGGATTGGAAGGTAGAAAAAAAGGCCGGGGAGAGAATCCGCCTGCGTTTTGACGGCGTGTATATGGATTCAGCCCTATACATCAATGACTGCCTCGTGGGAGAGTGGAAATATGGTTATTCCACTTTTGAGTATGATGTGACGGAGGCTCTGGGGGAGGGAGAAAACCGGCTGGTCATGCGGGTGGTTCACCAGGCACCCAACAGTCGCTGGTACAGCGGTGCTGGCATCTATAGGAATGTATGGCTGGTGACAGTGCCCCAGGTGCATATAGCCAGCGACGGAATCTATGTGTCCGTGGAGAAGACAGAGCAGGACTACCGGCTGCGGATAGAGACGGAACTGGCGCACGGACAGAGCGGGGTGCCGGACCTTATGGCAGGGAAATACCAGATTCGCTATACATTGACGGGGAACGCGGATAGCGAGTCTGTGGGGAAAGCAGCCGCTGAAGATCCGGTATCAGGGGACACCTGGATTTGGCAGCACACGGTGGAATGCAATCATGAAAATGCTGAAGCGGACGGGCGGGTAGTGCAGACCCCGGACGGGCGCAGGCTGGAATCCGGCGCGCGCTTTAACAGTTGCTACATGGTGAAAACTCCCAGACTTTGGGACGTGGATGATCCCTGTCTGTACACCCTGCGTGTGGAATTGCTGGAGGACGGAAAGGTGACGCAGCGGGAGCATCTTAAGACAGGATTTTGCAGCAAAGAGTTTGTGCCGGAGCAGGGGTTTTTGCTCAACGGCCGGAAACTACGGCTGAACGGCGTCTGCGAACACCATGATCTGGGCGCTCTGGGGGCGGCTTTTTCCAAAGAGGCTATGCGCAGGAAATTTTTGAAACTGCGTGGCATGGGCGTAAATGCCCTGCGCACTACTCACAATATGCCTGCGCCGGAGGTTATGGAACTGGCGGACGAGTTGGGATTTCTGGTAGTTGCGGAAGCTTTTGACATGTGGGAGATGCCTAAGACCCCATATGATTATGCCCGTTTTTTCGTGGACTGGGCAGAGACGGACGTGCGAAGCTGGATTCGCCGGGACCGCAGCCATGTGAGTCTGCTGATGTGGAGTATCGGCAACGAGATTTATGACACACATGCCAGTGAACACGGACAGGAGATCACCCGCAGGCTGGTGGGCTATGTAAGGGAAAATGATCCCAGAGGGAATGCTCCCTGCACCATCGGCAGCAATTTCATGCCTTGGGAGGGCGCGCAGAAATGTGCGGATATCACCAAGATGGCGGGGTATAACTATGCGGAGCGCTACTATGAAGAACATCATGGGGCACATCCGGACTGGGTGATTTACGGCAGTGAGACGGCTTCTGTAGTAAAGAGCCGGGGAATCTATCATTTTCCCCTGGAGAGGTCTATATTGACAGACGAGGACGAGCAGTGTTCCTCTCTGGGAAACAGCGCCACCAGCTGGGGAGCGGTCAACGAGGAGTACTGTATCACCATGGACAGGGACACGCCCTATTCCTGCGGGCAGTTTTTGTGGACCGGATTTGACTATATCGGAGAGCCCACCCCTTACCAGACTAAGAACAGTTATTTCGGACAGATCGACACGGCGGGCATTCCCAAGGATGCCTATTATATTTACAAGGGGGAATGGACCGACGGGATAAATGCCCCCTTTGTCCATATCTTCCCCTATTGGGACTTCAATGTGGGGCAGGTTATAAATGTGCGGATTGCCAGCAATCAGCCCAAGGTGGAATTGTTTGCGGACGGGAGATCCTGCGGCGCATGTGCGTTGGGCCATGAGGCGGGGGCGGGAAGAATGCTGACCGGCGATTATGTGTTGGAGTACAGGCCCGGCACGATCTGTGGGGTGGCATACGATCAGGATGGCCGGGAAGTGGCGCGGGAGTGTCACAGCACCAGCGGCGATTCGGCGGCGTTGGTATTGAAGGCGGAGAACATGCGAGGCGACCGAATATTGACCTGGCAGGGGAGCCTGACAGAGAAAGTGCAGGCCATTGGGGCGGATTGCATGACTCTGACAGCCAATGGGAAAGATATGCTCTTTGTGGAGATCTCCGCTGTGGATGAAAAGGGCTGTCCGGTGGAAAATGCCGGTGATTATGTGGAGGTGGAAGTGACCGGACCGGGCCGGTTAGTGGGGCTGGACAACGGGGACAGCACGGATTATGATCCCTATAAGGGCACTATCCGCAAACTTTTCAGCGGTAAATTGATGGCGATGGTCGCAGTGGAGGATTGCCCGGGAGAAATCCGGGTTGCAGTCCGGGATGCCCGGAAGAGCGTTCATCTGGGAGAATTGCCTGCATATACCCGGGAGGATAAAAGCAGCTTTGTCCGCAAGATACAGCAGATGAAGGGGGAGAATTTCCTGCGGGGCGCAGGTCTCTCCATAAGGGTGGAACCCGGCGAGGTGGAGGAAGGTCAGGCGCTGCTCGCTCGAAACAGTTTCATGCCTCTGGCGCAGGTGCCTGTGGGTTTTGTGCCTGTGCGAAAACTGGAATTGGTTCATGTCCCGGAGGAGGTACAAAATCCAAAGGAAATGTCTGAGGCCGCCCAGCCGGAGAACCCAATGCGGGCCTGGACGATTTTAGGGCCGGGGAATAAGCAGGTTACTCTACAGGCTGTCTGTTATCCCACTTTTGCCACAGATCAGGAGCTGATTTGGAAAGCGGTTAATGCCTCCGGCATAGAAACCAATGTGGCCAGTGTGAAGGCGCAGGGGGACAGAGCAGTTATTACGGCTCTGGGAGACGGGACATTCTATGTGCGTTGCATGGTGAAAAACGGTACAGACAAAGTGAAGATTATCTCCCAGATGGAATTTACCGTTAAAGATATGGGACCGGCCACTGTGGACCCCTATGCTTTTGTGGTGGGAGGATTGTTCAACTGCCACCAGGGGACGGTTCTCAGCGGTATCCAGAACGCGGCGTCCACCGCTAGGGAGGAATTTTCCGCAGTGGGTTATGCAGGCCTGGATTTTGGAGATTATGGTTCGGATGAGATTACGGTATCTGTTTTTGCCAACTCCAATGATCCTCAGTTTATTCAATTCTGGGAGGGAATGCCAGGGGACGAGGGAAGCCAACTGCTGTATGATGGTGTGTACCATAAGCAGAGCAAATGGCAGGTGTTCCAGCCTGAGATCTACAAGCTGAAAAAGCGTCTGCGTGGGCAGACTACGCTCTGCATCTGCACAAAGTCTTCCATGGAATTGGGCGGTTTCAGGTTTACCCGGATAAACAAGGCATTTGCCCGGTTGTATGTAGTGGAAAACAGACGGATCTATGGGGACAGCTTCACCGTGACGGAGAGGGCCATAGAGGGAATCGGCAACAACGTGTCTATGGAATACGAGGATATGGACTTTGGGGAGAAGGGCGTAAGCAGAATTACGATCTGCGGTCGCACACGGTTGGCTAAGAATACGATTCATGTGCGTTTTACGGGCGAGGAGAGTGTAAACCAGATCGTGGAATTTCCCCATGAGGAGGAATACACTGCCCACAGTTTCGACTTGCAGACGGTGAAAGGACCGCATAAAGTAGTATTTGTGTTCTTGCCGGGATGCGATTTTGACTTTGAGTGGTTCCGGTTTGAATGATACGGTTTTGCCTGGTTGCTCCGGATTGGGAGCGGGGAGAGATACCCTGCTCCCTGTTTTTGGTCTTATAGGAAATTGCTCCTTGGCTTGTAAATTGCCGAAGTTGTCCGGGACAGCGGAAAAGTATGTAAAATTAATCTATGTCTAAAGGAAAGAAAATCTTGGTAAGAGCATCTAACAGGCATTCTATGGCTGCTCCGCCCAAGAATATGATCCAGGTAATATGCCAGGCATAAGTGGTGAAGCTCGAGATAAAATAAAATATTACAATGAGAAGCCACATTAATCCTTCCAGACTTCCCTTGATCTGTTTGAAGCGCTTGCGGCGCTGTTTTTTGTTCTCAGATCTTAAAGCAGTCTGTCCGACGGTATAGTCAAATTCAGCAGGGGGTTGAATCTTGCGGGCATATACCAGCAGCGATACAGGCAGGATACAAAGCAAAAGACCAAGGCCTATTCCCAGCAGGTTCAGATTCAGGCCATGTATATAAATAAATTCCATATTGTACCAATACAGCAGAAAGGAGCCGACCAGCATAACTATGGCCAGCAGGAAAAGTCCTACGGATATGGAAGTCAAAACGGCCTTTTTCTCCTGGGCTTCCCGCGCCCATTGGAGATAATAGGCCTGGGAATAATCGTCATCCGCCCCAAGGTCTGCGAAAAGCTGCTTCACATCCCCAATGGAGCCGATGACCAGCTGAAAGGCTTCATCCTCAACATAGCCCCGCTGGGTCAGATCATTGTATTTTTCCAGGGCATTTGCTATCAATTCTTCTTTTAATTCCAGCGTGCGGCGGTTCACTGGCGCGTTGTCAAATAACTGATCCATGTATTTTCTGATTCGAAGGTTATCCATAATGTCGGGCGCTTACATGCGTCCCCTCCTTTTGCTATTATTTTACATATATTCATTGGATTCCAGCAGTTTGTCAATTACCGCTTTTGCCTCTTTCCACTCCCGAAGTCCCTGTTCGCAGGCCTTGCGTCCCTCCTGAGTGATGGAATAGTAGCGGCGGCGGGCCCCCACTTTCTCGTCTCCCCAATATGTGGTAATGTATCCCGCCTGCTCCAGTCTGCGAAAGGCGGTATACAGAGTGGCTTCTTTCAGTTCATAGCGGTTATTCGTCTTATGCAGAATATCCTTATTAATCTGGTAGCCGTAACTGTCATGCTCCATCAGGCTGACCAGAATGATGGTCTCCGTGTGTCCACGGATGATATCGGCTGTGATTGACATGAGAACGACCTTTCCCCCGGTGTGGCAGACTCTGGCAGGATGATGATGTGAGCGCGCCAATATAGTGGGTGTAAACAAATTATAGAACAAGATACCTCGCCTGTCAAGGTATATAATAAACGGAGGTGACAACTTGGTGCAGAAAGGGATTTATCAACATAGATCAGCTATAAAATTGTTGATTGATGTACATAATTATATATTATGATTGCATCATTATTCTTTGCGCAAGGATAAGAAGTCTGCGTCTGATAGACTGCGCCTTGGCCGCACGGTTATATACCGGATGACAATATATAATAGAATAGGGCCGGATTCCCTTGCTATTTATTGTTAAGGGGAAACGGCTATCTCTTTCTCCGAAGCCGGTATAGAAGCGCCAGCTGCCAGCGGCAGGGGAAGGAGAGCGGATGTCAATGTGTTGGGTGGCCCAGGAATTGATTGAATAGGGTGAGTTGCTCATGGTAACATTGATGCAAAAATTATTCGCGGATGGGCGTATGGAAGACGCGAAGAGAGCAGCCAGCAGTGAGCAGGATCAAAAAGCGTTGTACCAAGAGTATGGATTGATGAATTAGAGAGCACTAGGACCAGACAGGTGATGAGATACCTTTGTATCTACCGAAAATGACGAGGTGAATGTAGAGAGAAGAAACAGCTCCAGGGCTTATGCCCTGGAGCCATTTTTAAAGCCTGCTAAAAGTTCTACAGGAGGCAATATTTATTAGTGCTTGGTTAAGGCATTTCGCTAGATCCAACTTCACCGCAGTAAATCCACTCGCCAACCCATACCCCAAGGGAAGTGTTGTACAAACGCTTCCAAATCTCATTACCTCTACGTTCATAAACCCAAGACAAGACATCAGCCTGTGGAGATATAGTTCCTTCATTAGAAGGGGAAGCAGCATAGGCCTGTATGGAAAAACTGGGTGTTGTAAACAACAGTGACATACTGCATAATGTGGTTATCAATGCCAACTTACGGATTTTTAAATGTTTCATCATACTCCTCCTTATCGGAATAAACTTTGATTTTAGGGTAATATTCCAGAGAATCGGCAGTTTCACTGTATCCCCAATTAGGAAAATAAATGGTATAAGTACTATCACCATTCTGGATTGCGAAACAGTCATCCTCACTTGGAACAACATAAGTACTTGACTCGCAGATCTCTGCTCCATAGGTACTATTTTCAAATATGAATAAATAAGAACCTATGTATAGGCTTACTGCAATAAGTAGCATTACAGTAGATAAAAGATAGTCATGTTTCTGCCCTCTGTTTTCTATCATATGGAATCGGCGTGACAGACTACTTTTCTTTTTAAAAGCCAGTCCTGCATATCGGGAATAGGTATCATCCCTGTCTGGGTCATTTCCCATATAGTGCATCATACAAGTTAAATAGCCAATGGTTGCATCTTTCCCTTCAGAGATTATGGAATCATCAACTCGCATTTCCAGCAGGACGCCGATTTGACTGCTCAATATATGCGCGAATGGATTCCACCAATAGGCGGCAACCAGACAGTTGACAGCGAACTTTAACCACAAATCGTGATGCACATAATGGTAAATCTCGTGCCGTAAAGCAAACATGACCTCCTTGTTAGAGGAGTCAGTGTTTGCAGGTATTAAGATGAAAGCGTTACGAAGCCCCATGACCATAGGAACGTTGACAAACTTGGTAATGCGCAGGCGTATTCTCTTACGCTGTCTCTCCGTACATAACTCATTTAGTATAGAAATATAAGGCTCCTGAGCAGTAACGTCCCTGCTGTTTATCCGAACCAACATTTTCAGCTTCCAGTAATTGTAGAACAGGCAGATTAAGAAACATACACTTCCTATCAGCCATATCGTACCAATAATATTCCATACAGAAATCCATACATCTGGAAAAACATTGTGCCGATGCCTTAAAACGGATAATGGATTTGAGACACATGCTGGAAAGATTAATGTTTTCGCAAAAGGAAATTCAAAGGGAAGCAGGAGTCGTATCAGGGTTATAATACAGAATATCGCTGTCAACCGGAAACCAATTTTCGTTAATACATCATTATTGCAAAAAAGCAATGAGATTAAAACGAGCAACAGGTTACTTACAAGTATGGTCATCAGCATGGATGAAAAACTAAAATGAATCATACGCTACACCTTATTTCTTTTGTTTTTTTAGATCAGATAACAACTTCTCAAGATCCTTGATATCCTGATTTCTCTCGGATTCCGTTGCGCTTATGTTGAACATACCAGCCAAAGCAGTGGGCATGCCGATAATCGCGCGAAAACTTTTGTAATCCTGTAGAAACTTGTCTGTAAGGACATCTTTGGACTTTGCCGTGGGACCGAAAGTCCTGCTTAACACATTGCCACTATGCGTCACGCCCTGTACTTCTACAAGTTCGTTGGCCAGTAGCTTACGAAGCACAGCCTGCACTGTACTTTGGGTCAAGCCCGCACCGGAATTAACAATCTCGGTGGAGGTTAGAGCTCGATCCGACTCGTGCAGTATTTTTAGTACTTCGAGTTCTCTTGGATTAAGTTTCATATAAATCTCTCCTTTCTTGGCGTCTTAAATCAATACCATTATAATTCTTTGCGCAAAAATGTGCAAGATGCGACAAACAATTTTAAATTTTTTTTGGAACAAAGGACATTATACACGGTGATGACATTTTTACATGAACTTTTCCTATTAGACTTCTGTCGGACACAACTTGATCTTATATGTAGAAAAATCATAATCAAAAAAGGATATTAACAGGCTGAAGCACTTTGTGAGGGGAAATTTACTGATTAGAGATTGCACTGTTATAGTCTTCTATGCTTGAATAGACTTTTATTCGCGGAAAATGTTCCAAGCTATCAGCGGTTTCACTATATCCCCAACCAGAAAAATAAATGGTATAAGTGTCATCGTCATTCCGGATCGCAAAGCAATCTTCATCATGTGGAGTAATATAGGTATCCGATTCGCAAATTTCCTGCCCATAAGTACTGTTTTCCCAGATAAACAAATAGGAACTTATGTACAGGCCAACTACAAACAGCAGCATTGCCGCAGAGAAGAGATGACCGCGTTTTTGCTCCTTGCCTTCTATCATACGGAAACGGCGTGACATATTGTATTTTCTCCGGAAAGCCAGCCCTGTATGTTGGGTAGAGTTATCTTTCCTGCCCGGATCACCGCCCATATAGTGAACCATGGTAGTTATGTAACCTATGGTGGATTCTCTTCCCTCGGAAATAATGGAATCGTCAACCCGCATCTCCAAAAGGATGCTGATCTGCTTGCGTAACTGGTACGTAAAAGGATTCCACCAATAGACTGCGACCAGGCAGTTGACAGCGAATTTCAGCCATAAGTCATGATGCAAGTAGTGGTACACTTCATGCCGCAGGGCAAACATTATATCCTCATCAGTGGTGTCTATGTTTGCGGGCAACAGGATTATCGCGTTGCGAAGCCCCATAATCATGGGCGCGTTCACAAATTTGGTGATGCGCATGCGTATTCTTCGGCATTGTCTCTCGGAGCAGACCCCCTTAATAATGGTGGCATAGGGCTCCTGATCTGTGACATCCTTGCTGTTTGGCAGAACCAGTTTCCTTAATTTCCAATGCGTATAGAACAGGATGGATAGGGAACAAATGCTTCCCGCAAGCCATACCACACCAAAAACATTCCAGAGAGATATCCAGACACCCGGAAAGACATTATGCCGATGCCGCAGTACGGACAGTCCGTTTGACATGAATTCCGGAAAGATCAATGTCTTTGCAAAAGGCAACTCAAAGGGAAACAGAAAACGCATCAAAGTGATAATACAAAATACCGCAGTAAGTTTAAATCCGATGCCCGCCAATACATCCTCATTGCGAAAGAGCAATGAGATCGCGACCAACAACAGGTTGCTGACAATTATAGTCATTAGCACCGATGAAAAACTGAAATGAATCATAGTGCGCACCCTATTTTTTCTTAAGTTCGGCCAGCAGATTCTCCAGAAGTTCGATATCCTGATCTCTCTCGGCCTGCGTCTCGCTCATGTTGAACATGCCTGCCAGAGCCGCCGGCATGTTAATAATAGCGCGAAAACTTCTGTAATCCTGTAAGAATTTGTCGGTGAGAATATCTTTAGACTTTGCCGTAAGACCAAAGGTCCTGCTCAGTACATTGCCGCTGTACGTCACGCCCTGTACTTCCACCAGCTCGTTGGCCAGCAATTTGCGAAGTACGGCCTGTACAGTGCTCTGGGTCAAGTCGATATCGGAATTGACGATCTCGGTGGAGGTCAGAGCGTGGTCAGATTCGTGTAAGATTTTCAGCACTTCGAGTTCTTTGAAATTAAGTTTCATAAAAAATTCTCCTTTTTTTGACGTTATATATAGGTACTATTATAATTCACTGAGCAAAAATGTGCAAGATGCGACGATTATTTTCCTGAAAATTTTTTACCATTTGGGTTGAAACGACGAGGTATTTCCTGATGCATGGGGGAAATAATATAGGATGTACTTGGGGACGGCATAAAATAGCCGGGAAAAATTGCAATTTGCGGAAAATTATGCTATAATCTGAAAAATATGGGCGAGAGCTGATATTACCATAAAAATAATGAAGGAGAATGACTATATGCTGAGTAATAAATCAATTTTGATCACGGGTGGAACGGGGACTTTTGGAAAAGCCTTTACCAAATATGTGCTGGAGCATTACGATCCCAGGAAAATAATCATTTATTCCCGGGATGAATTTAAGCAGTTTATCATGCAGAATGAGTTCAAGGAGTATGCCTCCCGGCTGCGTTTCTTCATTGGGGATGTGCGGGACAGAGATCGGCTTGCCAGAGCCCTTGAGGGCGTGGATTATGTGATTCACGCGGCGGCGTTGAAACAGGTGCCCGCCTGCGAATACAATCCGGCCGAAGCGATTAAGACCAATATCAACGGCGCGCAGAACGTGATCGACGCAGCGTTGGACGCAGGAGTGAAAAAAGTGGTGGCGCTGTCCACAGACAAAGCGGTAAATCCCGTGAATCTGTACGGCGGAACCAAGCTGGTGTCGGACAAGTTGTTCATAGCCGCCAACGCTTACGCCGGATCAAAGGATATATGCTTTTCCATTGTGCGCTATGGCAATGTGGCGGGAAGCCGGGGATCTGTAATTCCCTTTTTCCATAGCATTCTGAAAAACGGCGGCAACCGGCTCCCTATAACGGATTACCGCATGACCCGGTTCTGGATCAGCCTGCGTCAGGGTGTGGAACTGGTGATCAAGGCTTTGGAGGAGGCCAGGGGCGGCGAGACCTTTATCTCCAAGATTCCTTCCTTTAAGGTCACAGATTTGGCACAGGCCATGCTGCCCGGCTGCGAGATGCCGGAAGTAGGCATTCGGGAAGGGGAAAAGCTGCATGAAATCATGGTGACCGTGGAAGACTCTTTCCACACTTATGAGTATGATAAGCACTTTATCGTCTATCCTCAGATGGTGTGGAGTGATCGGCAAAAGGCGCAGCCCACGGGCCATAAAGTGCCCGAGGGCTTCTCCTACAGTTCCGGCAACAATACTCAATGGCTGGGTGTAGAGGAGATCAGAGAACTGCTCAAGACTGTGGAACTGGAAGAATAGCCGGGCGGGGTCACCGCTGCTTTGCGCATGGACTTGTCAGGCCATGCAGCAACAGCGGTGCACACACAATCAGGCAGTAGATATAGCGAAGGGCAGCCATGGGGCCCAGGAAGCAGGTGCCCAGATACATCAGGGGCAGCATTCCCCAAAGCAGCAGGCGGTAGCGTTTTCGAAGGATGCTCCACAGCAGGGTCAGTACCAGAAGCCATATATAGGGAGCGTTTCGGAATAGGTAGCCCAGGATGGGGATGTTGCGGTAGTTTATATGGTAGAACAGGTAATTGTAATAATCCGTCACTAGCGGAAAATAGTCACGTTTGATAATCTCATACTCTGTCTCAATCAAAGTATGATAAAACGCGATATCCGCTGAGACATATACTCCCTGGTTCAGGGGATACCAGTACCCCATCGTGTTTGTAATGAAGCTTTCCAGATATTCGTCTGGAAATTGCAGTCCAACCTTAAGCCAGAGCTTGAAAAAATTCAGTTTATTGCTGCGGAGCAGACGTTCATTGGCATTGTTTTTCACCGAATCGGCCAGATAGGGATTGTAGCCGGGGATATCCTCTTCCTGGATATACATACAGATTTCCTCATACAGGGCGGGGTCCAGCTCCGCTTTTCGATAACTGGCCACCCGCGCCATACACTGGAGGGGCACACACATCATTTCGCGTTGAGTATCGGGGCTATAGGCGTGTGCATATAGGATCAGTCCACGACTGCAAAGCGAGTGTAGCAGTAGGACGGCCGTCAGTGTGATCAGAAACATCACTTTGGATTTCAGCGGTTTCAGAAACAGAAGTACAATAATCCCCGATGCCATTATGGCGTAAATGGCATTGTTGCGCAGCAATCCAAGAAGAACCCCAGCCAGAATCATGCCGACGCAGCTCTGCCAGGCAAACTTTTCCCGGTCTACCAGCAGCCGAAAAAGAAAAATCCCATAATATAGGAAGAAGGCCGCGCACAACACATCCTTGGTAGCGGAAATCGCGAAAGCGGAATGCATGGGAAACAGGGCGAACCAGAGCAACACACCTGTGCGAATACAGCGGGGAACTCCTTTTTTGTAAAAATATAATAGCAGATAGGCAAAAGCGCTGGTAAGAATCAACATCTGGAGCAGGGTGTAAAGCTGATAACCTGCGGACACATTTCCTGCCCTCAACCCCAATTGGTAGGCTTTGCCCATCAGCAGAGTATGCAGCAGGGGATGGTGTGTAGAGTAACTGTTATTGCATACTTCACGCAGCTGGTATTTAGCGTCAAACACAAAATTTCCCGGCCATTGGCTGAGAAACACCGGTATATAGGATAGCATGAGAATACCCCACATCAACAGGAAATAGCAATAGTGGTGGCTGGCCATGAAAGTATGGAAGCGACCAGCGGGCTGTTTTTCCTGCCTGCTGGCGTACCACGACTGTATACGGTCAGGCAGCTGGAACAATTCCGCACATGCGGGGGTGGTGCAGGCGCTGATCCCCATGATCAGAAATAACTGCAAAACTGTCTCGGAGACAGAACTGAATATATTATTGGCATAATGGGCATATCCGCCATAGACAATTGCCATTCCCAGCAGAATGCCGCCTATAGTGGATATCTGTCTCAATCGTTTATCTTTCAACATAAAAAAACGTTTGAGCATCCAGGCGGTAATGGCGAACAGCAATATGGAAGAAAGATTATAGCCAAAGTATTTGCCCCCAAAGTAGACGATTCCCTCTCCGTTCAGTGATATAACCCTGGCCAGGGAAAGCGTGCTCAGATAGGCGAGAACGGTGATGACCAAACGTCTTGGCCAGGGGGATTTTATTTTATATAATTGCATGACGGTTTCCTCCATTGCATAAAATATTAGTTAATATAACATTTTTTTCTAACTTCGTCAATAAAGTAGAACGAGAAGATTAACCTGTTCTTGGATATAAGATAAGTGGGATAAGGGGACTCGTATTTATGGGAAAAAAAGTTCAGACGATAAAGATGATCCTGTGCCGAATATATCCTCTGGCGCTGCTGCTCTACCCTCTAAGGCATATTCGGGTGGGCGCGGAGTGGTGGGACACGGGGTATAACTATGGCAACTTCACCTATATGGACCATATGGACCCCATGTGGCTGCTCAGTACCTATCTGGGCAACGCGCTGGGGCATCTGTTTACATTGCTGCCCGGCGGCGGTACCATGCTGGGAATGAATATTTACACGGGGCTGCTTGTGAGCCTGCTGGCGCTGGGGGGATATTTTTTCTTTACCCGCCGCGTGGGACTTTCACAGACGATGACCTTCTGGGGGGAGATGCTGGCGATCAGCTTCTGCTGGTGTCCCACAGCTCTGCTGTACAATTATCTGACTTATCTGCTGTTGGGAGCGGGAGTTGTATTGCTGTACCACGCGTTGTCTGACGACCATGAAAAAACCCGGGGATTTTTTGTAGGCGCGGGTGTCTGCCTGGGACTGAATGTGCTGGTACGTTTCCCTAATCTGGCGGAAATGGCGCTTATATTGGCGGTGTGGGCCATGGCGCTGATCCGCCGTCAGAAGCCGGGGCGCACAGTGAAGCAGACGATGCAATGCCTGGCGGGTTATCTGCTTGGCCTGGGAGGGGGCTTTGCCGTGATTGCCTTGCAGTATGGACCGGCGACCTACATCCGGGGGATTGCCCGTCTGCTGTCCATGCCCTCGGAAGCGTCGGAGTATACGGCCTACTCCATGGTGGTACAGCAGATGCGCAACTATCTGCAGAACTGCATATGGCTGGGATATCTGGTCCTGGTGGTGGTAGTGGGCATATTTGCGTACGCGTCATTTCCCGGGAAGGGAAAGTGGGTCAAATACGCCGGCTATGGGGTCTGCGCAGGCTGGAGCATTTTGGGACTGATTACAGGCGGTGGGTTCGAGCTGAAATCCGGTATCAAGCGCATACTCTTTTTCCTGGCTCTGGGACTTGCCGTATATGATTTCCCCAAACGAAAGTGGATAAAACATGTGGGTTATGTAGCCTGTGTGTTCGGCGGCTTTTACTATCTGATGACCCGGAATATGTTTAACCTGAAATACAGTACCAAACTCAGCGCGTTTCAGTGGGGGGCCGTGCTGCTGACGGCTACTCTGGCGGTGGGAGCGGTCACGATTCTGCGCAAAAAGAGTACGGAGAAGGAGAAACTGCTGTGTGGGCTGGGGATATTGGTGATCCTGATTACTCCTCTGGGCAGCAATAACCATTTGTATTCCGCCATCAACAATCTGTTTTTTGTGGCTCCTTTCACCCTGTGGATGCTGGTGAGGTTTATCCGGTGGATACCGAGTGAGCCGGGCGGGGGAAGGCAGGAGAGGAAAGACAAGCAGGGATGTTGGAGGATCCGTTTTTTCCCGTTAAAGGCCATGTTGGTGTGCGTCCTCTTTATGATTACCGTACAGGGCACATTATTCGGCGTGGGCTATGTGTTTTCCGAGGGGGACGGGGGGGAGAATCTACATACCCCCATTGCCGACAACGAGGTGTTAAAAGGTATGCTGACCTCCCCGGACAGGGCAGAGGCGATCAGCAGCCTGTCGTCCTATGTGCGGCAGGAGGGGCTGGAGGGCAGGGAAGTGATACTCTACGGGCATATTCCCTCCATGTCTTACTATCTGCAAATGCCCTTTGCCATCACGTCCTGGCCCGATCTGCCTTCTTACAATTATGAGGTCATGGCCGCAGATCTGGGGCGTCTGGCGGAGGAGATTGACCACGGGAAGAGGCAAAAGCCGGTGCTGCTGCTGGAAAAGCGCCCGGGCAGTTATATTGCCGAGGGCCCGGATGCCCTGAGCGCCCAGGGGCTTAATGAGCACCAGATCGCGGAGATCACGGAAAATCCCAAGCTGGGGCTAGTGGAAGACTGGATAGAGCGTTACGGATATGAACTCTGTTTTGAAAACGAGAAATTTCTGTTGTTTCTGGCGCCGTGAGCGGGAACGGATTGAAAGAGCGCCGGTTCGGACAGGTGAATGAGGATAAAAATGAGAAAACATATTTTTCAGAGCGATGGAAGAAAGGCGAATACGGATAAGAGGGAACGCCTGCGGGAAATTACGGCCTGGGGGCTGCTGACGGCGGTGCTTTTGCTGCTCTTGGCGCTGAATGTGTTCTGGGGTGATCACTGGATCGATTCGGACATGGCGGCGGAGATGATTTTTTCCAGGCTGTTGGCCCAGGAGGGTAAGTGGATTGCCACG
This sequence comes from uncultured Lachnospiraceae bacterium, assembly GCA_947648875.1. Lineage (GTDB taxonomy): Bacteria > Bacillota > Clostridia > Lachnospirales > Lachnospiraceae > Acetatifactor. Next base: position 29,842 of record CANSPM010000038.1, read on the forward strand.
GAGAATTGGTATTACTCCACGGAATTTCGGGTATTGTACACACAGCTTATTATGACGCCGCTGTTCCATCTGCTGGAGGACTGGCATGTGATCCGGGTGCTCACCAATGTCGCTACGTATCTGCTGCTGTTGGGGTCCTATTTTTTCTGCATGAAGCCCTTTGGCCTGCGCAGGTGCACGGTGGTTTTTTCCTCGGTAATTCTGCTTCTGCCCTTTTCGGAGACTTTTCTGACGCATATGCAGATGGGCAATACTTATATGTGGCATGTGATCCTGATCCTGCTTTCTTTCGGCATGTATCTCCGCCTTTGCCAGCCCCGGGAGGGAAAAAGGTCCGTAAGGGTCCTCACCGGCGTTCTGTATGTGGCGCTCAGTGTGGTCTGTGGCCTGTCAGGGGTGCGATATATGCTGGCCCTCCAGGTGCCTCTTCTCGCCGCCGCAGGCATATATATCGGAAAGAGTGGTGAGTTTGCGCGGCTTCGGATAGAATTGTCTCCGGAACATCCCTGGCGGCAGGCGCGGCAGGTGCTTTCCGGGGAAAGGCGGTCCTATCTGTGCTGGAGCCTGGTGGGACTTTTGGGCGCGGGTATGGGGTATCTGGTTAATGTGACAGTGCTGGGGCGCAGGTTTCAATTCCAGATGTACGATGTCACGAATTTTATCAAGGTGTTTCAGGGCGTGCTGCTGGAACGGACCCAGGATACCGTGGGTAATCTGTTGCAGTTGTTTGGATATATTGAACAAAAGGGCTTCCTGTCCGTCAGGGGTCTGATCTCCATGCTGGCTTTTGGCTTTCTGGCAGGAATCGTATTTTTGACTGTGCGATGCGGCAGGCTGCTCTCGGAGGAACGAAGGAGGGCAGAAACCGGACAGGAACATGGGGACGGAGAACGGGGAAACCTGGAGTCAGGAGGGCAGGATTTCCGGGACCGCGCTGTACGGCTGGCCCATAGTCGACTGACTCTGTACTTTTTTGTGACGGCATTTGCGCTGAACACTTTCGTTTTTCTGTTTACCACCAGCACCATCGTGGCAAGGTATTATATCACGGTATTTTTGTTTGTGCTACCGCTGCTGTGTATTTACTACGAGTATGAAAAACTGCCGTTGGACCGACTGCTGCTTACGTTGTTGCTATGCGGCGCGCTGGGACTCACCACGGCAAAATGCGTTTATTCCTATATAGATAAGGACAAAAATGAAGATAAAAGGCCTGTGGCCGCCTGGCTGGAAGAGCAGGGATATACTTTCGGTTATGCCAGTTACTGGAACGGCAATATAATCACGGAACTGACAGACGGGCAGGTTGAGATCGCCAATATTCACCAGATGGACAGGATGGACATGTTCACCTGGTCCAGCCCCGTGAGATATTATCAGGAAGGGTATCATGACGGCAAGACCTTTATTCTGCTGACATCTCAGGAGGCGGCGCAGTATGGGCAGGTGCCGGTGATTGCCGCAGGAGAAGTGGTCTATGACCGGCAGGGGTATGTGGTACTGCATTATGACTCGCCCAGGGAATTGTGGAGTTTTGCGCTCGCCGGAGCGGGCAGACGGGAGCCAGTGTGAAGTGGAAGGAAAAATTATATCGAAATAGATGGCAGTTGGTCGTATTGGCGGCGGTGCTCCTGATACAATGCTTTTATATCAGTCAGAAGCAGGGATATCACATGGATGAACTGCTGACCTTTGAACTGGGCAACGCGGAGTACAATCCCTGGATCGTGCCCACTCAGCCTGTGGGCCGCCTTGCAAAATTCATGCAGCAGGAGATCTATGGGGACAGTGTGGGTGAAACGCTGGAAAATATAAAAAATACAGTGGTGGATGTGCTGCAGAACAGAGGAGAAAGTAAGATTCTTACCTACCAGGCGGATGTCTATGAGCAGCCGGTGTGGATCACCGGGGAACAGTTCCACGATTATATCACGGTGGGAGAGAGGGATGCTTTCAACTACCTGTCTGTGTACTTCAATGTAAAGGATGACAATCATCCGCCGCTGTATTTTATGCTGGTACACACCCTGTCTTCCGTATGTAGGGGAAAAATTTCTCCCTGGATGGGTTGTGTCTATAATCTGGCGGCGGTTATGGGTTGTTGTATCCTGATGTTTGCTTTGGGACGTCTCTTGGCTGCTTATGATATAACGGATAAAAAAAGCGGGGAGTGGTGGGGACTGTACAGCGGTCTGCTGTACGGATGTTCTTCCGGCGCCATAGCCACAGCGCTGTTTATTCGTATGTATGGCGTTATGACCTTTTTGTGTATGCTCACGCTGTACCTGCATCTGAAAAAATGGCTGGGGGGGCGCAGCCATACGGGAAAAGATTTCGCCTGTAAAAACAAGCTGCTGATTCTGGTGACGGCGCTGGGGTTCTGGACCCAGTACTTTTTCCTGTTCTACTGCCTGCTTCTGGCGCTGGTGACATGTATCCTTCTGATTCGGGAGAGCAGAAAGAGAGAAGCCTTCTGCTACATCCGCAGTATGGTGCTTGCCGCCGTGGTGGGCGTAGGTGTCTATCCCTTCGGGGTTAAGCATATACTGACCAGCGGCCGGGGGGTGGAGGCCATAGGCAATCTGCTTGGCGGGCTGGCCGGATACGGAGAGCGCCTGACGGCCTTTGGCGGCATTCTTTTGCAGCGGGTCTTTGGACAGAAAATTCCGGGCCTGATTGTGACGGTTTTGCTGTTGCTGGCCGGGGCGGTTCTGGGGATCAGGGACAGAAACAGGAACAGAGAGGGCAGATCCCAAAGAAGTCTTGGTTGGCTGCTGGTTTTGCCCCCAGTGGGATATTTTTTGCTGGCTGCCCGAATGTCTCCCTATATGGTGGATCGCTATATCATGCCGGTGTTTCCCTATGTGTCCATGGCTGTCGCGGGGGGGCTGGCGTACCTGTCTCGCCGCAGGGGTCGATTAGTTTGCGGTTTTTCGCTGTTTGCGGTATTGCTGCTGGCAGTGGTCAATATTTTCACTTATGATGGGGAATATCTGTATCGAGGCTACAGTACCCAGCTGCGTATGTCTCAGGAGTATGCGGCACTTCCCTGTATCTGCATCTATGAGGGCTATGGCTTCTATGACAACCTGCTGGAATTTGAGAACTATGAGCGCACCTTGCTGCTAAAACCCTCCGAGCTGGCGGGCAGACAGGATATATCCGAATTGTCGGAGGCAATTGTTCTGGTCAAACAAAGCGTCAGCCCCGAAGCCTGGGCCCGGGTTCAGGAGATTTTGGCCGATTACGGTCTGGAACCTGTTGAATTTTTAATCCGTGGGTCCGGCGTATATGGGGACCTGCTCCTGCATTATACGGACGAACGTCAGGAAGGATGATTCGTTCATGCGTATATGCGCGTATAGCGGGGGACAAGTCCCTATAAGTGGTTGACAGAAAGAGCCGGATAGTAGATAATCAAGTAAGATAATAGAAAGAGGAATGGAGAGGCCCATGGATAAAATTGCTGTACTGATACCATGCTATAATGAGGAAAAGACCATAGAAAAAGTGGTCACAGATGTGCGCAATGCTCTGCCGGAGGCCACTGTTTACGTATATGACAACAATTCCACAGACAATACAGCCAAGCTGGCCAGAGAAGCCGGAGCTGTCATTCGTCAGGAATATGCCCAGGGAAAAGGCAATGTGATCAGGCGTATGTTCCGGGAGATAGACGCGCAGTGCTATCTGATGGTGGACGGCGACGACACCTATCCTCTGGACTGCGCCAGGGAAATGGTGGATCAGGTGATCAGACGTCACGCGGACATGGTGGTGGGAGACCGCCTTTCCTCCACGTACTTTACCGAGAACAAACGTCCCTTTCATAACTTCGGCAACAGCCTGATGCGCACATGCATCAACAGTCTGTTCAAGGCGAACATCAAGGACATTATGACAGGGTACAGAGCTTTCTCCTATGAGTTTGTGAAGACTTTCCCGGTTTTCTCCAAAGGTTTTGAGATCGAGACGGAGATGACCATTCATGCTGTCAATTATGATATGCAGGTGGAGAATGTAATTGTGGAATACAGGGACCGTCCTGAAGGCAGTGTGTCCAAGCTAAACACATTCCGGGACGGTATGAGGGTCATCCGGAAAATGATGCAGTTGTATAAAAACTACAGGCCCCTGAAATGCTTTGGTCTGATCTCGCTCTTCTTTGTGATGCTGGCCGCGATTCTGTTTGCTCCCGTTGGGCTGGAGTTTTTGGAGACCGGGATGGTGCCCCGATTCCCCACGCTGATTGTGTGCGGATTTCTGGTTATGGCGGCAATTCAGGCCTTCTTTTCCGGTATGGTGCTGGACGTGCAGGTGGCCAAAGATCGCAGGGATTTTGAGTACCATCTGAACAAGATTTATTCCGAAAAGAGTCTGAAATGCGCAGATAAATATTGGGGAACCCAGGAAGAGCAGGAGTAGAAGCGGCATCGCCCCAGAGCAGTCCGGGATAGATGGGAAATGAAAAAGATGAAAAAATGGCAAATGAGAGTAAGCTCGGCGGTTTTTCTGTTGTTGCTTATGACTTTGGCGGGATGGGTGTCGGCTCCTGTATATTATCTGAATGATGATGTGACCATGCGGAGCATCTTGTCGGGAGCCTGCACAGGCACTCCGGACGGACACGCGGTATACATGAAATATCCCCTGACGGGCCTGGTGGCCGGACTCTACAGGCTTTCGGGCAAATGGGGGATCTTTGTTCCGTGGTTTGATTTGTTTCTGGGGGGATGCATTCTGCTGGCCGGGGCCGGGATTCTGGCAAGGTGTACGGAGGCGACAGGGGAAAAGCGGGCCGGGGCGCGGGCGGCAGCCGCGCTTTTGGGCATACTGCTCTTTGCCGGCCTGTTTCTGCCCCATTACCTCTATATGCATTATACTGTGGTAGCGGCCATATTGGCAGGGGGAGCGCTGTTTCTCTGGGAGACCGGGCCGGGCCGGGTACTGCCGCTTTTTCTGCTGGGTTTGTGCTATATGGTGAGGAGCCAGGTTTTTTATCTGGCGCTGCCTTTTTTGCTGGTGGCCGTTCTGTACAGGGGCCCGGAGGCGGTCAGGCGGCGGAATATCAGATTGGCAGCGGGAATCCCGCTGGTAGTCCTGGCAGCTATGGTGGCTGCTTTCTGGGGGATGGACAGCATTGGATACGGCAGCGGGGAATGGAAAAGTTACCTGGAATACAATGACAGTCGCACAAGCCTCTACGATTATACGGATTTTTTGTCCACAGACCGGTATCAGGAGCGATATGAGGAACTGGGCCTGACCTGGGAGCAGTATCAGGTGCTTGCGCATTATGACACAGTGTTGGATCGGGAGATAGATGCCCGGGTGCTGGATCGGACGGTTATCCGTCTGCGCGCCCTGAGAGGGGAGGAGGCAAAAAGGGGGTATCTGAAACAGTGTCTGGAAAGCTATTACCGCCATGTGCGCTATGACGGCAGGCCCTACAGTCTGGTGTGGGCGGGCTGTTATGGAATACTGCTGTATCTGCTGGTGGTGCGGAAGCGATGGGATAGGCTGCTGCTTCTGGGGGCGCTTTTCGCAGGGCGCGGCCTGATCTGGATCTACCTGATTGCCAGGGGGAGATTTCCGGAGCGGATATGGCTTTCTCTCTATCTGATGGAACTGTGTCTGCTGCTGGGCATGGTGCTGGGGGAGAGCATTGAGAGCCGGGGGAGCTGGAGAGAGCACGGCAGACGATGGATTTGCCCGGGGATTATTTCTCTGGTACTGGTGTTGTTGTGTCTGACGGCGGCAGGGCAGTTTCTGAAAACCTCTGTCAGGGTGAATGAGCAGCAGGGGAAGCAGGATCAATGGAATCTGCTGACGGAGAACCTGGAGGAGGAAGAAAATACATTCTACCTGATGGATGTGTTCTCGGCGGTGGCCTATGCCGGGGAACTGTATAAAGAGGATTCAGGACAGGTCATGCTTCTGGGAGGCTGGCTGACACAGAGTCCCCTTGTACAGCGGCGTTTGGCGGCCTATGACGCGTCGGACGGTGCCCAGGCATTGAGGCATGGGCAGGTCCGCCTGGTTGCGGCAAAGGACAGGGATATATCCTGGCTGGAAACGTATCTGGCGGAGAGACTGGGAGATGTGGAACTCCAAGTCCGGGAATCCGTTTCCTGCGGAGAGAACGTAGAATTTGTAATATATCAGCTGGTAAACAAGAATGCCGCATATCCCAACATTTATTAAAATCATATCTTGGCAGGAGAGGCCTGGAGGCAGAAGTGAAAACTTTGATTTATAGTATCAGGATGGCTGTCTGGTCTTTTTCGGTGGAAATTATGGTCTGTGTACCGTGAATTTGGAGGAATAGTAAGAGCGCATGAAAAAGATGCCGGAAGTGGTAGAAAAAATAGCTACGAAAACCATATATGGAATGATGCTTCTTGTAAGTCTGGCTCTGGGATACTGGGCTGTTCGCTATACCCATGGCTATCCCTCGGATCTGAGCGAAGGGCGGACTATTATAGAGCCGGATTCTCCGGGAGTGAACCTTTTGGTCTTCTGTGGGGTGCTTGTTGTGGCCTGGCTGCTACAGTGGGCCGTTCTGCGGGGGGAGGAGACCATAAAGAGAAAGCGCGTGCGGGGAATTGCCCTGGCCGTGACAGGCTTGATGGGGATTCTGCTTGCCATATGGGTGTCCATCTGCCACATTACGCCGGTGTGGGACCAGATGCAGGTGTATCTGGACGCCATGGATTTTAAGGCCGGTAACTTTCGGGATATGACAGGGTATATCTATATGTGTCCCCATCAGTATGGACTGACTTTCCTGTATGAGATATTTCTGGCATTCGGCGGAGGCTACCGGCTGTTACAGTACATGAACGTGCTGATGATTATGGGGATTGTCTGGAGCTCTTACGCGCTGGTGGACGAGTTGTTCGGGGATGTGAAGGCTTCCCTGTATGTGATTGTGGGCAACCTGCTGTTTTTCCCCATGTGGATCTATGTCAACTATGTATATGGAGAATTGCTTTCCATGGGGTTTAGCATGCTGGGAATCTGGCTGCTGGTGCGGGGATGTCACAGGAAAAGGAACCTTTGTATTCTGTTGTCGTTGTTGTTCCTGAGCGTGGCGGTGCTGGCCCGAAGCAATGTGCTGGTGTTGTTGATTGCGGTGTGTATAGCGATGCTGGTCTACAGCCTTAAACAGCGCAGCCTGAAGCTGCTGCTGGCGGCGGTTTTAACGCTGCTGGTGCCGCTGGGTGCCATTGGGGCCATGCGCCTGAGTTATGAACTGCGGTCCGGAATCAAGATAGAGGGCGGTATACCGGCCAGCATGTATGTGGCCATGGGTATGCAGCTCTCCACAGGCGGCGCAGGTGTATATAACGGGTATAATAATTCCGTTTTCCGGGGCGAGGCGGGAAGCGACGAAGAGAAGGCCAATGAAATCGCGCTTTCCTACATCCGTGGACGGCTACAGGAATTTAAGGAGGACATGAACATGGCTAAAGATTTCTACAAGGAAAAGATTCAGGAGCAGTGGAATGAGCCTACTTTTTGCAGTCTGGTGATGACCGCTACTTTTGAGCAGCCTCCCGAAGGCATAGTGGAAAAACTCTATTACGGCAGCTGGCAGCAACCCTACAGGGATTATACGAACCGCTATCTGACGGTGCTGTATCTGGGCGTGATCCTTTTCTGCGTCATTGGCCTGACGTGTAAGAGCGATATTTTACAGTGCCTTATGCTGATCGGGGTTTTTGGCGGTTTCCTGTTCAGCATTTTGTGGGAGGCCAAGTCCAGATATGTGCTGCCCTACATTGTCCTGCTGATTCCCTATATGGCCCTGGGTATTTCCGCTGCTTTGAACTGCCTGGGTGGGGTGGTGTGCGGACTGGGAAAATGGCGGGAGAAGAGGCGGAGTTGAGAAGAAAGGCGATAGAATGATGCGCGAGTACAGAGACCCGGCCATGGCGATCTATCTGCGGCCCATGACTTTTGAGGATACGGAGCTTATTGTATCCTGGCGAAATCAGGATGCTGTGCGCCGGAACTTTATTTATCAGGAACTTTTTACCAGAGAGGGCCATGAACATTGGATTCGCACCATGGTGGAAACAGGCAGAGTGGTGCAGATGATTATCTGCGAAGCGGAGGACGGTCGACCGGTGGGTTCCGTTTATCTGCGGGACATTGACCGGCAGCACAACAAAGCGGAGTACGGCATTTTTATCGGCGGGGAAGGGGCCCGCGGAAAGGGGTATGGAACCATGGCCGCAGGGCTGATGATCCGGTACGCTTTTGAAGAGATGGGTCTGCACAGGCTGTTCCTGCGGGTTTTTGCGGATAATACCCAGGCGATCCGCAGTTATGAGAAGGCAGGGTTTGAGAGGGAAGCCTGTCTGCGGGAGGACGTTTGCATTGACGGATGCTATCGCGATATCGTGCTGATGGGCATTTTAAACAGGTAGAATATCAGAAACCGCTGTCCCGGCGCCCGGAAGAATTACTGACCGCAGTATGGGCAGG
>CANSPM010000039.1 GCA_947648875.1 uncultured Lachnospiraceae bacterium
TCATTGCCTGTGCCGCTCAGATAATCCGGCACATACTGCATTTCCCTGGTGAGCGGCCCATGGTGCCCCATGCGCTTTTGCACATTTCCGACGCACATCCCCAGGGCATTGTAGGCGTAGGCGCTCTCCCCGCCGCTCTCCAGGTTCTTTCCCAGCGACATCCGGCCCGCGGAGTCGTAGGTATACTGCCGGATCAGTTCCTCTTCCCGGTATTCCCGGGTCAGGTTGCCCCGCTTGTCATAGCCGAAGCTGTATGTTATGCCGTCCTCCACCATGGAGACAAGCTGACCTGGCGCGTTGTACTGACAGGCCGCTCTCTGGATGCCGTCCAGGCTGCGGGAAGTCCGGTTGCCCAGAGCGTCGTAGGTATAGGCTTCCACGCTCTCACCGTTTCGACAGGAAGTCAGCCGTCCCAGGGCGTCATACGTATAGGCGGCTGTTCTGATCAGCCCTGCCACCCCGGGGGCCGCTCCGCCCGCCAGGACGGCTGCCTTTCCCCCGTCCGGCTCTGCCCCGCGGCCTGTCCGCTGTGAGCCCATAATCCGCCCCAGCGCGTCATAGGTGAACGTCTCCTCCACGCAGGACGCGTCCCCGAACCGGTACGCCGCCCTGACCGGCTGTCCGTTGCCGTTGTAAGTGTAGGAAACCACGCTGCCCGGCTGGGTCATGGCAATCATGTTGCCCGCCCCGTCATAACTGTACTGTGTGGAGCCTTCCTCCCCGTCCGTCACCTTTGCCAGCCTGTTGTTTCTGTCATAGGCGAAAGCCGCCGCGCTGCCGTCGGGATACGCGACGCCGGTCCGGTTGCCCGCACTGTCATAGATAAATCCCGTGGTCCGGCCATTGTGGTCCGTTACCCTGGTCAGTCTGCCCAGGCTGTCCCGTTCCAGGGAGGCCGTGCCGTTCCAGTCCTGCAGCTCCACCAGCTCGCCCCGCTTATTGTAGCGCAGGGCCGCCGTTCGCCCGTCTCCGTATGTCACGGACACCGGCCTGTTGTTCAGGTCATAGCTGACAATCGTCTCCTGCTGTTCCTCGTCCCTGAAAGAGAGCAGATTGTCATTGCCGTCGTAAACGTATTCCTTCTCCTCCAGCAGCGGGCTGATCTCCTTGATCATGCGGCCCTTTCGGTCATACTGGTAGAGGGTGACGCATTTTTGCTCCCCGGACTCGGACAGGCATTCCCTGATCCTGTTGTTTTGCAGGTCATATTGGTAATCTGTCACATGGCCGCAGGCATCCGTGGTCTGAATCAGATTGCCGCAGGCGTCATAAGTGTACCGGGTGGTGTTCCCTTCCGCGTCCGTCACTGTGGCTACCCGCCCGTCCGCGGTATATGTGAAAGCCGTCTTGTTGCCCAGAGCGTCCGTCATGGACGTGACCTGTCCCAACAAGTCGTACGTATAGGATACGCGGTTGCCCAGGGCATCCTCTCTGGTCAGCACCTGTCCCATGGCGTCATAGGTGTAGGTGGTGGTATTTTCCTCCGGGTCCGTCACAGACACCAGATGACCTGCCGGAGAGTAGCCATATTGTGTGGTGTTCCCATTGGCATCGGTCTGGCTGATCATTCTGCCCACGCTGTCATAGACAAAGGCCAGGCTGTGTCCCAGAGCGTCAGAGATCTGTGTCAGCCTCCCCAGCGCGTCGTACTGATAGCTCGTCACCGCGCCTTCTCTGTCCGTCACGCTCCGGACTTTGCCTGCGCCGGTGTAAGTGAAGCACAGGCTTCCCTCCTCCTGATCGGTAACGCTGACCAGGCGGTTGCCCTCGTCATAGGTATAGGTCCACCGGTTGCCGTTGGCGTCCGTGTAGCCGGTCCGGTTGCCCGCCGCGTCATAGGTGCAGCTCCAGCTGTTTCCCTCCTGGTCCGTGCCGCCCACCATGCGGTTCAGGCTGTCATAGCGATAGGTCTTCTCCCCGCCCAGAGGATTGGTCTCCCGGGTCAGGTTGCCGTTTCCGTCATAGACGTAGGAAGTGATGCCTCCCCTGGCGTCCGTCACCCGGATCAGCTGCCCCCGCTGGTCATAGGCGTAAGAAGTCTCCGCCTCCAGCGGGTCGGTGACCTTCACCATCCGGTTGTTGGCATCATATTCATAGGTAAAAATATGCCCTTCCGCGTCCACGGTTCTGACACAGTTGCCGTTTTTATCATAGCTGTAAAGGGTCTTGCCGCCGTCGGGAGCCGTCTCCTGGGTCAGCCGTCCCATGCCGTCATAGACATAGCAGGTCCGCCGTCCCTCCTTGTCAGCGGCCATCGTCAGATTGCCGTCCCCGTCATACGCCGCGCTTTCCTCATGACCGTCCGCATCCGTCACGGAGATGATCCTTCCCAGCCCGTCATAGGTAAAGGAAGTGGTTCCCATATCGGTGCGGATGGACAGCAGGCGATTGTCCGCGTCATAGGTGTAGGAGGTGATCACCCCGTCTTCATCCGTCCGGGTCAGCATATTGCCCGCTTCATCATAAGTATAGCTGACGCTGTGCTCCAGCGGGTCCGTCTCCGTCAGGACACGGCCTGCCTGATCATAGGTAAACGCGGTCTCATGAGACAGCTGGTCGGTGACGGTCCTGATCTGCCCCATGCTGTCATAGGTGTAACGGACCGTGCCCCCCGCGGCGTCTTTCACCCGGATCAGCCGGTTTGCCGCGTCAAAGTCGTACTCTGTGACACCGCCGTTTGGATCGGTCTGTGATACCCGGTTGCCCCGCGCATCGTAGCCGTGGCTCACACAGTAGCCCAGCGGATCGGTCTCCGCGATCAGGTTGCCCCTCTCGTCATAGGCAAATGTGTACTCGTTGCCCAGATAATCCGTGGCCAGCTTTAAAAGCCCCATCTCATTGTATTCCAGACGCTGCCGGTTGCCCATCCTGTCGGTGACGCCGGTGCGGTTACCGTTCTCGTCATAGGTAAAAAGCACCGCGCCGTCGGCGTCCTCCATCCGCAGCAGGTCGCCCGCCGCCGAATATTGAAGGGATACCTGTTTTCCGGCCGGAGAGGTATAGGAAGTCATCCTCCCTATGGCGTCATGGGCGTAGCGGTAAATATTGCCCTCCGGGTCCCGGGCCTGTTCCAGATGGCCCGCGCTGTCGTAGGCATAGGTCCAGACATTTCCTCCCTTGTCGGTGAAGGCTGTCAGATTGTCCTCTTCATCATAGGTATAAGTGCAGACATTCCCCCTCTCGTCCCGGACCCTGGTCAGATTTCCCCGCTCATCGTAACTGTACAGGTTCTCCGTACCGTCGCGGCCCACCACTTTGACAGGCTGGTTGCGCTCATCGTAGACCGCGCTCTCCCGGGTGCCGTCGGGATGAATCACCTCATTCATTCTCCCATAATTATCATACACCATTTTTGTAAGATTGCCAAGGGCATCCTGCTGCTCTGTCAGCTGTCCGTTTTCATTATAGCCGTTCCGGATATGGGAGCCGTCCCGTTCTATATCCGTCACATGGCCGCTTTCATCATAAAAATATCTGGTGACATTCCCGGCCTCGTCCGTAAAGGCAGTGACTCTGTTTTCCCCATCGTAGGACGCCAGGCTCCGGCCTCTTCCCGCCGTAAACTGCTCCGTCACTCTGCCCAGGGCGTCATAGGAGTTGGTCAGATAAACCTCTCCGGCAAAATCCGTTATCGTCAGCAGATTGCACAGATCGTCATAGGAAAAGCGCATTTCCCTGCCGTCGGGATTGGTGGCGGAGACCAGCCGCCCGTCTTCATAGGAAAAGCTGACGCTGCCGCCCAGAGCGTCGGTCACACTGGCTATATGGCCCTCCCTGTAGGTCAGATCCAGCCCTGCGCCGTGACGGCCCTCCATGCGTACAATCTGCCCTTCTTCGTCCGTCCGGAAGCTATAGGCTGTCAGACCGTTCTCCACGATCCGGTTCAGGCGCAGCCCGCTGTCAAAAATATACGCCGCGCCGTCGCCGGCCCGGACTGTGTAGCAGCCGTCCCCGCCCTGTTCCATCTCATAGGAGGACTCCCCCTTTGCAGGCCGGAAGCTGTCCGTCTCCGGGTACCTGACAAAGGCGGTCACATGATCGTAGGGCGTGGCGAAATACGCGTACTCCTCATCCATAGACAGCGTATAGCCCAGGGAATGGGTCCACTTTTTCCCCAACGCGCCGTCTCCGGCCTCTCTGCGGGAATCATACATGGCGGTAAAATGCAGACCGTCCCTGCCGTATTCCTCCAGCCAGGTATAACTCCACAGAAACGCGCCTGTGAGGGCGTTCACGGGATCATTGCCCATATAGGACATCCTGCCGTCAGGATAGGAGCTGCGGTTCCTGCCGTCGGCCAGTCCGCTGTCCTTACTGATTCCGGTTTTTATATGCTTTTTGTCGGTATAGGGGCTGGAACCCTCCGCGTTGTTGGCCCTGGCGCAGTAGCTGTGCTCCGTGTTGGGCCGCAGTCCGGCAAAGGTTTTGTAGATCCTCCCATCCGTGCCGGATGTCCGGGGCATAGTCTTTCTCTTCCCGGACCGGGAAAGCGGCATCTCATAAGCCGGAGCCTTCGCGGCGCTGCCTGCGGCCACAGGATATGTTACGTCATCAAACTGTATGTCGTAATCCCGGGCCTCCGGCACCGGGCTGAAGCTCACGGTGACGCTGTCCATGGAAGCGGTGGCCGTGACATCCGACGGCATTTCAGGCCCCGGACGAAGCGTGGAAATCTGTTCCTGGCTGCTGGGACGGCTCTCCACACGGGCGTTTTTCGCCAGGACGCAGAAGCTGTACTGTGTCTCAGGTTCCAGATCGCCGATGACAATGCAGGGTTCTTCTGTATGATAAACCTGCCCGTTCATGGATATGTCATAGCCGTCGGCGCCCTCCACGGGGTCAAAGCACACCGTCACAGTTCTGGCCGTGGCCCGGGCCCGGATATTCCGGGGCGTCTCCAGAAGCGTCCTGACTGTATGGACCGCGCTGTAGGGGCTTTCGCCCGCCTCGTTTGCGGCCCGGACCTGGAAAGCGTACTCCGTGTCGGGCATAAGGTCCTCCACCTGGCGGGAACACTCTGACGCGGGATATACCCTGCCGTCAAACAGCAGCTCATAGTCCTCCGCCCTGGGCGCTTCATCCCAGAATACCTTCACGGAATCGGCTTCCGCCGTGGCCTGCAGGTTTTCGGGAACGGGCGGGGCAATCTGGAGGGTGCGGATTGTCCTTCGGGTGCTGAAGGGTCCAGAGCCACCTGCGTTTCTGGCCTGGACAGCGTAAGTGTATATCGTGCCTGGTGACAAATTCTCAAATTTTGCGCTGGTCCCCGTAAAGGTATAATTGTTTCCATTAAATTCCACCACATAGCTTGTGGCGTCGCTTACCGCGCTCCAGGTTACGGTAACGGAATTGACTGTGGCCGTGGCGTTTATATTGGTCGGGGCGGAAGGGGGCCTGACCGAAGTCGTAACCCTGGCGGCGGCGGAGAAGGCGCTGGTTCCCACTTCATTTCTGGCCCGGACCTGATAGGTATAACCGGTGCTTGGAGTCAATCCGCCGATCAACTTGGAGGTCCCCGTCACATTGTAAACGGCGCCGTTAAACAATACGTCATAGCTGTCTGCTCCGTCTACCGCGTCCCATCTCACCATAACTTCATAGGGATTTGCGTCGGCCCGGACATTGGTGGGAATGGCAGGGACTGTGGGAACCGTTCTTATCGTCCCTAACGGGGTATACTCACTGTTTCCTCCCGCGTTGACCGCCCGGACCCTGTATGTATGGCTTGAGTTGATATTCAGTCCGGAAAAGGTTCTGGAGGTGCCTGTCACATCATAGGCCTTGTTGTCGAAGAGAACGGTATATCCGGTGGCCCCAGACACGACTCCCCATTTTACAGTCACGGAATCTGTCGTTGCGGCAGCGCTGACATTCAGCGGCATAGCCGGCGGATTGGACAATGTGACGATGGTTCTGGATTCATTGTACGAACTCGATCCGTCCGCGTTATTGCTGCGGAGCGCGTAAGTGTAGCTTGTCCCTGGGTCCAGACCCGTAATCGTTTTGTTCGGGCTTGTCACCCTGTAGGTATTACCCCCAAGCAGCACGTCATAACTGGTGGCGCCGGTCACCGCGTTCCAGCTTAGTGTGACGGAATTATTGGTGGCGCTTGCGGTTATACCGGAGGTGGGAGGATAGGGCGTTGTTTTCAAATTCCTTTTAGCACTGAAAGCGCTTGACCCGTCCGCGTTGTTGCTGCGTACCTGGTAGGTATAACTGGTATTGGGGTTAAGGCTGATAATTTTCTGCGGTGGGTCTACACGATAGTATCTGCCGTCAAGATACAGATCATAGCTGGTGGCGCCGCCCACCCGGTCCCAGTCAATGGTAGCCGAATATTCACTTGTAGTCACCCGAAAGCTGGACGGAGCTTGCGGCGCGGTACTTACAGTCCGCTCCGGGCTATAAGGGCCGGTTGTCCCGTCCGCGATTCTGGACTGAACCTTATACTTATAGGCTGTTCCAGCCCTCAGACCTGTAACCTCCATGGAAGTCCCGGAAACTTTATAGATCCGGGAATCAAACAGCAGATTATACCCTGCAGCCCCGGCCACAGGCGACCAGCTCACCGTCACAGAATTATCCGTACAGCTCTGAGTAATACCTGTGGGGGTATCCAGCCCCTGGGCCAGGGTCCTCACCGTCCTGGCCGCGCCGTATGCCCCTGCTCCGTCCTCACTTTTTGAGCGCACTTTATAGGAGTAGGGCGTCTGGGGCTGTAGTCCTGTGACAGTATAGGAAGTTCCTGTAGTCTCATAGGTTTTGTTGTCAAACCACACCCCATACCCTGCCGCGCCGCTCACTGCGTCCCAACTTATGGTGACAGAGTTATAGCCTGCGTCCGCTCTTATGGAGGCAGGAGCGTTTGGGGCTGTGGTCACTGTCATCTCGTTGGAAAAAATGCTCGACGCGTGGGCATTCTTCGCGTTTACTTTAAAGGTATATGTTTTCCCTGCCGTCAGTCCGCTGAAAGTCTTACTGGTCTCGCTGACACTATGACTTGTGCCGTTAAAAACTAAGGTATATGCGGTGGCCCCGCTGACAGCATCCCAGCTGATACCGGCCGTGGTTTGGGTCGTTGTCTTTCTGATATTCTTTGGTGCCGTCAGGTTCGCGTCCAATGTCTTGATGGTCCCTACAGAGCCATAATTCCCTACCCCATCCACACCCTTGGCGCAGATTTGAAAGTTATAGGTCGTGTTGGGGGTCAATCCGAGTATGGTAGACGTAATCTTTGAACCCGGTTCCTGCGTATAGATCTTATTATTGCATTTGATGAGGTATCCGGTGGCTCCCTCCACCTGGTTCCACTTGAATGTAATCGTGGTGGCTGTGCTGGTAGCGCTAATGGACGGCGCTGTCGGAGCCGTTGTAAATGTCTCCTGTTTCGTATACGCGCTATAAGTGCTCCCGTTTTTGGCCCGTACCATATAAGTGTATGCCTTGTTAGGAGTCAATCCGGTAAATGTCTTCTCAATGTCATTGACACTGTAAACCGTGCCGTTGAACTTAAGATCATAACCTGTGGCGCCATTCACCCTGCCCCAGACAATCATAGCCGTGGTGTCCGTTATCAACCTAGTGGTTCCGGCTGGCGGCATCAGGCTCTGTGCCCTGGTGGTGATAGAATATGTAGGGCTGTAGGCGCTTGTCTGGCTTGCGTTCTTAGCCCGCACCGCATAGGTATGGCTCGTACCGGCGCCCAGCCCCGTAAATTTCCTGGATGTGGTTGTCACATTATAAATTTTGCCATCAAACACAATATCATAGCTTGTAGCGCGGGAAACCGAGCTAAAACTGACTGTCACAGAAGATAAATCTGAAATGGCACGCACATTCTGCGGAACCCCAAGCGATGTGTCCTTATAAAATCCAAGGGGAAGCAGTATCTTTTCCCCATCCGAAACAAGCAGCACAGAACTTCCATAGGCAGCAACCACCACCTCATACTGCTGATTATCCTCCAGATTGCTCCTGCTGGTATAGGAAGTCGATGTCAACTGCGTTTCATTGTAAATGGCATAACTTTGGCCTACAATCCTCATATAAGCGTGGTATCTGACCGCGCCTGCGATTGGCGACCAACTGGCCGTAATGGAACCGTTCTGGTTCAATGTGAGCTGTAAGTTTAGCTGTTCCATAAATTTTTCCTCTCTTTCTTTAAAATTGCATGACATTGGAAATCTCAACGTCCTTTTCTGTTCATCCCGCATATTCCCTATAGGCAACTATATTTCGCAATATGCTGTTTTGAATGCTTTTGGCCAAAAGCAGCTGTAAGTCACATTCACACCGGTTGCCAAACGGCTGAAAAATGACCGCCAAAAAACAGGTCATAGAAGAAACATTCCTCTTCTACAACCTGTTTTCATGATATACTTTATCACTTAAGTGCCGTAAACACAATAATTACTATTGTATGATTATGTCATGCAAACGTATAAACTATGTCAAATAATGCATATGTGGATGTGCGTTTTCAAAAGCCTCCAGCGCCGCTTTATGTATATTCCTCACATATTGATAAGACATGCCCATTTCATCCGAGGCGGCTTTCAAACTCTTATACTGTACATATACCTTAAACAGCACCTTGATATGGTTGACATTGTTCAGGGACTGTATCTCCTTGACCACCTGATGCTTGATATCCGCAAAGCGGTCTATCCCTGCGCTGATTTCTTCGTTTAGTGCCACATACCTTGTCACTGCGCCCCCCAGCGGATCATTGGCCCTACAGGTCTGCACCTTTTCCCTGCCGTAACCAATACCGCTTATGCCGCATGCGTCTGTTTTCAGAGCCGCTAATTCCTCTTCCATCTGCCTGATCTTTGTGTCAATAATCTCCAATTGCCCCAAATACTGTTTAGCAGACAACACCTTTCTCTTCTCTTCACCCATATCCTTTTCCTACCCTTTCCCCGTGCCGCAGAACAGTTTCTGCCTGCGATTTCTGGTATTTTCCCTGTTGCACCCTCTTATACTGACCGGCGGACAGACAATCAAAATTCTTGGCGATGACCAGTATAAATGCGTGTGTTCAATTTGGCATTACAATCGAACGCCTGTTCTTTCTTATATCAGCATTATATGCGTCCCTGTTGCATTTGTCAATTACATTTTGTGGTATTTTGTGACTATGTTGCTTTTAGTGTTGACTTACAGTATTGCCAAATGTATAATAAATAAAAGGAAAAAGGTGGTGATACCATGAAAGACCGTATAAAAAAAATTAGAAAATCGTTTGGTCTGACACAGCAAGAGTTTGCCGACAGGATCGGAATAAAGCGGGGCGGGGTGGCCAATTATGAAGTGGGACGAAATGAACCCGCAGATTCTGTGATATCTCTGATCTGTAGAGAATTTAATATAAACGAGCAGTGGATACGCAGGGGGACAGGAGAAATGTTTGTCACAATGGAAATGGACGAACGGATCTCTTCGTTCGTCGGTTCCATACAGGCGGGATCGGAAGATTCCTTCAAGAAGAGGTTTATCTCCATGCTCTCCGAGCTGGATGAATCCGAGTGGAAAGCGCTGGAAAAAATGACCTTGCTGCTGTGCGAAAAAAAGGGCTAATGCGGTCAGTACACCAGCTTTACCTCAGCCCCAGGAGTGCTTTTACATAGTAGTAGACCAGCTTTAGACTCCGATCATCTGCCATGTCCAGCAGCTCGATGATAAGTTTTTTATAGTCCATGCGATTCATCTCCCTGTAAAATGCACATACTGAAAAGTTCATAGAACTATATTATCAAACATTTGTTCGATTGTCAATGCTTTCATTGTACAATAAACGGTTGGATTTTCCTATCCGCTCTGCGTATATGACCCGCTTACGCGGCGTCGCATACGAGAGCTTTCGTCAGTAAACATCCGCCTCCTCCCGGGTAATCCATCCATACTTCACCATCTTGTTAAGGACCTGAGCCGCCCGCTGCTGCGCCAGATCCATATGAGTATCAGGGGAGTAGGCGGAGGGCGCGTTCAGGACACCCGCCAGCATAGCGGCTTCATAGTCCGTAAGCTGAGAGGGTTCCTTTCCGAAATATCCCACGGAAGCCTGATAAATCCCATAGTGTCCGCTGCCAAAATAGGCCGTATTGACATACAATTCAAAAATCTCCTTTTTGGAATACTTATACTCCATAATCAGTGCCGCGATCATTTCAGCGATCTTCCTCTCCAGCTTCTTTTCCTGTGTAAAGAGCAAATTCTTGGCAAGCTGTTGGGTGATGGTACTGCCTCCCTCCACAAAGGAACCAGCCCTGATGTCCGTCCACAATGCCCGGCATACGGCAATGGGATCAATGCCGAAATGCCACTTAAACCGATGATCCTCCACGGCCAGAGTAGCGTCAATATAAAATTGGGGCAGCTCGGAATATGCTGTAAAATCCTCCGAACTTCTCACCTCCTCGACCCTCTCCGCCAGGGATTTGTCCTGAACCGCTCTACGGTACATCCCATATCCTTTCATGCAGAAGAAGGCCCCAATCCCCAGATAGACCGCCAAAAAGAGTATTAACAGAACCAAAAACAGATTTCTCACAAGACGCTTTTTCTTACTTTTCCTATGCATGTTTATCTTCCTTGTCTTCATCCCACAAACTCCCTTATCAAAAGGTATCCAGCTTCCTGATCAATTCATCCGTCAGTACCCAGATCACGTCAATTAATATAAACAGCGCGCAGAAAGGAACCATCAGAGCGCACAGTATAGTACCGTTCACCACAATCACTCCGTTTTTAAACCATTTACAATATTTATTTTTCTTTCTCCTTTTCATATGAATCTCCTGACTGCCAGTGATAAATACCGGCTGCTTATTATATGATTGTATAGCGCCTCACGTTCCTGTTTTTGACAGGAAACAGCCGGACCCTCTTCCTGCTTAAAAACCCGGGCTTATATGGTGAATAATATGGAACTTTCTCCTGTTACTGACTATAATAAACCGTCAAACTTACATTTCCGTGACATCCGGCTTACATCTATGTGACATTTTGGTGAGAGATTTGTCACTATTTCTGGTTTCACGTTTTATATTTGGTTTCTCCGGGTTGGAAATCTGAACAGATGTTCAGAGATTATAGATTAAAAGATAATTGAATTACTCAGGAAAAACTACAATGAAAATGGCTTACAACCTGTAAGCCAAATGGATTTTGTATGCTCTTTATTATACCTTCGACCCGTCTCCCAGGCGGTATCCCATACCGCGGACCGTCTGTATGATCCGGGGACTGGAGGGATCCTCCTCTATCTTTTCCCGCAGGCGTTTCACATACACCGTCAACGTATTGTCCGTGACAAATTCTCCTGCGGAATCCCACAATTCGTTGAGCAGCCGTTCCCTGGTGATAATACCCCTGGGATTGTTGCAAAATACCAGCAGCAGGCGATATTCCAGCGCGGAGAGCATAATCTCCCTGTCCCCCTTTTTCACAATGCCTCCTGCCAAATCAATACGCAAGTCTCCCACTTCTACAACGGACAGCCCGGGCTGGGCTTTCCGCAGTGCCACCCTGATCCTGGCAACCAGCTCCCGTATGCGGAAAAGCTTGATGATATAATCGTCCGCCCCCATATTCAGCCCTGTGACCACGCTGGCCTCGTCCCCGAACGCGGTCAGAAAAATAACAGGCACATCCTTAAGCCGCTTGATCTCCGTGCAAACCGCATAACCGCTTCCATCTGGCAGGGAGATATCCACCAGCGCCAGATCATATTGCTCCTGTGCCAGCATCACAAGAGCCTGGCACTGCGTGGAGGCACAGACCACGCCAAAACCCTCCGAACCCAAAAGACGCATCAGACTTCTGGCTATCTCCTCATCGTCCTCCACCACAAATATCCTCTGCACCGATCATACCCTCCCTGATCAATTGTTCCAGAACACGGATTTCCCGGTCAAGCATGACCTGAAAGTGTCTGTTGTCCTGTTTTTCCCCGTGGTGATGATTCCGGTTTACTTCCACAGCGTGGTCCGGCGTCACATAAATCAGAACAAACTGTTCCTCATCTTCCCAGTCATCCAGCTGCTGCTCCCCCGCTTGATCTTCCGTATCGCACAGATAATAGTAATTATCCTGAATAAAAATATCCTCGTATTTGCCCTTTTGTACGCGGTGGACATACCCGTATTCCCGTATGGAATCTCTTATGACCCGCAGACCGCTTTCCTCCCTCACCTCCCGGATTAGAGTGTCCGAGTGGTTTTCACCCGGTTCCATACCTCCTCCGGGAAATTCGTAATAATCATTCTTCCGGCTGTAAATCATAGCGATCCTGCCGTTCTTTATAATGATTCCGCGCACGGATGGACGCATGCCCACCGTTCCGTTTTCCGCATAATCTTTTGTGTCAATCTCAAACAACAGACGCATTCTCTGAATCCTCCATACATCCTTTTTTCGTGAATCCCTGCCTGACCGCGCGGCTTTCTTCCACGGCATGAATCATCTGCAAAGCCGGCCGGGCCCCCCGCTGTCCGGAAATTGGCGCAACGTTTTTCATAGTATTTTTTCGCCATATTTCCATCTCCCGTCTGACGGACTACAGGTAGCACTGAAGCCATATTTTACCCTTCCAGTCCTTTCTGCCGATGGTAGTTTTCCGCCAGCCTGGCCAGATGCTCCGTTATATCAGGGTTCCAGTGTATCATGGACGGCAACTCCTCACAGGGAAACTCCTGACACAGACCGCAGAACAAGGCACCGTGCGCTCTGGTGCAGGCGTGGACTCTGCATCGGCCCGACCCGGCCCATTCGGGCACATACCCGTCCGCCTCAATACATCCCCTGCAAAACCCCTTCATCCGTTTTTCACACCCCTCGCAGCATTCCCCGCAAGCCGTTATCTGAGAAAAATCCGTCATCGCCAAAACCTCCCCGCTGTTCCTATTATAGTACACTCTTACAGGTATGGCAATGCGTTTTGCCTGAAAATTCCGGACAGGCTGTTCCGCACCGACCCCGCCCGCATCTGCTGACACGCCGGAAGAAAAATATAGCTGTTCATCACAGGCAACTGCGAACCCCTTTCACCGGGCGACGGAAATAAAGCATTTTAAAGTCGTCTGGACTGCCCGTCAACAAAAGGGAGATAATCTTGACACGGAATTTATTTACGAGTAACATAGAATACATAGATATGGAAGACACGGTTTTGCCCTGAAAACTTATGGAGCTTACCCGGGAAAACAGCCTCTCCGACCGGGAATACCAACGGATCCGTTCGGCAGCCCGGCGGCAGGCAAAAACATATAGAACTCTGAATAAGGAGGAAACAGCAATGTTAGTAAAACAGAGCAAGGAACTGGAGAAGCTTGAGGGAGCGTTGCAGCGTCTGAAACTTTCTCCGAAGAACATGGAACTGGCGGAGAAATATCTGGATCTGTCCCAGCCGGAGGAGGAGGAACTGCTGAAAGAGGCCGAGCATCAGGATTTCACTGAACTGACGGCGGAGACGCAGCAGTCTGTATTCTATACTTTGGGCAGTTTTAAGAAAAATAACGAGGCCCTGGCACGGCGGCTGATCCGTTTTCTGGCTCAGGTGGGCGGAGCCACATCCCGCAGAATCCTGTCATATTACGGCTGGAGCAGTGACTTCAAGTATATGGAAGATATTCTGCCCCTGGTTCAGAACGCGGTTCTGTATTCGGACTGGGTTGCCTGGAACGCGTCGGCCCACCGGAAATCCTCCATCAGCCCCCTGATCGCTCTGGGAAAGAAAGACCCGGAGATCTTTCCCAGAATGAGAGAACTGTGCTATGACGACGATGCCTGCAACACGGAGATGTTTCTGGCGGGGATGTATCTTCACTGCGTAAAACCGCCAAAGGAGTCCAGAAGCAGACTCTACATGCCCATGGAGGATGCCCCGGACGACAGGGCGGAGGGCAGTCCGGAACGCATACAGGAGATGCGGGAATACCTGGAGGCGCGCCTGCGGGGAAACAGCGCCGGGCTTTTCATCGCCGCCGATGAACCCCAGGGGGAAGAGGAGGAAAAACTGAAAGCGTTTATACAGGATTCCGATCCCGGAGAAGAATTTCCCTATGAAATGCGGGCGCTGATCTCGGGAAGAAACAAACATAAGTATCGGATGACTTTTCTTCCCTTTCTTGCGTTCCTTGCGGTGGAGCACTCCGACAGATTCATCTCTCTGATCCGCTTTGCGGTGGCGGTGGAGGGGAATACGATCCCCAACCTCCCCCTGGACGTGTGTCATAAGACAGGGCCGGAGTGGTTTGACCGGCATATTGAAGCTTTGGAGAAGTTTCTGTGGATACCGGACGAGACCTATATTCGCTTTGCTGTCTCCAATAAAGACAGCAGCATATTAAAACGTATGATGGTCAAAGCGCCGGAGGCAATCTGCAATGCGATGAAAGAACTGGAATCGGAAGATTACGGATATCTGCTGCTTCAGGTAAAAACAATGAACCCGGAGCTATATGAAAAAGCCGGGGCGGAATTTGCGGAAACCTATCGCAGAATCGCGGCGGAGCAGGATGTGAAAAATTACCAGCAGGCGAAGGATATCGCCAGAGATTACCTGATGGGAACTATCGAAATACAGGGTATTCTGCCCTATGTGGAACAGTGGCGGGAACAATACTATTACTATGGCTGGCAAAAATATGATCGGATTCACGGTTATTTGGACTGCGGAGAAGAACAGCTATATCGCCGCTCTTTGGTACTGGAAATCCTGCATTTAAAGAGTTCCTATTTTTCAAAATACTGGGTGGACGAAAGTCTGGTGGAGAGCGACTCTCAGGCGCCCGGCAACAAGAGCCGGGACAGGCGCCAGTTCCAGGCCATATTGGACGTATTGGAGAAGGAACAGGTTCCTCCGCAGTACCAGATTGAATTTTTTGGATTGGAAAACGACCGCGCTTACAGGGATGATCTCTTTGCCCCGGATAATGACAGCCAGATTTGTGTAAATGTATTAATGGAAAAGCGGAGCAGCTGGCACCAGGAGTGGCTGGAAGCCTCTGAGGGCAAATATCTGCCCGCGCGTATTCTGGCCTATCGTGTCATGAACGAGCGCCCGGAAGTATACAAGGACCAGCTGTTGGCATGTGCCAAAGATACCACCAAACAGGGCAGAGAGTATCTGAGAGGCATTTATACAAAGCATCCGGAGTGGGAGGCTGATATTCTGACAATGCTGAAATCTCCCAAGGGCGGACTGCGCGAGATGGCGGCGGAAGTCCTGAAAAACTGGGGTGTCGAGCGGTATCGGGATGTTCTCTCCCAGGCCATGGAAGTGGAAAAGACAAAGAAAATAAAGACATTGATACAGGAGCTGCTGAATCCCCAGGCTGCGGGAGAACAGGCCGCAGAGGGAAACCGGGGGAGTCAGCAGGACAGCATGCTATCGTCAGATGCCATAAGAGAGGCATTGAGCGGCAATCTGACGCCGAAAGACAGGGAGGATGCCCTGGCCGTGCTGGAGGGAATGATTAAGGACGCTCTGATGGGAAACCGCAGGAAAAAGCTGGCTTGGCTGACTTTGGAAAACACCTGCAAGGTCCATAGGCTGGACGGGGAAGAAGCTTCTCAGGATTATATGGCGGCGCTGTTGATCAGCTATGCGGATATGGGGATTCCCGGCGTAAATAAGGACGCGGCAAGACTGGCCGCCGGGCTAAAGAACGGGGAGCTGGCGGCATACATAGGGGAAATCTTTCAGAGGTGGATAGAGGATGGCGCCCAGGCAAAGAGGAAATGGGTGCTCTATGCTGCGGCCATCCATGGGGGAGAGGCCATTGTACCGGTAATTCATGCCAGAATACAGGAGTGGCCCCAGCACTCCCGGGGGGCCATGGCTGCGGAAGCCGTAAAAGCTTTGGCTCTGAACGGCACATCCACCGCCCTTTTGCTAGTGGATCAGACTGCCCGAAAATGCAAGTTCCGCCAGGTGAAGGTGGCTGCCGCACAGGCGCTGGACTATGCCGCCGAGCAGATTGGTATCTCCAGAGAAGAACTGGAGGACAAAATTGTGCCTAACCTGGGATTTGACCAACAGATGGAACGGATTTTTGACTATGGAAAACGCCAGTTCAAAGTGCTGCTGACCACAGCCCTTTCTCTGGAAGTATATGACGGGAACGGCAAAGCGTTAAAGAACCTTCCTTCCCCCGGCAAAACCGACGATCCGGAGCAGTCCAAGAACGCCTATGAAGCCTGGAAACTGTTGAAAAAGCAGTTAAAAACTGTGACATCCAATCAGAAAGTCCGTCTGGAACAGGCGCTGGGCACCAGGAGGCGGTGGAACGCGCAGAAATGGCGGGAGCTGTTTGTATCCAATCCTGTGATGCATCAGTTTGCCATGAGCCTGATCTGGGGCGTGTATGTGGAAGGGGTTTTGAGGGATACATTCCGCTATATGGAGGACGGTACTTTCAATACTGCGGAGGAAGAGGAATACGAGCTTCCCGAGGAAGGCTGCATCGGTCTGGTACATCCCATTGAACTGTCACAGGAAGTGTCAGACGCGTGGAAGGAACAGTTATCCGACTATGAGATCGTCCAGCCCATCGAGCAACTACAGCGTCAGGTATACCGGGTGACGGAGGAAGAGAGAGAAGCCACGGAACTGATCCGTTTCGGCGGCCTGGTTCTGAACGGATTGTCTCTGTCTGGAAAACTCCAGGATATGGGATGGTACAGAGGCGAAGTAGGAGACGGCGGCGTCTATCAGGACTTTTACCGGGAAGACCGGAATATAGGGGTGGAACTGTCCTTTTCGGGATGCTTCGTGGGCAATGAAAACGAGACGGTAGTTGTGTATGACGTGTATTTTTATGAGCCGGGGGTTACGGAGAAAGAAGGCTGGCGGCTTAAGCCTGTGAAGCGGAAACTGGGAGAGGTAGACGCGCATTATTTCAGCGAAGTGGTGCTACAGCTTACCAGGGCCACCTCCTCCGCAGAGGAAAAACGGAATTATCCGGAGTGCAGGGAGTGGTGATCACACCCCTCCCTTTCGGATCAGCACATAACATGGAAAGAGTCTGAATTGTACTATACCATTTTCCATAACCTGCACAGCTTCCTGCGTGGGACTGCCCGGCAGGAGGATTGTGCAGGAAATCTTTGCAGGGTTCTGCCGCCACCTGTTCCATCCCAGCAGATAGTCTCCGTCCACCTTCACCACCACCAGACAATGGGTAACAGGCGCGTACAGCCGCTGCGCGGTTTGCTCCTCCTCTTTAATGATTTCAATCGGTTCATTCCCCTTGTCATCTATAAAATACATTTTGCCGCTTGTAAGATCAGCGTTTCACATATCGTTGAGATTCGACGGATACGCCACTTACTGCCCCAGCCTCGCCGCCAGTTCCTCCAGACGGGCTTTACTCATGGGCGGGATCAATACATGGTCCCCATCGAAGGGCTGGACGCCGTATTTTTGCACTTCCTCCATAAATCGGTCATAGGGAAACAGACCGTCCAGCGCACGCTGCTCCCTGTAGAGCACAAACTGCACGAAACATTCCGATATCTTGATTTCACTCAGATTCAGAAATCCGTCCCCACGCATGGGGAAAACGCTCTCACATTCCTCCGTGAGCGCGTAAAACGCCCCGATCTCCTGTGTGTCGCTCTTTTGCAGCAGACGCGGCTTCGCATAGTAGACATCCATGGACTGGAGGTTGTGCAATGTCTGTTCAAAGTCCGATAAATCCCCGCATACCTCCCAGGCCGCCACTTTCTCCGTCGGCAGCGTATAAGGCCACATCGCCAGAGAAAATATGTAATTTTTATACTCCTTATTCCCGCAGAAATCGTGCAGAGTCTTTAAACTGAACCTGGCAAACCTGTCAATTCCCTGCTCCAGTTCTTTACAGGTGAAAAGACGCCCTTCCTCCTGGCAGTACATTTCCGCCTTGCCCAGTCTCCTCTCGATCTCCTGCACCAGCCTGGTAAAGTCCGCTATTTCCGCCCTGGTGGTGGGAATATTATAGCTCACCGTATAGAAACCCTCACTGCCCTTAGACCCGTCGAAAAAGATGCCCCGCCCAATGCGCTCCGGATTATAGAAAATAGCTGTTCCCTGACTCTCCTGCCCTTCCTGCAAAATGTGAAAGTCATTGTCGGAGCCGTACCGAAGCCCGCAGGCCCCGGCCAGCGAGGAGATGTCCAGAATTGTCTTTCCAAATAATTTTTTCTGTTTAATTTCCAACGTAAACGCCATAGTACAATTCTCCTTTTCCGTTGTAATCCTATTTGTCTCTAATGTTTCTTCGCCCAGACCATAGAGTCCTCGTTCCGCTGGAGTATCATGAGAGTCATAATGCGGCGACACCCAGTGCATTTTCCGTATCTTTGCAGTACATGCAACTGTGATCATTGTATCGTTTCCGCTTTATTTTGTCAATTCTGATTCACAGCTTACCGCTTATATCCACCGATGACAGTTAGCGAAGGTAACTTAGTCATAGAGCCTGTCACGCGCCTTTTTTCAGCAATTCCATTATTCTTGTTTGAAATCGCTGGAGCCTTGCGCATAAATCTATGGCTTTATGCATCTTGTTATTGCCATCTTCCTTCCGATTATAGATTTTACTAATAATAGTATTTATTTGGCTATATATCTCCGTTATTTCTATATCTCCCAGCTCGATTTTTGCGTCCGCCAAAACAGTAAGAATATCTTCCTCCTCGGTCCAACATTCCCCAAGGGCCGTGTACATCGCACTGTCCTCCTGCATATGCCGTCCCAATTCTATCATGCCTGTCAGCCACTTTTCCGGGTCCTGCTGCCTGCACATTTTCGCAAACTCCAGCTGGCACCATCTACAGCCCTTTTTTGCGCCCTGCTGGAAATATACTTTGCTCTTTTCTTTGTCTCCTTCCAGAAACAGTTTGCCCAACCGATATTCCGCCTCATAAAAGCCTGATCTACCGGCATTCAGATATGCGTTTTCCACCTCTTCCAGAATCACGTTCTCCTTTATGTTTGTCATTGCTTTTTTAAATAGTTTCTGTAGTTCCTCATTAAATTCCTGTTCCTGACTCTCATGGTCATTATATGCTTTAAAAGTGTCTGTTTGTAGCAACAATGCCTTTAAAACATACTTTTCACTATAGGTATTCTCCAAAGAAGAAATCTCCCGCACCGCCTCCCGCAATGCAACGAATGCCTGGTCCTGCTCTGTTCGCAACATTTGATCCGCTTTAGTCAGCATCTTCTCCGCATGGTATGCGAGAGCCTCTGGCATTTTTTCTGTCACTGCTTTTTGCAGCAGATCCTTCTGCTGCTGTTCGTCAATCAGAACCCCCGTTTTTACTGCGGGAATAAATGCCGGAATATAGTTTTTGTCTATACAGATTCGATAGAACTCGCACGCGGCCTCGCCGTCCGGCTCCACCAGAACCCTGTTACCATAGTTATCCCGTAATACCATACCAAGTCTGAGGATATCCCCCACTTCCTTTGCGGCGTATTTATTTTTATTGTCCTTCGCCATTTCCCGCATTTTCAGGTATCGCTCATAGGACTGGCAGAAATAAAGACTATTCAAATGCGTAAATTCTTCCAGCATCTGATCTCTGTAGCCAAAAAAAGCGTCGTTACCGCTTTTGTACCATCCCACCGCTTCTTCCGGCTTTATCCCAACCCGCAATCGAATTACCAGCAAATACAGATTTGCCGCAGCCTGAAAGATTTCTTTTTCGGTACGTTCCCGGCTTGTTATGACGGGTATATCCACCCTTATGTCACATGCTTTCAAATATGTGATTATCTTCTGCATTTCCACTGCCATTGCTGTCGGTGCATAAATCTTGCTCAAGGTAATCTCATAGGCCCTCAGAATCCAGCATTCCGTTTCACCCTTGTTCCTGCATAATTTTGTGATATACTCGGCTTTCCATAGCTTGGTGACATCAGCCATATGTGTCAGGGCATCTGCGCGGGCTTTTTTCGGAATATTCTTTTCCGATGATAACTTCGAGATGTAAGGCTTCATACTCTCATAGCCTCCGTCATACGCTGCAAAGATCCAAAAAAGATCATGGTTTCCTGTTTTTTCGTGAAAAGCATCCATCCATTCTCCCAGTACCGACAAAAAATCCTCCCGGTCAGACTTTAATACCTGATACATCTTAACAGGCACAAGGAAACAGGCATCCATTATCCTGATTGTACTTTTTAGAATATGTTTGCATAAATCTTTATATTCAAATTCCTTAGCGCTCCCCTTAGATGGGAAACATAAGTCAACATCGGTAGTACTGCTTACGGTGTCTGAATTAATAACCTTTGGTACCTCGTTCATTGCAATCCCTCTTATCTCCCCGAATCGGAATTTGTAAAGATTGAACAGCTGGTATTGCCCACATGATCACTGATGGAACTGGTAACCTGAAGTTCCAGAATACCGTCCTCTGTCAATGTCATTTTTGCCGTACAGCTTGTTCCTTTGGGAACTGGCTCATTAAACTTATGTACCGCCGCCGACACCTTCATCTGTAAGTTCTCATCCATGGGAAGCGTCTTGTCCCGCAGCCGGTACTCATACAGATGAAATGCCACCTGAATCTGATCGTTATGCCTGGTGTAGTAAGTATGTTCCGTCACAAAGGGAAGTTCCACCCCCGCCGGTATCAGGGTCTGTATCATTTCCACATCATTGATATAAGTGTTTACACCATAGGAGAAGTCCACGCGAGGGCGTATTTTTTTCATATCCGACGCATAAATGGCGGCGCCAAAACCAATGGCCTTCTCCGGCGCTTTAATATAGATCCGCTCCTGAGAAATCTGAGGAAAAGACTGTACTAGCCGTTCACGGATATAGGGAATATAGCTGGAACCGCCGGTCATTATAATCTCGGGGCTTTGATCCAGGATGTCCCGATTGCGGGCGATCAACTGCCGGACACACAAAATAATCCGCTCCACCAGCGGGTGAATGGCCGTATTCATCTCCTGGCGCGTCAGTCTCTGCCTGCCGCTTCCGGCCTCTCCGCCGTTAAAAGTTACACCCACCTCCATCTTATTGGAGAGAGCCTCCTTGGCTTTTCTTGCCGCCGCCTTGAGTCTTCTGTATGCCGCGCTTCCATGGTTCCTCAGTTGTCCTGCGTCTATACCCGCAACGTTTTCAATGAATTGTTCCGCCAGATAATCGGCTATCTTTTCATCAAACAGATCCCCGGCTATCTCCACGCCAGAGGAATCCACAAAGAGATAGGGATAGGGATTTTGAGCTGTCATCAATGTGTTTTCCCTGACAATGGCAGCGTCCGCAGTGCCTGCGCCTATATCCAGAACCAGAATGGTCCCTTTTTTCTGATAGTATACGGCAGCCGCCACAGGTTCCGGTATAATGCGCAAAACCCTGTATCCTGCATTTTCAAAGGCATGCTTCAATATTATGCGCTCCGAAGTTCCAAAACTCACCGGCGCACACACCACAACGCTTTCCAGATCCGCGTTGAGATCCTGTATTTCCAGTTCCCCCTTGGCATACTCCATCTGGACGGAAATAATCTGCGTGGCAATCTCCTCCCCGCTGAATGTCCGGTCATCCAAATCAATCAATTCGCTGAGACGCATTTTTATAGAGGTGACGACATGTTCAGGATCATAAACCTCCAGTTCTTCGGAGATAACATCATCACATAAGACAACGCCTTCCTCTTCCTGATAAGAAAACAGGGAGGGGATTCCCCCATTACATATCTGATTTCCGGAAGGAAGCAGCGCCTGACAATTGCCTTCCTCATCCAAAATGGCGGGATAAGTCCTGCTTGTCCCCCAATCCACTCCCATAACAGGTTTTGTATTCTGATTCATAATGTTACAACCTCCTGTCCCCGCTGTGGGACGTTTATCTATTTAATGCTTACTTGTGCCTTTACAATCACTTCTCCATCCACTTCAAATCCCGATGAATAGACCTTGTCGATTTCTTTTCCTCTGGCATCCAGCACATTGGAGCGAACCTGTTCATGACATTTGGGATCAAAACTCTCCGCCGCCTTGGGCTGAAACTCGCGAACTCCAAATGCCTCGGCTACATAAGCCAGATCTTCCTGTATTTCATCCATATCGTTAAAAACATTCTGACGGATATTGACAAGCAGTTGACACAGCTGCCGACAGGGCTTAAATTGATATAACTCCTTGATCACCCTCTGCATATCTCGTATGTTTTTGGAGCATTCCATCAGTTCCTGTTGTAGCTGCTTTTTACTCCCGCCGCTTTCCTCAGATGCCTGAATCCTCTCCCGTTTCCCTGTCGCGTTCTGCTCCCCAATTGATAATGACAGGTTTTGTCCCTGCGTGTTCCGCCCATTGATGGGCGGCTGTTCAATTTGACTCTGTTCCCTTCGTTCCCCTTCCGATGTCAATAATCTACCCTGGCTTATTTCCCATTGCTCTCTCTCTGCAAGGGGTTCGCTTTGGTCCTGTTGCTGCTTTACAAGAAGTTCAAACTCACTCTTTTTCCTCACCCTTTCCTGCTCGGTTTGATCCGGATTGTTCTGCCGGTTTCCGGCCCCGTCCCGGTTCTGCCATTCAGGCCGTGTCCACATGGCGCTCTTCCTCTGGAATGCCTGCTCTCTGCGCTCGTTTTCCAGACGACGTTCTTTCTGTCGCAATTCTTCCAGTTCCCGCGTCAGCTCCCTGTTTTTCTGTATCTCCTTTTGCAACTGCACTTCCTGCTCCTGTCTGCATTTTCTTTCTATTAAGATTTTCTGTCTCATCTCCTCTATCTGTGAGAGTTGAGCGCTCAACTTTGAAGACTGACTGCTGATAAAGTCTGATTGGTATTTTATTTTCTGCATTGCATGCTGTAAATCATCTTTCAAAAATAAAATCCTTTTGTCCTTATCCATAATCCCCATTTTCTTACCCCCTCTGCTGTCAGCGGCCCCCCCTGCCTCCATAAAGTGTTTCCAAATAAATTTTGTTCTTAAAATTTAAATTATCTTCTTGCCTATTTCATTATATTATATCAACTTTGTCGCATAAACGGATAAAATCCGGAAATAGATGGAAATTTTGAAAATAAGAAATCCTGTTTTCAGCATTTTTTTCTTTTTTCATACTTCTGTTGTAAATCCATCACGTTTCCGGGAGAAATTATATAAGAAAAATCGCTTTTATACTGCGTTATATCATTTTACCATATTTAAGGAAAGGTTAAAAGCAAAATAGCCCTTTATTCATAATAAAATTTCCTGAAAAAATAACCTTTCAGAATTTTACGGACAGGCATAAATTGCTTATGATATGGATAGTAACTCAGTAATCTACATTTCTAAAAGAGGAGGTTTCTTATGAAAAAATTTACAATCATCTGGGACATAACCCAAAATTGTCCATTCCGCTGCGCTATCTGTTGCATGGGAGCAAAGCCTGCGGGGCCGGAGATGAATGAACTGGATTTCGACGCAAAGCGCAGAGTCGTAGAGCAAATCCGACAGCTTGCGGCCCGGCGAGAGATCCAGGTGGACTTATCTGGAGGGGAAATTATGACCGATCTTCGTCATTTGGAAATTGCGAAGGAGGTCGCAGACATAATTGGCCGTGAAAACCTGGGAATCAGCACTTCGGGATATGGTATTACAAGGGAAATGGCATTCCGCCTTGCAGACATCACAGGCGAAGTCGAGCTGACTATGGACACGCCCCCCGGAGTTCCCTATCGGCTTCGCCCTCTGGAATACGCACAGACAGCCGCACGTGCCATACCCCATCTGAAGGCCTGCGGCATCCATACGGGAATTCAGACTGTTCTGTCCAGAAGCAATTACAACAGACACAACCTAACCGCGTTGTATGGCTGGCTCTGCCGAAATCAGGTCAACGAATGGAGTCTTCTGCGGTTTTATCCCACAGGGCGGGGCGCGGATTACTTGGAAGAATGTCTCAGCGATGAGGAACTTTTGGATGTGGTTAACTATCTACAGCGGCTGGACCAGAAAAATCCTTCCGCCGTCAAGCCGGCTCTTCACTTTCATTACACGATGAAAGGGCATGAGGGCTATACCGCCGAGTGCCGCTGTGTGAAGAAGTCCATAGGCATCTTGCCAAATGGAGATGTGACAGCCTGCTTCTGGGCATCTGACCGCGAGTCAAATATCTCGGAGGAACTTTTTCGTCTGGGAAATGTACGGACGGAAACCCTGTCTCAGATTTTGGATAATACACGCTCCCGCTACTGGCAGGAACAGCCCCATACCTGCCCTTTTATCACTGCCGCAAAGGAGGATACGTATGTTTCTGATACTCAGCACCATGACCGCACTGCTTGAGTGTGGACCGCTTTTTCTGGGAATCGGCCTGGGCTATGGCCCGGGCCAGACCCTTTCTTTCTGCCTTGCCTACCAGGCAGGCAACCTGTTTCCCATCCCCTTTTCTCTCCGCGCCAGTACACTGAGGAGAATCACTGTGCTTTCCATGTTGCTTCTTAGCCTGGCTCCGTTTATGCAAGCCTTCCCTTTCCCTCAATGGGGATTCTATTCTTCAGGGATTCTGCTGCTGTCCTGCGCTACACAGAGCATCCGCAGGGAGATGAAGACCCGGTCGGGAACCGTAAAAAAAAGACTTTCGCGCATTGCGGGATTTCTGCTGGCTCCACTGTTGGCATATGCGCCTTTCCCTTTGCTGTGGCTGTGCTGTCTTGTGGTATTGTTTTCACTCAGAGGCTTATGCGGCTATAATGCCGCTTCTGATAACAGCCCCCTGTCAAAAAATAGGAGGGGTACACCAAAATTCTATCCTCTATATACAATCATGCTGTGGCATCAGCTGCATTACTTCATCTATGCCTACGGACTCCTTCTGCATGCTTACCAGATTACGGGCAACGCCTTTTTTACGATGCTGTTCTTTGCAGGTACATGGCTTACATATGTGAGTGCGGAACCGCTTGTAAAACTATTGTGGCGAACTTATCCGAAGACATTTTCCGCCACATCGGGCACATCCGGTTATATCAACGCGATTCTGACAGGACATGCCTTTTTGCTGATCATTCTTATGGGACTTCCCAATGTATCCGGCGGGCTCTTTTACTGTCTTTGGATTCTGACGGGTTTTGGCGGCGGCACTGTTTTTGCTATAACCGCCCTCTATGGGCATTCTGCGGCGTATACAAAGGAGCGGCTTGTGCTCACGGAAAATCTGGGACATTTCATCGGGACGGGATTAGCTGTCTTATGGGCTCATTTTCTCCCGAAATACCTGCCCCAACTTTCCTATCCGGCAGCCTTTTGCGTGTTCATGGTGATCGTGTTGGCATTCCTGGCCCATCCATCCTGTATGAAATACAAGGCGAAAGGAATTAAAAATTTATGAAAATACAGACTGTTGAGACCAAAAATCTGATAGTAAAATCAAACCTTCCCGCTTCCGACTATGTAATTAATCCTTATGTGGGCTGTAGCCATCGGTGCCGGTACTGTTATGCCTCTTTCATGAAACGCTTTACAGGTCACACAGAGGAATGGGGAAGTTTTATCGATGTCAAGCAGTGCCCTTCCTGGAAACTGCCCCCAAAAATAGAGGGAAAGACCCTGCTGCTTTCCTCTGTGACGGACCCTTACCAGCCCCTGGAGGGTAAGCATCACGTTACAAAAGAAACCTTACGACGCATGCTGGGCACTAAGGCAAATGTGGAAATTCTGACAAAATCCCATCTTGTAACAAGGGATATGGATCTTTTTCAACAGTTCCGCCATTTAAGAGTCGGAATCTCCATGAACACCCTGAACGACACCTTCCGCAGAGATATGGAACCGGGAGCCTCCTCCGTGGAGAAAAGATTGAACGCGCTGAAACAATTGCACTATGCAGGACTATCCACTTACCTTTTTGTGTCCCCGGTTTTCCCCGGGCTGACGAACCTGGAACAGCTGGTCGCGGAGATCTCCCCTTATGTTCAGGAGATATGCTTCGAAAACTTGAATCTGCGCGGAGCGCAGAAGAACAGTATACTTTCCTATATAAAGGATACCCATGCCCCGCTTACTTCTCTCTATCATGAAATCTATCTGCGCCGCAATGGAGAATATTGGAGGGAAATGGAAGACCGGATACAGATATTGCAGGAAAAGTACCCTGTCAAAATGACAAATTATTTCTATCATAATAAGATTAAAAAAGGAGTCCGCCCATGAGCGTACAATTTCTTGATACTCGTTTTCGCAACCCGATTATTCTCGCTTCCAGTCCTTTGACGGAATCCGCTTATCGTATTCACAGCGGTGAACTTCACGGAGCCGGAGGTGCCATACTGAAAACATGCTGTACCTATGAGAGAAAAGAACCCTTTGAATCTAGAAAAGTACTTTTTTCCCCGGATCACAGCCGTTATTACGCCTATTCCTCCTTTGAACGGGAGATTCTCACGGCCCGAGAAGGTCTGGCGCTGTACCAGGATGCCACATCTCTTTGCTCTATCCCTATCATTCCCAGCGTTACGGCTCCTTCGCTAGAGCCGGAGGACTGGCTGCCGCTTTGCCTGGATTTTCAGAATGCAGGCGCGAAATTAATACAATTAGATTTTTTCTATCTGGGGACTTTTTTATCCCGGCTTGACTTTTCGGAACACTTTTCGCATCTGCTGGAAACTTTGCTGCGCACGCTTACATGCCAGATTATGCCAAAGGTAAATGTGGAACTTCCTGCCAACTATATTTTTCAGCTTATGGAAAAAGCAGGCGTGAGAGCTGTCTCTCTGCTGGACTCCGTGCGAGTGCCTGTGACAGACGCGGCAAACGACGAAACGCTTCCCTTTTCCTCCACTTCCTGCTTTGGGGCATGGCAGCTCCCTCTCTCTCTTCACTATGCCTATGCCGCAAAACAGCATCACCTGGAAATATGCGGGGGAGGCGGAATTACAAATTCCGCCTCCGTGAAGCAAATGCAGTCCTGCGGAGCAGCACTGGTGCAGGTAGCTTCATCGCTGCTTTTACATGGATATGCAAAACTCCGGGAATTATTGGAGCCTCTGCCGGATCAGAATAGTCCGGTACGCAAACCCCAAAACTACAACTACCAAATCCGAAAGGATCAATGTATACGCTGCCACATTTGTACGGATTCGTTATGGTGTGATGCCATAAAAATCGGTCAGGACAACGTCCCCCATATTCAGGAAGAACTTTGTGAGGCCTGTGGATGGTGCGCCGGAAGATGCCCTGTAGGTTCAATCGTGAAATGTATGAATCCTCTTCAGGAGATCTTTTGATCCAATGCGTTCCAATGATGTATTAGGTCGGTTTCAGGCATTTTATAGCCATTTGCTATCTCTCTACTGAGAGATAAAATGTATCGAGATGCCCTTTTGTACACTGAAACAACCGGACTATTCGGGGATATATATTGAAAACCGCAGAAAAATGTTGTATATTTATAACTGAAAATACTGAAGTATGTTTTCCGTGCCACAGCACAGAAAGGGGAAGAAACATGAATGTACCAGGCGGATCAGACGAACGAAATCTGGAGAATGTAACCGCTCCACAGGATGACGTGGAACGATGGGTCATCGCTACATATGCCATGTGGTCTGAGTATTACTCCGAGGGAGACTGGCAGTATATCGCAGGCTCGCCCGTGAAGGAAGAGAATGCTTCCGATATGCGGCTGATGTTAAGCAGAGACTGGGAGATTGACAACAGGGAAGATCTGCTGGATACGGTAACATTCCTGACTGCCCTTTATATGGATGATGATAATGTTGATCAGGAAGATATTGAGACCGGAGCCTGGGATCTCTGCCGCGCGTGCCAGATTCTGGGAATGGCTTTTGTGGCAGGTATAATCGACCGCGAAGAGATGATGGGTTTATCCTTAATGGCGGGAAGTCTGATGCAGTACTATTATCCTTCCTGGTTGCATCTGTACTCCAGCTACATAAACGGCTATAGGGAGTGGCGTCTGGAGGAGGATGAAGAGGACGAGGAAGCCCTGGAAGATGTGGAAGAACGGGAGCAGATCTGTAGAGAGTTGCTGAGTATGCCCGACGGCCCCTGCTCGGTACCCTGGGATCTTAAACTGCCCATTGAATTTGAGGAGGAAGAGGAATAACGGATAAATCATTCTGACGGTTACGGCGGGGCAACTGGGATCCATTTTCTCCATATGCCCCGCCGTATTTCCATTATCCCTTTCTTTTTCCGCCTTTACAAATTCCTTGAACAGCCAGTATGATCCCCACAATCATACAGACGAGAAGAAACATCCATTTTATATTGCCGTCAACCGTGCCGCTCTTCCAGACAAAGGGCTTAAAGACCGGCAGCGATATCCTGTTACCAATACACAAATTTATATAATAATCCGCAAAGAATGAAAAGACACCAATTCCCATGGTACAAATTCCCGCCTTGAGCAGGCCATGCAGTTTTGTGTACCGGACCAGAAGAAACAGAAGCCATATAAAGATTAGACTCGGCAGGGAGACCGCCGGCGCGATCCTCCGGAAATCAGCGGATTTTGTGTACAGCCCGATGCTCAACAGCAGCAGTCCAAACAACAGCGTGGCCAAAGTCATGACTGTCAGACTTTTCTGATTGCCAAGCAGTTTGCTAAACGGTTTGGCATGTACCGCAAAAGGCAGAAAACATACGGAAAATCCCAGCAAAACCGATGTGGCCGCAATAAAAAACCATTGTCCCTGGGTATAGATGCAGATGACACCCAGGAGTAAAAGCAGACTGGCGGTGAATGTGCCCAACGTCCAGAGCAGCTTGTTTTGAGGAACCACCAACGGCACCACCAGCAGGGACGCAGCCGTGATCAGGGAGGCCAGGACGATGAAAAACCAGTCCAGCGCCGCCCCCGTCGCCAGATTGACAATCAGACATACCAATATGGGTATCATAAAAATACCGGCGATAACTGCGCCTATAACCGCAGATTTTTGTTTAAAAAAACTGGCTTGGCGGCGGATCACCTCTCCTGTCTCCGCTTTCAGGCGCGTTTCCATCTCCATATCGCGCATCTGCCCCAGGAGAACAGAACAGCTTTCACACTCCGCAATATGCTCTTCCACAAGTTCCCTGCTCTCGCCGCTACAGATCCGGTCCGCATAGAGGGGGAGTAAATCCTGGATAACATTACAATTCAGTTTCATGAATATTTTCCTTTCTCAATTCAGCTTCCCGCATATTTCCTGTGAGCGCGCGCCCGTGCCAAATGCCAGATCCTCCAGGGTATTTTGACATGCGTCCCCGCTCATTTCAGAAATACACTGTTAATAAAGTTCCACATCTATTTCGTCAGATATTGCAGTTTCAGTTTTGCGCGATGGTATGTAACTCTCGCCCAGTTTTCGGTTTTTCCACAGATACTGCCTATCTCCCGGAAAGACAATTCTCCGAAAATCCGCAGCTCGAATACTTTTCGGTAAGGCTCCTCCAACTCCTGCAACGCCTGGTGAATCCGGCAAGACGCATCCCTGTTTTCCACCTCACTCTCGATATTGATGCCGCTGTCCATCTCTGCGTCAAAGTCCATCTCCGTACTCTTTGACTGTCGGCGCAGCTCGTCCAGGCAGAGATTTCTGGCAATGGCGCAAAGCCAGGTCACTTCGCTGGATTCCCCACGAAACGTGCTCTCTGCGGTAAAAGCCTTATAGAACGTCTCCTGCGTGATCTCCTCCGCCATATGCCCTTGTCTGACAACGGTCATAACGTAAGAATAAACTCGCATATAATACGTTTCATACAGTTTTCCAAACGTTTTCTTCTCCACGTATCATCACCTCTTTTCTACCGCTTCATAGATTGGACGGACATACCGCAAAAATGTTACAAAAAATTTGATAAGTATTCTTGCTGTTCCCTATGGCACAATAGTCATGTATATGAATACAATAAACTACGCGCTCTACACGGATTTTTTGTCATGAAAAGAATACACGCTTTGCGTGGATTCCATAATTCCCCGCAGAGCGCGTACTCTATTGTTCTCATCCATAATATTGCGCCAGGGCATACCAGAGTTCAGAATACCTGCCGCCCTCCTGACCCAGCAGTTCATCGTGTCTTCCGGTCTGCACCACCTGCCCTGCGTCGAACACCGTTATCTTGTCGCAGAAACGACAGGAGGCCAACCGATGGCTGATATAGACAGCCGTCTTATCCCCGGCAATCTCATTGAATTTGCGGAATACTTCGTTTTGATCATCATCACATATTGCAACTCTGTAAATCAAAATCTTTACCTCAAATCATAAGTTTGTGACTGCTGCCTGTGCGAAAATCTGTGATGACGGACAAAAAGCGTTCACTGATACATCTTCTGCGATAGCACGATGTACCAATAAACGCTCTGTGTTCTCTACCCAGCGGCAGGGCACATTCCCCGATCACCAATTCCATGACAGGAGGCTTATATTGCTTCCCGCAATGTCATTCATCAAAGAATTGTATCACAGATTCCCCCGGTAAATATCCTGTCACATTCTCACAATTTTACATCATTCTCCAGCTCACACGCGATGGAAATTGTCTGATCCAGTATCGCATTGATGGAACTCAGGTTTTCCATATGGCTCTTTGCCACGTCGTTCGCCTCTTTAATGGAATGCATAATGGCTTCCAGATGTCCCGCGATTGCGGACAATGTTGTCTTGATCCCGGTCGCGGAACTGCCGCTATCTTTGGCCAGCTTTCCCATCTCCGTGGCCACCACCGAAAATCCTCTTCCCGCCTCTCCGCTTCGTGCCGCTTCAATCGAAGCATTCAGCGCAAGTATATTGGAGTGAGAAGCATTACTGCTGATCTTGTTTACGACATCAGCGGCCTCGCGGACATCCTGCTCCACATCGGAAGTCATCTCATTCATTTCTGTCAACATTTTGAAAAGGGTTTCGATGCCGCAGATTACTTCCTTTACGGAACCGTCAATTTCATGAATGGATTCCTGAAATCTTGCGGCGATATCCCGGACCTTCTCTTTTCCCTCCACGGAATAAGAGGATATTACACAACCCACTACCTGTCCGCCATCTTTAATCGGAACTAAATTTCCCTCAATGGGAAATCCCATAACCTCCTTGGGCAGATAATTATGTTTGGCAATTCCTCTGGCAATAACCTCGTCTAAAATCCCGCTGGGATCTTCGAACACGGACCCAATCGGCGTCTGTGGAGGCATTCCCTGGGGCAACGAAAAACCTTGCACTACCTTGTCTCTGTCCAGGACGGAAATTATTACTTCCCTGTCTTGGAGTTGTCTTATCGTATCAAGATTATCAACTATACACTGCAACTTCTGATTCATATTATGTATTACCTTCAATCTTTCTCTTTTCCACAGGCCCGCGTCTGAAATCTGCTTTTATCATCTCTTTTCTTTTGGGGCTGTGGCACATCATATGATCCAGATTAACTGCTTCGCGCATTTTGATTTTATCACAATATAAATTCTATTTCAATCAGAGATCCGATTATTCCTCTTTTCCTAAACCCTTTTCCTTTTGTGTCAATCTTTTTACCCGGGGACACATATCTCATTGACTTTTTTTCTCTGATTTATTAGACTGAATATACTTTAATACATTCGGGTGGGGTTACATGGGAGGTCAGACATCATGCAACAGGTTATGATTATTGAAGATGATCCTGCCATTCGGGAGGAATTGAAGCTTCTGCTGAAAAATGAGGGATACCGTCCTCTGCCGGTGGAGGATTTCACAGACATCGCCGGTCAGGCGGCGCAGTGGGGGCCTGATCTCATACTGCTGGATATCGGACTGCCAGGGAGAGACGGCTTTTCCCTGTGCGCCGGACTGCGCAGGTCCGTTTCTGTGCCCATTATCTTTGTCACCAGCCGTGATTCCAGTCTGGATGAGATACAGGCCTTGAGTCTGGGCGGGGACGATTATATCACCAAGCCCTACAATGTGCCCGTGCTGCTGGCCAGGATCAAAGCCGCCCTGCGCAGGAACGGCAATTCATCGGAAGCGGAAGTTCTGGAAACCAGGGGACTTCGACTGCATCTTACAAGAGGTATGGTATCTGCGGGAACCAAGTCCGTTTTGTTGACCCGCAATGAACTGCAAATTCTGGCCTGCCTGATGGGTCGCCCGGGAGATATTGTCCCCCGGGCGGAACTGATGGAAACACTGTGGGATAATCAGATCTATATCGACGACAATACACTCAGCGTCAATATGACAAGGCTTAGGGGCAAACTGGAGGAACTGGGACTGCCGGACCTGATCAAAACCCGCAGGGGAATGGGGTATCAACTATGACAATATCAGCATTTGTATCTGATCGCCTGGGAAGAATCCTGCTACAGGCAATCCTGACAGTGGCATCGATGGGTTTTCTGCTTGCCACCGGCACACAGGCCGGAGTGGTAGGAATCCTTATGCTTGTATGGCTGCTGGTTATTCTGTGCGTGCAGTCCATGGATTACCTAAAAGCACATGGCCGACTGGAAGAACTGGAGACCATCATGGAGCGGCTGGACCGTAAATATCTGTTTCTGGAATGTGTTCCAGCGCCACGGACCGCCTATGAGCGCAGCCTGCTGGAGCTGCTCCGCAGGGCGGGCAAGTCCATGATTGAAACCGTATCGGATGCCCAGGCAGCCCAGAGGGAATATCGGGATTATGTGGAGAGTTGGGTGCATGAAATCAAAACCCCCATTACGGCAGCGGGACTGATCTGCCGAAGCGCCGAGCCCCGTCTGCGCCAAAAACTTTCCCAGGAACTGGCCCATATTGAGGCCCATGTGGAACGGGCCCTGTTCTATGCCCGGGCGGAAAGCCCTGAGAAAGACTTTATTGTCCGCCAGTCCAGTCTTTCGGACATAGCCGCCACGGCCATAAGCCGCCATCGAACGCTGCTGATCCAGAGCGGTGTCCGGGTAGAGACAAAGAATCTGGAACATACCGTATATACCGATAACAAATGGGCCGTTTTCATTCTGGGACAACTCCTACAGAACGCAGCCCGCTACCGGGGCCGGGAACCGTTGGTCACATTATCCGCAAGGCAGCTGGGAAAACAGGTACAGCTGCAAGTACAGGACAACGGTATGGGAATACCCGCCCATGAACTGCCGAGAATATTCGACCGGGGATTTACCGGCAGCAATGGTCGCAGCCGGGGCGGCTCCACGGGAATGGGACTGTACCTGTGCCGTCTGCTTGCGAATTGTCTGGAGATCAATTTGCAGATCACATCCGAAGAGGGTAAAGAAACCACCGTCATACTTACCTTTCCCGCCAGAGAAGATTAGTGTACTGCAAAAACACCCGGCTCACACCGGGCGTTTTTGTCTTTATATATTTTCAAGGGGGAACAACATATTTACCTGATGGTCATAACTTATAGAGTGGCATCCACAGCCGCTCCTTTCAGATCTTCCTCCATCAGCTTCATCCTGTTTAAGATGTCCTTGAGTTCCTGCTGGAAATCGGATGTGCTATTGTCCATCTGCAATAATGCATCAGAGGGCAGCGCCTCGATCAGTTCTTCGGCACGCTTTTCATTTTCATGCGCCCGCTCCCGGGCGGCATCCACCTGGTCCTCAATCTGTGCTTTATCCTCCCGGACTGCCTCCAGCTTTTCCTCCTCCTCTTCCTTCTTCTCCTTTTCTTCCTTGGCATTTTCCACTTTGTCCTGCATTTCCTCGTCGATGTGGTCCATGCCCTCGTCCTTGATCATCCCGATAATCTCCTTGCGGGCGGCATCCATAATGGCCTCCGCCTGCTTCTGAGCGGATATCATGGGATTGCCCTTGCGCAGATCCAGACGGGATTTATGCACCGCCTCGTTAGCTGCCTCAAAACCCCGGATCGTTGCAGTATTTTCATCAATGACATTTTGGTAGAACTCTCCCAGCTTGTCAATATCCTCACAGCGGTCATAGTATTCTGTCAACCCCTGGTCCTGCATATCCTGATAGCGGGCTTTTTCCTCCTCACTCATTGTGGAGGGCATCTTTTTACCCTTCTCCAGAATTTTCCAGTCTTCGTCAGACAGCCCCTCTTCACCCAGACCGTATTCCCTGCCAAACTCCTGCTTTTGAGCCTCCAATTCATTCAGCGCCTTTTTTGCCTCCAGATTCTCAGCCCGCATTTCTTTCATTTTGGCTTCCCGGTCTGCCACTTCCATGTCAGCCTTGCGATCCACCGCAAAGGCATCTCCCACCACCTTCAAGGCTTTTTTCTGCGCCATCTGTTTTTTCTGGGCGATGGGGTCTATATTGTTGTTTAAGGACCCGGCAAAAAAGGAACCGCTGTTGCCCTCTTTCTGGCTCAGACCAACCAGCAGTCCACGGCCATTCTGGGAATCCTGCCCCACAAAAATACTCACATTGTTTACTTTCATAAAGAAATCCCTTTCCTTTCCCTGCTGCCAAATCCTTTCGGCAAAGTATGCGTCACTATATTCTATATCGGATTACGTGCGTAAATTATTAAGAGTCTGTTTTTACTTTACCGCACTTTGTTTTCCTGTTCCATTGACAGCATACCCGCAGGGAGAAAATATGGGATGACTTTTTCCCCGGATGCTATTATAATGGAACAGGAAAAAGACCAAAACGTATATCCCATTCACGGAGGGAAAAGTCATGATTATTCAGGAGATCCGCACCATTGACGAGTTGCTGCAATTTATGAACGGCCTGTATGAAAAGCATGGGTCCAGGCTGTGGTACAGAGGCGAGGAGAATGCCGCTCTGACCCTGATCCCCTCTATCCAGCGCAGTGAGAAGCGGATACAGGTGGAGCGGTATATCACCAATGATTTTTATATCCGGGCCCGGCAGATCCTGGACAACCCGCCCAGAAAACACAATTACGCGGCCTGGGTGTCCCTGATGCAGCACTATGGCCTGCCCACCAGGATGCTTGACTGGAGCGAGTCTCCCCTGATCGCCGCCTTTTTTGCCACGGAAACCTATCGGACAACTCCAAAGATTGATGCCGGAGTGTGGGTGCTGGCTCCTGATCTGCTGAACGAAATGGAAGGCTTTGGCCGCTGT
Source organism: uncultured Lachnospiraceae bacterium (assembly GCA_947648875.1). GTDB lineage: Bacteria > Bacillota > Clostridia > Lachnospirales > Lachnospiraceae > Acetatifactor. The sequence continues at coordinate 34,991 of CANSPM010000039.1, forward strand.
ATCTATCCCATAGACGCGGACACCACCCAGGAGATGCTATTGCCCGCATTCAAACACAACCATCACAATCTGGAACTGGTGGACCGGATTCTGGCGTGCAGTTCCACGGAAAACGATCTGCGTATGTATTCCCAGCATTCCAATTTTACCGTACACAATTCTCTGCAAAAACTGGAGGATATCTGTGATGAAAATATGCTCTATAAGATTATTATCCCCAGTGACAGGAAGAAGTATTTCATCGACAGTCTGCGAGTGTTTGGCATAACGGAGAGCGCCGTCTACCCCGACCTGGACCATATCTCCAGCGATCTGCGGGATTCCTACGGAATATAGGATGAATATTTTAGCGGTCCTGATCCATATAGGCCATGGAACCAGTGGCGCCCCTCTGCCCCTGATATTTTCCCCGGTAGGGATGCAGAGCCGGGCTGTCCATCTCCGCAAACACCAGCTGCCCCACTCTTCTTCCCGCTTTCAGCTCTATGGCGCAGCGGTTGGCGTTGAACAGTTCCAAAGTGATTTCACCTTTAAACCCGGGGTCAACCCAGCCTGCGTTCTGGATAAACAGGCCCATTCTTCCCAGGGAACTCCGCCCCTCCACAAAAGCTGTAATATGGTCCGGCAGTTCAAAATATTCCATGGTGGTTGCCAGTACAAACTGCCCCGGAAGCAGGACATAAGTATCCGTCTGAATGGTCTTATATCTGACCTCACTGTCTAAGGTAATGATTCCAGTGGAAGTGTCTTCCACAATGCTGAACGTATTTCCCAGCCGTACATCCACACTGGCAGGCTGCACCTGACGCTCCTCCAGGGGAGAGATGGTCAGTGTTTTTTCCTCAAGCATGTGTAACATGGTTTTGTCTGATAAAATCATATTTATCCTCGTAATCATTTTCCATACATTGCGCTACAGGGACTTTGCCCATTTGATCACGCGTTTCCGCCGCTATGTCATTTCCCCCACATCCATATAGGAGTACCGTCCATTCAGAACAAATGCTATTGCTTTTCTCCCTTTCGGCTAAGCACTTTTAATTGCATTCTACCAAATAACAGAAATTTGTCAACGGCGTATTTTCACCATTGTTCCGCCACCGGCTATCTCTCTAAACTGTCTCTCTCTGCCTTTTTCTGATACTCTTCCAGTTTTTCGTTCATCCGGGCCGCATCCGCCGCCGACTTCCTCCAGGAAATCACAGATACCACCGCGAAGATCAAGGCGATGATCAGCAACATGGGTATGATATTCCTTATCTCAGAAGGATTGTACCAGTGGAAAAATGCCCCGCCGCCAAGTACGATTCCATTTACCAGAATATAGTGAATCATTGTCCTTCCTATGACTTCGGTCTTGCTCATCTCCCTGTCCCAGGGATAAATCAGAGACACCAGCGTACACAGCGCGGACACCAGGAGCATCTGCCAGAACAGTTCTGTCTCCACTGTGTCGGTGGGATTGATCACTGTAGTAAACAGTGCCACCGCAATAACCACACCTGTCAGAACCATTGAAAAAATCTGTATTAAAAACCGTATTTTCCTCATATCCGAAACCCTCCTACAGTCCAAGTTTCGCCTTCAACTCAGGCACATACTGTCTGGACACAATCAGTTTCTCCCCGTTTTTCATCAGCAGTTCAAAACGCCCGTTAAAGGCAGGACTAAAGCTGTTTACTTTGGAGAGATTGACGATGGTTGACTTGGTTGCCCGGAAAAAATCGGTCCGGGCAAACTGCTGCTCCAGCTCATACAACTTTAACCTGCACTCATAAACTTCCTTTTCCAGATAGACAAACACTCTATTGTCTACCGCTTCAAAATAGTAGATATCCCTGGGAAAAAGCCGAACAAATTTTCCTTCCTTGGAGACGGTAAGTTTCTCCTGTCCCTCTTTCAGGGCATATATCATTTTCAGCATTCTGTCATCCAGATGACGGCAGCGGACAATGATTTCATCCTCCTGACCATCCGGACAGTCCTGTATTGTTATCTTCATTTTACCTGCCTTACTCCCAATCTATAAGGGTGCCGCAACCGGTTCATATTGTCCATCTTCCTACCAGTTCGTCCTGTTTTTGGTTTGCCTGGTCCTTTTATGTATCCTGTCCTTCTGTTCGTCCCGGCCCTCTGTTCGTCCCGGCCCCTGTTCGTCCCGGCCCTCTGTTCGTCCCGGCCCTCTGTTCGCTCTGGCCC
>CANSPM010000040.1 GCA_947648875.1 uncultured Lachnospiraceae bacterium
CTGCTCCGAGAAGTCCAGAAACAGCCGCCCGTCGTCGTAAATGTCCTTGGCCGGTCTGTGGTGTTCCAGCATGACGAACATGGCTTTGATTTTCCGCTGCAAGGCCCCGATCATAAAGGGCTTTGTAATGTAGTCCACTGCGCCCACCTCATAGCCCCGTATCTGGTCGCTCTCTTGATCGTTGGCGGTCAGGAAAATTACTATGGTGTCCGGGTGCTGGGGCTTTATCAGTTTGCACAATCCAAAACCGTTTCCGTCCGGCAGGTTGATGTCCAGCAGTACTAAATCAAATTCCCGCTGGCGGATGGCTGCGGCTGCGGTTCTGGAATTTAGGGCAGAAGTTACGCCGTAGCCGTCTGCGGTCAGGTTATAGGCCAACATCTTATTCAAAAAGCTGTCATCCTCAACAATTAGAATCTGCTTCATATCCTCACTTCCTTTACTTTATGCAGATAGTATAACAGGCAAATGTCCGCAAAATGTTACAACGGACAGATTTTTTCAAAAAATATCCAGGGAGGCTCGCTACTACGCCATCTCCCCCTGCTCGGACGCATAGGCGGCAGAGTGGGGTAAAGCGAGGCGGCTCTCCGTTCTTCTTTTGCCCTGCACATCTCATTGGCCCGGTCCTCAATACTCTCCCGTATCACATTCATATAGCCGGTTTCCAGTTTTTCAAAATGGCGGTACACATCGGGCCGGCGGCGAGGGGAATCCAGCAGCGCCTGGGCCTGGGCGTCTGTCAGCTCCAATACTCCATCACAATGTCCTCCCGGATGGTGTACTCATAGGCATGGTTCAGGACCTCCTCCGGGGACTGGCTTTTCAGCCTTCTTTTCCATGCTACGGGGCGGGAGCGGACGTTTCAGCCCTGCCGGCACCGAGGACCTTTCGCGCTTGGCAATCGCCGTTTCCGGACGGACTGCCCCTTGCTGTTCATGTTCAGCTCCATATCCAGCTCCACCAGACGGGCATCTCGCTATGTCAAATTAGGTCAAACTATATCAGCTTGTCTGGGTATAAGAAAACCCCGGAAAACCTTGATTTTCCGGGGTTTTTGAGCAATTTTGATACGGTTTGAACAGCCGATTAACGCTTGCTGAACTGCGGAGCGCGACGGGCCGCTTTGAGGCCGTATTTCTTTCTCTCTTTCATACGAGGGTCTCTGGTCAGATAACCAGCCTTCTTCAATGTAGGCCTGTAATCGGCATCTGCCTGCAACAGGGCCCTTGCCACACCATGTCTGATCGCGCCTGCCTGACCGGTATATCCGCCACCCTTTACATTGACAATAATATCAAACTTGTCTGCGGTCTCCGTAGCCACCAGGGGCTGACGCACGATCACTTTCAGAGTCTCCAGACCAAAGTAATCATCCATGCTTCTCTTATTGATGGTCACATCGCCTTTGCCAGGTACCAGATATACTCTTGCGATGGACTTCTTTCTTCTGCCGGTTCCGTAATATTTTGCTGTCTTAGCCATGATCTATTCTCCTTTCCGTCCCTTAGAATGTCAGCACTTCGGGCTTCTGGGCAGCGTGTTTATGCTCAGGTCCCGCGTATACATGCAGCTTGGTGTACATCTGTCTTCCTAAAGGTCCCTTGGGAAGCATGCCCTTGACAGCCATCTCGATCACCTGCTCAGGCTTCTTGGCCATCTTCTCTCTCAGGGTAGTCTCCTTCATGCCGCCCACATAGTCGGAATGATGATAATAAATTTTCTGGTCTAACTTCCTGCCGGTAACCTTGACCTTCTCTGCGTTAATCACAATTACATAATCACCGCAATCCATATGAGGGGTAAAGATTGCCTTGTTCTTGCCTCTGAGCACCTTGGCAACCTCGGAAGCCAGACGTCCCAGTGTCTGATCTGTAGCGTCTACTACATACCACTTTCTATTGATAGTAGCTGGACTAGCCATAAATGTTTTCATTGCGTTACCTCCGTATTACTTTGTCCTTAGACTTAGTTGGCTGGCTCCTTCCCTCTTTAAACCGCAGATGTCCGGCTACAGCTTAAAGGCTTCCGGAGCCTGATTCATTTTATCTCCATGCCTCGTCGGGGCTTTGACTCGGCAATAAGAAACTACATAAATGACATATATAGCATGGCACACTGACTCTGCCACAGTGATTAATTATATTATAGGTTTACCCTGCTGTCAATATGGTTTTTACACTTTTCCGCTGATCTTTCCGTATTAATAGGCACCGGGATCTGCGACTTGCAGCCCCTCCCACAGCAGAGTCCGCCCATATGCCTGCTCCAAAATCTCATTCAACTTATCCCGCCCGGCGTATTCCCCGCTGAAATGGCTCAGATCCTCCGTCCATTCGTCGGGATAGTACCATATTTCTCTCATATAATCCGGAAACAGTCCACTCATCTTCGTCTCTTCGTATTCCACTGCCAGAGCCGCCATTTCCTCCCGGTAATATTCCGCCACAGGGGATGCGTACAGATGTAGCGATACCCCCTTTTCCAGGCAGAGATTATACAGTTTCTCCACATACAGGTCCCCTATCTCAAAAGGATGACTCTGTTCATAGACTTTCCCGTGGGTGTTCAAATAACTCAGCCCTATTTTCCGGCATATGGGAGAGTTTTCAATCATCCATACCACGTCCCTGTTCAGAAAAAAGGTACCGTAGGCTCCTTCCATGGCTTTGCGGGTACGCTCCTCCAGGTATTGATACGTATCCGTTTCCACATAAGTCATAGCCGCATACCTGTACCCCCATTCCAGATCAAAAGTTCTGGTGAGGGTCAGTGGATGCATAATCAGAAATATGTCCGTAGTCTCCGGATGGTTTTGCAGATATTCCCGGGCCAGAAGAAATTGGCCCGGCATCATCAGCGCCGCGTTGGTGGCCAGAACGCTTTTTTGGGGATTGTATTTCTCCAGCGGCGCAAACATCTGCCTGCAAATGCTGTCGCCCGTCACCAGCTGCCAGGTCCCGTCCCGCTGCCGGGCCCGTTCAAAAACCGGCAACATACCGCTCTCATCCATGAAGTCCTGAGCGTCTGTCACGCTGGCAATCATCGGACGAAAGGGCTCTCTGACAGACAGAAGAAGAATCCCCGCGCATATTGCCGCCATCATTAAGGAAAACACACAGCACTTGCAAAACAGTTTCTTCATACATTCATTCCCCTAAAACCTTGTATAGATAAAGTTAGATGCCCCCTGACCGTACTCCCGCGCGGTGACCAGCAAAATAACCAGGGTCAGAACGATATAAACTGTCCACCGAACCCCGATGGGAACCCTGCCGACTGCGTAACCCTCAACGGAAATCTTCTTTTCATGCAGAAAATCCACCAAAAAAACCAGGGCAATTCCAACCAGAAGCAGGAGCAGTTCCATTTTGCTCCTGCCCATCAGGTAGCTTCCGTAATAAGTCATTTCCTTAAACCGGAAACAACAGAAAATGCGGTACAATATGGTAAAAGCCTGTTCCAGATTATCCGCCCGGAAAAAGAGCCACGCGAAATCCACCAGAGCAAAGGTGACCGCTCCCCTGACAATCCGGTTTAACACACCTGCCCGTCCGCCTTTATAAGGAATACAGCTTTCCAAAACCTGATAGATCCCGTGGACGGCACCCCACACCAAATAGGTAACGCCGCTCCCATGCCACAGGCCACTGATTAAAAATGTCGCCATCAAATTGCAGTACTTCCGGCATTTCCCTCTTCGGTTCCCTCCCAGCGGAATATAGACATAGTCTTTTAGCCAGGAGGACAGGCTGATATGCCACCGTTTCCAGAAGTCTCTGACAGATACCGCAAAGTATGGCTGCTCGAAATTCCCGCCGATATCAAAGCCCAGAATCTTTGCCGCTCCCACGGCCAGAGCGCTGTATCCTGCGAAATCGCAGTACAGCTGCACGGCGTACAGGACAGTGGCCCACAGCAACGCCGCTCCCGGCATCTCCTCGTACTTTCCGTAAGCGTAATCCACCATACTGCCCAAAGGATTGGCCAGGACCTGCTTTAACAGGAGTCCCCACAGCAGTAGATACAGACCGGCATGCACCTTATTATAGTCAAACTCATTTCCCTCTCTGATCTGGGGCAGCAACCCGGGAGCCCTCTGAATCGGACCTGACATGACAGTGGGAAAAAAGGCCACATATACCGTGTAACGCAAAGGATTTCCCTCGGGCTTAATACTGCCTCTGTAAACTTCAATCACATATCCCACAGCCTGTAGCGCGTAGAAAGATAAGCCAAGGGGAACAAAGACGGAATTTGCCAGAGGATATCGAAACAAAAACAGCAGCAGAATGTGGATACCCACACAGAGAAACAGCAACGCCTTCTTTCCCCTGCCGTTCTCCCGCCCAAGCAAAAGCCCCGTGCCATAGGTTACCGCCGTGCAAAGCGCCAGCCCCACAAGACAACGGACATCACCCAGAAGATAAAAGAAAAGGCTTGCCATGCAGAGCCAGATATACTGAAAGCGCCGGGGGATTACATAATAAACCGCCGCCACGGCTGCCATAAAAATAAAAAAACCAAACGATTGCAGCGACATTTCTATTCTCCAAATTCATATTTCACCAGCGTCAATCCCCGGGCGGGTGCGGTGGGACCCGCAGCCCGGCGATCACAGGCCGCCAGCACCGCTTCCATATCCTCCGGCCTGCGCCTGCCCTGCCCCACTTCCAGCAGCGTACCGGCAATAATTCTTACCATATTATAGAGAAAGCCTCCGCCGCAGATCCGAAGTACCAGTTCCGGCCCCTGTTCCAGCAGTTCAATGGAAAAAATACGCCTCACCGTGCTCTCCACCTGCGCGCCCGCCTGGCAAAAGCTCTTAAAGTCATGCTCTCCCACCAGATAACCCGCAGCCCCGCGCATAGCTTCCACATCCAGATTATGATAGGTAAAAAAGGTGTATAACCTTCTCGTGGGCATGGGAAACGTCCCCCGGTATATCCGGTATTCGTAGGTCTTGCGACTCTCCACCCGCCGGGGGTGCCAGTCCGCCGCGACCTCCTCCGAACGCTGTATCCGGATGTCTTCCGGCAGGCGCTGGTTCAGAGCATAGGATATTTTTTCCGCAGGTATGGGGGCGGCGGTATCGAACACGGCGATATTGCCCAGAGCATGGACTCCCGCGTCCGTGCGGCTGGCCCCGATCACCTGAATGGATTCTCCCAGCAACTGCGTCAGGCAGCGGTTTAACTCACTCTCGATTGTCGTTCCGTTATTTTGCAGCTGCCAGCCGTGATAAGCTGTGCCGTCATAGGATACGGTCAAACGCACTCTTTTTTTTCCCATAAATTTCTCGTTCCCTTTGCTCACAGCAATATTCCCACCGTCGCCTTGCACCCCAGATACAACAGAATGCACAGGTAAGCCAATCGGTCCCTGCGCCGGTAGACCAGAGGTTTCATCTTGGTGCGCCCCTCGCCGCCGTGATAGCAGCGCGCCTCCATGGCCATGGCCAGGTCGTTGGCCCGGCGGAAAGCGGAGATAAACAGTGGCACCAGCAGAGGCACCATGGCCTTGGCCCGCTTTATCAGGTTGCCGCTCTCGAAGTCCGCTCCTCTGGCAATCTGCGCTTTCATGATTTTATCTGTCTCCTCCAGCAGGATCGGGATAAAGCGCAGGGCTATGGACATGATCATGGCCACTTCATGCACCGGCACCCGGAAGAACTTTAGAGGGCGCAATCCCTTCTCCATGCCGTCCGTCAAATGGTTGGGAGTGGTGGTCAGGGTCATGACGGAGGAACCGATGATGAGATAGCACAGCCGCAGGGCCATAAACACCGCGTTGTGCAATCCCTCCCGGGTAATGGTCAGTTTCCACAGGCTCACCAGCGCCTCCCCCGGAGTCAGAAATAAATTGAACAGCACCGTAATCAACAGTAAAAACAAGATGGCTTTCATACCCCGCACCATGAATTTAAAGGGCACATGGGACAGGCCGATAACCAGAGCCAAAAACAGCGCGGCTACTATATAACCCGCTATATTCTCGAACAAAAACAGGGAAATAATATATAAAAGCGTCCCCGCCAGCTTGACCCTTGGGTCCAGCCGGTGTATGACGGACTCTGTCTGATAGTATTGTCCCAGCGTAATATCTCTCAGCATACGTACATACCTCGTGTGAAAATCCCCTCATAAATGAGCTTTCCTGTATAGCGCGGATCGCAATACCCCCGTCCTCCGGTCTCAGGGGCCGGTAATCCGGAAGGAGTCCAGCGCCTGCATAATACTGTCCGCCGCCTCCTGTATGGTGGTGATATCCGTATCCACAGGCAGACCGTTTTCCTTCAGGGTATGTAGGATATAAGTCACCTGGGGCGCTCCCAGGCCCATCTTCTCCAGTTCCCGGTAACATTTAAAAATCTTGCGGGGGATATCGTCATATACAATCTTACCCCCATTCATCACAATAATTCTGTCCACATACTCGGCCACATCATCCATGCTGTGACTGACCAGCAGTATGGTTATATGAGTCTGGGTTTGTAATTGTCTGATCTGGTCCAGTATCTCCCTGCGACCCTTGGGGTCCAGACCGGCGGTGGGTTCGTCCAGAATCAGGATTTCAGGCTGCATGGCCAGTACTCCGGCAATGGCCACCCGGCGCTTCTGTCCTCCGGAAAGATCGAAGGGAGACTGGTCGTACAGTTCTTCCGGCACCCCCACTTTGGCCAGCGCCTCCCGGGCCCGGCGTTCCACCTCTCCCCGCTCCAGCCCCAGGTTTTTGGGACCAAAACACACGTCCGAAAACACATCCACTTCAAACAGCTGATGTTCCGGATACTGAAATACCAGACCCACCTTGCTGCGCAGTTCCTTTTTGTCGTAATCTCTGGCGTCTATATCCCTGCCGCCATAATAAATGTGTCCGCTGGTAGCCTTGACCAGCCCGTTCAGATGCTGCATCAGCGTGGACTTGCCGGAACCGGTGTGACCGATCACTCCTATGAACTGCCCCTCCGGGATCGTCAGGCTGATATCGTCCAGCGCCTTATGGGACAGGGGCGCATCCGGGTCATATATATAGCTTACATGTTCAACTGTCAGTGCCATCTTATTTCTCTCCTGCCTTGGCAATTTCATAAATCCTCTCCTCCCCGCGCATATGCGTTAAGGCGAGTCAAATCAGAACGCGTTAAAGCGCGTTAGACAATGTCTTCCGAAGGTGACGCGGACTGTTATGCGTGCCCCGTCAGCGCCTGCACCAGTTCCTGGGTGGTCAATATCCCATCCGGAAGATCCAAACCCCTTTTTTTCAGTTCATAGGCCAGAAGGGTCACCTGGGGCACATCCAGCCGCAGTCTCTGTAGTTCCTCTACTTTGGAGAATATCTCTCTGGGGGTTCCCTCCATGGCAATCTGCCCCTTGTCCATGACGTAGATATGGTCCGCTTGAATGACCTCTTCCATGTAGTGTGTTATCAGAATGACCGTGACCTTCTCCGTCTGATTTAATTCTCTGACAGCATGAATCACTTCCCTCCGGCCGCTGGGGTCCAGCATGGCCGTAGGCTCATCCAACACGATACATCGGGGGCGCATGGCCAGCACCCCGGCGATGGATACCCGCTGTTTCTGACCGCCGGAGAGTCTGTTTGGCGAATGAGAGCGAAATTGATACATACCCACCGCCCGCAGGCTTTCCTCCACCCTTTTCCAGATTTCCTCGGTGGGGACTCCCAGATTCTCCGGTCCAAACCCCACATCCTCCTCCACAACCTGGCCGATGATCTGGTTGTCCGGGTTCTGAAACACCATGCCCGCCCGCTGGCGGATATTCCAGATATATTCCTCCTGCCGGGTATCCATCCCGTCTACCCATACAGTCCCCTGGGTTGGCTGTAATATAGCATTCATATGCTTCGCCAGGGTGGATTTACCAGAACCGTTGTGTCCCACGATAGCGATGAAGTCCCCCTGCCGAATGCCCAGAGACACATCGTCGACCGCCCTGATCACACCGTCCTCATTGCCCTCCTCGTCCCGCTTTACGTATTCATATATTAGATTCTCGGTTTTTACTATGCTCATCCTTCTTACCTCAGTTTTCTATTCTACTAAATTTAGGACACATTTACAATCATTAAATCAAAAAACTAAAATTTTGACGACTGTTTCTGAACATGCTATAATAATCTATTGAAAAACGCACTTTTACGACGCGTATGATAACAGGAAAATCTTTCTCCCGTCATATGACCTATTGAAAGATACCCTATTACGCAGCATCCACTTTCAGAAAGAAATATGACTAGGCAATTGCGAAACCCGGTCCGCAAGTGACGAGGCTGGTCAATCTATACAAAAACGGGCTCTAATGCGGTGGCAAGTCGCCCTTATTTTGTATATATTGCCCATCCTCTGTTTCCAGAAAGCAAGTTTTGCAATTGCCTAAAAGAAATATGACTTTTGAGAGGTGCGTACTACAAACCCGCAAATATGCAGAGAAGAGGACAATATGAATCACAAATGGAATATTTTGTTAAAAGGACTTGCCGCCATCGGGGCGGTAATTGTCATATGTATCAGCATCCAACATATGATCGGAATCGGCTCCGAAACCCTGGGAGATATTGCCCGGGAGTATCCCCAGCCCACTATGACTCCCAGGCCAACAGATGATCCTGCCACAGGACCATCCACGGAAACTCCATCCCCCAGTGGCGCCTCAAATCTTTCGGAAAATGTGCCGGAATCGGATGATAACGCATATTATATAGCGAGTTCGGATGCCACCGGAGCGGAGCAGAACACCATGCATAATGACTTGCCCAATAGGACGGAAAACAGCGATACTCTCATTCTCCACGGTTTTTCTCTGAACGGAGATTTGATGGCGGATGCCCGCGTCACATGGGAGGAAGGTTTTTACTACGAACCGCTGTCCGAAGGCCTGGCGGAATATATAACCGGTGTTTCCTACCCCGCAGATCTGGAGCAACCGGCCATTACCGTGAAGGAACTCTCCTACGTCCATGTGCTGTATAAAGATTTTGACGGAAATTCCCAGGAGGGGGAACTGATCTGCAACCAGTTCATTGCCCCGGATCTTGTAGAAATATTCCATGAATTATACAAGGCGGAATATCAGATTGAAAAAATACGGCTGATTGATGCCTACGATGGAGACGACGACCTGTCCATGGAGGATAACAACACCTCCTGTTTTAACTACCGTGTAGTGTCAGGATCTTCCAGTCTCTCCAAACATGCCTACGGACTGGCTATCGACATCAACCCTCTGTACAATCCCTATATCACCTACAACAGGGACCAAACCGTAAATGTATCCCCTGCCGCCGGTGAGGACTATGCGGACCGCAGCAAGCCGTTTCCCTATAAGATCGACGAGGATGACCTGTGCTGCCGCCTGTTTAAGGAACATGGTTTTACATGGGGTGGCAACTGGAATTCCTGTAAAGATTACCAGCATTTCCAAAAAACACCGTAAAAATCCCCCGGCAAATGCCGGGGGATCAATTATTCATTGCAATCGCCGCTACAACCGCTATACCAGTTCCAGTACAACTTCCAGAGCCGCATCGCCCTTACGCTGTCCAATCTTGATAATTCTGGTATAACCGCCCTTGCGGTCCGCATACTTGGGCGCATACTCATCGAAAAGTTTTGCCACCAGATCAACTTCCTTGGTATTTCTCTTTCTGCCGGCAGCCTCCTGGGGAACTTCAACAACAGGATACAACACCCTTAACATCTGATGACGCGCATGAAGCCTGCTGGGAAGATCCTTCTTGATCTCCTTCTGTACTTCATCATACACGGTCACGGTAACACCGTTCTCCATTCTCAGAATCTTGCCGTCCTTATCCCGATGGGTCTCGGACAATACCGCCTTGGTATCCTTGTCTACAATCTGTTTGACTCTTTTGCCGTCCTTGTCCTTGCGGGCTACTTTTGCAGTGACAGTCACAGTCTCAAAGTTGTCTTTCTCTTTAACTGCCAGAGCAATCAGGCCGTCGACAATCTTCTGCACTTCCTTGGCCTTAGCCTGGGTGGTAACGATTCTGCCGTGCGCGATCAGGGCTGTCACCTGATTACGAAGTAACGCTTTTCTCTGGGAGGAGGTTCTGCCCAGCTTTCTATATTTTGCCATAATAATGATTCCTTTCTCCATTCATGGTACATCCGGCCACGCTCTTCGGACTTACATACCGGATGCAATTTTTGCTCCACTCGGGGTTACAGCCCCCCATGCCAGTCGGACTTATTGAGAAGACATAAAAAAATATATCCTAAAACCAACGATGCCACCGCATCGCCTCCCGCAGACTGAAAATTCATTCTGCATCATTTAGCTGAAAGTAAATGTGTCAGTACACTGGAATTTTTCCAACTTTAATCCTCGCTGGGATTTAACTGCAATCCCAACTCTTTCAGCTTTGCCAGCACCTCTTCCAGGGATTTGCGACCCAGGTTCCGAACCTTCATCATATCCTCGGAAGTCTTGTTGGTCAGTTCTTCCACAGTGTTGATACCCGCCCTCTTTAAGCAGTTGTAAGAACGAACGGAAAGCTCCAGTTCGTCAATACTCATCTCCAACACTTTCTCCTTCTCGTTGTCTTCCTTCTCAACCATGACCTCTGCGTTCTTGGCATTCTCCGACAGGTTGATGAAAAGGCTCAAGTGCTCGCTGAGTACCTTTGCGGCCAAGCTGACTGCCTCGTCCGGAACCAGCGTACCATTGGTATGGACATCCAATGTCAACTTGTCGAAATCTGTAATCTGGCCTACACGGGTATTCTGAACCGTCACATTCACCCGCTCTACCGGGGTATAGATGGAGTCGATCGCAATTACACCGATGGGTAAATCTTCGCGTTTGTTCTTATCGGCGCTCACATAGCCTCTGTTTCTGGTAATCGTCAGCTCCATATACAGCTTGGTATTCTTACCGCTCAGAGTAGCAATCACCAGATCCGGATTGAGGATCTCTATGTCCTGGTCCACCTGAATATCAGAAGCTCTTACCACACCCTCTCCCTCAAACTCGATATAGGCGGTTTTGACTTCGTTGGTCTCGCTGTTATTCCTGATCGCCAGACTTTTGATATTCATAATGATCTCTGTCACATCCTCCTTGACGCCGGGAATGGAACTGAACTCATGTAATACGCCCTCAATCTTTATCTGGCTGACTGCCGCGCCGGGCAAAGAAGACAGCATGATTCTTCTCAGAGAGTTACCAAGGGTGATGCCGTAGCCTCTTTCCAAAGGCTCCACTACGAATTTACCGTATTTCTTATCTTCCGAGATCTCAACAACCTCAATATTCGGTCTTTCAAAATCAAACACTGCAAATACCCTCCTAATTAGAATCCTACAGATTCCCTCCCCGCCTACAAATGCCGGAAGAGAATCTGCTGTTTGCGAATCCTGTTGCGTCTATATACTGTGAAAGCGCTGTTTAGCCGTTCGACCGCTTTCTGTCGAGAGTATGGTCTTGATTTACTTAGAATATAACTCGACAATCAACATCTCGTCCACAGGTACATCGATCATCTCTCTGGTGGGCAGATTCTTGATGGTCCCCTTCAAAGCCTCAATATCCGCGTCCATCCACTCAGGTACCAGTCTGCCGCCGGTAACTTCCACGATATCCTTAAATCTCTGTAAAGATCTTGCACTCTCCCTGACCTCAATCACATCGCCAACCTTGATCTGGTAAGAAGGAATATTCACTACCTTGCCGTTGACCGTAATATGCTTGTGACCTACAACCTGACGCGCTTCTCTTCTGGTTCTTGCCAGACCCATTCTGAACACCACATTGTCCAGTCTGCTCTCCAGCATTACCATCAGGTTTTCACCTGTCATACCCTTCATCCTGTCAGCCTTTTCATAATAATTGTGGAAGGGCTTCTCCAGTACGCCATAGATAAATTTCGCTTTCTGCTTCTCGCGCAACTGCAGACCGTACTCACTTACCTTCTTACCCGCCCTTGCGCTGGTTCTGTTGGACTTCTTATCATAACCCAGATAAGAAGGCTCCAGACCTAATGCTCTACATCTCTTTAATACAGGTACACGATTTACTGCCATTTTGTTTTCTCCTTTAATATAGATGTTTACAATACCGCAGCTGCAAAACAGCTGCCGATACCTTCTTCCAACTGCTTCCCTCGGCTGTCCCACGGTCTTCTTTCCGGAACGTGGTCTGCGCACATGGTAAACTATACACGTCTCCGCTTGGGCGGACGGCATCCATTGTGAGGAACTGGAGTTACGTCGCGGATGCTTGTCACTTCCAGACCGCAGGCGGACAATGCCCTGATCGCAGCCTCACGTCCCGAGCCAGGTCCCTTTACAAATACGTCCACAGTCTTCAACCCATGTACCAGAGCGGCCTTTGTGGCCGTCTCTGCCGCCATCTGCGCGGCATACGGAGTAGATTTCCTTGAACCTCTAAAACCAAGACCACCGGCGCTCGCCCAGCTCAGAGCATTGCCTTCCGCGTCAGTCAGCGTAACAATTGTATTGTTAAAAGATGACTGGATATGCGCCTGTCCCCGTTCAACGTTTTTCTTGACACGTTTTTTTGTTACTTTTTTTGCAACTTTTGCCATTTTAAACTAACCTACTTTCCTGATAATCATTGTCCTATGAAGCATAGTTTCTTACTTCTTCTTGTTTGCTACGGTACGCTTGGGTCCCTTACGGGTCCTGGCATTGTTCTTTGTATTCTGACCGCGAACGGGCAGGCCTTTACGATGACGGATACCGCGATAGCAGCCAATCTCCTGCAATCTCTTGATATTCAGAGCAGTCTCCCTGCGGAGGTCACCCTCAACCATGATGTTCAGCTTCTCAATAGCCTCGCTGATCTTCTTCACTTCCTCGTCAGTTACGTCTCTTACGCGGGTATCAGGATTCACGCCTGCCTCCGCCAAGATTTTGTTTGCGCTTACTCTACCGATCCCATAGATGTAAGTCAAACCGATTTCGATTCGTTTTTCCCTAGGTAAGTCAACACCTGCGATACGAGCCATTTACGTTTCCTCCATTTTCTTTGCGTTTCCGCTTATGCGGAACTAAACGCCGCGCACAATTTTGGTCTGTTCCTGCGCGCCTGTTACTAATTGATTGGGGCTTCCACCCAACCGGACGCTTTGTGCTATTAATCCGATCTTCCCCTGACGACTCTGTCCCCATCCGGACGTATGCCCTTACAGATTGGAACAAAAAAGACTCCTGCCATGGTTGTGTCCCTTGCAACCCTGCATAGCTCCTCGTCCAGGTAACCAAGAAGTAATCTCCGTAAGCTCCATCCCAGTTCTATGATAATCAGCCCCTTACAATAGGGACTGGTTCAGCCGCACATAATAACTGGACAAGAACTCACATACCTGATCAAAAACGGTGATCAGGCGGTGATTATCCCTGTCTCTGCTTGTGTTTCGGATTCTCACAAATAACTCTGATACGTCCTTTTCTCTTGATGATTTTGCACTTTTCGCAAATCGGTTTTACTGATGATCTAACCTTCACGTTAAACCCTCCTTTCAAAAAAGACCGTTTTACATTATAGCATGCACCCTTGGGTAATGCAAGTACTTTTTCCAGTAGAATACATCTTTTTTCCTGTTTTTATCACATCCGGACTACTTATCTCTCCAGATAATGCGTCCTTTGGACAAATCGTAGGGGGACAGTTCCAGAGTAACCCTGTCACCGGGCAGAATCCGGATGAAGTTCTGACGCAGCTTGCCGCTGATGTGCGCCAGCACCCTGTGCCCATTATCCAGTTCCACCTGGAACATGGTATTGGGCAGTTTTTCTACCACTGTGCCTTCGATTTCGATTACATCACTCTTCGACATATACACTCTCCTTTCAAGGCCGGTCCACGATTTTCAATAATGTCTTTATCGCTTCATTGAAACTGCCGGGTGGCCAAATACTGTTTTATGGCATATTTGATCTCATGGTCAAACACCGATTCTTTCATTATTAAGCGTCTGACTATACTAGGATCCACTGTCTGCTTTATAATCTGGACATGTCTACGGTTCTTTTTCTTGGGACGGGACATGCCGCGTGCCTTCCCGTCACAGAGATAGACATGTGTCTCATCCTCACCCACGATGACGTATAAAACGCCCTTGTCGTGCCCTGCCCTGGCTATTGCCAAATATCCTGTCATACTTACCTCTTTGTATAGATCCGCCGTCTGACTTATTCCGACAGAACTCAGTTCTTCCGTTTTCCGCACAGCACATGCCATAAAATCCGCTGACATGCGCCGCGCGGGAAGAAAAACGGATATATCAATACAGTGTCAGAATCTCCGGCTCGCCCTCCGTAATCAGAATTGTGTTTTCATAATGAGCCGACAGGGAGCCGTCCTCCGTCACAACGGTCCAGTCGTCGTCCAGCCACACTACATCCGCTCCCCCCATATTGATCATGGGTTCCACAGCCAGGGTCATACCGGGCCGAAGTCTGGGACCCTTGCGCCTCTGGGCAAAATTGGGGATCTGCGGATCTTCATGCAACTGCGTACCGATTCCGTGTCCCACCAGTTCCCTCACGATGCCATACCCGAAGGATGTGGCATAGGCGTCGATGGCGTTGGAAATATCAAATAGATAATTGCCCGCTTTCGCGTTCTTTATTCCCTCAAAGAAACACTGCCTGGTCACATCTATCAGTTGCCGCGCCTGAGGGCTGATCTTTCCCACCGCATGAGTGCGGGCCGCGTCGGAATGATACCCTTTATAAATGAGTCCCGCGTCTAAACTGACAATGTCACCCTCCTGCAAAATGCGGTGTTTGTCGGGTATCCCATGCACCACCTCGTCATTGACTGATACACAGATGGAGGCAGGATATCTGTGATAATTTTTAAAATTGGGGATGCATCCCATCTTTCGAATAAGAGTGTCGCCCAGAATATCAATGTCCTTAGTAGACATGCCGGGTTTTATGGCCTCTTCCATCTCCTTATGAACGATAGCCAGCAGTCTGCAAGACTCCCGCATCAATTCTATCTCTCTCTCTGATTTAATCGTCACTGCCATACCAACTATCCTCTTTCCACATCTTACGCGCAAAAATGCAGCGGCTGACTCTACTTTAAAATGGAGACAATCGCCTCAAATACATCCTTCATATCCACGGTACCATCCACTGTTTTAAGCACCCCTTTTGCGGTGTAAAAGTCAATCAGAGGCTGGGTCTGCTCATGGTATACCTTCAAACGATTCTGTACGGTCTCAGGCTTGTCATCGTCACGTAACACCAGAGCCTGGCCGCAATTATCGCAGACACCTTCCTGCTTGGGAGGAATATGCTCCACATGGTAGGTTGCGCCGCAGGACAGGCATGCCCTTCTGCCAGACATTCTTCTCACAATATTTTCATCGGGTACATCCACATTGATAGCATAGTCAATGGCCTCTCCCAACTCGGCCAGCGCTTTGTCCAGCACCTCTGCCTGAGGAATTGTGCGTGGAAAACCGTCCAGCACATAACCGTTCTTACAGTCCTCCTGAGCCACCCGGTCAAGCAGGATCTTAACCGTCAACTCATCGGGTACCAACAGCCCCTGATCCATGTACTTCTTGGCCTCCATCCCCAGCTGTGTACCATTCTTAATATTTGCCCTGAAAATATCTCCTGTAGATATATGAGGAATCTGATATCTCTCCGCAATCATTTTAGCCTGTGTACCTTTCCCTGCGCCAGGCGCGCCCAACATAATAATCTTCATATTCGCCTCTTTCTGCCGTATAACGGCGATTCAATTTGCTTTCATAACATTACTATTCTACCTATTTAGTCCGTTATTTGCAACATGAAATTCTGTTTTTTCCGTCATTTTATAATTTCCGGTAGCAAATTATGTTATTTCACCTGGCTCACAAGTCAAAAGCGCTATAAAAAACCCGCTAATCCCACCAATGGCCCTGCGCCGTTCTGATACTGCTATGGGCCGCCTCCTCTGCCCGCTTTTTCCAGCCACGGTTCTTAAACGCCATATCCAGGCCATTCTGCCGCAGGGAATCCAAATACTCATATATTACTTCATCATTCCATTTATTTTCTTGATGTCTCTGCCTTATGACAGCCCTGAACAACAGAGCATACTCATTCGTGAGGGAAGTGTCAAATACACCAATATCATCTGTATTAATTGATACCCACAGATTCGGCTCGTCCTCCTGCCCGCTTATATGATGCCGATTGAACACCAGGACCGGATGCCTGCTGTAGTATACAAAGCTGCTGATCAACACGTTTGAAGTGGGATTACATTCGATACCTATTCCCCTCGCAGCTATGCGTCCGCGCAATGCCTTTTGCATCTCTGATACAAAATATATATACCAATCGCTTACTTCAAAGCGCTCCGGGCTCAATGCGATCTCTTTAACATGCGCGTCATAGTGATACCAGTAATATAACAGGCAAATGAGCTTGTTTTGGCGGAGATGGCGCAATTCCTTATCGTCTTTCCCTCTGACCATGAACCGCTCATATGGATCTAGACGCATTCTGTCAATCCTTTTATATTCACCCGTACAGTAGGCCCGCGGGTGGTCCCCCCTGAGTTTCCAGCTATCATAATAGATATCCAAAATATCTCCGCAATGCCATTTTGCTATCTCGCTCTGTCTGCTCTCGTAGATTTCACTGAAAAGCTCCCTTGCTTTTCTGCGCATCTCCTCCCGGTGGTCGGCCTCCAAAAACACATTCCATTCCAGGGATCTATACAGCAACCACACCAGGTCATCCAGATAATCCTGTTTTGTCAGATAGATCGTCATTCGCTTTTTCCTGTAGTAATCAATTGGCGCAATTCCCAAGGCAATGGCATGTCCCAGACGGTCCCCGGAACGCATCTCCAAAAAGGTCATAGCTTCATCGACTGCGCGTATTCCATCCGCTATATCCAGAAAATCCTCTCCAGCGTGATATGTTATCCCCAGTTCTTCATAGTTTTCCACAGCACTGCGGTACCATGGCACATTATAGCCAAGTTCGGACACCTTACGCAAATAGCGAAACTCTGTGGCAAATGTCTCTGGACGGCAGCCGATCTCATTGGAACATGCGTCAATACCCAAAACACGCTGCCACGCGCCTCGCTCCATCATCAGGTAGCCTCGTAACACCCGGGCACAGCTTTCCGCATGATTGCGTGTGTCTACATTTCTTGGAACCTGGCACAGCTTTGGAATATCGGAAAATTCCTTTTTGGTAAATGCTTTTTTGGGAAAGTGAGTTACATAAAAAACATTATTTTGGACGCGCTCGGGAAAGCTTATATTCTGATCCAGTGTTTTGATATCTCTCCACAATCTGTACCGCGACTTCCTTACCATAATCCTTGTCTCAAAGGACTCTATATAATTTTCATGTATCGCCGAAACTACTGCCAGACGCTGCGCCTCTGTGAAGTATTCCTCATATTTGATGAAAAATTGGTTCTTGCGGTCTTGGTACTTCGCAAAATTATAAAATCCGGTCTTATGGTTTACCTGGATCAGCTCACTTCGGAAATTATGCTTAATTAAAAGATATAAATAGAATAATTCCTTTTCAAAAGCTGAAAATGCGTTTCCATCCGCACTGTCATCCTGCTGATAGATTGTCAAAAAACATTTGTACAGAAACGCCCTCTCCCCTGCCAGAAGCCGATTGTGATTTGTGTCCCGCACAGCGTAGAGTCCCTCACATATTGCATAGTCCAAGCATTTGTATGTGTTACTTGGCTGCCTGAATCTGACTCCGTAAAGGTTTCTGAGCCGCTCTACAAGCCGCTGGACTTTTATAGTCTTGACCAGCGCATGATCCATTTCCCTAAAGGCCTCTTCCACACTCTGCCCACCACGCTTACCGGGGTTGTCCACAATTTTCTCAAAGAGCAACGCCCGTATCATCGAAGCGTATACAAGGCGTTCCTCCCATGGAAAAACATTATCGGATTCCCCTCTCGCCATCTTTATGTTTCGGTTTGCCTTAAAGTTCCCCTCCTCTCTTAGGAAGGTCCTGATCTGTCCGGGATGGTTCATCAGACTGGCCCACGATAGCGCAAAAGACTGCGTGGAGCCGTGCAGATGAAAATGATTCTCCGCTGTCCCTTTCTTCAGCATACCATTTAGGCGGATATCATCCACTGGAAGCACTGCCTGCCAGGTAAACTGATGCATCTCTTCATGCTGTGCCCATTCACAATCCATATGGGCCAGCCACGAAGTTGTAAACAGATCCTGCCCCAGCCGCTTGGTTATTGAATTCCAACCCAGAATTTCATCCGTCCTGCATGCTAATATCCCGTCCCGTTTTGTCAATACATTGTCAGCATATTGATACAGCAACGCAAAGATTCCGTCACATTCATCCGCAGAAACAGCATTGCGCATGGCCCTGTACCGTATGGCGGTCTCATCCTCCGAATATTCCATCTGTGCTCCAAATGCCAGATGCTGGTATGTATCTATATCATAGCTCCCCACCAGGCCACCCGGTCTGGCGGGCCTCACCCCACATCCGCTGTCCAACTCCGCAAGGACCTTTTCGGGGAGCGTCCCGCGGAACAGCAGATCCAAATCTTCCCTGTCCTGATGCATTCTCCGTCCTCTGTCTGCCAATATCACTGTTCCTGCTCTGCCTGTCCGTTATCTGCCTCTTCCTTATTTATTTCTTCCCTATCTGATCCTTCCTCCGTTACAGGAGTTTCCCTTTGTTTGGCCGACTCTTTTTTGTCCGGCTTCATATTTTTGGTTCTCCCGCTTAAGGGACCGTTTTCCGGTCTTTCCCCCAATTCTTTTAGGGCTCTCTGATATTCCGCTCTGACGTCCGCTATCAATTTACGCGCCTTTTTTATATCGGCCTCCGTTCTAATTTTATTGCGAAGCAATTCGTCTATTTCATTTTGCTTTAACTCAACAGCCTGCTGTGCCAGAACCAACTCCTTCAATCGGCTATTATCCGCACAGTCCTCCAGAGAAATCGTCTTTATAATTTCCGCAAACTTAGTCGAGTAGCTGTTTTCCCAGTCAGACAATACAGAAGACAGGTCCTCATCCTTGATGTCTTTATCATCATTGATCCGATTATTTACTTTCATATATTCATCTATATACCAATCCAAGTTTTTCGGATTCATGAGAAACGCCAAATACCATGAGGATTCCACGGATAAATAATGCTGCGACAACATCTTGATATCATGCATCACTAACTGTAAAAATTGCAGATGACTAAGCCATGTATCTTTTTCAAAAAGTAATGCAATAATCTGTCGCCAATCCGGTTTATTTGATATCGCAAAAAAATCTCTTTTTATCTTTTCCTTAATATGGCAATAAATTCCACAGTTTGAAATAATGGTCTTTAATGGCAACCGCATATCCCGATTACCCTCCATATCCGAACCGTTTGCATTGCCGTTTGCTTCCGATGTCTTATTTCCTTCTTCGTCAGCCGAATCCGGCTCCACGGCAAAACCATTGAGAAGTATATTGCGCCATGGGCTGAAAAAATCAAAATACTGCGTATCCTCATTCTCCCTGCAAAAATGTACAAGGAAATTGCTCTTAAAACTGTCTATATCGAAAAATTTATCCGCAATTTGAAAGTAAAATACATTGTGTTTATTATCTGGATTGCACTCCTTCGGGCATTGCAATAAGCTGTTCTTTCCATCCAGGAAGTCAACGATCTTTTTATAATGTCCCCCATCCAGCAAAGCCTCCGCAAACCACTCATTCAAGAATATGGTGAGATACATGGCAATATAATAGCTCGGTATTCCTCGAGGTGGCATCTCATCATCCGTTCCCTCCGTTTCACTGCTTTCCATACCCTGTGCAACATCTCTTTTCTCCAGCATATCATCCAGTTTATAACTGAATCTCCCGCTTCTCTTTCTCTTCTCCAGCGTATCAATCCATGCCTTTAATTCAATATACTGCACCGGAGTCATATTGTTCATACACCAGTTGTCCAAGAAAAAACTTTTGAACAGAAATATATTATTCAACAACGCAATGGCCTGTTCTTCATCCGGCATGGGATTGCCTCCAGAATCCAGGAGATACAGCTTTTGATAATCAATTTTAGATCCCCGCGACATTTTTTTAATAAGCTGCGTCAACTCCCTCATTGTCTGCGGTATAAATTTTGAGAATCTACCCTCATCGTCCCAGAGGATCATTCCGGTCCTGTCATAGATAAACTTTATGATTTGCTGTTGCAAATTATCGCATACGGACGAATCTTCTTCAAAAATATCTACATACCCATCCTGTGACATGTTAAGAGGCGCACTATATGCGCTGTGTTCGTTTGCGGGAAGTCGCTCTTGCTTCCTGTAATATACCAGCTTCAGTTCCTTCCACACATTTTCTGAAATGGAGACATATTCGGGCAGTTTAATGACATGATTATTGGGCAGCAGCTTCAGCAGATATCCGGAAGCCTGTCTGTTACATTCCTCTTTAAATTTGGATTCGTATTCCACAAGCCCCCTGTTTATCTGCATATATTTCTGCAATATTACCCGGTGCAGCTGTACATAGTCTGCCGCCAGCAATACAATGACGTTGGGCAGTGTAAGATAATTCCTGATCTCCTCACAGCATCCGTAAATATCTGCCGTGCAGATGTCCACATCGTCTATCGGAACCACTAAAAATCTGTTCTTCTGGTCCGCTTCCCTAGCCTGTGTGCCATTTCCCGTATAAATCCTCAAAAAAAGATCGATCAGCTCAATTAGATTCATTTTAAGCCTGGCGCTGTTTCCCAGTGCCGCCAGACGTTCCAGGTCATCCTGGCTATCATCCCTCTGCTTCTTTCCACGCAGATAGTCTATACCGCCATAACATTCCTGAAATAATTCCAGCAGTCTGTTTTTCTCCTGATTGTTCCTAAAGAAATTGTGGTTTTCTCCGCATTTTTTCTCCAGAAGATAAAAAATTCTGGATATAACCACTCTAATCAAAGATTCTCCGCTGTCCAGCGCCGCCGGATCAACGGAATCCAGCACGACAAACGCATTCTCCACAGGGACACGCCCGTCCAATATCTTGTTATTAACCCCATAACCATTGCTCAGATACTTGGCAAAAGATTTCATGGCGCTGGTTTTACCCTGACCCCTTGCGGCGCAAAAGGCGATTATATTATTCCCCATCCGCTGATACTGTGTATTCTCACAGTCCACCTTTTCCGTGACCCTTTTATATTCCTTTGACTCCTCAAGGAGTTCCTTCAGAATCTCTTCCGCCCTTTTATAGACATCCGCAAAGAAGATGTCCTCTTTCAAATCTTCTTCAATTTTTGCCCGATTCTCGTCGCCTTGATAGATATATATCTTTTTCATGCGCATCCCCTGCCCCATCCACGCTATCCAAAAATCACTTCGTTTTTATAATTTTCAAAATTGCGTAAATGTCTGTTCCTCTTAACTTTTAAATCCAATAAAGCACCTATCTGTAGGATTTGGTTGTCTCTTTTACCGGCATCGGCATTCAGAAATTGCACCCTGTTATCGTAGTAGATATCCCACTCCTCCGGGCACTGTCCACTTTCATCCAGTTTACTGACGAATTCTTCCATTTTGCGTGCTTGCTTGGTACCCATCTTACTATAAGAGCTTCTGCAATACTCTCTGACCTCTTCCTGCCAATCCCATTCAAATTTCGCGCAGAGCTGACGTATTTCAATCAGCAGAGGTATATATTCCATCATACGCATGGGATACAAAAGCAGCGACATCTCCCCTGCCTTCACAAACTGCGCAAATCCTACCACCTTTATATTCCGGGCGGTATAGGAAGACACACCTATAATTCCTGCGTCCATCATCTGTAGAAAATAGGAAAATCCCCAGTCCATGCTGTTTTCGTCATAACCATCCAAAAGCTCCTCCAGCGTAAAGGCACATCCCCTTACCCTTCTGCGCAGATATCCCGCAGATTCATTGTACAAACGTTTTAAGGCATCCCTTATTCTTTTCTCCTCATTCAGCGCCACATTGTACCAATAATCTTCCAGTGTGTCCGCCATCCTTTGCATGGAATCACAGCTCTTATTGGCAATTCCGCATATTTTCTTCTCTTCTTTAATGCATCGGACAATTATATCCTCCATACCATCTATATCCAGATTGATACCCGACAATATTTTTTTCAGATATATCTCAGTTTCCTCTAACCCGATTACATTGTAATTCCGCGCAAGGGCGCGGAGCTGCTTCTGAAATTTCTTACCGCGCAACGCAATGCCATATTTCTGGTTAAAGTCTTTTAACAGGACATGGCTGAAAATCAATGTGACCCATTCGTTAAAAGTCCTCATCCCATCCAGTTCTTCCAAACAATCCAAATGTGTGACAAACTCATCTCCATCATTTCCCATGGAATCCCGCAAAATATCCTTCAATATGCGCCACAACCTGTTTGTCTCCTCTGTACCCAGATTGGGCATGAAGACAAAGGGAATCAACCTGTACCCCCCGGAATTATGCTGGTCAGGTATAGCCCGCAGCGTAAAGACTGCCTTAACCATATCATCCATATGAACATATTCTATATGGGCATATTCCACAACATTCTGGTAGACCGTCTTGGTAAAGCCATATTCCATACATGTCTCAAATTTGTTCCTGGATATGCACTCCGAAAAAACATAGGACGCATTAGCTAGACCCGAATAGGAGACCAATGTGGACAACCGACAGGAAAGGTCATGCAGCACTGTTATACTACAGCTTGAACAGCTGCGCAGCCTCATCGCGTATCGGTCAAAGAGAAGCAGTTGTTCATTTGCCTTGGCCAGGACGCTGATTGTCACGGACCGTGCAAACCGGGCCCTGACGACCCCCTCATTATAATACTCATCCAAACCTGTCTCATTCAATATCTTCAATATGCCGTCTTCCATGCACTCCAGGAAATTATTTATACTTCTGCCGTGGGACAGCGCGTCCTCACACACCAGTATTTTTGGAAAGCAATGGGTGTCCCTGTATATTTCCGCCAGCTCCCAGCAACGGGAATAGAAGGAACTGTCAGTGAGAAAACAGGCTTCGCTTCTGCTTTCCATTGACTGTCCATCGATCTCCTCCATAATCAGCGCCAACAGATATGCCCTGCGCACAATAAACACTACATAATCCCAGTCCGGGGACATCGCGCGGTAATACCATTTATTGGCCAACTCAAAATTCTCTTCCCCCAGATACTTCTGTGCACAAGATTCCAGCTTGGAAATATTACTATATTCACTTTTCATAAACTTTTCGTCGCCTCTAGAATGAAAAATAAGAATCCCCATATTCGACAGAATGACAAAATTCCCCTGAAACAGAGGCATCTCCATTAAGAAACTGCCGCTCAAGAATATACGCTGTATCTGTATGCTATCACGGATGCATTTCACCGGACAACTCCTTGGCAGTTCAATATAGATTCTTATTCTAAACGGAAATTTTTGGAATGCAGATATACCACCATGGGAAAGGCGATATTTTCCCAATTTATCAGAAATCGTTCATAGCAACACAAATATTGCCGCATCTGATACACCATCTCTTTAGACAAAACCAGAAACTGCCATCAATAGCAATGGACAGCCTAAAATTTCTCTGAATATAAGACATTTATTAATCAATATATTATGCACGCCATTCTGTCATGCTGCAAAATTAAGTTCTATTTACAGAAAACATTTCTTCATAATTCATATAGCCTTTATATGCACATTAATATTGGTACCAATAAATATCATATTCCAAAAAAAACATTCCATAGTTCGTAACATGCTGATTACCCCTCTCGGCAGTCAATCAACACCCAAGTCAAAGGAAGAATGTTGTACCAAATCCATATGAGAAAAATCTCACCACAATGATCTGCTATATGTAGTATTTCTGAAAACGGAATAAGTATACTGTCCATAAAATCACATACCTATCCCGTTTTCATCTCTTTGGATATATCTTTATTCCAAAACAGTGTTAATCGTTCAAAAAGCCCTTATAATTACGCACCAGCATCTGGGATTCCACCTGTTTCATGGTTTCCAGAATAACACTGACAATAATGATCAGACTGGTTCCACCAAAGGAAATATGGGCGCCAAACAGACCGCTGAAAATAAACGGCAATATAGCGATAACCACCAGTCCCACGGCTCCGATAAAGATCAAATAATTCAACACTCTGGTCAGGTAATCGCTGGTAGGCTTGCCCGGTCTGATACCCGGAATAAAACCGCCCTGTCTCTTCATATTATCCGCCACCATCAAAGGATTGAAAGTGATGGATGTGTAGAAGTAGGCAAAAAAGATTACCAACAGAATATATACAAGCATACCGATTGTATAAATTGGCTGCGTGCGGCTACACCAGTAATTCTGATTGAGATACTTGAGCACCTCTCCCCAGAAGCCTGTGCCCTGATAGCCTAAAAAGCTACAGATAATGATGGGAGTCTGCATAATGGAAGAGGCAAAAATTACCGGAATAACTCCGGAGGTATTGACTTTCAACGGGATGTTGGAAGTTTGTCCGCCGACCATCTTTCTGCCCTGTACTTTCTTTGCGTACTGGACGGGAATTTTGCGCACCCCCGCGTTTAACACGATGACCAGCACTACCATCAGTATGATGACCGCAATGATCACACAGGCAGCCAATACGGCTGTGGCCGGCGCCTTGCCAAACACAAACTGGTCAAACAGATTGGCAAGATCCTGGGGCAGACGGGAAACAATATTGATAACCAGCACAATGGAAATACCGTTGCCGATTCCCTTCTCGGTAATCCTCTCACCCACCCACATCATGAAAGCGCTGCCCGCAGTGAGCGCGGCGATACAGGTAATCACATTAAGGGCGTTGTAATTTACAAGCAGTCCCTGCCTGCCGAAGCCGATGGACATTGCGGCAGCATTCACCACAGCCAATACCACCGTCACATATCTGGTGATGGAAGCGATTTTCTTCCTTCCGTCTTCACCATCCCGCTGCATCTCCTCCAGCTTTGGAATAGCAATGGTCAAAAGCTGCATGATAATGGAGGATGTAATATAGGGGCTGATATTCAACGCCAGAATGGACATATTCAAAAACGAGCCACCCGTTATCGCGTTAAAAAAGCTAAATGCATCACCGGTCTGCTGCTCAAACCAGGTTGAGAAATAAGTCCTGTCCACGCCCGGCACAGGCAGCTGTGACCCCAGACGGATCACAACCAACATTGCCAGCGTAAAAAGAATTTTGCTCCTTATCTCTTTGATTTTGAATGCATTCTTTAAGGTTGTCAGCATCAGATCACCTCAGCAGTTCCACCAAGTGCCTCAATTTTCTCCTTTGCGGATGCGCTGTACGCGTTTACCTTCACGTTGAGTTTCTTGGTAAGTTCTCCGTTTCCGAGTATCTTTACGCCATCTCTGGGATTCTTAATTACTCCTGCTTCCTTCAATACCTGAACATCAACTGTGGCACCTTCTTCAAAGCGCTCTAAAACGCTGACATTGATTGCCACAATCTCCTTGGTATTCCTGTTCTTGAACCCTCTCCTGGGGATACGTCTGTATAAAGGCATCTGGCCGCCTTCAAAACCGATCCTGGGAGCTCCGGAACGGGCCTTCTGGCCCTTGTGTCCCTTACCGGCTGTCTTACCGTTTCCTGAACCGTGTCCACGACCTCTTCTAAAATTATCGCTCTTTTTGGAGCCTTCCGCAGGTCTTAAATTGGATAATTCCATCTTGACACCTCCTTCTCTTTATGCTTCCACTTCTTCTACTTTTAACAAGTGACCAACCTGACGAATCTGGCCTCTGGTAGCCGCATTATCAGGAAGGACAACAGAATGATTCAGCTTTCTGAGTCCCATGGACTCAACCGTTTTTCTGTTCTTAGGAACAGCACCGATGGTGGACTTTACTAAAGTCACCTTTAACATCTTATCTGCCATGATTTCTTCCTTCTCCTTTCACGCCCTCAGCTTAAGCATAGATCTCGTCTACGGACTTGCCGCGGTTTCTAGCCACCTCTTCGGGAGACTTCAGCTGACTTAAGCCGCTAATCGTTGCCAGGACCACGTTTTGCTTATTGTTAGAGCCCAGAGACTTGGTACGAATGTTCTTAATACCAGCCAGCTCACAGACGATACGAGCAGGACCGCCTGCGATAATACCGGTACCTTCGGGAGCTCTCTTGAGCAGCACGTTGGAAGAACCGTACTTTCCAATAAAATCATGCGTAATGGAATTATTCTCATCCATGGCGATGGTTACGAGGTGCTTCATGGCGTCTTCCTTGCCCTTGCGGATTGCTTCGGGAATTTCTACAGCCTTGCCCAGTCCTGCACCTACATGACCGTTGCCGTCACCCACTACCACCAGCGCGGTAAAACGCATATTACGTCCACCCTTTACCGTCTTGGCAACACGCTTGATAACGACAACTTTATCATTCAACTCTAACTGGCTTGCATCTATGATTGTCTGCTTCATGATATTTCCTTCCTTTCCTAGAATTCCAAGCCAGCTTCTCTGGCTGCGTCAGCTAATGCTGCGATCTTGCCCTGGTATATAAAGCCGCCTCTGTCAAAAACAACTTTTGTGATACCCTTTTCAACTGCCCTCTTGGCAATGACTGTTCCCAAGTATGCTGCTGCATCAACGTTATTGGTCTTTTCCAGCTCTGCCTTAACCGCTTTCTCAACAGTGGACGCAGATACCAATGTGTTACCAACAGTGTCGTCGATAATTTGAGCATACATATGATTATTACTTCTGAATACCGCAAGACGAGGTCTCTCAGCAGTGCCGCTGAAACGGTTGCGTATTCTCATGTGCTTTTTAACACGAACTTCCTGTCTGGATTCCTTACTAACCATTTTCATACTCTCCTTATCTGTTATTTCTTACCGGTCTTACCAACTTTACGTCTGATGGTTTCATCCGCATACTTGATGCCCTTGCCCTTGTAAGGCTCAGGTCTTCTCTTGTCTCTGATCTCGGCTGCGAATTGCCCAACTTTCTCTTTGTCGATACCCTTAACAATAATGATATTCTGTCCTTCAACGACAGTCTCGATACCTTCGGGGTCCTCCATCTCCACCGGATGGGAATAACCCAGAGACAGGGTCAGTTTCTTGCCGGCTTTGGCTGCTCTGTAGCCTACGCCGTTGACTTCCAGTTTCTTCTCGTAGCCCTGTGTAACGCCTACTACCATGTTGTTGATCAGAGTTCTGGTCAGACCGTGAAGAGACTTCATCTTCTTCAGATCGTTGGGCCTGCTGACAACCACCTCGGCACCCTCCAGCTTAATATCCATCTCTGCGGGTAATACTCTCTCCAGAGTACCCTTGGGACCTTTTACAGTCACTTTATTATTTTCTGCAATATCCACAGTTACACCTGCGGGAATTGCGATTGGCATTCTTCCTATACGTGACATGCCCGTACCTCCTGTTTAATATTCTGGATTACTCACTATCTGTTTCAGCTTGCTTTAAAACTCTGTAATGCTTTTTCCGGATGTATTCGCAGCCATTACTTACCACACAAAAGCCAATACCTCGCCACCTACCTGCAACTCTCTCGCCTTCTTATCGGTGATAACGCCCTGGTTGGTGGAAATGATCGCAACGCCCAGGCCGCCCAGCACTCTGGGCAGTTCATCCTTACCGGCATATACGCGCAGACCGGGCTTGGAAATTCTCTTGAGACCGGTAATCATCTTCTCGTTCTTGTCCCCGCCGTATTTCAGGGCAATATGAATCGTCTTAAAGCTGCCGTTCTCAATGATATCATACTTCTTAATATAACCCTCCTCTAAAAGGATGTCAGCGATTGCCAACTTCATCTTAGAAGCAGGAACATCAACCGTGTCGTGTTTCGCAGTATTTGCGTTACGGATTCTTGTAAGCATATCTGCAATAGGATCGCTCATTGCCATGATTTTTCCTCCTCCTTACCAACTTGCTTTCTTAACGCCGGGGATCTGGCCCTTGTATGCTAACTCACGGAAGCAAACTCTGCAAATTCCGTATTTTTTCAGAACCGAATGTGGACGGCCACAAATCTTGCAACGGGTATAAGCCTGGGTGGAAAACTTAGGCTTGCGCTGCTGTTTGATCTTCATAGATGTCTTTGCCATGCGAATTTACCTCCTTATGATTTGGCGAAGGGCATATTGAACTGTGTCAGCAACTCGCGCGCCTCTTCGTCTGTCTTGGCAGTTGTCACAAAAATAATATCCATACCTCTGGTCTTGTCGATCTTATCGTACTCGATCTCAGGGAAGATGATCTGCTCCTTGATACCCAGAGCATAGTTACCTCTGCCGTCAAATGCGTTGGGATTCACGCCTCTGAAGTCACGCACACGGGGGAGAGCCAGGTTCACCAGGCGATCTAAAAACTCATACATCTTCTCACCCCGCAGAGTGGTCTTACATCCGATGTTCATACCCTCACGAATCTTGAAATTAGCCACGGAATTCTTCGCCTTGGTCAAAACCGCCTTCTGGCCGGTGATGGTCTCCATATCATGAACGGCGTTCTCCAGCACTTTCGCGTTGTCCTTGGCTTCGCCTACGCCCATGTTGATCACGATCTTATCCAGCTTGGGAACTTCCATCACGTTTTTATATCCAAACTTCTTTGTCATCGCAGCGACGACCTCGTTGTTATAGAAATCTTTCAATCTACTCACGTTTACTTTCCTCCTTCCTGGAATTAATCGATCACTTCGCCGGTCTTCTTGGCGAAACGAACTTTCTTATCCCCATCCATCTTAAAGCCGACTCTCGTCGCCTGTCCCTTGTGAACCAGCATCACGTTGGAGATATCCATAGGAGCTTCCTTCTGGATAATGCCGCCGTTAGGGTTGGCCTGGGTGGGCTTGGAATGCTTGGTCATCATGTTCAGACCTTCCACGAGAACCTTGCCGTTCTTGGGATCAACGGAGATTACCTTGCCCTCTTTATTCTTGATCTTTCTATTGCCGGCGATCACCTTGACCGTATCGCCTTTTTTAATCTTCATCGTTGCCATTGCCGCACCTCCTTACAATACTTCGGGAGCCAGGGAAACGATCTTCATAAACTGTTTCTCACGAAGCTCTCTCGCCACGGGCCCAAAGATACGAGTTCCTCTGGGAGTCTTGTCATCCTTGATGATCACTGCCGCGTTCTCATCAAACTTAATATAGGAGCCGTCCTTGCGACGGGCGCCTTTTACAGAACGGACTACCACTGCCTTGACAACGTCACCCTTCTTTACAACGCCGCCAGGTGTTGCATCTTTGACCGAGGCAACGATCACATCACCGATCTGTGCATATCTTCTTGTGGAGCCGCCCATAACACGAATGCAAAGAAGTTCTTTCGCACCGGTATTATCGGCAACCTTCAGTCTGGTTTCCTGCTGAATCATGTTAACTCTCCTTCCAAATATCTGTAAGACATATCTATCCGCACAATTATTTTGCTCTCTCTACGATCTCGACAAGTCTCCATCTCTTGTCCTTGGACAGGGGTCTTGTCTCCATCACTCTCACAGTATCACCGATGTTGCACTCATTGTTCTCGTCATGAGCTTTCAACTTGTAGGTGCTCTTCACAACCTTCTTGTAAAGGGGATGCTTTACACGGTTCTCAATTGCAACAACGATCGTCTTATCCATCTTATTACTGACAACCTTGCCAGTACGCTGTTTTCTCAAATTTCTTTCCACGACCCATTCTCCTTTCTTCGTCCGCTACCTATGCTCTGGCTTTCTGAGTGATCACAGTCTGGATACGGGCAATGTTCTTTCTGACTTCCTTGATCCGTGCTGTATTATCCAGCTGGTTGGTAGCGTTCTGGAATCTCAAATTGAAAAGCTCTTTCTTGGCGGCAACCAGCTCCTGATTCAGTTCCGCCTCGGACTTGGTCTGTAATTCTTCAACATACTTATTTGTCTTCATTATGATACACCGCCTTCCAGATCTGCTTTCGATACGATCTTACACTTGCAGGGAAGCTTGTGCATAGCAAGACGCAGTGCTTCGCGGGCATCTGACTCGGGAACGCCAGCGATCTCGAACATCACGCGTCCGGGCTTAACAACTGCCACCCAATATTCCAAAGTACCTTTACCGGAACCCATACGAGTCTCGGCAGGCTTTGCAGTTACAGGCTTATCCGGGAAAATCTTGATCCAGACCTTACCGGTACGCTTTGTATAACGGGTAAGTGCAATACGGGCCGCCTCGATCTGATTGGACTTGATCCAGCAGGGCTCTGTTGCTACCAGACCGTATTCACCATAGGTAAGGGTGTTTCCTCTGGACGCCTTACCGGCCATGGTGCCACGGAACTGTTTACGACGCTTTACTCTCTTCGGCATTAACATTATTTATCGCTCCCTTCCACCGGCTCTCCTTTTGTAGGAAGAATCTCGCCTTTATAAATCCAAACCTTGACACCAACCTTACCGTAAGTGGTATCCGCCTCAGCAAAACCGTAGTCGATGTCCGCTCTCAGAGTCTGCAGAGGAATCGTTCCCTCGCTGTAAAACTCGGTACGCGCGATATCAGCGCCGCCCAGACGTCCGGCACAGGCTGCCTTGATCCCCAGAGCGCCGGCCTTCATGGTTCTGCCCATGCAGGACTTCATGGCACGTCTGAAAGACACACGGTTCTCAAGCTGCTGCGCGATATTCTCGGCAACCAGCTGAGCATCCTTGTCAGGTCTCTTGATCTCCTTGATGTCAACCATAACCTTTTTGTCGGTGAGCTTAGCCAGCTCCTGCTTGGTGATCTCGATCTCAGCGCCGCCTTTACCGATCACCACGCCGGGCTTAGCGGTATAGATGACAACCTTCACTCTGTCAGATGCTCTCTCGATCTCAATCTTGGACACACCTGCGCTGTATAACTTCTTCTTCAAAAACTGTCTGATGTTGTAGTCCTCTACCAGATAATCGGAGAACTCTGCATCAGCGTACCACTTGGAATCCCAATCCTTAATAACGCCGACTCTCAGGCCGTGAGGATTAACTTTCTGTCCCATAATTCTTCCTCCTATTTTTCATCAAGCACAATGGTGATATGGCTCATTCTCTTCTCGATTCTATAAGCTCTGCCCTGTGCTCTCGGTCTTACTCTCTTCATGATCGGTCCATTGTTTGCATAGCACTCTGCAATATACAGGTTGTCGGTGTTCATACCGTTGTTGTTCTCCGCATTGGCGATTGCAGACTTCAGCAATTTCTCGATTACGCCGGAAGCGTATCTGGGATTGTATGCCAGGATGCCCAGAGCAGTCTGTACGTCTTTGCCCCGGATCGCATCCAACACGAAACATGCCTTCTGGACGGGGATTCTTGCATAAGATAACTTAGCAGAGGGTCTGGTGTCCTTCTGGGCATTTCTCTCTCTCTTGATCTGACTTCTATGTCCCTTAGCCATAGATAAATTTCCTCCTACTTTCAAGTTGTTTTCAAGCCAGCGCATCCGCTACGGTAAGGCCGCAGACAGACCCGCGTCTATTCCCGCAGCGTCAGAAGTTTCTACTCGACATGTCGTTCGAAGTAAACATCAGAACCGCTGCGGGGGTTGGCTGCCCTCCCGGGCCGCCATGCGCCACTATTACGCTTTACTTACCTAACCTTGGACTTTTTCTCATCCTTGCCGTGACCTCGGTAAGTTCTGGTGGCAACGAACTCACCCAGCTTGTGACCGACCATATCTTCGGTCACATATACAGGCACGTGCTTTCTTCCGTCGTGGACAGCGATGGTGTGTCCCACAAAGGAAGGGAAAATCGTAGAACGGCGGGACCAGGTCTTAATAACAGACTTCTGTCCGGAAGCGTTCATCGCATCTACCTTTTTCAGTAAACTTTCATCAGCGAAAGGGCCTTTTTTCAGTGATCTAGCCATTTATTTTTTCCTCCTATTTAGAGTTCCGTAACTGCACAGCAAATGCGGTTACAGACTACTTCATTGCCTTACCGTTACGTCTTCTCACGATCAGCTTATCGGAAGCCTTCCTCTTACGGGTCTTCAGGCCCAGAGCAGGCTTGCCCCAGGGAGTGCTGGGACCGGGACGACCGATACCGTTCTTACCTTCACCACCGCCATGAGGGTGGTCGTTGGGGTTCATAACGGCACCGCGGACAGTAGGACGGATACCCATATGGCGCTTGCGACCGGCTTTACCGATCTTGATCAGATTGTGGTCCACATTACCCACAACACCCACGGTTGCGCGGCAAACCAGAGGAACCATTCTCATCTCTCCGGAGGGAAGACGCAAGGTTGCGTACTTTCCTTCCTTAGCCATCAATTGGGCACTGTTACCGGCTGAACGAACCAGCTGTCCGCCTTTGCCGGGATATAACTCAACATTGTGTACCTGCGTACCAACAGGAATCTCGGATAAAGGCAGGCAGTTGCCCAGCCGAACTTCCGCCTCGGGACCATTCATGACCTTCATCCCGTCGGTCAGCCCTTCGGGGGCAATGATATAGGACTTTGTGCCATCCGCATAGCAGATCAGGGCAATATTGGCAGTTCTGTTGGGATCGTACTCGATCCCGATAACCGTTGCAGGAATGCCGTCTTTGTTTCTCTTGAAGTCTATAACTCTGTACTGTCTTCTGACGCCGCCGCCCTGATGTCTCACAGTAATCTTTCCCTGATTGTTACGACCGGCATTCTTCTTCAAAGAATAGCAAAGGCTCTTCTCGGGAGTCTTTTTGGTAATCTCAGAAAAGTCAGAGCCAGTCATATTGCGTCTGGAAGGTGTATAGGGATTGTATGTCTTAATTCCCATCGTTCTATCTCCTTTTCTACAATGATTCTTT
The DNA here is from genome assembly GCA_947648875.1 of uncultured Lachnospiraceae bacterium. Classification (GTDB taxonomy): domain Bacteria; phylum Bacillota; class Clostridia; order Lachnospirales; family Lachnospiraceae; genus Acetatifactor. Next base: position 32,846 of record CANSPM010000040.1, read on the forward strand.
GCGCAGCGCCCCACATTCGCGCCGCATACTTTAATCTATCAGCAGCCTCTCCAACCGCTGGTAACCCTGGACAACCCAGAAGCTCTTAAGCGGCGTACTTTGACACCCTAGAGCCTCCAACCGCCAGTAACCCGCAAGAATTGCCCTCGCAATTCTTGCTGAGATGGGCTAGAAGTTCTTAGGCGGCGTATTTTGACGCCTTAGAACTTCTCCCATCTCAAAGGCCCGCAAAAATCTCAATGTCCTTGCTCTCCGCAGTGAGAGTTACAATCGCTTTCTTGGTCTTGGCCGTTCTGCCTACCACCATTCCGCGTCTCTTCTTCTTGCCGTCATAGTTGATGGTATTGACACCCTTTACCTTGGCGCCTTCGAACATCTTCTCGACAGCTTCCTTAATCTGGGTTTTATTAGCCTCTGGATGAACCAGAAAAGTATATTTCTTCTCGCCCATGCCGGCCATACTCTTCTCGGTAACAACCGGTTTGAGGATTACGTCATAGTATTTAATATCAGCCATTATGCGTACACCTCCTCGATTTTCGCTACGGCATCCCTGGTCAGCACCAGCGTATTAGCCTTCATCACATCATATACATTGATGTTGTTTACAATAGCGGTGTCAACAGCGGCCACATTTCTGGCAGACATTACCACATTTTTGTCGTTCTCAGCCAGAACCACCAGCCCCTTGTTCACCTTCAGATTATTCATCACATTGACAAAATTTCTGGTCTTGATCTCGTCGAACTTTAACTCGTCTACAACGATCAACTTGGTGTCCTGCACTTTGCTTGTCAGCGCGGATCTCAGCGCCGCTCTCTTTTCCTTCTTGTTCATCTTGAAGGAATAGTCTCTGGGAACGGGAGCGAATACTGTGCCGCCGCCTTTCCACTGGGGTGCTCTGGTTGAACCCTGTCTTGCATGACCGGTTCCCTTCTGCCTCCAGGGTTTCCTGCCACCGCCGGATACCTCAGCGCGGGTCTTTGCCTTCTGCGTGCCCTGACGCTTGTTTGCAAGCCGCTGTACAACCGCCATGTGTACCAGGTGTTCATTGATCTCCACACCAAATACCGCATCGTTTAATTCGATTGTACCAACTTCCTTGCCTTCCATATTATAAACAGATACGTTTGCCATCTGATTGGTCCTCCTTCCGTCTTAAACTATGCTTCAACCTTGACGGTCTCTTTGATGGTTACAAGCGCTTTCTTGGGTCCGGGAACAGCGCCCTTCACCAGCAGCAGATTCTTCTCTGCATCCACCTTAACGACCTCAAGATTCTGAACCGTTACTTTTACATGACCCATATGGCCGGGCATTCCCTTGCCCTTGAACACGCGGCTGGGAGAGGAACACGCACCGTTGGAACCCTGGTGGCGATGGAACTTGGAACCGTGTTTCATGGGTCCTCTGTGCTGGCCCAGTCTCTTGATTGCGCCCTGGAAACCTTTGCCCTTGGAAATGGCGGAGGCATCCACCTTATCGCCTGCGGCAAAGATATCAGCCTTGATCTCGCTGCCCAGAGTGTACTCCTCTGCATTGTCAAATTTAAACTCTCTTACATATCTCTTGGAGCTTACGCCAGCCTTTTTAAAGTGGCCCTGCGCCGCCTTGCTAACGCCGTGTCTGTGGATTATCTCTCTCTTGCCGGCAGCATCCTTGTTGACGATCCTGTCCTTCTTATCCACAAAACCAACCTGCACCGCGTTGTAACCGTCGTTCTCCACGGTCTTGATCTGTGTCACCACACAGGGACCGGCCTGAAGCACGGTGACGGGAACCAGCACGCCGTCTTCGTTGAAGATTTGAGTCATTCCGACTTTTGTTGCTAAGATTGCTTTCTTCATGTTTTCCTCCTAATTACTCTACAGCGGGACATGTAGTTGCTCCTCCGATGCAACTACGGCAGATTGCGCCTTATAGGCACAGCTGCATGGGTTTGCAGCGACTTGCCGTTTGCGCCTTGGGGGCGCAGCCGCATGGAAACTGCATCTTCGCGTTCATGTCCATACTAGTAGGGGATGGGGCTATGCCCCGTTTTTTGTTTGATTACTTGGTCTTCATCTTGATGTCGATGTACACACCGGCCGGCATTTCCAGTCTCTGCAGCGCATCAACTGTCTTCTGGGTCGGGGTAATGATATCGATCAGTCTCTTGTGAGTTCTCTGCTCGAACTGCTCTCTGGAGTCCTTGTACTTGTGTACCGCTCTCAGAATCGTAACCACTTCCTTCTTAGTAGGAAGGGGCACCGGGCCGCTCACCTGGGAACCGTTCTTCTTAACTGTTTCGATGATCTTTTTGGCAGACGCGTCAACAAGTTGATGATCGTACGCCTTGAGTGTGATTCTCATTACCTGACTTGCCATAAAAAAAGTCGCCTCCTTTTCGCACTTTTGGTTGTAAGTACGACAAGCGGTGACTGTACACTCTCCCGTGTGTGTCCTAAACCTTTGCGCAACGCTTTCTTCTCTCCGGCTTATTTCACAGCGAGGTAAAACCTGTTTACTACTCTCACGTCGTTTCTGTCCTAAGACAGACCATAAATCTGTACAGTGACTTGTCGTCAGTTTCCTAACTTGACATTCGCTCCACGGAAAACCTGCCCGCCATTGCTGACTGACAGCAACCTCACGCTTCACAGCTATCATGCCACAGCAATTAGTAGTATACATGGGAAATTCCTGCATTGCAAGAGTTTTTTTCAAAATATTGTATTTTTTCGCATACAATAGGAAAATCATGAATCTCCCCGTACTATCAAGCAAAGACACAGCTCCCGGCGCGCAAAAGGTGATATTTCAATTGCCAAAAATACCGGACTGGTGTATACTAAGACAGTCATGCGCCGCAGTGTAGAGACGGAACTTTAAGGCAGTCTCGTAGCGCAGGTGCCCGGG
>CANSPM010000041.1 GCA_947648875.1 uncultured Lachnospiraceae bacterium
TCTTATTTTTCTTTGAAAGAAAAGACTTTTAAAATAAATTTATTGATTATTTTAGAGGATCTTTTGTCGGAGTTCCCGCTTTTCGGGGAAATCTACTTGATGTAGGATTTTTTTTGTCAATACAAATGAGACATCGAAAAATATCACTATTTGGTAATATAAATTCCTCGCTTCTGTCAATTGTACCACCAAGCAAAAAAATCGCGTTTTTTGAAGCAGCCAGTTCTTCATTAACCTTATCAGACTTATAGGAAACAAACTTTCCGCCTACTTTCACAAAAGGCAGGCAATATTCCGATAAACTGGCCAAATTAGCCACTGCACGAGATACACAGAGATCAAACTGTTCTCTGTATTGTGGGGATCTGGCGTAGTCCTCTGCCCTTCCGTGCAAAGTATGCACACCGCTTAAATGTAGTTCGTCAATCACATTATTTAAAAATCCAATTCTTTTATTTAGGCTGTCTAACAAAGTAATCTCCATCCAGGGAAAGGCAATCTTGAGAGCCAGACCCGGAAAACCGGCACCAGTACCAACATCCATGACACTGCATTTATTGGAGATATCATATATCTTAACCAGAGACAGACTGTCTATAAAATGTTTTTTCAGCACTTCTCCATATTCTGTAATACCGGTAAGATTCATAAATCCATTCCACTCCGCCAGCATCTCATAATATCGAATAAATTGTTCCATTTGTTTATCTGTCAACTGCAATTCCAATAAATCAAGATCTTGCTGAAATTGTTCTGTATTATACACCTTCATACATTTATCATTCCTTTGCTTCACCCAGGGCATTCATATTTCAGTTGCCGTTTCCACTACGGCTTCTGTGTTCCAAATAAATCAACAAAACAGAAATATCCGCAGGCGATACCCCAGATATGCGGGAAGCCTGTCCCACGGAAAGAGGACGAAATTCCTTCAATTTTTGTCTTGCTTCCAAACGCAGAGACAAAACAGCATCATAATCCATATCCAGGGGAATTTTTTTACTCTCCATTTTTTTATACTGTTCCACTTGCCTGAGCTGCCGGGAAATATAACCCTCATATTTGATTTCTATCTCTACCTGTCTTGTCAAATCCTCCGGCAAAGTTTTTCTATCCGGATCAATCTCTCCAAGTATTTCATAGGTAAACTCTGGCCTGCACAATAATTCCGCCAAAGAGGCCGCAGTTTTCAATTCACTGCTTCCATGATTCTGTAAAAAATTCTGTATCTCCCGATTTGCTCCCACTACGCAGGATTTGAGGCGAGCTATTTCCTGACAAATAGATTGCTCCTTCGCCAACAACCGCCTATACTCCTCCTCTGAAATTAATCCAACCTCATATCCTTTTTTCCTGAGCCGAAGATCCGCATTGTCCTGACGTAAAAGCAGCCTGTACTCCGCGCGTGAAGTCATCATACGATAAGGCTCCCTGTTATCCTTTGTCACAAGATCATCAATCAGAACGCCGATATAACTTTCTGAGCGATCCAGAATCAAAGGTTCCCTTCGTGACAAAGACATGGCGGCATTAATTCCCGCAATCAATCCCTGGGCTGCGGCTTCCTCATAACCACTGCTCCCATTAAATTGTCCCCCGCTGAACAATCCCTTTACTTCCTTAAATTCCAAAGAAGGATATAACTGTCTGGCATTGATACAATCATATTCAATAGCATATGCGTTTCTGACAATTTTACAATTTTCCAATCCCGGAACAGTCCGGTACATAGCCAGCTGCACATCTTCCGGCAAAGAGGATGACATTCCCCCGACATACATTTCATTGGTATGTAATCCCTCCGGCTCAATAAAAACCTGATGTCTCTCCTTATCGGCAAATTTTACTACCTTATCCTCAATAGAAGGACAGTATCTGGGCCCGGTACCCTCTATAATTCCCGCATAAATGGGAGACCGATCCAGATTGTCTCGTATAATCTCATGCGTGTCTTCATTGGTATAAGTTAGCCAGCAGGAAACCTGGGGCTTTTGTATCGACTCAGGATCTGTTGAAAAAGAAAAAGGAACAATCCTTTCATCTCCAAACTGCTCTTCCATCTTGGAATAATCAATACTTCTTCCATCCATCCTTGCAGGAGTACCTGTCTTAAACCGGCGCAGTTCAATTCCCATCTCCTCCAGTGAATCCGTCAGATGATTGGCCGCCTGCAGACCGTTTGGACCCGTATAAGTAATCGACTCTCCGCAGAGACATCTGGCCTTCAGATAAGTTCCCGTGCAGAGAATAACCGCACTACACATGTAGACTGCGCCCGTAAAGGTCTTTACACCTGTCACCCTCTTTTTTTCGTCCTGTAATTCCCATAAAAGTTCACAGATTTCCGCCTGTTTAATGGTTAAATGCTTCTGACTCTCCAATACTTTTCGCATCTCTCTGGTATAATCCGCCTTGTCAGCCTGGGCGCGCAGGGAGTGAACCGCAGGCCCTTTGGAAACATTCAACATTTTTGACTGTATAAATGTCTTATCAATATTTTTTCCCATCTCACCGCCCAGGGCATCCACTTCCCGCACCAAATGTCCCTTAGAAGAACCTCCTATATTGGGATTACAAGGCATTAAAGCAATACTGTCCACACTTACGGTAAAAACCACTGTTTCAAAGCCCAATCTGGCACAGGCAAGAGCCGCCTCACAGCCAGCATGTCCTGCGCCTACTACGCACACATCCACATGTTCCCGAATACCAGTCATCATAGTCAAACCTTTCTAGAATAAAACAATGGCAAACTCTTGATCTGTAATCAAACAACTTATATTTTTCTATATTGAGATAAAAATCTGAATAACCCAAAGTTATTTACCCATGCAAAATTTAGAAAAAATCTCCTGCACCAGATCATCTCCAACCTGTTCTCCGATTATAGCGCCCAGAGAAGTATACGTTGCCATCAAATCGATAGAATAAAAATCTTCCGGCATCCCTGCCTCAATACTCTGAATCACCAACATAAGGCTTTTGTAAGCATTTTCCAATGCTTCCTTATGTCTCATATTTGTAATTACAATCTCCTGATTCTCTTTTATCGCACCACTGAAAAAAAGTTCTTCTATCTGTTCTTGCAACTGATCCATTCCCAGTACTTCACTTGCGGACATTTTTACAATTCTAAGATCTTCCCTGTCTGGAAAAAGAGCTTTTATCTGTTCATCTGACACAATTACAGGTAAATCGGTTTTATTGAGAACTACAATTACATGCTTCTCTCCAATCAGAGAAAGAATCTCTTTCTCCCTCTCATCGGGCATCTCACTGCCGTCTATGACAAAAAGAATCAGATCAGCCTGTTCCGCATATTGCCTGGCTTTATCCACGCCAATCCGCTCCACAATATCCTCTGTGTCGCGTATTCCCGCCGTGTCAATCATATGCAGTGTAATTCCCTTAAAGCGGACTGTCTCCTGTAAGATATCCCTTGTAGTTCCCGGCATCTGCGTCACGATTGCCCGTTCTTCGCCCAAAAAAGCATTGAGCAAAGAGGACTTTCCCGCATTGGGTCTTCCCAGAATTACCGTTCTGATGCCCTCTCTGATCAGTCGACCATCCTCCGCCGAAGCAATCAACTTCTCTATCTGAGCTTTATACAAATTACATTTATCAAACAATTTATTTTCATAACCATCCAGGCTGATATGCTCAGGATCATCTAAAGCAGATTCTATAAAAGCAATTTCATATAAAATGTTTTCCCTCAGATTCCTTATCAAGGCGGCGAGCTTTCCCGTAAGCTGTTCCATAGAAGAGGACAGAGACATCTCACTCTGGGAATGAATCACATCCATCACTGCTTCCGCCTGAGACAGATCCAGTCTCCCATTTAAAAATGCCCTTTTGGTAAACTCTCCCGGCTGCGCCAGTCTGGCTCCCGACATGATCACCAGCTGCAATACTTTCTGTAAAAGCAGCACACCTCCATGACAGTTAATCTCCACCGTATCCTCCACAGTATAACTGTGAGGCGCTCTCATCAATACCACCATCACCTCATCCAATATATTCTCTTTCCAATTTCTTTTTGAATCAGGGGCAACAATGTATCCATGAGTAACCGTATGGCTGGACTTCTGATACAATACTCTCTTTCCGGAGTTATTATAAAAAATGGAATCCACCACCGATATGGCCTCCGGACCGGAAACCCTTATAATACCGATTCCCGCATTGGATAGAGCCGTGGCTATAGCCGCAATTGTATCTGTATGCATAATAATCTCCATATTTATATTCAAAAAATTTAAATACAAAATTTTTCTGTTATGAAAATAGACTTATATCCTGCAAAAATACTTATTGTCATGAATGAAAAGAATAGGGGCGTTCAGCCCCTATTCCGTTATCTTACGAATTACGCTTTAAAGTAACCACCACTCTTCTGAAAGGTTCATCGCCCTCGCTGTGGGTTGTAACATACTTATCATTTTGCAGAGCAGAATGAATAATCCGCCTCTCATAGGGATTCATGGGTTCCAATGATACAGGCCTCTTATTTCTCTTTACCTTATAGGCAATATTTCTGGCAAGGTTCTCCAGAGTTTCTCTTCTTCTTGCTCTGTAATTCTCCGTGTCCACTTTTATGCGGATAAATTCTTCCACATTTTTATTTACCACCAGAGAAACCAGATATTGCAGGGAATCCAGAGTTTGCCCCCTCTTACCAATCAAAACACCCATGTCATCACCGTGCAGTTCAATATCCATGGACTTTTCTTCTTCATTGTACTTTACATCCACCGTTACAATCATATCCATGGCGGCAAACACATCCCTCAAAAAGTTTCTGGCATCCTCCTCGACAGAACACTTTACCCAGGCTTTAATGACAGCCGGCTTTGCGCCAATACCCAAAAATCCGGCAGAACCTTCCTCTATTACCTCATGCTCCAGCCTGTCACTGGAAACGCCGAGCTTCTGGCAGGCTTCGATAATAGCTTCATTCACCGTCTTAGCCGATATTTCGATATAGTCCATTTCTTTTTCCCCCGCTTCTATTTGTTGTTTCTCTCGTTAAATTCCTTTACCATATTAGCCTTGGCGGAAATGCTGCCGGGCTTGGACTTACTGCTGTACTCCACATTAGGTATCTTCTTATCCGGGTTGCTTTTCTGAGATAAACCGCTCTCATTGCCCGCGCCGGTACTCATCCCCGCCTTGCCGGCAATATTTTTAGTATTCATATTCGCGTAAGCATTCATCATTTCCTGACGCTTCTGCATTTTTTCTATCTTCTTGGCGCTCTTAACGGAATTTTGCTTTACAATATCTTCAAAACTCATCTTGTCCAAACGCTTATTGATGATAATCATCAGAATTGTTCTCACCACGGCACTGGCAATCCAGTATAAACCCAGGCCGGAAGGTAACGTAAAGCAAAACCATGCTGAGAATATGGGCATAATCATATTCATCATCTTCATGGAAGAAGCCATACCGTTGTCCGCCCCCCTGTTCTCTGGCTGGGGCATCAACTTAATACTGATCAGCTGCGTAACTGCGGACAAAACAGGAATCATAACAGCGCCGATCAGCAGTCCCCAGGCGCCTAAATGATAAGCGCTGGAGATGATATGCTGTGGCGAATTGGCAATATTGAGACCTATAAAATTATTATAAGTATCCAACAGGCCTCTGGTACTTTCATTACTTAAAATCAGGTTTCCGTTATAAGTTAGTTCAGCAAGATTATAATGTTCTGAAATTATATCCATATCGCTGCTGGACAGCTTATTGAGCACATCAATCAAACTGTTGATACTCTTTTCTCCCGTATCCAATATATTTCTTCCGTACATGGATACAGTATTCTTAATGGTACTGATTTCCGAACTTTTTATAAACTCCGCGCCATCTACACTCATGATCCTGTCAGCCAGCACCCGGAAAGTGTTGCCGATCTTGCCCACGTAAGCGGGAATAGCATAAATTACACGGTACAGAGCCAGCAAAATAGGCATCTGTATCAGCAGCTGCACACAACTGCCGGAGGCTGACACCCCGTATTTTGCGTAAATGGCCTGAATCTCCTGATTCTGTGCCATCATGGAGTCATTGTCTTTTTTGTTCTTATATTTCTCCTGAACCGCCTGAATCTCAGGCTGCATCTTATTAGATAACTTAGAAAACTTCTGCTGTTTGATCGTCAAGGGCAGCATAAGCAGGTTCACTACCACCGTGAACAGGATAATCGCCAATCCGATATTCGGAATGCCAATGAAATCAATAACAGTAAAGATACCTTCCATAATTACACCGAGCAGTCTGGCCACCCAGCCAATGATGAAGGTATCGTCCTTAGTCAATACAATTACATTCATTTCTACCTCTTCCCGCATAGTATGAAATACCCATACCATCGCACCAATCGGTATTTGGATGCACAACATCCAAACTTACTTCTATCCGAGAACTGCTTCAATCAAAAACGGATATAAAACATCATTTTACACAAAACTGAGTCAATCAACGGTATATTTCAGGGCACGGGATCATACCCCCCCTTGGAAAAGGGATTACATCGGAGTATTCTCCATGCCGCCAGAAGAGTCCCCTTGAAAGCGCCATACTTCTGAACAGCCTCCAGTCCATATTGAGAACAGGTAGGAATATAGGGACATCTCGTGCGCTTCATAGGAGATATATATTTTTGGTAAAACCGTATCATGGCAATTAGAATCTTTTTCATCATTCTCTTTAATCAAAATAGATATAGACCTTAATCAGCTTATGAAGCCTGGCAAGGTGCAGCAAGGCACTCTCTACTTCACAGTAGCCCGCCTGGGCTGCCGCGGGTCTCGCGACGATTACCATATCCAAACCACTATTGAATATGTTTTCATGTAACCGGTAACTCTCTCTCACCAGCCTTGTAACACGATGCCTTACAACGCTGTTTCCCACTTTTTTGCTGACGCTGATTCCAATCCGGTTCCTATCCGTGCCATTTTCCTTAACATACATGATCAGATATTTATTCGCATAGGACTTTCCGCTTTTATAGACTAATTGGAATTGCGCGTTCTTTTTAAGTGACTCTGAAAATCTCATAACACCCCTGCTCCTGCAGATCGAAGTCTGGCTTTGGCCAGCTCCCTTTCCTCATTTTTCAGAGAAAAAAAGGTCACATTGCTGTGACCTATGCTGATAATCTCTTTCTTCCCTTTGCACGTCTTGCCGCCAGCACCTTTCTTCCGCCGGGAGTACTCATCCTGGCCCTAAAACCATGAACTCTGGACCTGGACCTCTTCTTAGGCTGAAATGTCATCTTCATGAAAATGCACCTCCTTCTCTGACCTTAATTTATGATAAGGTTTGTATTGATTCCTATGGAAAATAGCATATTGATTGTAAAGGAAAAGCGCCGCAATGTCAAGTAAATATCGGTTTTTTTCTATTAATTTTAGAAACTGTTTCTACAAAAAAATTTTTTTCAAGGTTATCCACAGCCATATACACCATTTTTTATAAACAGACAGTTATCCACATACTGTTGATAAGTTGTGGATAACTGTTTTCAGCAGGTACTATATCTTGTTTTACCCTGAAAATATTGAATCAATATACTGTATTTTTGCCGCTTTTTATGTATCCACAAAGGATGCTATTTATACACTATATTGTCCACATAAGAATTTTTCCATCCTACTTATACCCCAACTTATACACAACATGTGGATAACTTTATTCCAGTCCTGTTCAAAACTAGTATTTGAAATATTGCCGACTTTATATTAATATAGGATTAGAAAGATAGCCAAAAGAGCAGCCTTGCATGTTTTACATTTGAATGCACGTTAAGGGATCTTGTGGGCTACTCCACAAATATCCACAATTTCCAAATACGGATTGGTACAATACCTCTGGCAAAGCCAGGGATATGCGGGAAAGAGGTAAATATGAACAACATTAAAGAAGATTGGGGAGAAATCAAGGATATTGTGAAAAGAGAGTACAGTCTGTCTGGCATTTCCTTTTCAACCTGGGTGGAACCTCTACAGATCTACAAAATAGAGGATGATGTGGTGTATATCATTATTCCCTCCGACCAGGCGCAGGCTCTCAGTTATATTTCCAGCAAATATAAAAGTTTTTTTCAGGTTACGATCTCGGAGATGTACGACCATATCTATGATGTGGAATTTATTTTGGAGTCTGACATTCCCAGGGAAGATGTCATAGAGGATGAATCGGCCTATTATAACACAGAAAATGAAAATAATACCCTGAACCCAAAGTACAAATTTGATACCTTCGTGGTGGGCAGTAATAACAAATTTGCCCATTCCGCTTCCCTGGCTGTGGCGGAGTCTCCGGGAAAAACTTACAATCCTCTGTATCTCTATGGAGGAGCCGGATTAGGCAAAACCCACCTGATGCACTCCATTGGGCATTTTATCCTGGAACAGAACCCAAATACCAAAGTACTCTATGTAACCAGCGAGGAATTTACCAATGAAGTGATTGAATCCATCCGAAACGGTAATGCCGCCGTTATGACCAGGCTTCGCGAAAAGTACAGAACTGTGGATGTGCTGATGGTAGACGATGTACAGTTTATTATAGGTAAAGAAAGTACACAGGAAGAATTTTTCCACACCTTCAATGTACTGCATTCTGCGGGAAAACAGATCATTTTATCCTCGGACAAGCCGCCCAAAGAGATGGAAACCCTGGAAGAGCGCTTCCGTTCCCGTTTTGAATGGGGGCTGATTGCCGACATCCAGCCTCCTGATTATGAAACCCGCGTAGCAATTTTAAGAAAAAATGCTGAGATATACAACCGACAGATCAGCGAAGAAGTAATCGACTACATTGCCTCCAATATCAAGTCCAATATAAGAGAACTGGAAGGCGCATTTAACAAAATTCTCGCCTTTGCCAGATCCAACAAGACGGAACTGAATCTGGCGGCCGCCGAGGAAGCCCTGAAAGACGTAATCTATCCGAACAAAGCCAGGGATATCACCCCCACTCTGATCATTAACACAGTATCAGAGTACTTTAATGTACGACCAGAGGATGTGGTCTCCAAAAAAAGAAATTCCGAATATGTGCTGCCCAGACAGGTTTCCATGTACCTGTGCCACATACTGACGGATAACTCTTACGCCCTGATCGGCAAAGCCCTTGGCAAAAAGGATCACACCACCGTCCTGCACGGCTGTAATAAGATTGAGGACGAGCTTAAAAATAATGAAGAACTGCAAAGCAAGATTGACGCCATACTAAAGAAAATCAACCCGAACTAATCCACAGGGGAATGTGTATTACCGGTGAAAAAGAGATCAGAACTGTTGATAACCCAAAGTACCTTATGAATACCCTTTAAGGTACATGTGAATAAGTCCGAACTTATCCATTACAAAAAGTTTAATTATTCACGAGATATCCATTCCCTTTTTGACCGATAAATAGTATAATAGAAATAGTTTTGCACATATCAACACCCACTAAGAAGGATATTAAGAAAATATATATAATTATATAAGCCTTGCACAGGCGTATGAGCAGGTGTTCTAAGAATGCTTTTGTATTGTGCACAGGAAAGGAGTTTATAAGCTATGAAACTGATTTGCTCTAAAAGTAATCTGTTAAGCGGAGTACAGATTGTATCCAAGGCAGTTCCCAACAAAACAACCATGTCCATTCTGGAATGTATTCTTGTGGATGCCACCGAAGGAAGAATCACTCTCACAGCCAACGATATGGAGATGGGGATAGAGACTGTTATTGAGGGAGAAATCGTGGAAAAAGGAATTATAGCTCTGGACGCCAAGATTTTTCTGGAAATAGTACGCAAACTGCCGGATAATAACATTACGATTCAGACAGATGAGACATACAAGACAACCATAACCTGTGAAAAGGCAAAATTTAATATTATGGGCAAATCAGGAGAAGATTTTTCCTACCTGCCGACGGTTGAGAGGGAAGAAAGTATCACAGTCTCACAGTTTACCCTGAAAGAAGTCGTAAGACAGACTATTTTTTCTATTTCTGATAATGATAATAATAAATTAATGAGTGGAGAACTTTTTGACATACAGGGAAATGAACTGAAAGTAGTCTCCTTGGACGGCCACCGCATATCAATTCGAAAGATTGCTCTAAAGGAGGAATATGCACAGAGAAAAGTGGTTGTACCGGGGAAAACGCTAAATGAAATCAGCAAGATTCTCTCAGGCGATACGGAAAAGAATGTAAATATTTTCTTTACCTCCAAACACATTATCTTTGAGTTTGACGAGACTACCGTGGTTTCCAGGCTCATTGAGGGAGAGTATTTCAGAATTGAACAGATGCTTTCCAGCGATTATGAGACCAGAGTAAAAATCAATAAAAAAGAACTGCTGAATTGTATTGACAGAGCTACCCTGTTGGTGAAAGAAGGAGACAAGAAGCCCATTATCATCAATATCACCGACGAGGGCATGGAACTGAAGATCAACTCCGCTCTGGGCAGCATGAATGAGGAGATTGACATTACCAAGAATGGTAAAGATCTGATGATCGGCTTTAATCCTAAGTTTTTGATTGACGCTTTGCGGGTGATCGACGACGAACAGGTAGACCTGTATATGGTCAACCCCAAGGCGCCTTGTCTGATCAAAGATGAAGAGGAGAGTTACATTTACCTGATTCTGCCGGTGAATTTTACCACAGTCAATTAAGGGCAGAGATGGAGACTGGAAGACTATGTTAAAACTGACAATAAAAGATGATTTTATTAAACTGGGACAGGCCATGAAACTGGCTGACCTGGTGGACAGCGGGGTGGAAGCCAAGCTGGTGATCCAGGACGGGCAGGTTTCTGTGAACGGAGAAGTGGAATTGCAGAGAGGCAGAAAGCTCCGTGACGGGGATATTTTTGAATTTGAAGGGGCACAGGTAAAGATTGTGTCCCGGGAAAAATAAAGGTATTGGAGCAGACTATGATTATTAAATCACTGGAGCTTCAGGATTATCGCAATTATGATTCGCTTAACCTGGCATTTGACAGAGGGACAAATATTCTTTTTGGAGACAATGCGCAAGGGAAGACAAATATTCTGGAGGCAATCTACGTATCGGCTACTACCAAATCACACAAGGGCAGCAAAGACAGGGATATTGTGAATTTTCATAAAGAGGAGGCACATATTCGCACCTTTTTGGAAAAGGAAGGAGTAGAGACCCGGGTAGATATGCATCTGCGGAAAAACAAGTCCAAGGGAATTGCCATTGACGGTCAGAAGATCAAAAAGGCGGCAGATCTGCTGGGGATTTGTAATGTTGTATTTTTTTCTCCGGAGGATCTGGGCATTATCAAAGACGGTCCTGCAGAGCGCAGGCGTTTTGTGGATATGGAGTTGTGCCAGCTGGATGGGTTCTATTTGTACAATCTGAATCACTATAACAAAATTGTGATCCAGCGCAACAGACTGTTGAAAGATCTGTTCTTTAATCCTGATCTGAAGGATACCCTGAATATATGGGATTCTCAACTTGTTTCCTTCGGAAGTAAGGTTATTGAGAGACGTAAACTTTTTGTGGAACAATTAAACGAAATTATTTATGACATTCATAAACGTCTGTCGGGGGGAAAGGAAGAAATACGCATACAGTACGAACCGGATGTACAGATTGAGGAATTTGAAAAAAGTCTGCATTGTGGTCAGGAAAAAGATATCAAGCTGAAACAGACTACGGTGGGACCTCACAGAGATGATTTCTGTTTTCTGGTAGGGAATGTGGATATTCGGAAATTTGGTTCTCAGGGGCAGCAGCGTACGGCTGCTCTGTCTTTGAAGCTGTCCGAGATAGAACTGGTGAAAAAGATTACCAAAGATACGCCGATTTTGCTGCTGGATGATGTATTGTCCGAATTAGACAGCAACCGGCAGAACTATCTGCTCGGCAGTATAGGAGATATTCAGACTATCATAACCTGTACGGGTCTGGAGGAATTTGTCAATAACCGTTTTGAGATTAACAGGGTATATAAAGTAACCAACGGCATTGTGGATATTATGAGTTGACGCATGACTGCCGGTCAACAGGCAAGATGCAGGAAAGAGGAAGTTTCGAAGTAAAACTTCCAAATTCGGATTGGTGCAATACCGCAGGCAAAGCCGGCGGTATGCGGAAAGAGGAAAAAATGAACGAAGAAACCATGAACAATACAGCTGTGGATCATGAATATACCGCCGATCAGATTCAGATTCTGGAGGGATTGGAGGCGGTTCGCAAGAGGCCCGGCATGTACATCGGCACCACCTCCAGCAGGGGATTACATCATCTGGTATATGAGATTGTTGATAACTCCGTGGACGAGGCCCTTGCAGGTTTCTGTGATACGATTGATGTAACAATAAATGAAGATAATTCTGTCACTGTTATTGACAATGGAAGAGGGATTCCCATAGGTATTAACCATAAGGCGGGTGTTCCCGCCGTGGAGGTAGTGTTTACGATTCTTCATGCGGGAGGAAAATTTGGCGGCGGGGGATACAAGGTATCCGGCGGCCTGCATGGCGTGGGCGCTTCGGTGGTGAACGCTCTGTCCGACTGGCTGGAAGTGGAGATCTGTCAGGATGGAAAGGTGTATAAACAGCGCTATGAAAAAGGCCAGGTGGCTTATTCCCTGAAAGAGATAGGAACTTGTTCCAAAGAGAAGACAGGCACTAAGGTGTCTTTTCTTCCCGATAAAACGATTTTTACAGAGACAACGGTATTTGATTTTGAGATTTTGAAGAGCAGACTGCGGGAGATGGCGTTTTTGACCAAAAATCTGCGGATCATTTTGAGAGACAGCCGCAGTGAGGACGCATTGGTTCTCACAGATACGGATGTGGAAAACGCCCAGATCAGCCAGCTTTTACAGAGGGCGGCGGAAGACCAGAAATTACAGAACGAAGAGAAGAAGGATAATTCCGAGGAGGAAAACACAAAGGCCTCCAAAGTAGGTGTGGTCAGAACCGTTCGTCTGGAAAACGGAAAAAAACAGAAGGTAGTTGAATTTCATTACGAAGGCGGTATAAAAGAATTTGTCACATACCTTAACAGGAGTAAGACTCCTCTGTATGAAAACATTCTGTATTTTGAAGGGGAAAAGAATCATGTGTATGTGGAAGTGTCTTTCCAGCACAATGATTCCTACAATGAGAGTGTATTCAGCTTTGTGAACAATATCAATACCCCGGAGGGGGGGACTCATCTACAGGGTTTCCGCAATGCTGTCACCAAGACTTTTAACGATTATGCCCGAAGCGCTAAACTTCTGAAAGACAGTGAACCCAATCTGTCGGGAGAAGATATAAGAGAAGGTCTCACCGCCATTATCAGTGTAAAGATTGAGGACCCTCAATTTGAGGGGCAGACCAAGCAGAAGCTGGGAAACAGTGAAGCCAGGGGCGCTGTGGACAATATTGTGTCAGAACAGTTGACTTATTTTCTGGAACAGAATCCGGGAGTTGCCAAGATTATCTGTGAGAAATCCATTCTGGCCCAGCGCGCCAGGGAGGCTGCCCGCAAGGCAAGGGATCTGACCAGAAGAAAGACGGCTCTGGACGGAATGGCTCTGCCTGGAAAATTGGCGGACTGTTCGGATAAGGACCCCAAAAATTGTGAGATTTATATTGTGGAAGGAGACTCTGCGGGAGGTAGCGCTAAAACTGCCAGAGATAGAGCTACCCAGGCAATTCTGCCTCTTCGGGGGAAGATTTTGAATGTGGAAAAGGCCAGACTGGATAAGATTTATGCCAACGCGGAAATCAAGGCCATGATCACGGCGTTCGGTACGGGAATCCATGAGGACTTTGATATTTCTAAACTTCGATATAATAAGATTATTCTTATGACGGACGCGGATGTGGACGGGGCGCATATCAGCACGTTGTTGCTGACCTTTATCTACCGTTTTATGCCCGAACTAATCAAACAGGGTCATGTGTTTCTGGCAAAGCCTCCTCTCTTTAAACTGGAGAAGAATAAAAAGGTCTGGTATGCCTACAGCGATGACGAACTGGACGCCATATTGCAGGAAGTGGGAAGAGATCAGAACAATAAGATCCAGCGCTATAAAGGTCTGGGTGAGATGGACGCAGAGCAGCTTTGGGAGACTACCATGGATCCTGCCCAGAGAATCTTGTTGCGTGTAAATTACGATGAGGAGATGGAGTCCGAGATTGATCTGACTTTTACTACTCTGATGGGGGATAAGGTTGAGCCCCGGAAGGAATTTATAGAGCAGAACGCAAAATTTGTGACCAATCTGGATATCACTTAAAAGATTCATACGCGGATATCTGGTCTGAATCAAACCGAACATCCAAATACCGATTGGTGTAAAACCGCAGGCATAGCGGTAGTTGACTTGTCAAAGTAGTTGACTTGTCAACTACCAGTATGCAGGAAAGAGGAAATATGCAAGACGATATATTTGACAATGTTCAGGAAGTGGACAAGATACAGGAAGTGGATCTCAAGGAGAAGATGGAGACTTTCTATATTGATTACGCGATGAGTGTAATCGCCTCCAGAGCGCTTCCTGATGTCAGAGATGGTCTCAAGCCGGTTCAGAGAAGAGTCCTGTATTCTATGATTGAATTGAATAACGGTCCCGATAAGCCTCATCGTAAGTGTGCCCGTATTGTGGGTGACACCATGGGTAAATATCACCCCCATGGTGACAGTTCCATTTACGGCGCCCTAGTGAATATGGCACAGGACTGGAATATGCGGTACACTTTGGTGGACGGCCATGGTAATTTTGGTTCCATGGACGGAGACGGCGCTGCGGCCATGCGATACACGGAGGCCAGATTGTCCAAGATTTCCATGGAACTTTTGGCTGACATCAATAAAGATACGGTGGATTTTGTTCCCAACTTTGACGATACGGAGAAAGAACCTGTCGTTTTGCCCAGTCGGTATCCCAATTTGCTGGTAAATGGTACCACAGGTATAGCGGTAGGCATGGCCACCAATATTCCGCCTCACAATCTGCGTGAGGTGGTCAAGGCAGTGATTCAAATCATTGACAATCGGGTGGAAGAAAACAGAGATACCACCATTGATGAGGTGTTGGACATTATCAAGGCTCCTGATTTTCCCACGGGCGGCTTAATACTTGGCACCAGGGGATGTGATGAGGCATATCGCACGGGAAGGGGAAAGATACGTGTCCGCGCAGTGACGGACATAGAGACTCTGCCCAGCGGAAAGAGCCAGATCATCGTGACAGAATTGCCTTATATGGTAAATAAGGCCAATCTGATTGTAAAGATTGCTGAACTTGTAAAATTGAAAAAGATAGACGGCATTACGGATATCCGGGATGAATCCAACAGGGAAGGGATCCGGGTGGTAATAGAACTGCGCCGGGACGCCAATTCCAATGTGATTCTGAATCAGCTGTACAAACATACGCAATTGCAGGATACCTTTGGTGTGATTATGTTGGCTCTTGTAAATAATGAACCAAAGGTTATGAATCTTTTGGAGATGCTGACATATTATCTTAAGCATCAGGAGGAAGTAGTTACCCGGAGAACCAGGTATGATCTGAACAAGGCCGAAGAGAGAGATCATATTTTGCAGGGTCTGCTGAAAGCGCTTGACTTTATAGATGAAGTGATCTCCATTATCCGCAGCAGTCAAAATACCCAGATTGCCAAGGAGCGCCTGATTGAGCGGTTTGAGTTGTCAGAGATACAGGCACAGGCCATAGTGGATATGCGTCTGCGGGCTCTGACAGGTTTGGAGAGAGAAAAGCTGGAGGCTGAACATGCGGAATTACAGCAGAAGATCAAGGAGTATAAGGCGATTTTGGCGGATGAAAAATTGCTGCTGGGAGTGATCAGACAGGAAATAACTGCAATAGCGGATAAATATGGTGATGACAGAAGAAGTAAAATTACTTATGATATTACGGACATTTCCATGGAGGACATGATTCCCCACGACAATACCATTATTGCCATGACCAGCCTGGGCTATATAAAGCGTATGACTGTGGACAATTTCAAATCCCAGAACCGCGGCGGCAAAGGCATCAAGGGAATGCAAACCATAGAGGACGATTATATAGAAGATCTGTTGATAACCAGTACGCATCACTATCTGCATTTCTTCACCAATCTTGGCAGAGTATATCGTTTGAAAGCCTATGAGATTCCGGAGGCCAGCAGGACGGCCAGAGGGACCGCTATTGTAAATCTGCTGCAGCTGTTTCCGGGGGAGAAAATTACCGCTATGATTCCCATAAGAGAATACAGCCGGGAGAAAAATCTCTTTATGGTGACAAAAGGAGGGATTGTCAAGAAGACTTCTCTGGATGAATTTTCCAATATCCGTAAGAATGGCCTGGTAGCCATCAATCTGCGGGAGGAGGATGAACTGATTGAAGTCAAGGCCACCGACGCTTCCAGTGAGGTCTTCCTGGTGACCAGACAGGGTATGTGTATTCGCTTTAAGGAGACGGATGTAAGAAATACGGGCCGTGCCTCCATGGGTGTGATTGGCATGAATCTGTCTGATCAGGACGAAATTGTGGGAATGCAGTTACAGAGCCAGGGTGATTCTTTGCTGATTGTCTCTGAGAACGGCATGGGCAAGAGAACTTATCTCGATGAGTTCAATGTTCAGCACAGGGGCGGAAAAGGGATTAAATGCTATAAGATTACAGAGAAAACAGGGGATGTAATCGGAGTAAAAGCTGTCAATGACGACAATGAAATCATGATGATCACCACTGCCGGTATTATCATTCAGCTGCGTATGGAAGATGTATCAACTTTGAGCAGGATTACTTCCGGCGTAAAACTGATTCAGCTGGAAAAGAACAATAAGGTAGCCCAGATTGCCAAGGTAAGAGAAAAGATTTCCAATGGGGATCAGGAATTCAGTGATGTAAATGATGCCTTGGAAGAAATCCTGGAGGAAAGTCTGGAAGATTTTTCTGAGAATGTTACAGAGGAAAGTTTAAAGGATTTCTCTGACAACAGTTTGGAGGAAAATCCGGAAGAGCCGTCTGAAAACACACAGGAATAAAATCTGAAGGAATTATCTGAGATAAAATAAAAAATTGGAAACCGGAAGATTGAGCGTAAACAAAGGATCAGTCTTCCGGCGTTTTATCTAACCGCATTTAGCGGTGGATTTTTACAAAAAAGTACTTTTCTTTTTATGTAAATGTGCTATAATCTGTCTTTGGTGCAGGTTGAAATCTCTGATTTTAGACTGCTTATTATGGCAATAAGTCAGAAAATATCTGGCTTAAGCAGGAAAGAGGTAAGGTCATGGAAGCGTATAATGTGTTTAAAGATCTGGCAATTATAATCATATTTGCCAAAATATTTGGTATTCTGGCCCGTAGGCTTAAGGCTCCACAAGTGGTGGGTGAGATCATCGCGGGGCTGATTATAGGTCCCAGTATATTGGGTCTGGTACAGCAGACGGATTTTCTGGTGCAGATGGCCGAAATCGGTGTGGTATTATTGATGTTTTCCGCCGGTCTGGAAACAGACTTGAAAGAATTGTTGAAAACGGGACCCATTGCTCTATTGATCGCGTGCTGCGGCGTTTTCATACCCTTGATTGGAGGTACGCTGCTCTATATGGGCTTTTATGGCGCGGCACCCTGGGGCAGTGAAAATTTTTATAAGGCCGTTTTCATCGGTGTGATTATGACGGCCACAAGCGTGAGCATCACAGTGGAATCTCTGCGGGAGATGGGGAAGCTGAAGGGAAAAGTCGGCACCACCATTCTCAGCGCAGCCATTATAGACGATGTGATTGGCATCATTGTACTGACCTTTGTGATTGGTTTTAAGAACCCCCAGTCCAATCCGGGAAAGGTAGTGATATCCACAATTCTGTTTTTTATCTTTGCTTTTATTGTGGGTACATTGTTTTATAAACTTTTCGCATACATAGACAATAAATATCCTCACACCAGAAGGATTCCCATTATGAGTCTCGCACTTTGTTTCTTCTTTGCCTACGCGGCGGAGAAATTCTTTGGGATTGCGGATATTACAGGCGCATATGTGGCCGGTATTGTTCTCTGTTCCGTGCGGGATTCCAAATATATAGAAGAGAAAATGGAAGTCAATTCCTATATACTTTTCGGACCGGTATTTTTTGCCAGTATAGGCTTGAAAACAAATATTGAAAATATAGACGCAAGTATACTGCTTTTCTCGATAGGATTTGTGCTTGTGGCTCTGGTTACAAAGATTATAGGCTGTGGCCTGATGGCAAAGTTATGCAGATTTAACGGCATGGATTCCCTGAAAATTGGGGTGGGAATGATGACTCGGGGAGAGGTGGCTCTGATCGTGGCACAGAAGGGGCTGTCTGTGGGTCTGCTGACACCGGTATATTTCACTGCGGTGATCCTGTTGATAATTGTGTCCAGCATATCCACACCAATTCTTTTGAAAATATTGTATGCCAGGGATAAAGGCGAAGCGGCGGCGTAGGCGGAAGACAGAGGCGGATATGGATACAGGGAAGCAGAGACTTCTGGAAGTCAGAGATAAGCTGTTGGGTGAGGAAAGGCTGCGGGCCAGTATCGGTACTTTATCTGAGAAGACTACCCATATGATACTGAAAAACTATTATGAGCCCGATGTAGATAAGCAGGAAATTCCCATAGAGGGCTATGTGGCAGATATATTTACAGGACAGGAAATTATTGAAATTCAGACGGCAGGATTTGGCAAGATGCGGGATAAACTGGAGGCTTTTCTCCCGGAATATCCAGTTACAATTGTTCATCCCATTGCAAAAAAAAAGCGTTTGATCTGGATTGATCAGGAGACGGGGGCACTCAGCGCTCCCCACAAATCTCCCAAAAAGGGAAGTGCCTATGACGCGTTTCTGGAATTGTATCGGATTCGGGATTATCTGGCGGACCGGCATTTGAAAGTGAAGCTCCTGTTGATGGAACTGGAGGAATATAAGCTGTTAAACGGTTACGGAAAGGACAGGAAGATTCGCGCATCCAAATATGATCGCATTCCCATAGATATTATGGAGGAGATTGTAATCGAGAGACCGGAGGATTTAATGCAGTTTGTACCTCTGGAACTGGAAGAACCTTTTACAGTGAAGGAATATGCAAAAGCCGCTCATATAAATGACCGTCTGGCCAGTCTGGCTATTAAACTCTATCAATATTTTGGGATGATGGAACATACGGGTAAGAAAGGAAGAGCTTATCTATATGAAATTCGGGATAGAAAATGATCAATACTTGCATTTATGTTATGAGTGTGGTACACTTTTCAGTGCATAAAGGAAATAGAGAAGCATTACAGGTGTCGGATTTAAGAATAATCTCTTAAGATCCGGTGAAAAGGGAAGCAGGTGGAAATCCTGCACGAACTCGTCGCTGTAAGGAAGGAGTTTTTCTCCCCGATTGATTTTCATCTTTATGTCTGGAGAATCAGTTGGAAAATCATTGAAGTTATCCGATGGGCATACTTTGAGAAGACGGAGAAAAGCAAAGAGATCCAAGTCAGAAGACCTGCCTGTGGTGGTACTGTAAGACCACGAGTAACTGGTTAGTACATGAGAAAGTGTGGAGTTTTTTTCACATATGCTTTTTGTGCGCGCAGACCTGTTGCTGAAAGTATAACCTTTCATGCAACAGGTTTTTTGTCTTTTTTTATGCAAAAATAATAAAAAAGGAGTCAGAAAAAATGACAAAAGCAAGAAAAACAAACGGAAAAATTTTTATTGGAGCAGCGGTATTGGTGGCAGTCATTGTGGCGTTTATTGTCATGTTCTTTCTGTTTCGTCCCAGGACGGCTCAGGGAGCCAAAGCCATCACTATTGAAGTGGTGGACAACAACGAGGCATCCACTGTGTATGAGGTACATACGGATGCGGAGTATCTGCGCCAGGCCATGGAAGATGCGAAGGGTTTGACATTTTCCGGGAGCGAAAGCGAGTATGGAATGATGGTGGATACGGTAAACGGCGTGACGGCGGACTGGAATGTGGATCAATCTTACTGGGGATTTTATATAAACGGAGAATACTGTAATTATGGAATAGATGCGCAGCCTGTGGCAGACGGTGATGTCTTCCGGATCGTCTACAGTAAATAAGATGAAAACACATAAGAATTTGAAAAATGGGGCTTTTGACGTGGCTCTTACAGGTATGGCCATCGCTCTGATTGAAGTGTGTAAGGCAGCTATGATGGGGCTTCCCAATATTGAACTTACCAGTTTTTGGATCATTATGTTTACCCTGTTTTTTGGCAAAAAAATCCTTTTTGTGATACCGGCTTTCATTTTGATAGAGGGATGTATGTTCGGTTTTGGTATCTGGTGGGTCATGTATCTATATGCCTGGCCTCTGTTGGCGCTGCTTACATGGATTTTTCACAAAAGGGAACATGTGCTGTTCTGGGCTGTTTTTTCGGGATTTTTCGGGTTATTTTTTGGGGCTCTGTGCGCCATTCCCTATGTGGTAAACGGTTCATTTAACGGGGGGGTTCGGTCCGGTCTGTACGCAGGATTCACTTGGTGGATTGCAGGCATTCCCTATGATTTACTGCATTGCGTGGGCAATTTTGTATTGATGACAGCGTTGTATTATCCGGTTAAAACTATGTTTTCCCGTATGAAAAAAATAAGATATTAGGATGCAAAAAATGACGGGGAATTTAATCTTCCTCGTCATTTTCTTCTGACCGGGGCAGACTGAAAATAAATTCGCTGCCCTCTCCCGGTGTGCTGATTACGTTGATGTGCTCGTTATGAGAGTGAATGATTTCCTTGGTGATGGATAGTCCCAACCCGGTTCCTTTCTTATCTTTTCCACGGGATAGATCCGATTTATAAAAACGATCCCAGATCAGCTTTAAATCCTCCTTGGGAATGCCAATGCCGGTATCCTTCACGGATACAAAAATCTTATTTTTTTTCTCCGTTGTTTCCACTTTGATAACGGAATTATGATGGCTGAATTTTATGGCATTGTCGATGAGGTTGTACAGGACCTGCTGGATTTTACTCATATCCGCAGTGACATACATCACTTCATCCGTCAGGATCAGTTCTATGGCAATACTTTTTTTCAGACATGTTCCCTCAAAAGAGGCGGCGGTGGAACGAATTACCTGGTTAATGTCAAAATCGGTGATATCCAGCAGTATTCCCTTGGTGTTTAAGTTATTTAGGGTGAGCAGACTGTTGGTCAGCTTGGTCAGCCTCTGGGTCTCATTTAACACAATGTTTAAGTATTTTTCATGGAGCTGCGGCGGTATGGTTCCGTCCAGCATGGCTTCCAGATACCCCTGGATGGAAGTGAGGGGAGAGCGAAAATCATGTGACACATTTGCCACAAATTTTTTTTGATCATCCTCCGAGCGGGCAATCTCGCTGGCCATATAGGAGAGACAGGCGGCCAGATAGCCCATTTCATCTTCACTGTCCAGGGAAAATTCATAGTGCATATTGCCTGTCGCGTACTGTTCTGTGGCATAGGTGATTCTGCGCAGGGGCAGATATACAAACTCTGTAAAAAAGATCAGGATAATCAGGGACAACAAAAACAAAATGATCAGCGTGATATAGGAAATCGTCAACAGACTGTTGCAGGATTCATTGATGGATGCCATATCCATATGAATCGCCACATATCCCTTTACCATGTAATTATTTGTAATGGGCGCAATCACTGAGAGCATTTCATTTGGGTAGAAATTAAAAAAATTGTCTATCACATAGTAGGAAGTGCCTGTGATAGTAGGGTCAAATGCTTCGATGATGACCTCATTTTCCACATCGATGGGCATATCGGTATCCAGAATCATACGCCCTGATGGATTGATAATCTGCACATTGGAATCCAGATAAACGGCCAGCGTGTCCAGCTGGTCCTTCACCGCTTCCAGAGAGATCTTGCTGTTGTAGAGGTTGCGGGCATAGGTGTTGGCGATCAAGGTGGCTTCGGAGTACAGAGAATTGGCCCTCTCCCGAATCAGATGCTCCATGGTCATACTGGGCACAAAGGTGGCCAGTATGACCAGACCGAAAATACCGAAAATTAGGTAAGCCAGTAAAAATTTCAGATATAAGGTTTTCTTCATCAGAAATCACATCCTTATTCATGGAAATAAAATCTTTGCGAAGTATGTATTGTATTGTTCCTGCCAATAATATCTTCCCGAAATGTAGATTTTATTATTTTTTTACTTCAAATTTGTAGCCAATTCCCCAAATTGTACTGATTTTCCATTTTTCGTGATCTTTTATTTTTTCTCTCAGCCGTTTGATGTGAACATCTACCGTGCGGGTATCTCCCATGTATTCATAGCCCCAGATCTGGTCCAGCAACTGTTCTCTGGTAAAGACATGATTAGGAGAGGATGCCAGGAAATATAGAAGTTCCAGTTCCTTAGGCGGCATATCCACGTTTTTGCCCTTATAGGTTACGGAATAATTGGTGCGATTGATGGCGATGTCCTCGTATTCCACAAATTCGTCCCGGGACTGGGGTTTTGGATCGGCAGCAGGCTTATATCTTCGCAGCACGGCTTTGACCCGGGCCACCAATTCTTTGGTATCGAAGGGTTTTTCCATATAGTCGTCCGCTCCCAGTTCCAGGCCCAGCACTTTGTCAAAGACTTCTCCTTTGGCGGACAGCATAATGATGGGTGTGCTGTATTTTGCCCTTACTTCCCGACAGACCTGATAACCGTCTATGCCGGGCAGCATCAGATCCAGCAGAATCAGGTTGGGATCAAAGGAGGCGATGGCGCCCATGACGGATTCCCCGTCATAGACGATCATGGTCTCAAAACACTCCTTGGTGAGATATAGAGAAATTAATTCCGCAATGTTGTCGTCATCGTCCACAATCAGGACTTTTTGTTTGTTTACCATAAATGCTCCTGTCCTCTATAATAAAGTGTCTGTTTTTATAATTGACAACAGAATTTCCGCCGAATGTGGATTCTGTTGTATATGACAATAGAATTTTGGCAGAGTGAGGAAACTATTGTTTAAAGGTGACGATGGTAACTCCCGCATCCCCTTCTCCATATTCTCCCAGACGAAACTCCTTCACATATTTCAGTCGTTTCAAGTGGTTGTGTACCGCGCTGCGCAGCGCGCCTGTGCCTTTTCCGTGTACCACTCTGACGGAAGAGAGATGGGCAATATAGGCGTCGTCCAGATATTTATCCAGCACGGATAAGGCTTCATCCACTGTTTTGCCCAGCAGATTGATCTCCGTGGATACAGAGAGGGATTTGCTCATCTTGATCTTTCCGGCGCTGGTGCGCTGTAGCGTTGGAGTTGTGATGGTGACTTCCTCCGTGAGAGCAAGATCCCGCACATTTACCTGCGTACGCATAATGCCGCATTGTACAAAGAGGTTGCCCTTGTTGTCCGGCAGAGTGCTTACTGTGCCGGTAAGTCCCATAGACAGCACCTTGACGCCGTCTCCCTTTTTCAGCTTGGCCGGGTCCAGCGTTTTCTTTTTATCCTGTTTGGAATCGGCTTTCAAAGCCAGCTTTTCGTTTTTCTCATTGATTTTATCTCTGACTTTCTGACGCTTTTTCTCCAGATCCCTGATATCCGCGCCGGGTCCCAGATTGTTGAAATCCCGGATGGTCTCGTCAGCTACATCCTTGGCCTCCTGTAATATTTCCCGGGCCTTTTCATGGGCTTCTTTTAATATCTTGTCTTTTGCGCTTTCCAGTTTTTCGTTTTTGGCCTGCAACTGGTCCTGTAGTGTCTTAATCCGGGCCTTGTAGGAAGCAATTTCCTGGCGTTCTTTTTCTATGGTGATACGGCTTTTCTCCAGATCAGAGATAATGTCCTCAAAGTTTTCATCTTCTTTGCTGATCTGTTCCCGGGCGGCGGCTATGATATCCTGCGGCAGTCCAAGTTTGGAGGAGATGGCGAAAGCATTGCTTTTGCCGGGAATGCCGATGAGCAGTCTGTAGGTGGGCTGGAGAGTCTCCACGCTGAACTCACAGCAGGCATTTTCTACAAAATTTGTGGACAGGGCATAGATCTTCAACTCGCTGTAGTGGGTGGTGGCCATGGTGCGGATGCCTCTGTCATGCAGATAATTGAGGATGGCTATGGCCAGAGCGGCTCCCTCCGTGGGGTCCGTTCCCGCTCCCAGTTCGTCAAAGAGGCACAGAGAATCCTCATCCGCATGTTTTAAGATACGGACAATGCTGGTCATATGGGAGGAGAAGGTACTCAGGCTCTGTTCGATACTCTGTTCATCACCGATATCCGCGTATACTTTAGTAAAGACAGATAACTCTGAACGATCCAGAGCCGGAATGTGCAGTCCGGCCTGCCCCATCAGGGTAAAAAGTCCCACGGTTTTAAGAGACACGGTCTTGCCCCCGGTGTTTGGGCCGGTGACAATCAACAGGTCAAAATCCCTGCCCAGATGAATGTCAATGGGCACCACCTTGTCTTTGGAAAGCAGGGGGTGACGGCCTTTGCGCAGATGAATATAGTGATCCGTGTTAAAGACGGGCCGGGTGGCATTCTGATCCAGAGCCAGCTTTGCCTTGGCGAAGACAAAGTCCAGATGAGTCATGATTTTTTGATTGTCCCCCAGTTCCTGTATATGCTCCGCCGCCTGCCCGCTTAAATCCGCCAACACTTTCTCAATTTCTGTCTTTTCCTGAATCTCCAGTTCCCGCAACTGGTTGTTCAGTTCTACCACGGCGGCGGGCTCTATAAAGAAAGTGGAGCCTGTGGAGGACTGGTCGTGAACCATGCCGTGTACCTGCCCCTTATATTCTGACTTTACAGGAATGCAGTATCTGTTGTCCCGCATGGTAATTACGGCATCCTGTAAGTAGGTGCGGTAGGAGCCGGTAATCATGGAGTTTAACTGATTATGCACTTTCTCGTTGGTCAACAATATGGAGCGGCGCACATGCTTAAGTCCCGGGCTGGCGTCATCTGCCATCTCATCCTCAGACAGAATGCAGCGGTTTATCTCCCCGGCTAACTGGGTCAGAGGAGTCAGCTGTTCAAAGTAGGAATCCAGACTGTCTTCGGGAAGGTCTTCTCTGTCCCTGCGTCCATAGGTCTTAATGCGGTTCACATTGTCCAGAAGCCTGGCGACGCGGAGAAGTTCCGGCATGGACAGGGAGCTACCGATCTGTAGAGATTTCAGGGTAAAACCGATCTCCTGATTGCTGCCGAAGGAGGTGCTGCCCAGCTTGAAAATCCGGGAAAGAGCATCTTCCGTCTCGGTCTGGGCCAGGTTGATCTCCTGTAGATCCGTCATGGGTTGTAATTCCTGGCAGCACTTTTTGCCAGGCGCAGAATCCGCTTTTTCTGATAACATTTGTATTATTTTGTCGTATTCCAGAATTTTGAGTCCTTTTTCATTCATATCCTTCAATTCCTTATTACAGTTGGCAGTGTCAAGTCCAATACCCAGAAATTGCTTCAATCACAACAAAAACAAGGGTTTCAGACGCTTGGTGCCTTTTTGTTTGACAATGTCCTATAGTTCTTCATATTTCCAGACAGTACCCGTTGCCGGGAATCAATACCTCACGGCTTTGACGACCTGCTTGTAAATATATAGTTCCATGTTTCCCATATTTCCTGTAAATGGAAACAGAAAATACTAGAGTGACAGTGCTGATTTGCATATACCGTATCACAAATCCTGTGGGAAGACGGGCGAGCGGCATACAGGAGTAAGTACACAGTTTTACTCTTCACAAGTATAGCACAGTTTTCCCAGATAGGATACCCCCGGTTTTACTTTACATTTAAAAAGGGATATTATATACTGTTTGGGAAACAAGCTGCAAATTTTGTATTTTGGAAATCTGTGAAAAGGTTTGTGACAAGCGACAGAAAATGTTTAGAATTTCTGTAACAATCAGAGATAGAGGGATTTACAATGAAACTCATAAAAAATAAAAGGATAGGGGGTGATACAATGTCAGACCGTCAGGAGGCAAATCAGGACAATTTTATGATAGAAAAAATCAAGCAGAGGCCTATCAATAAGCGCAGGCTGGTCCGAAGAACTCTGATTACGGTCTCTATGGCTGTCATATTCGGTTTAATTGCCTGTTTTACTTTTCTGGTGCTGGAACCGGTGATCAGCAACTGGCTGTACCCGGAAGAGGAGTCGGAAGCCATAATTTTTCCGGAGGAGCCGGAGGAGATGCTGCCGGAGGAGATGCTGGAAGAATATATTCAGCCCAGCCCCAGTCCCAGCCCTGTGCCCCAGGAAGAATTACAGCCGGAAAAGGTGGAACTGGATGAGAGTCAGATTCAGGATATTCTGAATCAGGTAGTGTTGGATATGGGGGATTATAGACAGATTTACAATGTTTTGTCGGATTATGTGAAACAGCTCAATCAGTATATGGTGGTGGTTACGGGGACAAAGTCGGATACGGACTGGTTTGCCAATGAGTATGAGAGTAAAAACGAAACTTCCGGAGTGGTCATTGGCAACAACGGTAAAGAACTGTTGATTTTAACGGATTACAGTTCCGTGAAAAAGGCGGATCATCTGACTGTGAAATTTTCCAATGGAGTGCAGGCGGACGCATTGATGATGCAGTATTTTCATGACGGCAATATAGCGGTTCTGTGCATCAGTCTGAATGTATTAAGCCAGGAGATGCAGACGGAAGATATGTATGTAGCGCCCCTGGGTTCTTCCCTACAGAATAACCTGGCAGGAAGTCCTGTGATCGCCATGGGAAGTCCTATGGGCAGCAGTGGTACGGTGGGGTATGGAATTATTACCGCCGCTGAAAATCAGGTGAATCTGGCCGATATGAATTGTCAGCTGCTCACTACAGACATTTATGGAAGCCAGTCGGCAAACGGCGTGCTGTTCAATACCACCGGTCAGGTGGTGGGATTTATCACCACAGGCAAGACTGGCAGCGATATGCGCAATATGATCAGTGCCTACGGAATCAGCAGCTTAAAGCAGATGATCAGCAGACTCACAAAAGGAGACCGCATTCCCTATCTGGGCATCCTTGGGGTGGATGTGCCCAGAGAGGCCAATGCACAGTTTCAGGTGCCCTTTGGCGCGTATGTGCGGGAAGTGGAAATGGATTCCCCGGCCATGCTGGCGGGTATTCAGAGCGGTGATGTCATCGTGGGGATTGACCAGCAGAGTGTGACGAAAATGGCCGACTACTCCAATTATCTGCTTAAGATCAATGTGGAGGATACTGTGGTATTGCGCGTCATGCGGCAGTCTCAGGAGGAATACAAAGAATTGGAGTTTGAGATAACCGTGGGAGGGGCTGATTGAAAGACGGCATAAGTCAGGGTAGTAAATTCCCTTTCAGAACACAGGGATTTTGACCGTTCCCGTCACTTGTAGATCACGTTTTACAATTGTCTGAAAATCTGAATAGGCAATTGCAAAACTTGCTTTCTGGAAACATAGGACGGGCAATTTATACAAAATAAGGGCGACTTGCCACCGCATTGGAGCCCGTTTTTGTATAGATTGACCAGCCTCGTCATTTGCGGACAGGGTTTCGCAATCACCTAGAAAATCTGAAGGAAGAGAGGAGAAAAGATATGAAATTTATCAAAGAGTATAAGGATGGTGACAGGGTTTTTGATATCTATCTGTGTAAGCATAAGCAGTCCATGGTGACCAAGAACGGCAAGGCGTATGAAAGTGTAATATTGCAGGATAAGACCGGCACGCTGGACGCCAAGGTGTGGGAACCCAGCAATCCGGGCATCGGCGATTATGACACCCTGGACTACATAGAGGTATACGGAGATATTACCAGCTTTCAGGGATCGTTGCAGGTCAATGTAAAACGGATTCGCAAATGTCAGGAAGGAGAATATCAGCCTGCGGACTATCTGCCGGTGAGCAGCAGGAATTTGGACGAGATGTATCAGGAGTTGAAAAGCCTGATTTCCAGTATCCGGAATGTTTACTTAAAGCAGTTGCTGGAAAGTTTTTTTGTAAAGGATGAAGCATTTAGGAAAGCATTTTGCAATTCCTCCGCCGCCAAGACAGTACACCACGGTTTTGTGGGAGGACTGCTGGAACATACATTGAGTGTCACAAAACTCTGTGATTACTATTGCGGCGCGTATCCTGTTTTGAAGAGAGATCTGCTGTTGACGGCGGCAATTTGTCATGATATCGGAAAAGTCAAAGAGATTTCTCCTTTTCCGGAGAATGATTATACCGACGACGGGCAATTGCTGGGTCATATTGTCATGGGTTCCCAGATGATCGGGGAGAGGGCGGCAAAAATCCAGGGATTTCCTCATGAACTTCTGGCGCAGGTACAGCATTGTATCCTGGCCCATCACGGAAAATATGAATTTGGATCTCCCAAGATTCCCGCTATTATAGAGGCGTTGGCCCTGAATTACGCGGATGATACAGACGCAAAGCTGGAGACATTTAAGGAAATTCTGGAAAATGCCAGGGAGTCGGGCTGGGTGGGATATAAC
Organism: uncultured Lachnospiraceae bacterium; assembly: GCA_947648875.1. Taxonomy (GTDB): domain Bacteria; phylum Bacillota; class Clostridia; order Lachnospirales; family Lachnospiraceae; genus Acetatifactor. The sequence continues at coordinate 28,485 of CANSPM010000041.1, forward strand.
AGGTTGTTTGAATCCAATCTGCGGGAAAGCAGGATAGATTTTTAAATGGGGAAACATATGTGCCAGCATTTTAAAAAAAATGATATTGTGACGGTGGCTATAGAAGATATCGGAACGGAGGGAGAAGGAATCGGAAGAGTGGACGGTTTTACTCTCTTTGTGAAAGATGCCGTGATGGGGGATGTGGTGGAGGCACGGATCACTAAGGCAAAGAAGCAATATGCTTATGCCAGACTGGAGAGGCTGCTTTCAGCTTCTCCTTTTCGTACCAGTCCCAGATGTCCACATTACAGGCAGTGTGGAGGTTGTCAGCTCCAGGCGCTGGATTATGCCAGGCAGTTGGAATTTAAGCAACAAAAGGTGATCAATCATCTGATTCGGATCGGCGGTTTTGACAGATCAGAGATTGACGGGGTTATAGAGCCCATCATAGGCATGGAAGAGCCCTACCGGTATCGAAACAAGGCCCAGTATCCGGTGGGCACAGATCGGGAAGGGCATGTGGTTACGGGTTTCTACGCAGGGCGTACCCATACCATCGTACCCAACACGGATTGCTGTCTTGGGGTGGAAGAAAACAGGGAGATTCTGGAAGTTATAATTGCTCATATGGAAAAATATCTTATAACTTCATACGATGAGACGACAGGGAGAGGACTGGTGCGCCATATCCTCATTCGCAAAGGATTTTCCACCGGGGAAATTATGGTGTGCGTGGTGATAAACGGAGGATGGAGTAGAAAAGGTTTTTCCGGGAGGGAAGAGTATATTCCACACCAGTCAGAACTGTTGTCCGAATTAGCGGTTTTAAGTGGAATGACATCTGTGTCAGTCAGTATCAATACGGAGAAAACCAATGTTATTATGGGCAAGGAGATTCACACTATATGGGGAAGCCCCGTAATCCATGATATGATCCATGTGCGGGATATGCGGAGGGAAGGATTTCCCCGCACAGGACAAAAACTTACTTTTGCCATTTCTCCTCTTTCTTTCTATCAGGTCAACCCCATACAGACAGAGAAGCTGTACAGTCTGGCCTTGGAATACGCGGGACTTACAGGGCAGGAGGCGCTGTGGGATCTGTACTGTGGAATCGGTACGATCTCTCTGTTTCTGGCATCTAAGGCCCGGCAGGTCTGCGGTGTGGAAATGATTCCCCAGGCTGTTGAGGATGCCCGGGCCAACGCACGGGAAAATGGGATTTCCAACGCCTTATTTTACATGGGTAAAGCGGAGGAAGTACTGCCGTCTTTTTATGAGGATAATCAGAAATATGAACAGTCCGATCTGCGTCACCCGGATGTGATTGTGGTGGACCCGCCCCGGAAGGGCTGTGACAGCGCCTGCCTGCGCACTATGATTGAGATGCGTCCAAACCGCATCATCTATGTCAGCTGTGACAGCGCTACCCTGGCCAGAGATTTACGGATACTCTGTGACGGGGGATACAAGATGGAAAAAATTCGGGCCGTGGACCAGTTTGGGCATACGGTGCATGTGGAGGTCGCATGTTGTCTACAAAGGGTAATTTCGTAGAAATCCTTGAATTTACGCACTTTGCGAGGATTTTTAAGTTTAACAGAACATCCGAATATCGGGAGGATAGTCATAAGACTATCCTAAAAAAAGAAATTTCTCGACGCAAGAGAAACTTATTGAAAAATTGAAAGCATATAAACAGGCTGTTATTACTGAAACGATTACTAAGGGATTAAGTTCTGATATAGAAATGAAGAATAGTGGAATTGAATTTATTGGAGAAATACCATCTACATGGAAGGTATGTCGTTTAAGAAATATTGGAGTACTGCAGAACGGGATTAGTAAAGGTGGAGAGTTTTTCGGACATGGTTATCCGTTTGTAATATTATGTACCGTGCAGTAGACCCAATCCTGTTACAAATACTCGCGTACAAGGGAAATGCTTTGCTCCCTTGACCCGAAAAAGCGGCAGTACAAATGCAAATCCATTCCCGCCACCGACTGGAACGAACAGACCAAAGCGGAGGAATGGAGGGCGGCATGGGCGAGGCTTTGCAATCAGGCGTTGGAGCAGAACGGACACGCGGAGCGCGTAGACCACCGCAGTTATGAACGGCAGGGGATAGACCAGATACCCACCGTCCATTTAGGCGTTGCCGCTTCCGCTATGGAGAAGCGCGGCATCCGCACCGAGCGCGGCGATCTGAACCGGGAAATCGAAGTGACAAATCAGAAACTCCGGCAACTGAAAGCCCGTATCGCCAAGCTGCAAAAGTGGCTGAAAGAGGAACAGGAGAACACCGAGCCGCCCACCCTTGCCGACTATATCCAGGGCATCCTGTCCCGCAGGGCGCGGGAGGGGAAATCGCAGGTTTCCCAATCCATCTATAACCTCAAGGACGCGGCGAAAATGCTGAATTTCCTGCAAGCCAACAACATCATGGATATGACGGGGCTTGATGAAAAATTCAAGACTATGATAGGGGAACAACTGGATATTCAAGGGAAACTGAAACCCGTTGAACGGCGGTTAGGTACTCTGAAAAAGCACTTAGAGCAAGCCGACATTTATTTCAAGTACAAGGGAAAGAAGCCGCTGACCGAAGCCGAGCAAATCCTATTCACAACGGCGAAAGATTATCTCAAAGGCGTGATGAACGGCAAGACCACAATCCCGACAAAGACATGGAAAGAAGAATACACCAAGCTGACCGCCGAGAGGAAAACGCTTAATCAGCGGTATCTTGCATTGAAAGAGGAAGTGAAAGAAGCGGAGAAAATCAGAAAGAGCGTTTACAGTATCTTGCGGCAGGAACAGCAGGAACAGCAACCCCACAGAAAGCAGGATATGGAGCGCTAACACACAGGGCGGCGGGATAGTCACCGCCGCCCTGTTTTGGACATTTATTAGACCGATAAACTGGAATTTTACAGAGCCTATACTATTGAAATGATTGTCATAATAACATCTATTCCATTTCCCAATAAATTCCCCATAAAATGGGCTGTCATTGGTACATATATATTTTTAGTCTTTATATATGAAATACTTAAAGGTAACGCCCATATCATAGTTAAAAATATTCCCCATATCGTTAATGAATGTTCCACAGCATACAGGAACATACTTAATAAAGTTGTGCATAGGAGTGTTCCCTTATTCTGAAAAGAAATCATATTTTTTCTATAAAATGTTTCCTCAGTAATTGCAGGTAATAGTATTGTAGACATTGCAAATATTATCAATGTTAGCCAACTGTTTCTTCTTAGCGCAATCGTTCCTGTATTGTAATTTGGGAATAAATTTTCTAAAATTATTGTTATAATAAACGCAGTAATAAAAAATAGTACTGTAATAATTACTTGTTTCCAAAATCTCTTACCACTTTTTATGTTACTTAACCATTCCTTCAACGAAAAATCTTTATTTATACAGAAATATATAAGTAATAGCAGATAAAATACGAAATTGGTATAAATAAAATATTCCTTTGGAATTATGAAGCAAGATAAAATGAATACAACCTCTATTATAATTGGTATTATATTTTTCTTCATATATCTTCCCATTACTTTTCTACCACCTTCCAAACGATAAATCCCGATTTTGATTTGATGATTTTTAAGGAAAATATTAGCTGTTATATTTTGTTATTAAAATACCCACTAACCCATGAAAACACTAAGTTTATCGCAGGTGAGCTTTCCCTTAAAGTTTCCCTTGTGTTATATCTTCCCACAGGGCATTACGAACCCTGATAAGGGAAAAAATGAGGGAAACAAAATCACATAAAACATTATAACACAAAATATACGGGAATTGGTAAACTGATTGAAATGCTTTCAAAAAATCAATGAAAAGAGGACAGATAAAATGAATATGATTTACGCAACATACAATATCCACCATAACAGCATTGACGTATACACCCACGCAGGTTATTTCTTACGGATAGACTGCAATAAAGCAGAAGAAGGATTGAAAACTACTCCCTGCTCTGAATGTGCCTTAAATGCTTTGGCAATAGATGAGCCACTTGAATACGCAAGATTGTATCTTGAAGGGAATATGCAAATGTGGGTGGATGCGGAGGATTCTCTGGATTTATGGTAAAAAATCATTTAATACAACCCTCCCCACAGCATAACCGTGGGGAGGGAAACTAATCAACAATTACTTGCTGAAAATTTTTTGTCCAATCAATAATTACGTGTTTATCGTATTTACTAATATTATCAGGTAGATTAGTTTTATCAAAAAATCTGTGTTCCAGTGCTTCTTCTGTATTATTTTGTATTTCCCCACTATACGCAGTTGTCTTAAAAATAATACCTGTACCATAGCAAATATCCCCATTCGGATAAATGATAATTCCATCCTCCCCTGAATAAATACCAAATAATGTCAGTTCTTCTATTTCAATTCCTGCTTCCTCAAATGCTTCTCTTTTTACTACTTCAATAAATTTCTCGCCAATCTCCATAGAACCACCAATGAGCGCCCAAAGTCCATTATCTTGTCGCTTTTGAAGCAATATTTCCCCTTTGTCATTTTCAATAATAACTCCACAGCTTATTACCATAATAGGAGAATGCCCTACATCTTTCCGCATTTCCGTTATATAATTTCCTCTATATCTTTCTATAATATTTTTCATATCAATTACCATTTCTTTACGTTATTTGAAAATCACACATCATAATTTCATTTGTCACATCCAATTATACGGTTTGAATCAAGTCGTTCATTTCTTTAATATATAAGCCAACATTTTGTGGTGAGTGTGCATCTGATGCTGTCAGAATTGGCACATTACACCTTACCATGCACTCCAACATATCCGCATTCATTCCAAACTGCTTATCGCCATAATTAATCGCCAATCCGCTGCTTTCCTCAATATACATATCATTTAAACAAAGCGCTTGTGCAAGCTGTAAATAAATATGTCTAAAATCCTTTTGCGGGTATGCCCCATAACATTGTAATGACTGTGGGTGTGCCAATCCTGAAAATAAGCGGCTGTTAATTAATGACAGCATAAGTGCGTAATACCTTTCGTACAGTTCATCCATATCATAATCATTCTTGTTCCACCGCTGTTTCATATGACTAAATGCCCACCCATCAATAAAATGGATTGAGCCTACTAAAAAATCAAAGGAATACATTTGTTTCATTTGGGCAATGTCAATTTCATGTTCAGGAGAATAACATACTTCCAGACCAAATTTTAACCGTATCGGGAAATCTATTTGTTTTAATTTTTCTATGTAATCTATATAATCCTTTAGAGGACGTGCCTGTTCCCATTTTTTCTGATACCAATTCTTCTGATATTCATTATACGCAGACATTTCATTATAGAGATTACGGCATTCTTTGAAGATATGAGTATGTTCCAAAAAGTAAATCTCGTCTATATTTCTTTTTACAGCATACGCAACAAACTGTTTGATCCATTGTACCGAATAATCGCCCTTTTCCAGATGAACATGCGCGTCAATCATGCAGGATTTCCTTATTCCATGCCTCAATCTGTGAAAGTAACTCTTCCATATTAATTTTTGAAAAATCTGTTGTGTCAACTTTGATTTGTCTGCCATCAACGCAAAAGGCATCAAATCCCCTCTTTTCTATTCCACAAACAAAATTTTCATAAGAAATAGTTTTTGCTTTTAGGGTTTTCAGATTATTCTCTTTCTTTTCCGGATAACAATCATTCACTACATGCCCCCTGTGCCTGTCAGGGCTGTTTTCGCGTTCCAAAAAACGCTGGTAAATCACTTTGTAATCACCTGTTAAGGTAATGGTCAATACGGAATATTGATATTTTTCTAAAAGGCTTTTAATTCCTTGTTTTGATGAATATTCAAAATTATTCTCCAAGATAAGAGCTTGTCCTGCTTTCATAAGTTGACCTGCGACATAATACATGATTTCCATACTGGCAATTCCAAGTTTCACTTTCTCTGCTCTTGAATGAAAACCAACATTGTCAAACAGCAATTCTTTTATGGTATCCTTTGAAATAACAG
>CANSPM010000042.1 GCA_947648875.1 uncultured Lachnospiraceae bacterium
TCAATATTGAGGGAGCGGAAACTTATGCGGCTGTGGATCTGAAAGCCTATGGCCGTCACAGCAACGCGGAAGTATTGCCTACGGACGGAAAAATGATTTTTACCTTTACCAAGCAGTACGATGAGTATTGCCTGGACTTGCCTAAGGCTCTGGATATGTCCAACTGTGAGAGTATTATAATCAGGACGGCAGATCAAGGTGGAAATCTGGCCTTTAAGGTGTATGACAGTGCCAAAAATGAGTTAAAGGCATATTACGGAAACGTGGGACAGACGGAATATACCTTCACCCCCGACTTTGAGGGCACAGCGGTATGTATTGGCGTAATGTCAGGCAGTGACACGGATACTTATCCATTTGCGTCTCAGATTGTCAGTCTGTCTTTCAAGATGAAAGATGCTCCGGTAGAGGATACGCCCGAGGAGGGTACTTATGCGGCGGAGGATCTGAAAGCCTATGGCCGCCACAGCAACGCGGAAGTATTGCCTACGAACGGAAAGATGATTTTTACCTTTACCAAACAATACGACGAGTATTGCCTGGACTTGCCTAAGGCTCTGGATATGTCCAACTGTGAGAGTATCACAATCAGGACGGCGGATCAGGGTGGAAATCTGGCCTTTAAGGTGTATGACAGTGCCAAAAACGAGTTAAAGGCATATTACGGAAACGTGGGACAGACGGAATATACCTTCACCCCTGACTTTGAGGGCACAGCGGTATGTATTGGGGTAATGTCAGGCAGCGACACGGATACCTATCCCTTTACATCCCAGATTGTCAGCCTGTCTTTCAAGATGAAAGACGCTCCGGTAGAGGATACGCCCGAGGAGGGTACTTATGCGGCTGCGGATCTGAAAGCCTATGGCCGCCACAGTAACGCGGAAGTATTGCCTACGGACGGAAAGATGATTTTTACCTTTACCAAGCAGTACGATGAGTATTGTCTGGACTTGCCTAAGGCTCTGGATATGTCCAACTGTGAGAGTATCACAATCAGGACGGCGGATCAGGGTGGAAATCTGGCCTTTAAGGTGTATGACAGTGCCAAAAACGAGTTAAAGGCATATTACGGAAACGTGGGACAGACGGAATATACCTTCACCCCTGACTTTGAGGGCACAGCGGTATGTATTGGGGTAATGTCAGGCAGCGACACGGATACCTATCCCTTTACATCCCAGATTGTCAGCCTGTCTTTCAAGATGAAAGACGCTCCGGTAGAGGATACGCCCGAGGACGGCACCTATGTGGCTGCGGATCTGAAAGCCTATGGCCGTCATAGCAACACGGAAGTATTGCCTACGGACGGAAAAATGATTTTTACCTTTACCAAGCAGTATGACGAGTATTGTCTGGACTTGCCCAAGGGTCTGAATATGGCTAATTGTGAGAGCATCACAATCAGAACAGCGGATCAGAATGGAATTTTGTCTTTTAAGGTGTATGACAGTGCCAAAAACGAGTTAAAGGCATATTATGAAAATTCCGGCCAGACGGAATATACCTTTACGCCCGATTATGAAGGTATTGCAACCTGTATCGGCGTTATGTCAAACAGTGACAAAGATACATACCCGTTTACTGCCGAAATTGTCAGTATGACCTTTAAAATGAAGGACGTACCTGATGACACAAACGGGGACAAAGTATATCCGGCGGAAAGTCTGAAAGCGTATGAGCGCTGGAGCAATGCCCCAGTGGCACTCACTGACGGAAAACTGGTGCTTTCCTATACAAAGCAGTGGGAGGAATACTGCCTGGATCTGCCCGAGACGTTGAATATGGCGGATTGTGAAAACATCACAATCAGGACAGCGGATCAGAATGCTACTTTGGCGTTTAAGATCTATGGCGGCGTCAAAGACGAACCGTTAAATGTGTATTATGGAAATACCGGAAAGACGGAATATTCCTTTGTTCCTAATTTTTCCGGAAAGGCTGCGTGCATAGGCATTATGTGTTCTGACGAGAATGATGCGGACAGTGCCTTTAGCGCACCGCATACGGTTCAGATAGTCAGCATTGAATTTACAATGAATGGAGAAGTTGAGGAGATCCCCCTGGGAGATAATCTGATTCAGAATCCGAACTTTGCCGATCCGGCTAATTTGGATGTGTGGGGAGCGGAAAAGGGAAATGCCGTAATTACTGCGGAAGTGGCGCAGGATGCCATTGTTGACGAAATCAAGACTTATGGTAAGATTACAAATCGTGGGTCCAATTACAATTGTTTTGCACAGGATATCACGCAGGCTGTTACAAAAAATTCCGAATATCAATTCACATTCTATGTGATGCTGGACGAAAATGACTACAAGGACGCTCCGGCAGAGCAGCGAACCGTGGAGATGGCGCCGTTTATCGTTTCAGACGGTGAGGCTAACTATACCTGTAATCTTACGGGAGACACCAAGAAGGTTTTGGAACCCGGCGTATGGACTAAATTTACCGGAACCTTTACTCCCTCCTGGACGGGTACGCTGGACAAGGTAGTAATGCGTATTCTGGAACAGGGGACGGAGTATGGCAGCGGCCCCGGCGTAAAGGGCACTTACTATACCACGGGCGTGGAACTTCGTGAAATGATAGTGCCGAAAAAGGAGATTCAGCAGGATGTACCCGATTTGAAAGAGGCAGTTGCCAAGGAGATGGGGGACGACTTCCTGATGGGCGTTTCCATTTTGAACGCCGAATTGTCGGACGATTTGCTTATGCAACTCGTGACCAAGCATTTTAACGCCGTGACTTTGGGCAATGAACTGAAACCGGACGCAATGTTTGGGTATGCCAGCACCTGCCCCGGCACGGAAACCGCATCCATAAACGGTCAGGAAATCCAGGTGCCTGTATTGAATTACAGCCGCGCGGAAAAGACGCTGGATGTCATTTACGACTGGAACCAGGAGCATCCGGAAGACTTCATCAAGATTCGCGGACATGTGCTGGTATGGCACTCCCAGACACCGGAGTGGTTCTTCCATGTGAACTATGATGCCGGACAGCCATATGTGGACAAGGATACGATGAATCTGCGGCTGGAGTGGTATATCAAGACTGTGGCGGAGCACTTTACCGGTCCCGGCAGTAAATATAAGGATATGTTCTATGGCTGGGACGTGGTCAACGAGGCAGTCAGCGACGGTACGGGCACTTACCGGAATGATAAGGAAAATTCCAGTTGGTGGGCAGTATACCAGAGCAACGAATACATTTTGAACGCGTTTACCTATGCCAACAGGTACATGCCGGCCAGCGTGGAATTATACTACAACGATTATAACGAATGGTTTGTAAACAAACGCAACGGTATCGTACAGCTTTTGAAGGATGTAAAGGCCGCTGACGGAGCCAGAATCGACGGAATGGGCATGCAGGGGCATTACCAGACAGGCGGTTCTCCCACTGCGGAAGAATTTGAGGCGGCAGCCAGAGCTTACCACGAAGTGGTGGGGCAGATACAGGTTACTGAGCTGGATATGGCTGCAAGCAGTTCCTACGACGGAACCAAAAATACTCTGGCAGCAGAATATGAGAGACAGGCTAAACGTTATCAGGAAATTTACACCACTCTCCGGCGTATGAAGGAAGAGGGCTGCCGGGTCGGCAGTATTACCATCTGGGGTGTGATCGACAAAAATTCCTGGTTGCAGACCTCCAGTTCGGTGGGCGGAGGAACGGATGGCAAGAGAAAGCAATGTCCGCTTCTCTTTGACGACGATTATCAAGTGAAACCCTCTTATTGGGCATTTGTCAATGTGGAGCCTCTGAAACCGGCCATTCGCAAACTGGCAGTAATTCAGACGCCCAAGGAGTCATTTGCCTCCGGCATAGAACAGAGCTATACCCGCAACGGTATCGCGGTAAGCTTTACGCCGGTGTGGAACGACAAAGGAATTTCCGTGCAGGTGAAGGTGACAGATCCTGTACAGGATGCGGAAGATAAAGTAACGCTGTATCTCACGGGGGCAGACGGAGCAATTCTGTCCGCGGAGTGTGCCCGCGCCGACGCGGAGGAGACCCAGGACGGCTATATCGTCGTTGTGCGCAAAGAACTTGACAGCTCTCTGCTGAAAGCGGCTTCGACGGTGGGATTTGATATCGTGGTAACCAATGGCAGCCAGAAGGCGGCTTACAACGACACAACCCTTTCCCAGGCGACCAGCAGTGATTATTATGCGATTGCGACTCTGAAACCGTATACATATATTCCTATGGGAACAGCAGTGGTAGACGGTGTAAGGGAGAGCGGCTGGGATAATGCGGTGACGATTCCTCTTACTATTCGCGCAGGGGCCCAGGCGGATGCCCAGGCAAGTCTTATGTGGGATCAGGAGTACCTGTATGTATTTGCGCAGGTCAAGGATGCTGTTTTGGATAAGTCTGCGAGTCAGGCCCATGAGCAGGATTCCCTGGAAATATTTATTGACGAGAACAATCATAAATCCGCCGGGTACGAGGATGACGACAAGCAGTACCGCATTAACTATATGGCGGAGCAGAGCTATAACGGCAAAAAGTGTACGGCTGAAAACATTCAGTCTGTGGCAAAGACAACCGAGGACGGCTATATCATTGAGACGGCCCTCAAATGGACAGACATCGTGCCTACCGGAAATATGGAAATTGGTATCGAACTTCAGATCAATGACGCGGCAGGCGGCAAGCGGATTGGTACTTTGAGCTGGTACGACGAGTCGGGACAGGGCTGGTCATCTCCCGGGGTGTTTGGTACTGCGATACTGAAAGACTATATTACCAAGCCGGATGAAAATGAGACATTGGATGCGGAAGGTCTGGAGAAGGTTGCCGGAGATTTGGAGGATCTGCTGGAAGACGTATATGCGCCGGAAGAGTTTGTAAGCGAATATGCCGAAGCGTTCCGCACTCTGATAGTAGAGAACAGCGAAAGTCTGCCGAAAGACAACGCCGAATTGCAGACAGTTCTTGAGAAGTATGACGCGCTGCTGGAACAGGCGGCGGGTACCAGTGTGACGGTGGACAGCTCCGATGACAGAATCCCCGACGGAACTACAATCAGTGGCGCAATGCTCAGTGTTCCGGCAGGAGAAAAGGCGGTTCTTAAAATCACCGAGATGCAGGAAGATGGACTGCCTGGCCTGGATGCGTATAGCAATATTTGTGCTTTCGATGTAAAGTTGCTTTTGGGAACGAAGGAATTGCCGCTCAGAACACCTGTAATTCTCTCCATACCGTTGCCGGCGGGAGTAAATCCAGACAGTGTGGTGGTACTACACTTTGAATCCGGAGACGATATCGCTCCTACGGAGGTGGACGCTACATGTGCGGACGGAATGATAACATTTAAGGCGGAGCATTTTAGTACCTTTGTAATATGCAGTACTGCTTCGGAGGAACCTGATGAGCCGGAACAGCCTGATGAGCCGGAACAGCCCGATACGCCGGAACAGCCCGATACGCCGGAGCAGCCCGATACGCCGGAGCAGCCCGATGAGCCGGAACAGCCCGATACGCCGAATACACCCAGTGTTCCCGGCACATCATCCGGAAGTTCCCATAAGAGTGACATGTGGGATATCAAAGCAGACTGGAAACAGATTACCACAGATTTAAATAAGGAACTGGCCGCATTGAAGCCTGACAGTGAAAATACGTTGCTTTACGCGCGGACGGGCAGAGGAATTATTGTTCCGGCTCATGTGTTACAGTTGCTGGAGGGCAAAAACTTCACATTGTCCATGGGTGTCAGTGAGGAACTTTCCATCAGTATCAATGGTATGAACATTCCTCATGCTATTGTGGACAAGGATCTGGATCTTACCGTGTCACAGGACCGGAATATGATTCCGACAGCTGTAATTGAGAAGGAATGCCCAAATGCCTTGAAGTACACACAGATCTCCATGGTAAATCGTGGGAGCTTTGGAATGGCGGTCAATCTGCATTTCTCTCTGGGCAAAGAGAACGCCGGGAAATTCGCGAACATGTATCGCTATGATGTGCAGAGTGGAAAGTTGGTCTATGCGGGCTCCTTCCCTATTACGGACAAGGGACAGGCAATGTTCTGTATTGGAGGCGGGGCGGATTATCTGATTACCGTTACGGAAGCCCAGCCGGATCACAGTTATACGGTGGTCAAGGGAGATACCCTTATACGTATTGCTGCCAGATTCGGAATCCGGATAAACGATCTTTTTGACGCAAATCCGCAGATCCGGAATAAGAACAGAATTTATGTGGGGGAGAAAATTAAACTGCCCTGAGACATAGCATTGTCAAGTTAAACAGGGGTGGGCATTTCCAAAGGGAAATGCCCACCTTTTTTTGTGCAGGTTTGCGGCGTTTGGATTTTCTATGGATTGATTTTTTTTCGAAGGAGGATCAGCGCAATCACATTGGGAAAAACCATCACGGCGTTGACCAGATCAGTACATTCCCAAACCAACTGCATGGGGATTACAGCCCCCACATAGACCATGACAATGTATACCAGTTTGTAGTGCGGGATAGCGCCGGCTCCCCACAGGTATTCTGCCGCTTTTTCTCCCATGTAGGACCAACCGATCAGGGTAGTGAGGGCAAAAGCGGCCAGGGACAGGGCAAGAAACACTTCTCCATCCAGAGGCAGTCCCCAGGAGGACAAAAGGGGCAGGGAGCGGAAGGCTGCGGCTGCCAGCCCTGTCTCATTTACCCCCGCCAGAGAATCGGGATGCAGCAGCATATTGGCCACAATGACTAAACCGGTCAGCAGGCACATGACCACAGTATCCCAGAACACAGCCGTCATGGATACATAAGCCTGGTAGGAAGGGGAAATCGCGTCGGAGGAAGCAGCGCCGATGGCGGCGGTGCCAATGCCCGCCTCATTGGTGTATAGTCCTCTGGAGATGCCGTAGCGCGCCGCCAGCAGCAGCCCGCCGCCAGCCACGCCGCCCAGAGCCGCCCCGGGTGAAAAGGCGCTCTCCAGAATATAGAAACAGGTTGCTCCCAGGGCGCTGCGGAAACGCCATAGCAGTGCCATGCAACCGGCTATGTAGAGTAGACCCAGCACGGGTACCAGACGCATACATACACGGCTGATGCTGCGGATGCCGCCGATGAGGACCAGCCCGGTGAGGACGGCGGCGGCCATGCCCACCAGGTGGGGAGACAAACCCCAGGTCAGGGAGGTGGTCTGCGTCAGGGAGTTGGCCTGGGTGGTGCATCCCACGCCGAAAGCCGCCACCACCGTGCAGAGGGCGTAGAAGGCGGCCAGAGGCTTACAGTGAAGTCCCTCGCGGATGACATACATGGGTCCGCCGATATGTTGCCCTTCCTGGTCGTGCCGTCTATAAAGGACACCCAGATAGCATTCCGCGTAGGCTGTCGCCATTCCAAGCACACCTGTGAGCCAACACCAGAGTACGGCACCGGGGCCACCCAGCGCTATGGCCGTGGAGACGCCGATGATATTGCCGGTGCCCAGTGTGGCCGCCAATGTGGTGGCCAGGGCTCCGAAGGGAGAAACACAGTGACGAGATTCTTTTCCCCCGGGATGGGCTGCGGTATCGAAGGATTGACGGGCGGCGGGCGAACTTTCGGGCTCCGGGCGCAGGGACATGCGGATGGCCCTGCCGATACGCCGCTGGGGTACATGCAGACGAATGGTAAAATACAGATGGACACCCAGGAGGAGCAGCAGCAGGGGTCCGTTCCACAGAAACTGGTTGATGGCTGTCAAAAAACGCACAGGGATTCCTTCCGGGCGGCGCCTATGGCATACAAGGCAATATATAGATGGACGCCCGTTGTCTTATACTTTCTATAGTATATGGACAGAATGTCTCCTGTATGCCCCGAACCGGGTCAACGGAAAGCAAACAGGGTTGTCCGTGTGACATTCCTGCAACACAGGCACCGCTTGCCTCAGAACCGAATTTTTCTGTCCCCGGAAACGCTTTCCGGAAATGGAGATCAGGAGACCTTGTGAGGGGACTTGGGGTGTCTGCCGCGCTTCCATACCCGGCTGGGCTGGGCCCGGAAGGTGGGATAGCGCATCAGCAGGGTTTTCAGAGCCTGCCAGTTGAAGGGATACAGGGGCCAGAGGTAGCTGTATCTACCGTAAGTGGGGGTGGTGACAACGGACAGTATGACCAGCGCCAGACCGAGAACAAAACCCCACAGTCCCCCCAGACCCGTGACCAGAATCAGAAACAATCTGTATAGCCGCAACCCGTCGGCAAATTCGGTGCTGGTCAGGGAGAGGGTGGCCAGCAGCGTCACAGCCGCGTAGAACAGCACTTCCACGGAGGCCCAGTTCAGCTCCACGGCAATATCCCCGATAATCAGCCCTCCCACGATGGACAGGGAACCGGAGAAGCGGCTGGTGCTGTGGGAGGCGGAGTATTTGAACAGGTCCAGAATAAACTCTACGGCCAACACATAGAAAAAGACGGTGACAGGACTGGCATCCGCGCTGTCCAGTAAATGGTATCTGGCGGATATGTCGGGATAGCGGGAGGTTATCAGCAGGTACAGGGGCATCAGCATCAGACTTACGGGAATACAGGCAAACCGGGCCAGCCGAAAATAGCTGCCTACCAGGGGGCTGCTGTAATAGTCGTCGGGACTTTGGGTAAACTGAAAGATGGTGCTTGGCAAAATCAGTACCGTGGGGGAATTGTCCACGAGGATCAAAACATGTCCCTCCATCAGATAACTACAGGCCACATCCGGTCTCTCTGTCAGATGCATGCTGGGCAGGGGATTGTACCAGCGCTTTTTTACCAAAAGTTCTTCCAGGCTTTTTGCGCCCATGGTCAGGCTGGAAACCTGGAGCCGGGACAGACTTTCGGCGGCCCGTTCCACCAGTGCAGGTTCTGCCAGATCATCCACATAGGCCAAAGCCACATCGGTTTTGCTGTCTGTACCCACAGAACACAGCCGGAAGGTTAAACGGGGAGAGCGAATCCGGCGGCGGATGAGATTGGCATTAAAAAGCATGGTCTCCACAAAGCCGTCCCTGGCTCCCCGCAGAACCGGCTCCGCGTCTGGCTCGGAGATTCCCCGGGCAGGATAGCTGCGCACGTCCAGTATAAGGGCCTGGTCAAAACCGTCCACCAGCAGCACGGCGGGACCGCTGAGAAGCTGGCGCAGCAGTTTGTCCCAGTCCCCTTCCAACTGTACCTGGGCATAGCCGATCCGGGCTTCCATATACTGTCTCAGATGTTCCACCACTTGGTCGTTCATGTATTCCGGATTTTGCAGATCGGAAAAAATGCGCTGTAAAACCTCTGTTTTGCACATGCCGTTGACCCCCAGCAGACAGGCCCGGGTTTCGCCCAGCAGCAAGTCCCTGGTTATAATATCGAAACTGGTGCCGATGGGCAACAGGGTCTTGGCGGCGGCTATATTTTCTTCCAGGGATTTGGTTAGCATCATAGTATAATCTCCTCGTGTTTAAGGTAAACGGATCTTTCGTTTTATGCATGATAATGGAATCCGTACGGAGCATGACAATAGAATTCCGACAGGGCATGGGTTCTATTGTTTTCCGGCAAGCGCATGGACCCGGCAGGCCATGGAGGCCGGGGCAGGGTGACCTGGCAGGAAGCGGAGCGTTTTACCGGAATGTCCTGACGGGACGCTATGGCAGCCATATTCTCGGTAAGGAATGAGGAAAGGACTCTACATTAGTATGGCATTCAGAGAGAAATCTTATACTATGTGGGCCTGCTGCCCTTGTATTTTTATAAGGATTGTGAGATGATATGCGTATGGGTGCGGGAGGTCCGAAGCAGAAAGCAGATTCGGCCAAAACCTGTAAGGACTGGATTCCGAACGTGCGGGAAAGGGGTAAATATGGAGGATATCTTACAACGGATTGACAGGCTTTTAGAGGAAAATAAAGGAGCGCAGGCCCAGATGCTGATGGAGGAGTGCCTGGAGAGGGCGCTTCAATGCGGGGACCGGAGCGGCGCAGTGACGCTTTTGAATGAGCTGATCGGTTTTTGCCGGGAGACGGGACAGGCGGAGAAATCTTATTATTATGGGGAAGCAGTGCTGAATCTGCTCCAGGAGATGGGGCTTTCAGGGACTCTTCCCTTTGCCACCTCTGTGCTCAATATAGCCAGCGCCTACCGGGCCGGCGGGCGGCTGGAGGATGCTATGACCTGTTACCGGGCGGTGGAGCAGATCTACAGTCAGGTTCTTAAGCCGGGGGATATGCTGGTGGCCAGTCTGTACAACAACAAGGCGCTGCTGTACCAGGAGATGGGGGAGTTTGAGGCCGCTCGCGCATATCTGGAGAAGGCGCTGGAAATTGCCCTACAGCATCCGGAGCGCTACTACGAGCAGGCCAGCAGTTATGCCAATCTGGCGGCCACCTGTCTACAGCTGGGCGAAGAAGAGCGGGCTGCGGAATGTTTTGGGAGGGCAATCGCCATATTTGAGGCGCATGACATCAGAGATGCTCATTACTGTGCCGCGTTGGCTTCTCTGGCTACGGATCTGTTCCGAAAAGGAGAGTTTGACAGGGCGGAGGCGTATTTTGTCAGAGCCATGCAAGGCATAGAGGAAAGTCTGGGCAGGACGGAGGCTTATTACAGGTTAAAGGAGAATGTCCAGGCATGCAGAGAGGCCCGGGAAGAGCGGGCCAGAGCGGCGGGAGCGGATGGCGAGTACTGTGACAGGGACGGCGGGATATCCTGTGGTGAAGGCGGAGCGATAGAGAGGGATTTTGGAAGGGCAGGGCAAGAGGAAGGCGGAACTGACACGACGGGGCCCGACATAGAGGGCCAGCCGGGGCGCCAGGTCTCAGGGCTGGAACTGTGCCGGGCCTATTATGAGACCTATGGCCGGGCCATGATCCATGAAAAGTTTCCGCAGTACGAGGAGCGAATCGCGGTGGGTCTGGCGGGTGAAGGCTCGGATTGCTTTGGCTATGACGATGAGACCTCCCGGGACCATGACTGGGGGCCCAGCTTTTTGATGTGGGTGTCGGACCGGGTATATGAGGAGATTGGCCAGCAGTTACAGGCGGCATATGAGGAACTGCCTCAGATGTTTCTGGGATATACCTATCAGACTTCCCGGCAGGGAGCAGGGCGCCGGGGAGTGCAGACCATCAAAAATTTTTATGGCAGACTGCTGGGAATGGAACATATGGAGGGGATTTACAGGGCCATGGAGACAGAAAATCCGGGTCTGATTCCTTTTCGGCAGATGGAGGAAAGTGCCCTGGCGGCAGCGGTGAACGGAAGGGTGTTCCGGGACGATGAGGGCATTTTTACCCAGATACGCGCTTTGCTCACAGAGCATTATCCAAAGCGTCTGCGGTATATGCGGATTGCGGAGGCGGCGGCCCGGTTCAGCCAATGCGGGCAGTACAACGGCAGCCGTATGCTGCGGCGGGGAGACGAACTGAGCTGCCGCGTCATGCTGGGCAGCGCCGTTCAGGAGGCTTTGAAACTGGTCTATTATATGGAAGAGAAGTTTCCGCCCCATGACAAATGGCTGGCGGAGGGCATCCGCAGGATGGAGGATGCCAAGGGCCCCGTGGAACATGGGAGAGAAGGGGGAAAAGGCGGCGATGGCGACTACAGAGGCCGGGGCGGGAACGGTGACGGGGGCAGGTATGGGGAATTACTGCGGCTGCTGTTGACGGCGCTGGAGACCGGGGGAGAGGATGCCTGCCGGATTATGGAACAGGTGGGCGGTCTTCTGGCCCATGATCTGTACAGGGCGGGGTATATCAGTGATATTGACAGTTTCCTGGAGGAGCATGTGGCGGAATTGCTGTATAAGTCCGTCATAGCGGACGACACGGTGGAGGAGCTTGCCGAGACAATAGCCCGCAGGGAGTTCGAGGCATTTGACGCGGTGAAAAACGAAGGGGGCAGGGCCAGCTGTCAGGACGACTGGTTTACCTTTTCCATCATGCGAAAGAGCCAGTATCTGACATGGGATCATGGGATGCTGTTGCAATATCTCTATGATTTTGACCGGGAACTGGGGCGGGGACACAATCTGATCGAAGAGAAGTATGGCCGGATGATGGAGAGCACCGCCCCCGGCCGGTATGAGGAGATGAAAGCGCGTTTTCCAGAGATCACACCTGAAAAAAAGGAGATTATTGAGAGGATCGTGGCCATGCAGGTGGCCTGGATGGAGGAGTTTGCGGCGGACTATCCTTATCTGGCCGGTAATGCCCGCAGTATCCACACTTATGAGGACAATGGGTGGGACACTTCCTATGAGACATACCTGCGGGGGGAGATCAGCACCTATTCGGACAAGATGCTGGAGCTTTACGGCAGATATATTGCCGCCCATGGAGTCTTGGGGCGCAACTTGGCCCGGGAGATTATGACCCATTCGGTGCATATGTACGGCTATGAGAGTCTGGAAGATGCGGAAGAAGGGCAGCGCCGGGAGGCGGAGACAGGTATGTAGGGAAATGAGACGCCGGGAGGCGGAGAAAGGTATATACAGGGGAGAGGAGAATGGAGATATATTACAGGAAAGCCGGATTCTCTGATCTGGACGGCATTGTGGCTCTTGCCGGGCAGGCGGCCGTCCGGATGGCCGAACAGGGAATTGATCAGTGGGATGCGTTCTATCCTCTTCGGGAGGATTTTGAGCGAGACATTATGGACGGTCAGCTGACAGTGGGACTGCTGGGCGGGGAAATCGCCGTGATCTATACCGTAAACGGAGAGGCTGAACCGGAATATGAAAGAGCGAAATGGAAATATCCCGATTTGCCATTTTGTATCCTGCATCGTCTGTGCGTGAACCCCCTTTTTCAGAATCGCGGAGTTGCCCGGCAGACCATGGAACACATGGAGCGGGAAGCCATGGAAAAGGGGGTACGGGCCATCAGACTGGATGTATTTTCCAAAAATTCTCATGCGCTGCGCTTGTATCAAAAGGGCGGTTTTGCAGAAGCCGGAAAGGCGCAGTGGAGGAAAGGGTTGTTTTATCTGATGGAAAAGTATCTGGAATGATTTGAAATGAATAGTATCCAGCTCTATGGGCACGCTAAAGGTGATCCTGCGACATGAGTCGAAGGGTCGCCTTTTTTGTAGAACCGACAGAATGGAACAAAGACCTGATTTCAGAAAGGAATGAAAAATATGGACTTTAACGGAACAGCTTACGGCGCAGCAGCCGAGGCGGGATACCCTCTTTCCATGGTACCTCTGGGGCTTGATTTGGATATGATGGAAAACGAGGCGGTCCGGGACAGGCGGGATGGCATGACAGAGAGTGAGAAGGAGCATCTGCTGATGCGATGCCGGGATGCGAAATCCGACCGGGAAATGCGGCGGATTGTGGAGGAAGAAGTGCCGGAAGGCAGGATCAGCGCGCTGTTTGAGGGGCCGGCAAGCGGCTGATCAGCGGCATTTTCCAACGGAACGAGGCGGCAATTGACGAAAGCGCGGAGCTTGTATATACTATATTAAAAAGCATTACAGAAAAGGCTGGAACCGCGCCGGATTACAGGCCGCCTCCGTACCGCGAATACAGCCTGCGGTATGGCGCAGCGGTGACGGGCCTGCCTGTGTTATGCGGGAATATGGCGGCGAATTTCAGGGAAGTGAGGAGGAACAGGCCATGAGCGAACAATTTTCCAGAACCAGGTTGTTGCTGGGGGATGCGGCAATGGAGCGACTGGCGCGGGCCAGAGTGGCGGTGTTTGGCATAGGCGGCGTGGGAGGTCATGCGGCGGAAGCGTTGGCTCGCAGTGGGATAGGCGAGATGGATCTGATCGACAGCGATACGGTGAGCGAGAGCAACCTGAACCGACAGCTGGTGGCTGTCCACAGCACTGTGGGCAGATACAAGGTGGAGGTGATGGAAGAGAGGATCAGAGACATCAATCCCCGGGCGGTGGTACATACATATCGGCGCTTTTTCCTGCCGGAGAACGCGGAGCAGTTTCCCTTTGAGGCATATGACTATGTGGTGGACGCGGTGGACACGGTAACGGCCAAGATTGAACTGGTTCTGAAAGCGCAGGCGGCGGGAGTCTCCGTGATCAGCAGCATGGGGGCGGGGAACAAGTTGGACCCAAGCGCTTTTCGGGTGGCGGACATCTACCGGACCAGCGTCTGTCCTCTGGCCAGGGTGATGCGCAGGGAACTGAAAAAAAGAGGCGTCAAGAATCTGAAAGTGGTTTATTCTCAGGAACCGCCGCTGATGCCGGAACCTGATGAGGAAATGCCGCCAGAGGGCAGGCGGGCGGTTCCCGGAAGCGTGGCCTTTGTTCCCTCCGTTGCGGGACTGATTCTCGCAGGGGAAGTAGTGAAGGATCTGGGAAAGCTCACAGAATAATGGACGATCCGTTTGCCGGGGCCGTTTTTGCGGGTATTTATTACACAAATCCGCCGTCCATGGTGATGACCTGCCCGGTGAGGTAACCGGGAGCCCGGGTCAGCAGCAGGGCCAGCGCTGCCACCTCCTGGGGGCTGCCCAGGCGGTCCGCCGGGATTTCCTGCCGCAGGACTTCCATATCGTCGGTTGTAAGGCAACGGTTCATATCCGTGTCAATCACACCGCAGGCGATGGCATTGACCTGTATATGACTGGGGGCCAGCTCCTTGGCCAAGGCACGGGTAAAGCTGTTGACTCCGCCTTTGGCGGCGCTGTAGGCCACTTCCATGGAAGCGCCCACATTGCCCCAGACGGAGGAAATGTTCAAAATATGGCCGCCCCCCCGGGCCAGCATCAGCGGGATGGCCAGCCTGCTTGTATAGAAGCAGCCGTCCAGATGTGTGGCTATGATGCGGTGCCATTGCTGTGGCGACATATCCTGCAACAATCCCATGTGGGCGATGCCGGCATTGTTGACCAGTACATCCAATTGTTCGATCCGGGAGAACAGATCCGTCACTGCCTCACAGTCTCCGGCATCCACGGCATAACAGCGGCAGCGGACGCCATGGGAATTTTCCAGTTCCCGGCCCAGTTCTTCCAGCTCCTTGATCTGGTGCAGGCAGGTCAGGATCAGATCGAAGCCTGCGGCGGCGAAGGACTCTGCCATAGCCCGACCGATTCCCCTGGATGCCCCTGTGATCAGCGCGTTCTTTTTCATATTCGCATATCTCCTCATCTGCCTTCAAGCCGGTAAGGAACTTCCGGCCGAGTGGGCATATTCAAATTCTCAGGATGAAATATAGTATTTACAATAGCAGTATAGCATATTTACCCATTGCTTTTCTACCAGTAAACTGATAAACTCATAGAATAATGGAAAAGATATACAGCGTCTGCCCGGACGGCAGGCGCGGAACATAAAACCAGGAGGAGATGACAATGCGGGAAGTGTATGATTTGATCATTATCGGCTCCGGACCGGCGGGCCTGTCGGCAGCCGTGTACGGCATGAGAGCGGGACTCAAGCTGTTGGTTGTCGAGAAAAATCCCATGAGCGGCGGGCAGGTGCTCAATACCTATGAGGTGGACAACTACCTGGGGATGCCGGGTTTTAACGGCTTTGACATGGGCGTGAAGTTCCGGGAACACGCGGACAGACTGGGTACCCCTTTTATGGAAGCCGAGGTCACGGGCATCGCGGACGGAGAGGTTAAGACTGTCCATACCACCGAGGGGGATCTGCGGGCTAAGGCTTTGATTCTGGCTACGGGAGCCCGTCACGCGCGCCTGGAGGTGCCCGGGGAGGCGGAGCTGTCCGGCATGGGCGTATCTTACTGCGCCACCTGCGACGGGGCCTTCTTTCGGGGCAAGACTGTGGCGGTGGTAGGGGGAGGTGACGTGGCTCTGGAGGATGCCGCTTATCTTACCCGCTTCTGCGAAAAGGTGTACCTGATTCATCGCCGGGATGAATTTCGGGGGGCGCATGTACTACAGGAGCAGCTGCGGGTTTTGCCGGGAGTGGAGATTCTGTATTCTCATGTGGTAAAGGAGATACAGGGGCAGGACGAGGTTACAGGCGTGCTGCTGGAGGATTTGAAGAGCGGCACACAGCGCGCTCTGCCTGTGGACGGTGTGTTTGTGGCAGTGGGTATACAGCCCGAGACAAAATTGTTGGAAGGACTGGCAGCCTGTGACCAGGCGGGCTATGTGCCAGCCGGCGAGGACGGCGCCACCGATGTGCCTGGGATTTATGTGGCCGGGGATGTGCGCAAAAAGCTGCTGCGCCAGGTGGTGACAGCTGTGGCGGACGGCGCCAATGCCGTGACGGCTGCGGCGGCGTGGATCGGTCGTAAAAGTTAAGAAATTAAAAAAAATGAAATATTTTTTTGCTGGAAAAAGAAGCCAGATTTGTGGCTTCTTTTTGTGTGGACAAGCTCAAAAGTATGATGTTTTCGGCACTTTGCAGGTTTTTTGATATTTTATACAGGGTGTTGACAATTTGTGCGGGGCGTGCTATAGTTAATGACGGATGTAACAATTTTGTAATTATTTATATGGTGGATGTAACATTTGTTGTGATAGATGGAGGAGAGAATGCTTAGACATACAGTATACCGTAACCAGACTCCGGGCAAAAAGCGGTCGCAGGGCCAGCCTTATTACAAAAATCCGGGCTTTTATGGGAGAGTTACAGCATGCGCGTTATCGGCTGCTTTGCTTTGTACCGGTATGGGACTGGACGCGCACGCCACTGCGGGAATTTCTTCGGTACTGCCCAGCGGCGGTATCAATATCGCTCTTGACAATGGGACCGGCCTGGAGACTCTACAGACCCAGACGGGCAATAAGAATATACAGATTGAAACCATGGTGGACGCCGAGCAGGTGAACGAGGCCAAAGCCGCAGCTGTCGCCCAGGAGTTGGCCCAGGAGAAAGCGCGCGAGGAGGAAATGTTCAAGAATCTGGTGATTGCCCAGGTGAACGCCTATGTGAATGTGAGGAGTCTGCCCAGTGAATCCGGTGAGGTTGTGGGTAAACTGTACAACAACTCGGTGGGAACCCTCCTGTCAAAAGAGAACGGCTGGTATCAGATTCATTCCGGCAATGTGACAGGCTATGTAAAAGGCGAGTTCTGCGTGACCGGTGACGAGGCCATTTCGCTGGCCCGGGAGGTGGGTACGAGAATAGCTTCCGTGAATTGCGACGGCCTGTTTGTGCGCAAGGAGCCCAGCACGGAGAGCAAGAGACTTGGCATGGTGGCATATAAGGACGACCTGCTGGTGCTGGAGGAGACGGACACCTGGGTAAAGGTGGATACAGAGGAAGGCGACGGCTGGGTTTCCAGAGAGTTCGTGGATTTACATACGGAGTTTGTGGAGGCTGAATCTAAGGAGGAGGAAGAGGCCAGACTTGCCAAGGAGGCGGCGGACAGAGCGGCAGCCAGAGAGGCGGCCCGACAGGCACAGGCTGCGCAGGCGGCTCAGAACCAGACCGCAGTGTCTCAGGGCAGCAGCCATGGGATTGATCCCACCACTGTCACGATCAGCGGTGACAATGAGATGGGTGTGGCGGTTGCTAATTATGCGGTACAGTTTGTGGGGGGTCCGTACAAGTGGGGTGGCACCAGCCTGACCAACGGCGCGGATTGTTCCGGCTTCGTGATGAGTGTATATGCGGCTTTTGGCGTGTCCCTGCCGCATTCGTCCTCAGCGGACAGGAAGCAGGGGTACGCAGTGGACAGCTTGGCAAACGCGTTGCCCGGAGACCTGATCTGCTACTCCGGCCATGTGGCTCTGTATATCGGGGACGGCAACATTGTACACGCATCCAACAGTAAGACCGGTATCATTATATCCAGAGCGGATTATAAGAGAATCCTGGCTATACGGCGTATCTTTTAAAGGAGGCTCTTATTTGCGGGCATCATTTATAGCTGTCGGCCAATAAGCGTAACGAGAAACGGAACAGAGGGAAATGAATGGAGAGCATCTTCTGCATGAAGGATGCTCTCTTTTTCTTTTTATGACAGTACAATTCTCACAGAAACTTTGTAAAGCGCAAATGCAATTGCTTTGACGGTTCCGGAAAATATTGAAAAAGGACTTGCATATTGGAGTGATTATGCAACTTAACCAAAAAAGTAGTGCATTCCGGTAAAACGTCATTCTGTTGATTTACTTCCGTATGCAGGTTATCCACCGATTTGGAAAATGAAAAGCCCATAAAATCCACTTATGCACGGAGTTATGCACCTTATCCACAGTTTTTGAGCCGCAAAAACCAGAAATTGGATATGGAAAACAGGAACAAATGTTTTGTACATTTCTTCCAAAAATTGCATTTTCAGTCAAAATAGCAACTTTTCTGTTGACAACTCCGATGTCATAAATATGTAAAAAATTGGTTAAATTGTTGCAAAACATCTCGTGTTATGGTATACTTTTTATACAATAGAATAGTCAGTAAGTAAACGCCAGGGCGGTTACGGAACGCTTAATCAGAAAGGAATGATCTGTATGAAATTTGTGATTGTTGGAAGAAATCTTGAGGTAACTCCGGGATTGAGGGCAGCGGTGGAGGACAAGATCGGCAAGCTGGAGAAATACTTTAATCCCGATACAGAAGCCCACGTAACACTGAGTGTGGAGAAGGAGCGCCAGAAGATAGAAGTGACGATCCCTGTTAAGGGAAGCATCATACGTTCGGAGCAGGTCAGCAATGATATGTATGTGTCCATCGACCTGGTGGAGGAAATAATTGAGCGGCAGTTGAAGAAATACAAGAGTAAGATAGTGGACAAGCAGCAGAATGCCAGTTCTTTCAGCAAGGCATTTGTGGAGAACGATTATATGGAGGACGAGGAAGTCAAGATCGTCCGCACCAAGAAGTTCGATATTAAACCCATGTACCCGGAGGATGCCTGCATTCAGATGGAGTTGTTGGGACATAATTTCTTCGTGTTCTGCAACGCGGAGACGGATCAGGTGAATGTGGTATATAAGAGGAAGGGCGATACTTACGGATTGATTGAACCGGAACTGTAGAGGAAGGGCCCCATCCTCCAGAGGGGAAGATCTGTCGGCGGGTATGGGGGTGCAGGAGACTGTACGCTTAACCCGGGTTATATCCTGAATCCATGAGATCAGGTCATAGCTGGCAGGAAAATAAACAGATAACAAAACACCGGAAGGAAAAAATTATTTTCTTTCGGTGTTTTTTTTGCAAGGAATAGGGGACTTCCATTGTCTAATGGATAGAAAGCTTTCAAAGAAGGAAAGGAAATACCAGATTTCAAATTGGTTACAGGATATGTCGCGATTCCTGTGAGAGTTGGAGCGCAGTACTGTGTACTGGAGGGTGGAGAGGAGGTTAATAGAGTATTTGCATATGAAAGACCGGTTTTTCATATGTGGCCGTTATAGTGCGGAGACGGAAAATGTAATATAAGGAGGAAGGATATGGAAAACAGCATAACAGCAGTGTTGCCGGAGAGCAGAAATGCCGGAGTAATGACAGAATCCCGGATGAAACTGCTGATACATAACTATGGGGATTCCCTGCTCAGATTGTGCACACTTTATCTGGGAGATCCCTATCTGGCCGAGGACGCAGTTCAGGATACTTATCTGAAAGTCTGGAAAAGCTATCAGGGTTTTCAAGGACGCTCGACGGAAAGAACCTGGATTACCAGAATTGCCATCAATACCTGCAAGAATTATCTCAGCAATTCCTGGCGGCGCCATGTAGAATTGTCGGATATAATGGAGATTATGGAGACGGGACGCGTATCCCAGAGCCGGGATGCGTATGAGAGTCTTGGGAATACCATGGTTTTAATGAATGAGATTATGAAGCTGAAACCGAAATACCGTCTGGCAATTCTGTTGTACTATTACCAGGAGTTGCCGGTGCCGGAGATCGCAAGAGTGCTGGGCAGACGGGAGAGCAGCGTGTATATTTTACTGAAACGGGCCAGAGAACAGCTCAGGAGGAATCTGCCGGAAGAGATTAGGGAGGTGTTGTGAATGGAGATTAGGGAAAACACGGATCGGTTGTTGGCGCAGGTCAGAGTCAGCCGGAGAATGTATCAGCGAATTATGGAGGGAAAAGAAATGAGAAGGAGGAGAAAGTTTGTATTGAGGAAAGCAGTCGTCCTTGCTGCGGCGGCAGTGCTGCTGATGAGCACCATGTATGTGGGGGCCGGTTATCTGAAGGAATATACGTCGCTGCGGGATATTTTTGTGAACAATACGCTGGACGAGCCCTTGGAGGTGCCGCAGGGGCAGAAGATGCCAGACATTTATGAGAATATATTGGATACCAGCCTGCCCATGACGGGGGAAGCAGCGAGTGCCGGGGAGGAAGCCGACAGATCCCTTGCCGGTTTGGGGGAGAGGATTATAGACAATGAGCTTTTTTCCGTGGATATTTTAGAAGTCAGCTGTACGGGGAGGGAATTATCGTTTAACTATATTCTGACCAAGAAGACAGAGCAGGAGATATGGACAAATATCTTTATTGCCCGGAACCATGATGAATGCGGGACAGCCAGTGGATTTGGAGATTATTTAAGGCCGGACCAGATTTCAGAAAGCAGCGGATATAAACTGGCGGAGAATCAGGTGCTGGGAACTTACACGCAGCTGGGTAAAGAGGAATATATGTCAGGTATGTATACTTTGTATGTGGATTATATGCTGCTTGATCGTCTTTCGGGGACTGGACCGGAACAGCAGACGGGTGTGGAAAATAGCAATTTCGTCATGTATGAGACAGATGAGACACCAAACTATGTGGAAGGCCCTATTGAAATAATCGGCAGTGAGGATTACTGTATCGCACTGGAGGGAGAGCAGGACAGAGTCGAGAAAAATGTGCATTTTAGCGCCTATGATATCTATATTACTCCGTTGACGGTATATTTGACTCTGGATGGCACTTATGAGGAGGAGATGACAGGAGACTGGGGCATGGCAAGCAGCCACGATATCACAATCTCTTTCACGGACGGCACAAGCACCACTGCAAAGGTGATGTTGAGCTCCATGTTGTACGGGTTTGGCGAAATCAGCGTGGATATGCGTAAATCCTTTGACAGCGCTATTGATCCTGACAGGATATCCGGTGTCTCTCTGGACGGTGTCCCCATTATGGGGCGGCAGGACGGCATAAGTTAAGTGTATTTTTCATATATTTCCAGTGAGAAAAACTACCTGGAGAGACAATGGATAAGAGACAGAGAGCAAAATATCTGACGGGGCTCAAAAAGGGAATTCTTGCGGAATGTGTTCTGGTGGTGATGGCAATAGCGGTGCTGGCCGGGCAGCAGGGGCGTCTGGAAGAGCGTAGGGCCGCTAATAATCCCGTACTTGCCATAGAGAAAGACTACATAAAGTGGGTGGACTTCACAGTGTCGTATGAGGCACTGTGCAGTGCCTATGACTGGGATGTGAAAACGCACGGCACGGAGCATGAGGTTCACTGGGTGGAGCTGTTGGCCTACACGGCGGCCAGAACGGGCGGAGAATTTGACAAGAGTGCGCTTAAAACGTTGGAAAAGGCCGCCCAGGCCCTCTCTGAGGGTGAAAAAACGCTGGAGGAACTCACGGAAAAATTGCAGTATTACCCTTATTATAAGGAGGCGTATGACGCCGCCATCGGCGGGCTGGTGGGGGAATATAAGGAGGACTGCGGGGATGGGAACTACGAAATCCGATATGGGCTGAAAGGCTATTTCCCGCTCGCCAGAGGATTTGATTATACTCATTATGATGACTTTGGAGTCAGCCGCAGCTATGGCTATAAGCGCAGACATCTGGGGCATGACATGATGGGCCTTACCGGGACGCCGATTATCAGCGTGGAATCCGGCGTAGTGGAGGCTCTGGGCTGGAACCAGTACGGCGGCTGGCGCATCGGGATACGGAGTTTCGACGGAAAGAGATATTATTATTACGCCCATCTGCGGCAGAACTATCCTTATGCGGAAGGGCTGGAAGAAGGCAGCGTCGTCACCGCCGGGGATGTAATCGGATATATGGGCCACACCGGGTACAGCACCAAGGAGAATGTGAACAATATCGAGATCACCCATCTGCACTGGGGGCTGCAGCTTATTTTTGACGAGTCCCAGAAAGAGGGGAGTAATGAAATCTGGATTGATGTGTACCCGTTGACGCGGTTTCTGGCGAAGCATACGCAGGCGGCGGTGAAGGTGGAAGGGACGAAGGAGTGGGTGCGGACGGGGGATATTGCGGACCCGGCGGTAGAGGCGTATGAGGCGGGGAATGCAGGGGAAGTGAGGGCGCCGGTGAGGGAGGATTCTCAGGAAAGGGATAGATGATTGGATAAGAAGTCAGAAACTTCAGAGGGTTCGGAATCATAGTTAGTTGATAGTATTAAGAATTATAGTATCCATTGTATCATTTCTGCATATGAAAAATGGTAATTGCGTTTTTCACAGTTATAATGTAGAATGTAGTTGGAAAAGCTGCGAATCAGCGGTTGGTTGACACCTAAAAGCGGATATGTTTTCCCAACACAGGTTTCGGAGGCTGGCAGGCAACGGAAAAATCAACCATGGCAAGGGAATGTTTGGTGCTGCGGCATTGGCATTCCCTTTTTAGAACATTGAACCAAGATACAAAAAAAGAAAGGGGAAATGGTGTTTTGGCTATTATAAACATCATACAAGGTAAAAATGGAACTTTCAGAAGCAATCCTAGCAAGAAGAAGTGTGCGGAACTTTCGGCAAGACAATATTCCGGATGACAGGATACGGGAACTGATTAGGGCGGCAATCTATGCGCCCAGCGCCGGAAATTGCCAGCCGTGGCATTTTTATATAGTGAAGGACACCGGGATCAGAAAAAAAGTGTTTGAGCAGGCTTGCAGGCAGGAATTTCTGGCCGACGCGCCTGTATTGATTATCGTGTGTATTGACTCAAATAAAAGAGCAAACCGTTACGGAGAACGGGGTGAAACTTTATACAATATCCAAAATACGGCAGCGGCGGTGCAAAATATATTGTTGTCTGCCACGGATCTGGGATTTGGGTCCTGCTGGTGCGGTGATTTTGATGAGTACGGCTTACGAGATATTCTCCAGATGGACGACAAGAAAATTCCTGTAGCTATAGTGGCTGTAGGATATGCGGACTTTACGCCCTCCGCGCCAGTGAGGAAGTCTGTTGAGGAAGTGGCCACTTTCATCGGGGAGTGGGAGGCCTGCGCAGAAGAAACCTCTGAAGTCAGAAAAATAGAGCATTGCGACATGGGCGGGACTGTTTTTCGTGATGTGAATCTGTATGGGGCGGAGATATCGGATGTCAATCTGGCAGAGGGGAAAATTTCTGAATGTAATCTCCGCAATTTGGAAATATATAACTGCTGCCTTGACGGAATGAAAGTAAACGGGGTTGAGATTAGTAGATTACTGTAAATCATAATTCATCAGGGCTGGAAGAAGGGACTATGGAGATGCTATCGGTGGCATCGGCTTTTTACTGCTCTAATAACTGGAGTATTTCATTCTAAATGCGGGACAATCGAAAGGGGAGAGTAGGCGCTCCTCTTTACGTGTCTTTTAAAGGTTCTATCTCAGGCAAGGGATAGGATCTTTTTTTATGAGAATAAACTATCCGCAAAACAAAGTCTTTTTTGCGGATAGTAAAAACAATCATGGAAGACGTACAAATAAGCACAACGGCGTTATAAGTGAAGGCGCAGCTGTGATGGACAGGCATCCGGAAGAATGAAATAGGGTAAGATGTCGTTTTTTACTAAAAATGTAATTTTCAAAGAATCCCTACATGTATTTCGAATAAAATATATTGTACTGTTTCTGTTAATATGATATAATTTAGTAGCAAACATCAAAACCGACTTAATGTAGTAAAAGAAAGGAGGGGGAGAAAAAACAAAATCCTTACAAGCCAGGATTGATGTATGCGAAGGTATGTTATGAAAAACATCATTTTGGAGGGTTTGCTATTATGAAAACAAGATGGAAAAAGCTGCTTGGCAGTGTATTGGCACTGGCCCTGCTGATCGGAGTGATGCTTCCGGGCGGCAAGGTAGAAGCAGCGCAGGAGACATTGCTGAACACTTATGGTTCGCTGTTCGGCTATTCAGGGACATGCATTAATTTGAGTCAGCTTCGCGACGCGAATACGTTGGCGCACGTAAAGACTCATTACAACAGCATTACACTGGAAAATGAAATGAAGCCGGACGCAATGCTGGGCTATTCCCCGAAACTTATTACCAGAGAGGCGGCAATAAATGCAGGTTATTATGTACCGTCTTCCTGTACGGAAACCTATCTTCCGGCGATTAACTTTGACACGTTGGACGAGGTGCTGCGGATTTGCTACGAAAACGGACTTTCCGTAAGGGCGCATACTTTAGTATGGCACAGTCAGACACCGGATTGGTTCTTCCGTGTTGGATATTCCAAAGATTACGGCTATGTGTCTGCCGCGCAAATGGATATCCGTATGGAGTATTACATCAAGTCCGTGATGAATCATGTATACACAAGCAAGTATGGTGAAATAGTGTATGCATGGGATGTTGTCAACGAGTATCTGCATGCGCAAACCTCGGGCTGGCAGGAGATTTACGGAAATGTAACCACCTCTCCGGCGTTCGTAAAGCGCGCGTTCCAGTACGCTTATGACTGCATCAGCTATTTCGGTTTGACAGATTCCGTCAGTCTGCTCTACAATGACTACAATACATACATGGAAGTGGATGATGTCATTAAGATGATCCGGTACATTAACTCCGACAAGAAGCTGTGTGACGGGGTTGGTATGCAGTCGCATCTGGGGACAAACTTCCCCAGCGTGGAATATTATACCACGGCATTGCAGTCTTTTGTAAACGCGGGCTTTGAGGTACAGATTACGGAATTGGATGTTGTCAATAAGGGTAATACGGACCAGGCAAACTACATGTATGACTTGATGACAAACATTCTGAAAGTCAAAAAGAACGGCGGCAATATCACAGGAATTACTTTCTGGGGTATATCCGATGACGTTACATGGATTAAAGGAGAGAAGCCTTTGTTGTTCTCGACTTTAGGTGTTGCGAAGGATGCGTATTATCGCGTATTGGCTGCGTACAAGGATGCGGGCTATGGCATCGGCGGTGGCACAGGAACCCAACCCACATTGCAGAACGGATGGTATTATATT
Organism: uncultured Lachnospiraceae bacterium; assembly: GCA_947648875.1. Classification (GTDB taxonomy): domain Bacteria; phylum Bacillota; class Clostridia; order Lachnospirales; family Lachnospiraceae; genus Acetatifactor. The sequence goes on from CANSPM010000042.1 coordinate 25,045, forward strand.
AAAAACGTACATTCCCAGAAGTATTTGCAGACAGCTGGAAATGTAGGTGGCAACAGCGTAAATGTGGAAATCGGTACAGGCTCCGGCGTGGCAGGACAGAAGTGGTATGTGACGAATCTGGGAGACGGGTACATCACCTTAAAGAACGGTTATGGCTATATGCTGGATGTACAATACGGAACGAATGAAGACGGAACGAATATCCAGACGTATACTGCGAATGGTGCGGACGCGCAGAAGTTTAAGCTGATGGGAACCACGAATGCCGGAGCATACGGGATTGTAACAAAGGTTTCTGGTGACGGAAAAGGGCTTGACGTTTACAACTGGGGTTCGTCAGATGGTGTAAATGTGTGCCAGTGGACCTATTATGGCGAAGAGAACCAGATGTGGATCTTTGAGCCCTGCAATAATTAAGGGTTCAATATTTGAGATCGGAAGGGCTGCTGTGTAAAGCAGCCCTTTTAAAATGGATTATTTCAACTATAGGTGTCATTGTATCTATATAATAAGATGGGCGTTTCGTATACGGCCGCTTTATTCTGGATGTAGTAATTCGGTTAAAGATATTCCTAAAAAATATTGTATTGTGAAACGAAAGCTCTGAGGGTATAATGAGACTGTAAGATGGCGAAGGAACTGTGTGAAATGCTGCGGGAATTTTGATGTGCGCCATAACAGGAAAGGGGAGCTTGCGGAATTATGATGGCAGATAACAGAGAGGATCTCACCTGGGAAGAGGTTATTACAGAACATATAATACAGGATGAATGGATAGACTTCCGGCGGTCAGCATACCGTCTTCCCGACGGAAATGTATTTGAGCCGTTCTATAGTTTCAGTCGCAGGGACTATGTGGTTATTGTGGCATCGGACTGTGACGGCCATTATCTCTGCGTGCGGCAGTTTCGGCAAGGGATAAAGGAAGTCACCACCGAGTTTCCGGCAGGCGGCCTGGAGCGGTCTGACGGGAGAGAATACCAATACCGTGGGGACGTCGGAGGCGTATCCCGGGAAGCCGCCATTTCCGGGACGGAGACAGCGGGAGCGGGAACCTCAGAAGATGCGCTTGCCGCAGCAAAAAGGGAACTCCTTGAAGAGACAGGCTATTTGTCCTCTGAGTGGACACATCTGCTTACAATTCCTTCCAATGCCACAATATCCGACAATTTCGCCCATGTATATATGGCAAAAAACTGCCGTATGGCAGCCCGGCAGCATCTGGATGAAACAGAGTTTCTGCATGTGGAACTACACACGTCTCAGGAGATTGAGGAACTGATCCGTACCGGCAGATTTCAGCAGGCAGTGCATGTGATGGCGTGGCTGCTGGCCAAACGACAGTCAGCCTGACGCGTCAGAGCGGGAACCAATATAAGGAAAGAAGACGGAATATATGAAAAAAGTGCTATTGATAGCCACAGGAGGTACCATAGCGTCGGGGTATACAAAGGAAGGGCTTGCGCCAAAGATAGCGGCTAAAGATTTACTGCAATATGTGGAGGACTATAAGACATTCTGCCAGGTGGACATTCTACAGCCTTTCAGCCTGGACAGCACGAATATATACGCAAAGCACTGGCTACAGCTGGCGGGACTGATTGAGGAGCAGTACGCCCGCTATGACGGCTTTGTGATCTGTCATGGAACGGATACCATGGCGTTCACAGCGGCGGCTCTGTCTTATCTGGTGCAAAACAGCGAAAAGCCCATTGTGATTACCGGATCTCAGAAGCCCATCAACCTGCCTGTGACGGATGCCAGAACCAATCTGCTGGACAGTCTGCGTTTTGCCTCCGATGCCAGGGCACATGGAGTTAATATCGTTTTTGGCGGCAATGCCATCGCCGGGACCCGGGCCAAGAAGGAGCGGTCCAAGAGTTATAACGCTTTTTCCAGCATTAATTATCCCAATGTGGCGGCGCTGTGCGACGGGAAAATCGTATTTTATATTGACGACAAGGATCGAGTGAAGGGCCCTGTAGATTTTTACCATAATTTAAATGAGAAGATTTTGCTGCTCAAGCTGATGCCGGGGATGGACGGATCGGTGCTGAAGCGCCTGTATCCTTGCTATGATGCCGTGGTGATAGAAGCCTTCGGCGTTGGGGGACTTCCGGAGTACGGGCAGGTTCCTTTTTACGCGGAAATACGCCGCTGGACGGATGCGGGAAAGATCGTCATGATGGCCACCCAGGTGACCCATGAGGGCAGTGACATGGAGGTCTATAAGGTGGGGCGGATTATCAAGGAGGATTTTCACCTGATGGAGGCCTACGATATGACCCTGGAGGCGACGGTGACAAAAGTGATGTGGGCTCTGGGGCAGGTGCAGGAGCAGGAATTGTACGAGCCGCTGAAATGTTTGGAACAAAGAGGTCCGGTGGAGAAGCAGTGGGGGGGTGGACCATACGGATCTGCGGGGCAGCGTGAGCGTTCCGAACAGTTTCGCCGCCTGTTTTATACGACTGTGAATCATGACATGCTGTTATATGCCCCGGGGAATGACGGGGACAGGGATCTGTTATAGCACATTCCTATGAATCATATAATTTATCGCTGAACCCCGGGGTTTTCTGTTTGCAGGTCGGAGAAATGGCAAATGCAGCCGGATTTCTTTTCTTGCCTATGCTGTCTTTGGCACGCCGGCGCTGCCCTTATCCTATATTGCGTTTTCATATTAGGAATCCCCTGTCTCATCCGCAGTTTCCCCCAGCCGGAAAGCCCGGCTCCGGGCAAGGCGCTGTTTCAGGGCGCCTTCTTTACCCTCTTCTGTGGGCAGATAATATCGGCGGTCTTTCAGATCTTCTGGCAGGCAGGTCATGCGGGCCATTTTTTCCTGTGTTTCATGGGCATATATATAGCCTTTTCCATATTGCAGTTCCTCCATCAGCCCCGTGGGGGCGTTGCGAATCACCAGGGGCACGGGCTGGTTCAAGCGGGTCATGGCATCCGCCTTGGCAGTTTCGTAAGCCCGGTAGAGGGCGTTGGAGCGGGGGGCCAAAGAGAGGTACACCACGGCCTGGGTCAGATTCAGATCACACTCAGGCATGCCGTTGAAATGGCATGCCTGATAGGCGGCCACCGCCAGGGGCAGAGCCTGGGGATCGGCCAGTCCCACGTCTTCGCTGGCGAAGCGGATGAGCCGCCGGGCGATGAACAGGGGGTCCTCTCCGGCCTCCAGCATTCGGGCCAGCCAGTAGACGGCTGCATCCGGGTCGCAGTTGCGCATGGATTTGTGCAGCGCGGAGATCAGATTGTAGTGTTCTTCGCCTTTTTTGTCGTACAGCAAAGTCTTTTTGCCCAGGCACTGCTCCAGGGTATCCCGGGTTACAGTCACGGAGCCGTCGGGGCGTAGTGTCCCGTTCAACACCGCCATCTCCAGAGTATTTAAAGCCGTGCGGGCATCTCCGTCGGCAAAGCTGGCTATAATCGGCAGCAGGGAAGGCTCCATATGGATCTGGGCGCTGCCAAAGCTGCGTTTGTCCATGAGTGCTCTGGACAGGAGAGCGGTGAGGTCGTCCTCAGACAGTTCCTTAAGCACAAAGACTTTGCACCGGGAGAGCAGAGCGGCGTTGATCTCAAAGGAGGGATTTTCGGTAGTAGCTCCGATCAGCGTGATGCTGCCCCGTTCCACAAAGGGCAGAAAGGCATCCTGCTGGGCCTTGTTGAAACGGTGAATCTCGTCTACAAAGACCAGAGTGCGGATACCGTAGGCCCTGTTTTCCTGGGCCTGGTTCATAATATCCTTGATCTCTTTTATGCCGCTGGTCACGGCACTGAAATTTACGAAATTGGACCGGGTGCGGTTCGCGATAATACTGGCCAGAGTGGTTTTTCCCACTCCCGGAGGTCCCCAGAAAATCATGGAGGGAATCTGGTCCCGCTCCAGAAGTTGACGCAGAATTTTGCCCGGCCCCAGAAGGTGCTGTTGGCCCGCGTATTCCTCCAGCGCGGTGGGCCGCAGCCGATCAGCCAGAGGGGCGGAGGCAGCGGGAGCGCTGCTTCCTGCCGTATTGCTGCCGGGGGCTATGCCACTGGTTATATCAAACATGGAGATTTGCTTCATATATACCTCTTCCTATTCGTTAAAGTGTCGTCTCTGCAAAGCGGGACATGAGAAGGAGGAACTCGCAGCCGCAAAGGGCGTGCCCGAGTTATTTCCCGGATTTATTCGCGGATGCGCAATCGAAAGTACGTTCTGCTTTCTGATTGTATCATAAGCCAGGAAAATGCGCAATTGGAGAATGGAATTTTTTCAGGTCATATAAATGTGGAGATTATATGAAATTAAAGAAATCCGTTGCAAAACAGGAAACGGTATGCTACACTAGAAGCAATGGCAATGACAAAAAAATAACAATCATTGCCGAAGCAGCGAAAGCAAAGCGAAAAAACAAGTTGGAGGAGAAAGAAATGGCAAAGAAAGTAGTATTAGCAGGCGCCTGCCGTACAGCGATCGGCACCATGGGCGGAACCCTGAGCGCTACCCCGGCGGCAGAGCTGGGTGCAATCGTAATCAAGGAGGCTTTAAACAGAGCGGGTGTGGCTCCCGAGCAGGTTGACCAGGTGTATATGGGTTGCGTAATCCAGGCTGGCCAGGGTCAGAATGTGGCTCGTCAGGCTTCCATTAAAGCCGGTCTGCCCATCGAGGTACCCGCTGTGACCATGAATGTGGTGTGCGGCTCCGGCTTAAACTGCGTAAACCAGGCTGCCCAGATGATCATGGCCGGCGACGCGGATATCGTAGTGGCAGGCGGCATGGAGAACATGTCCATGGCTCCCTATGCCATTCCTCAGGCTCGTTACGGTTATAGAATGAACAACGGCACTCTGGTGGACACCATGATCAAAGATGCTCTGTGGGACGCGTTCAACGATTATCACATGATTATGACCGCCGATAATATCTGCCGTGAGTGGGGACTTACCCGCGAAGAACTGGATGAGTTCGCGCTTAAGAGCCAGCAGAAGGCTGAGGCGGCGCAGAAGTCCGGCGCCTTTGACGCAGAGATTGTTCCTGTGATGGTAAAGAAGAAAAAGGAGACCATTGAGTTTAAGGTAGACGAGGGTCCCCGCGCGGGTTCTACCATAGAGGGTCTGGCAAAGCTGCGTCCCATCAATCCCGACGGCTTCGTGACTGCGGGCAACGCCTCCGGCATCAATGACGGCGCCGCTGCCATTGTAGTTATGAGTGAGGAGAAAGCAAAAGAATTGGGCGTGAAGCCCATGGCTACTTTCGTGGCGGGCGCTCTTGCGGGTGTTCGTCCCGAGGTGATGGGCATCGGTCCTGTGGCTTCCACCAAGAAAGTGCTGGCCAAGACTGGTATGAAGATTGAGGACTTTGATATCATCGAGGCCAATGAGGCATTTGCCGCGCAGTCCGTCGCAGTGGGCAAGGATCTGGGCATCGACGTGGACAGGCAGCTGAATCCCAATGGCGGCGCCATTGCGTTGGGTCATCCCGTGGGTGCGTCGGGATGTCGTATTCTGGTGACTCTGCTGCATGAGATGCAGGCGAAGGGAGCCAAGACTGGTTTGGCTACATTGTGTATCGGCGGCGGCATGGGCTGCTCCACCATCGTTAAGATCGAAGATTAACAAGGTAAATAAAGCCCGGGGGCAATATGTTCTCCGGGCTGTTTGAAGTTGCTTGTGGATTTAGGATTTGCAGAAAAGAGGTAGACATGGATTATATTCTTTACGAGCAGAAGGGGCAGTACGCAATACTCACCATCAACCGGGAGAAGGCGCTGAACGCCCTGAACAGCCAGGTGCTGGATGAACTGAACGCCGCCCTGGACGCAGTGAATCTGGACGAAGTGAGATGCCTGATCCTCACCGGCGCGGGACAGAAGTCTTTTGTGGCGGGGGCGGACATCAGCGAGATGAGCACGCTCACCAAGGCAGAGGGTGAGGCTTTCGGAAAGAAGGGCAATGACGTGTTCCGCAGGCTGGAGACCTTCCCCATTCCTGTAATTGCCGCCATCAATGGCTTTGCGCTGGGGGGCGGCTGCGAGATCTCCATGAGTTGTGACATCCGTATTTGTTCCGACAACGCGGTGTTTGGACAGCCGGAAGTAGGACTGGGCATCACTCCCGGTTTCGGAGGCACCCAGAGACTTGCCCGTCTGGTGGGAGCAGGCATGGCCAAGCAGATGATCTATACGGCCCGCAATATCAAGGCACCGGAGGCATACCGCATCGGACTGGTGAACGAGGTGTACTCCGCCGAGGTGGACGCCGAGGGCAATGTGGTGAAGACGGCACAGGAAGTATTGCTGGCAGCGGCGGAAAAGATGGCAGCCGGTATCGCCAAAAACGCACCCATTGCCGTGCGTGGCTGCAAGAAAGCCATCAACGAGGGACTGGATGTGGATATGGATCTGGCTGTGGTTATCGAGGAAAAGCTGTTTGGCGAATGCTTTGAGACCGAGGATCAGAAGTATGGCATGGCTTTCTTCCTGGACAAGAACAAGGAGAAAGTCAAGGAGCCTTTCAAGAACTGTTAATACAGATGTGACTGCTGGCAGGGGCGCGTTGTTATACGCGCGGGGGCATCATCCTGCCTGGAGGGCGGGACGGATTGTTTCTTATAATAATGGGAGCGGTCATCCTGCTCCGGCCCACAGGTTAATTGGTTATTCTATTTTTCATATTCATATAAGGTAAAAAGGAGGAACTATACATGAAAGTAGGTATTATTGGCGCTGGTACTATGGGCGCAGGGATTGCGCAGGCTTTTGCGATGACGGAGGGGTATGAGGTTTGCTTATGTGATATTAAGCAGGAGTTCGCGGATGGCGGCAAGGCCAAGATTCAGAAGAATATCAACTTCCTGGTCGGCAAGGAGAAGATCAGCGCCGAAAAGGGCGAGGAGATTCTGGGCAAGATCGTCACGGGCTTAAAGGATATCTGTACAGACTGCGATCTGGTTATTGAAGTTTGCCCCGAGAGCATGGCGATCAAGAAGCAGACCTTTGCGGAATTGCAGCAGATCGTGAAGAAAGACTGCATCTTCGCTTCCAACACTTCCTCCCTGTCCATCACGGAGATGGGCAACGGCCTGGACCGTCCTCTGATTGGCATGCATTTCTTCAATCCTGCCGACAGAATGAAGCTGGTTGAGGTGATTGCGGGAGCCAACACCCCCGCTGACCTGGTGGAGAAGATCAAGGGCATTGCCACTGAGATCGGCAAGACCCCCGTGGAGGTCAATGAGGCGGCTGGTTTCGTGGTAAACAGAATCCTGATTCCCATGATCAATGAAGCCATCAATGTATATGCCGCAGGCGTGGCATCTGTGGCGGATATTGATGTGGCGATGCAGCTGGGCGCAAACCATCCCATGGGACCCCTGGCTCTGGGCGATTACATCGGTCTGGACATTGTGCTGGCGATCATGGAAGTTATCTACGCGGAGACCGGCGATTCCAAATATGCTCCCGCTCCCCTGTTGAGAAAGATGGTTCGCGCGGGTAAGCTGGGCAAGAAGACCGGCGAGGGCTTCTACAATTACGCAAAATAAAGCGGATTTTTGCGCGTCGGCGCGGCGTTATGTTCCGGCGCGCGGGAAATGACGGCAACAGCTATGGCAGTTTTCTGACTTCGAACCGGGTTTTGCCCTATCAGAGGGTTTTACTTGTGGACGCGGTTGCAGGCGAGTATAATATGCACGCCCACAGAAGCTGCCTTGTGTAAATTTAGATGAAAGTGGAGGATTAAAACATGGATTTTACATTATCCAAAGAGCATGAGATGGCGAGACAGCTATTTAAGGATTTCGCGGAGAATGAAGTGAAGCCTCTTGCACAGGAAGTGGACGAGGAGGAGCGTTTTCCCAGGGAGACCGTGGAGAAGATGGCAAAATACGGCTTTATGGGCATTCCTGTACCCAAGGAATACGGTGGACAGGGCTGTGACATTCTGACCTACGCCATGTGTGTGGAGGAACTATCCAAGGTCTGCGGCACCACCGGCGTTATCGTTTCCGCCCACACTTCTCTGTGCGTTGACCCTATTCTGACTTACGGCACTGAGGAGCAGAAGCAGAAATATCTTCCAGACCTGGCCAGCGGACGCAAGATCGGCGCGTTCGGCCTGACAGAGCCCGGCGCGGGCACAGACGCCCAGGGACAGCAGACCAAGG
>CANSPM010000043.1 GCA_947648875.1 uncultured Lachnospiraceae bacterium
TATGCAGTTGTTAATTGGGCATGGTCAAGTACCCACCATCATGCCAGAAGCCTCTCTTTTGAGCGCTTTTTCCACTTCCGCTTCATGTTCAATATACTTGGGATAGAGTTCAAGGACATACCCTCCGGACAATCTTGCGCTTGCCCGAGATTGCACATAGAACAAAGAACCATCCCAGTAAATCACATCCTTCAGCAATGCCCGCGCCTCATCATATGTAAGCTGGTACCCGCGGAGATCAATACTTGCCGCGTGTCGCTTTAACGCTTCCTGTATCGCAGTCCTGGCCCCGGATTGTGCCCTTACCGCAAGATCAGCCTGACCGGTCAAATCATTGCTGACTAAATCTACCTCATATACTTCCTGATCAGACGAAATGGGGGAAAGAGGGAGATCCGCCTGCGCCTGCACTCCAAAGGGCAGCAAAACCGCCATAGCCAGACTTAATACAAAAGTTTTTAACAACCCTAATCTGCTCTCTATATTCATACTGTTTCCTTTCTGCATTTCCGATAAAATAACCGCTTTGATCTTATGGCATATCATTGCCTGAAGTTCCTTCTACTGCGCTGTTGTCGGCCAACAACGCCACCACATCGCCTCCCTCCGCCGCCTTGCCGACTGAAAAATCATTCTGCATCATGTGATTGATAATAAATGTGTCAGTACACTAGATCAGTCGCACGGTCTCTCTGGCAATAGCCAGTTCTTCATTGGTGGGAATTACCATCACCCGGGTGCGGGAATCCGGGGTGCTGATCACAATATCCTCGCCGCGCTTTTCGTTGGCTTCCTGATCCAGAGTCACGCCCAGATAGCCCAGATACTCGCAGATCAAGGTTCTCACCAGAGCGGCGTTCTCACCTACTCCCGCTGTAAAGCAGATCAGATCCACGCCGTTCATGGCGGCGGTGTAGGCGCCGATATATTTTGCCACGCGGTAGGCAAATGTTTTCATGGCGCAGGCGGCATAGGCATCCCCTTTATGATACCCGTCCTCCAGGTCCCGGAAATCGGAGGACAGGTTATTGGACAGACCCAGCACACCGGATTTCTTGTTCAGAATGCTCATAATCTCGTCAATACTCTTATCTTCCTTGTGTGCCAGAAACTCAATGATGGCCGGATCAATGTCGCCGCTTCGGGTCCCCATGATCAGACCTTCCAGAGGAGTAAGTCCCATGGAAGTGTCCACACATTTGCCATTCTTTACAGCGGATACACTGGCTCCGTTGCCCAGATGACAAACAATGGTCCTCAGGGAATCATAGGGCACTCCCAACACTTCCGCCGCCCTTTTGGACACATAGGAGTGGCTGGTGCCGTGGAAACCATAGCGGCGGATCTTATATTTCTCATAATATTCCACCGGCAGACCATACATATAGGCTTCCTGCGGCATGGTCTGATGGAAAGCCGTGTCAAATACCGCCACCATAGGAGTTTGGGGCATCAGCCCTCTACAGGCGTTTATTCCGATCAGATTGGCCGGATTGTGCAGAGGGGCCAGGTCATTGCATGCCTCTATAGCCGCCAGCACCTCGTCGTCGATAATCACGGATTGTGCAAACTTCTCCCCCCCATGCACCACACGATGTCCTACGGCGCCGATTTCCTCCAGACGCTTCACCACACCTGTCTTCTCGCCCGTAAGTACATCCAAAACAAGACGGATTGCCTCTGTGTGATCCGGCATGGGAGTCACACGCAGCTCCTTTTCCCCGCCCGCCGGCGTATAGCTGATCTGGCTTCCCTCTATGCCGATACGCTCGCACAGCCCCTTGGCAACGCACTGCTCCGACTCGGAATCGATCAGCTGGAATTTCAGAGAAGAGCTCCCGCAATTTATTACTAAAATGTTCATACTATGACTTCCTTTCATTTTTATGCCACATTCAGACGTTTGCGAAAAAAACCGCCTTTGCCATGCATAACCTATACCAGCTGGGCCTGTACGGCCGTCAGAGCGACCACACCTACTATGTCCTGCCAGGAGCATCCGCGAGACAGATCGTTGACAGGCTTGGAAATGCCCTGCAACATGGGACCGTAAGCCTCCGCTCCCCCCAGTCTCTGCACCAGCTTATAACCGATATTGCCCGCGTCCAGATTGGGGAAAATAAGTACATTGGCTCTGCCGCCCACACTGCTGCCAGGAGCCTTGGACTTGGCTACGCCGGGAACCAGCGCCGCGTCCACCTGTAGTTCGCCGTCCAGAGTCAGCTGCGGATACTGCTCACGGGCAATCCGGGTAGCCTCCACCACCTTGTCCACCAGTTCATGTTTGGCGCTGCCTTTGGTAGAATGACTGAGCATGGCGATCACAGGTTTAGGCCCCACCAGACTCTTAAAACTCCTGGAAGAAGTCTCGGCTATGGCCGCCAGTTCCTCCGCCGTAGGGTCCTGGTTCAGTCCACAGTCCGCAAAAATAAAAGTGCCGTCCTCCCCCTGATCCTTGAACTGCGTATCCATCACAAAAAAGGCGGACACCAGCTTTACCCCCGGAGCGGTCTTCAAGATCTGCAACGCGGGGCGCAGAGTATCGGCTGTGGAATGGCAGGCACCGGCCACCATGCCGTCCGCCTCGTTGGCTTTCACCATAACAATTCCAAAAGTCAGAGGATCACTCAGCAAAATATCCCTGGCCTTCTCCGGCGTCATACCCTTGGACTTTCTGGTTTCATACAGAAGATTCACATAGGCATCCAGCCTGTCCGTGGTCTTGGGATTGATCACCTTCACACCGGTCAGATCCACCTCCAGCCAGCCGGCGCCATCCATAATTTTCTCCTCATCACCGATCATGATAATGTTCGCTATGCCCTCTTCCATAATCTTTGCCGCCGCGATCAGGGTTCTCTTGTCTGTGGTCTCCGGCAGTACAATGGTTTTCTTGTCGAGCCTCGCCCGTGCCTTAATCGTGTCAATATATGACATATATTCTCCTTCCTGCGGAATTGCCGCAATCTTTATATATTTTTTTAAAAAATTTCGAAATTTTGCTTAACAAACGTTCTTTTTTATATTATACTAGAGATAGAAAAATTTAACAAGCACCAATATGCGTTAAATTGTATATTTTGAAGTACAAAAGTCTATTTTATATTACTCGGAAATGTGATTCTTATGTGCATGTAAACGCTTACACTGTCTGTTATTTTTTTCACATAATCTCCCCCGCTTTATTGACGATATTTAGTTTATTATTTTAGACATCCTTTCGGCTGGCACAAGATATGGATTAGCGGCAAGATAGCGATCCCTATAATAGAAGCCGATGCTTGATCGCAGCCCTCATATGACACGCCACCTGCCGGATTGCCATCCGTATGCGGATACGAAAACCCGCTCCGCGCGCAGGCAGAGGATATGCGGGACACTGTATTGTGTAAGAAAGGACAAGGTATTATTATGAAAGTATGTGCTGTTATCGCGGAATACAATCCTTTCCATCTGGGGCATGCCTACCACTTAAGTCAGGCCCGTCTGCTCACGGACGCCGATTATGTCATCGTCGTTATGAGCGGTAATTTTGTACAGCGGGGAGATCCGGCTCTGATAGATAAGTATGCCCGTACCAGGGCTGCCCTCTCCTGTGGCGCGGACCTGGTGCTGGAACTGCCTAGCTGCTTTGCCACCGGCAGCGCGGAATATTTTGCCCGGGGAGCCATCTCCATGTTGGACCACCTTGGCATGGTGGATTTCCTGTGCTTTGGCAGCGAATGTTCGGACATACAGTTCCTGTCCCAGTTTGCGGATATCTTTCTGGAAGAGCCCGAGCAATACAAAAAGATTCTACTGGAAAAACTAAAGCTGGGATATTCCTATCCCACCGCCCGTTCCAACGCGCTGATCATTGCGTATCCGCAGCTGGCGGCAGACATATCCGTGGTCTCCAGTCCCAACAATATTCTGGGGATCGAATACATCAAGGCATTACACCGCCGCAGAAGCCGGATTCATCCCGTCAATATCCGCCGGGTGGGCTCCGACCACCGGGACAGACGGCTGGGGTATTTCATGAGTTCCGCCAGGGCCCTGCGCCAGGCAATACAGAGTAACCGGAGCGTTGAAGAACTCAGTTCCCAGATGCCCGAGGAAGCGTACCGGGTGATGACTGACTATTTTGCGCAGGAACGCCCCTTATTCCAGGATGACTTCTCTACGCTGCTGCACTATAAATTGTTGTCGGAGCTGGCTAGGGGGTATACAGATTATCTGGATATATCACCGGATCTGTCCGATAAGATCCGTAAATATGTGTATCAGTACACCACTTTCAGTGAGTTCTGTGACCTGTTAAAGTCCAAGGATATGACTTACACGCGGATCTCCCGCTGCCTGCTGCACATCCTTTTGAATATAACCAAGGATAATATGCAGTTTTACATAGATAATCAGGATTCCGTTTCCTATGCCCGGCTGCTGGGATTTAAGCAGGACGCGAAACCTCTGCTGACTGCCATTGACCACAATTCTTCCATACCGCTGATCACCAAGATGGCTGACGCGGATAAGCATCTGACACTGGGAGGAGCCCATATGTTCCAGCAGGAAATGCAGATCACGGATATCTATAGCAGCATCCAGGCCGCTAAATCCAATCATCGGATGTACCATGAGTACACCAGACCCATGATTATCGTATAAAACGAATCTTTTTCACCAAAAATCCGGATGACGCTCGAAAGCAGACCATCATCCGGATTTTGATATTTCGATCCTTCAATATTTCAGCGGACTATTCATCAGTTCTTAAAGCTGTGAATCGGTGCGGGTATACGCCCTCCCCTGTTCACAAAATCATCACATCGGAAACCGTTTACCGGCATGATCGGCGCATAGCCCAGCAGACCGCCAAATTCCACTTTCTCGCCCACGCCCTTGCCAATAACCGGAATAATGCGGACGGCAGTGGTTTTTTGATTAACCATGCCAATAGCCATCTCGTCCGCAATGATACCGGAAATGGTGGCAGCTCCGGTGTCGCCCGGAATGGCAATCATATCCAGCCCCACTGAACATACACAGGTCATGGCTTCCAATTTCTCCAACGTCAGCGCACCTGCCGACACTGCGTCAATCATGCCCTGATCCTCGCTGACCGGAATAAACGCGCCGCTCAGTCCTCCCACATAGGAAGACGCCATTACACCGCCCTTTTTCACCTGGTCATTAAGCAACGCCAACGCGGCGGTGGTGCCCGGCGCGCCTGCATACTCCAACCCCATCTCACAGAGAATTTCCGCCACGCTGTCTCCGACGGCCGGTGTGGGCGCCAGAGACAAATCCACAATGCCAAAAGGAACCCCCAGTCTCATAGACGCCTCTCTCGCCACCAGCTGCCCCACACGGGTCACTTTAAAAGCCGTTTTCTTGATCGTCTCACAGAGCACCTCGAAATTCTCTCCCCGAACTTTCTCCAGCGCGGTTTTAACCACGCCGGGGCCGCTGACGCCCACATTGATGATGCGGTCCGCCTCGGTTACGCCGTGAAAGGCCCCCGCCATAAAAGGATTGTCATCCGGAGCATTGCAAAATACCACCAGTTTTGCGCAGCCCAGAGAATCCTGCTGCCTGGTGGCTTCCGCCGTCTCCCGGATCACCTCGCCCATCAGCTTCACTGCGTCCATATTGATGCCTGTCCTGGTAGACCCCACATTCACGGAACTACAGACCCGTTCCGTAACGGCCAGGGCCTGGGGAATGGAGCGAATCAGCATCTCCTCCGCCGGTGTCATCCCCTTGCTGACCAAAGCGGAATAGCCTCCGATAAAGTTGACTCCAACCTCCTGCGCCACCTTGTCCAGAGTATTTGCAAGCCCCACAAAATCCTGTGGCGTCCTACAGGCCGCCGCTCCCACTAACGCGATGGGTGTCACCGAGATCCGTTTGTTGACAATGGGGATGCCGTACTCCCTTGAAATCTGTTCGCCGGTTTTCACCAAATCCCTGGCGGACACAAAGATCTTCTGGTAAATTTTCTCATTGAGAAGTTTCAAGTCTGAATCTATACAGTCCAATAAACTGATGCCCATGGTGATCGTACGCACATCCAGATTTTCTTTTTCAATCATATCATTGGTTTCGGCCACTTCAAAAATATTTATCATAATTTCCTCTTTTCACTGTTCACAAACCAGGCTCCTGTCCCGTACCCATTCAGATCCTGTGCATCTGGTCAAAAATTTCTTCCTTCTGACATTTTACCGAGACTCCGATCTCCTGTCCCAAGTTCTCCAGTTCATTCACCATGTCCCCATATTGCCCGGTCATATTACTCATGTCCACAATCATCATCATATTAAAGTAATCCTGCACAATAGTCTGTGAGATATCCAGTATATTGACCTTATTCTCCGCCAGATACATACACACTCGGGCGATAATCCCCACCGTATCCTTACCCACTACCGTAATAATTGCCTTTTTCATATTTACCTCTTTTCCGGATACCGCCGACTATACGGGCAATATCTCTCAACAAATACCGGGATGTCACACATCCTGTTCACAGGGCACTATCCTGTTCTTTTCCACACTGTCCTTTCTTAACTACAGGAACTCCCTTTTGTTTCCTATCGTATGATCCATGCCACTGTCTTTTGCAGACCTAATAAATTGTTATAATGCTTCCTTAACAGACCCTAAATCGTAATAAATTATATATCCTTCGGGCCATATCGTCAACATCCAATTCAGATCGGTTTCCCCTTGCCGGTCAGGTTCATTACACTTTGACGTTTCCGATATTTTGTCCTCCCCTTAATTTTTCCTGCGCGCAGTCCTATCCAGAACGTTATACAGATAAGCCGGTTAAAGTTCCATCACAGGCGACAGTTCGCTGCGCCTTGCCACCTGAATGTGAAAGTCCTCCGCACTGTAGGGATTGTCGCCCAGGGATATCTCCATACGCACTGTCTCATAGGCCAGTTCCGGAAGATTGTTGTCCTGGCTCAGATGCCCCAGAGAGATATATTTCAGGCCGTCATGCAGTATCCGGCAGAGCAGCCTGCCGGAATTTTCGTTGGACAGATGCCCCCGGCTGCCCAAAATTCTCTGTTTCAGCGGATACGGATACGGCCCCACCTGGAGCATATTTACATCATGATTGGCCTCCAGCAGAATGGCATTCAGACCCTTCAGGCATTCTACCGTATAGTCATTGTAGATCCCCAGATCCGTACACACCGCCACCCGCTTGCTTCCGTAGCTGATGCGGTAAGCCACCGGCTGGGCCGCGTCATGGCTGATCCGCAGAGGATTCACCGTCAGATCCTTGATGGTAAATCGCTGATCCTCTTGTACCTCCACCCATAATTCCTGATCTATATTACCCATCCCCTTCATCTGCCTGATAGCCGCTATGGTTCCTCTGGTGGCATAGATAGGTATCTCATATTTGCGGGCCAGCACCCCCAGGCCACTGATATGATCCGCGTGTTCATGCGTGATCAGTATACCGTCCAGGTCCCTGCCGCTGATCCCCAGCTCTCCCAATCCACTCTCCGTTTTTTTTCCACTGATACCCACATCAACCAGCAGGTGCGTAGCTTCCGATCCCACATAGACACAGTTGCCACTGCTCCCGCTTGCAATACTGCACATCCTCATACTCTTTTATCTCTCAGGAAATACTTCCTGTCTCCTCCCGTCCATTCTGTCTCGCCTGCAATCCATGCTTAACGTTTCAACCGCAATGCACATATACGGCGCTCACCCTATCACGCATGCTGCCTTTTACAGGCAAAAATTACTGCCAATAGATCCTGATTACATCCCCCTGACGCAGCGTCTCAAAGTGCTTGGCCGGGCCGTCATTCAGCAGTGTCACAATGCTTCTTCCCCGGGAATTGCTCAAATCAAACTCATAGAAGTCGAACACATCCACAAAGACATACTCCTTTTTGCCCCGAAGTATCACCGGCTGCCCATTCACCACCACCTGTAACTCCTCGTTCTGCCGGACTGGCTGCCCGGTCCCTGCCATGGCAGAGGTTCCCTTGGCGCCTGCACCATTCCCGGCCCTGGCGGCATTTTCCATGGTGCCTGCGCTATTCCCGGCTCTGGCGATATTTTCCATGGCGCCTGCGCTATTGCCGATTGGGTCAGGATTTTCTGAAATATAGACGCCCTCCGCCGGGTTCTGCCGCAAAGTTGTATACCCTTCCGAAGCCGCGCTGTTTGTCACAGAACGGTCATATCTGTCCGCCGCGTCATCCATCTCTGAGGAATTATTGGATTCGTCCTCCTCTTCCACATACTGCCGCCAGTCAAATTCTCCCTCCGGGTCACTCTCACTGTCAACCGGCATAAATTTCACGTCAAATCCCTCATACACCTTTGTATCCGACCTGGCGGGAGTATCATTTACCAATATCCTCCCCTGTAAGGGAACATCCGCAAACTGCGCCACCTGCTCCACAGTATACCAGTTCCGAATACTGATCTCGTCCCCGTCCTGAATCTCATAAGAGCCCAACCGCTGCTGGCCGTTCACATAAGCCAGCCTGGGCAGTATGATCGAGACGCCGCACATGGTGATATGTACAGACTCCTCCATCTCCGGCAGTTTATCCAGCAGCGGATGCGCCGCCTCCCCTGCCGTGGAGGAGGTCAGCACCACCTTGTCCCCATTCTGTATACGGGTATGGATGTCTGCCTCCTGTCCGTTGACGGTAATCACCGCCGCCTCTCCCTGCTCCCCCCGAACCATACGACTCCTGCCGTCCACAGTATACTCTACCGCCGCTCCCCGCTTGGGAAACAGATTTTCGTTGGGGAATCCCGCCGCGATGGCCGCCTCCACCACGGACAGTTTGCCGTTATCATAGAGTTTCACACGTTGGTCGTTAAATCCAACAAAAATGAAATTATTACTCTGTTCATAATAACTCAGACAGATCCCGATGGGTGTCACCATCAGAGAATCCCTGCGGGCGTTCTCCATGTCAAAGCTGATGGCCTGCATAACCTCCTGCCCCCGGATCGCCACCCGCTCTCTGGCAATTCCAAGCTGCTCCGCCAGGGCCTGGGTATAGCCGGGGATCATACCGCCTCCCCCAACCACAAACACGGCGCTCACAGGCTTATCTCCGTTCAGTTCCCGGATACAGTCCGCCACCTCCTTGGTCATTCTGTGAATATTCTCCTGCAACAATTCCTGCGCTTCCCCGGAAGTAATGCTCTGAGGCAGCCCCAGTATATCCGAATATTCTATGTTCTCCTCCACGCCGATTTTGCGCTTAATCTGCTCCGCCGTGTCAAAGTCTACCAGACAGTGCTGCACCAATATATCCGTGAGACTGTCCCCGGCAATTGGAATCATGCCGTACGCGGTGATTGCGCCCTCCCTGGTGATGGAGATGTCGCTGGTCCCGGCCCCCACATCCACCAGAGCCAGGTTCAACATACGAAACTTTTCCGGAATAGCCACCTGAATAGCCGCAATGGGCTCCAGCGTCAGATTGGCCACCTGTAGCCCTGCTGCTCCCACCGCCTTGTACAGGCCGTCCACCACGTCGTCCGGCAGAAAAGTGGCAATCAGATCCACTCCCGCCGTCTTGGCCTTATGCCCCTCCAGATTGCCCATGGGATATCCGTTCAGATAATAGCGCATAGCGGTGTAGCCCACACAGTAGAACTGCATGTCCGTGTCGTTATCCCGGGTAAACTCCTCGTAGGCCTGCTCCACCCCCATAGTCTCCAGCGCGTAAATATCTTCACTGGTAATCTCCCTCTCCATACCATAGGCGTACTCCACAGAGGTAGTCACCGTCCGCAGTACCCGGCCTGCGGCGGCAATGCACACTTGGGTCAACTTTCGCCCCAGATCCTGCTCCAACAGATTTTTCACCTCCGCAATGGTAGCTCCCACCTTGCCGATATCATGAATCTGTCCGTCCAGCATGGCGCGAGTCTCATGTTCTCTCTCCTGTTGGGCAATGATATGGAAACGGGTGCCATCCTTATAGCCCACCGTACCCACTATGCTCCTGGTGCCAATATCCAGTCCAAATACCAGTTCCCTGCTCTCTACTGCCGCCATGTGTAACCCTCCAGCCTCACGCGAATCTGCCGGAAACTTGTCTCCGGCGCTCCGCTGTTATCTATGACAAAATCGCTGCCCGCCCGGAAAGCCTCCTCCGTCAGTTGGCTTCCCATAATCTGTTCTATTTTCTCCTCACTGTACCCCCGGCTCCTCAGAAGCCGTTCTCTGCGCACATCCTCTCTGGCATAAACATACCACATCTCATCCACAATTTCCCGGTATCCGCACTCAATCAGCAGCGCCGCCTCGATAAAGAACAATTCAGTCTGTCCCTCCTGCCGGACCTTTTCAACCTCTTTAAGCAGAAAAGCGCGCACCGCAGGATGTATGATGGCATTCACCTGCTCCAGCAGAACCGGGCTTCTGAAAATTTTTTCCGCCATTTTGCCCCGGTGAATCCTTCCGTCGTCCTCCAAAATATCCGAACCCAGCAATGCGGTCAGCGCTTCGTGGCAGGGCTGCCCCGGTTCTTTGACCGCATGGGCCACCTGGTCCGCCAGATAAACCCTACAGAAATAATGGGCCTGTATATATTCCAGTATGGTGGATTTACCGGCTCCTACACCGCCGGTTATACCGATGAGACGCATATTAACTGCCCCCTTACCACTAAATTTTTCATGAAATAAGGACCTGTCCAGCCTCCCCTACTATCGCCGCCCGATATCAGTGGGCCTCATACCAGTTATCACCCATATGCAGATCCACTTCCAGAGGAACTGCCAGATTTGCCGCCTGTTTCATGCTTTCCTCCAGAATCTGCCTCACCTGTTCCGTCTCGTCCCGGCGGGTCTCGATTACCAGTTCGTCATGTACTTGTAAAATCAGTCGGGAGGAAAGCCCTGCCTGCCGCAGTCTGTTCCAGACCCGGATCATAGCAATCTTGATGATATCCGCCGCCGTTCCCTGAATAGGACTGTTCATAGCCACCCGCTCCCCGAACGAACGCTGCATAAAATTGGAGGAGGAAAGTTCCGGGACAGGTCTGCGCCTGCCATACATGGTGGTGATATAGCCCTTTTCCTTGGCATCCGCCACCAATCGGTCCAGATACGCCTTGACCTTGGGATAGGTGGCAAAATATTGCTCGATATACTCCGCCGCCTCTTTTTTGCTGATGCTTAGATCCTGGCTCAGTCCAAAGGAACTGATACCGTACACAATACCGAAATTTACGGCCTTGGCGTTGCGCCTCTGCAAGTCCGTTACTTCATCAAAGGGCGTTTTAAACACCTTGGAGGCGGTAATCCGGTGAATATCCTGATCCATCCGGTAAGCCTGAATCAGTTCCTCGTCCCCGGACATATGGGCCAATACCCGCAGTTCAATCTGAGAGTAGTCCGCATCCATGAGCA
This sequence comes from uncultured Lachnospiraceae bacterium, assembly GCA_947648875.1. Classification (GTDB taxonomy): domain Bacteria; phylum Bacillota; class Clostridia; order Lachnospirales; family Lachnospiraceae; genus Acetatifactor. Next base: position 11,407 of record CANSPM010000043.1, read on the forward strand.
CACAGTCCTCCCGGGGCACAAACACCTTGCGGATTCGGCGTCCCAACTCCATACGCATGGGAATATTCTGCAAGTTCGGCTCCGTAGAGCTGATACGTCCCGTAGCCGTTATGGTCTGATTGAAGCTGGTGTGAATCCGCCCCCCGGCGTCGATATATTCCGCCAGCCCGTCCGCATAGGTACTCTTTAATTTGGTCAGTCCCCTGTATTCCAGGATGTCCGCTATGACAGGATGTTCCGGGGCCAGTTTCTCCAGCACATCCGCCGCCGTAGAATACCCGGTCTTGGTCTTTTTGCCTCCGGGAAGCTGCATCTGGTCAAAGAGAATTTCTCCCAGCTGCTTGGGTGAATTAATATTAAAAGCGCATCCCGCCTGTCGGTGTATGCTTTGTTCCAGTTCCTGAATCCGAGCCACCAGCGCATCGCCGTAACTCTTAAGTTCCTCCCGACGCACCGCCACCCCCTCCTGCTCCATCTCATAAAGCACCAGGGAAAGCGGCATCTCCACTTCCTCCATCAGCCGCTGCATACCGGCCTCCCGCAATTTCCGGCGGATCACCTCTCCGGCCTGTAGTGCCACATAAGCCTGATATTGGTAAAATACCGCCAACTGCTCCAGGTTCTCCGCTGCTGCCTCCGCCAGGCCTTTTTTGCCGAAACACTCCTTATAACCCGGTACGGACAGTTCCAGATGTTCTGCGGCAATAGCCTCTCCGTCATAGTCGTTCTTTAAAGGATTTAACAGGTAAGCGCCGATCACGGCATCAAAATATTGTCCGGTATTATCACTCTCCCCTGTATTCTCCCAGCCGTAGAAACCGTACTGTCTCTTGATATCCAGAGTATACACAGGGCACACCGCTGTAAGCTGCCGTACCGCTGTAAGCAGGGCCGTGTCCTGTGGCGTTTCCCGCACTTCGTCAAACAGAGATAGCTGCTGGTTTTCTACCAGAGCGCTTCCGGTTTTCTCATAATAGAAATAACTCTGTTTTTTGTGATCGGAGACAGCTACTCCCGCCAGTTTCCCGGCCTCAGTCAACACCACCAGCCCCACGGCCCCCAAAAGTTCCATCCCGGTTCCTGCCTGGTTTTCCGGCTCCGCCTGCCCTCTCTGCCCTGGTTCCGGTCGCGTTCCAGCCTGGTTTCCCGGCTCCATGCCTGTTGTCTGCCGTGCCTCTTCGGCACGGGATGGCTTTCCAAACGATTTACGAAGCCTGTCCAGCACTTTCACCATCTGTCCGCTCTCTTTCAGAAGGTGAAATCCCGCCGTGATATCCTGCCGGGACTGCTCCGCCTCCTGCCTGTCGAACCGACTTAACATATTTTTAAACTCCAACTGTTTGAACATCTGATAGGCTTCCGGGGTATAATACCCCTCCGCCCGCGCCTGCTCGTAGTCCAGCGTCAGATCGCAGTCTGTCTTAATGGTTGCCAATCTCTTGCTCAAGTCAGCCAGATCCCGGTTCTGGGACAGGGATTCCCGTATGCTCTTTTTGCCAAGTTCCTCCAGATGGGCGTAGATATTGTCAATGGAACCATACTGCGTCATCAGGGAAATGGCTGTCTTCTCCCCCACTTTGGGCACGCCTGGAATATTGTCGGAGGTATCCCCCATCAGCGCTTTCAATTCGATAAACTGCGTGGGGGTTACCTGATAAAGAGCCTTTACATCCTCCGCATAATAGTCCTCCATTTCGGTACGGCCCATCTTGGTTTTGGGAATCCGAATTTTGATTTGTTCCGTGGCGATTTGCAGCAAGTCCCTGTCCCCTGAAACCAGAGACACCTCCATTCCCTGGGCCTCCGCTTTTTTGGCCAGAGTGCCCAAAATATCGTCCGCCTCCAGACCGGCCTGCTCCATAACGGTGATCTTCATGGCCTGGAGCACTTCCTTCATCACAGGCACCTGCTCCCGCAGCTCCTCAGGCATGGGCTTGCGGGTTCCCTTATAGGCCTCATACATCTGATGCCGGAAAGTGGGCGCATGTACGTCAAAAGCCACCGCCAGATAATCCGGGTGTTCCTCCTCCAGAATCTTAAACATAATATTCAGAAATCCATAGATTGCGTTGGTATGCAGTCCTCTTGCGTTGCTTAAGTCCGGTACGCCGTAAAAGGCTCTGTTCAGTATGCTGTGTCCGTCGATTAGTACCAGTTTCTTTGCCATCTGCTCTTCCTCAAATTTCTTACTATATAAAATTGATAAAATACTTTACTCTTTGCATCACTATAATTGTTCATTCCAGGCCCGATTATCGAGTATATCCCCTTTTGGTTAAATGCTCTCCTTATCGAAAACAGGCTTTCCTATTCCCATATGTCTCCTCCATTCAGGAACTTCGCCCTCATTCCTCCAATAGGTCCGGGTACAAACTTTACAGCAGAATCCGTATCACAATTCCCAGCACTCCCGCCATGGTCAGCACCTCGAACAGGGTTCCCCCCCACAGTACCCCCTCATAGATACGGATGCGCCTGCGGGCCTCCTCCAGATGTGCCTGTAGTTCCCGCTGCAAGTCAAAGACATCTCCGTCTTCCAGACGGGCCATACCTTCCTGAATCAGAAACTGGATCACCAGTTCCTCCCGGCAACTGGCACAGGCATCCACATGTTCCAGAAACTGCTTCATTTCAAAATAATCCATCTTTCTCCCAACAAAATCCGGGATCTGCTTCTCACACTCACGACAGGTCACGCCACACCCCCTTGCCGCATTTTATGCTCACCAACGGATAGATTTTTCTTCCTGCCCGGGCCTGTTGCCCGATTACGCGGCATGTGTCGGGCAGAAATTGGAACCGGGCCCGAATCCGCTGCATTCTACCAGTCTCTCGCGCTGATGGCGTCCTCCAAATCAATCTCTATAGCAAACCATTTCAGAATATAATCTACGGTTTCTGCAATGCTCTCCCTTGCCACCGTCTCTATTTCACTGTCATTTTCTTCAAATTCTTCCTGTAGGTCGTTGATTCCCTGGGTCATTTCGTCCAGTTGCTTCTGTATCTTTTCCAGATCCCTCTCCCCGGTTTCCAGCAGTTTAATTACATTCTGCACCAATTCCCTTATTTTATCAACCAGAAAATCGGGAAAATATCCGTCTCTGTACATTATCTCAAGCAGTTTGTATGCTTCGTCAAATTTTTTCATAAGTTTCCCTCCTGATCATCCCATCGGTGTTCGCATAGGGAAAAATGTCCAGTTCCCGCAAAGCTGTCAGGCATTCATTCGGATCACCACACAAAAAGTCCATCTCTTCGGCAAGCAGATATATTTTTTCCCCGTGGTTTTCCATCTTCCTCTTATACAAAGACGCAATCAGATCCATCTGACTGTTATTCAGTCCATAATAATCATCCCACCATGCCCACGCCTGGTCCCGATCCATCAGCTGCCGCTCTATGATATGTCCGCCATTCTCCACGATCTCTTCCCAGGTCTGCCCACTGCGCAGTTCCTCCCAGGTTCCCCAGAACGCGGCGGTTATGACCGGCACCGCCTCTCCCTCTCTGTCCCTGCGCACATACATAAGCGCCTCTGACCGGGCAATCTCAAGAATTTCCTCTGGCATTTCCGTCAGGTCGTCATAAGCTGACCTGCGTAAATCACATTTCGATGACTCTTGAAATACAGCCACAATATACTTCGGATGGAATGTGATGGTAGCCCTGCATCCCTGAGAATTATTCATAGAATAATTGTAACCGTCCCAGGAGTGCTCATAACTTAATTCCGGATACTCGCCTGCCGTCACCGCGTGGACAATCGCAGCAAACATACATCCCTCATACAGCCTGTGCGGATTAACAGGAATTATCATAGACTTTGCGCCTCCTCCGTCTCTGCCGAATCTTCCACGGCACTCGTCCCAACATCCTTCCAGTTCCCACGCGGAACACTATACCGAGTAAGTGAGTGTAATCCGGGTTTTCTCCCATTTGCACTGCGTCACTTTAGCTATCCAGCGGGTGTCGAACTGAAATCTCCCCCGCAAAAATCCCATATAGTCGAACGCGGATGTGGGTACCGGCCCCCATTCAAACAGATTTGCCGGAATCTCAAAATAGAAATCCCTGTCCGCATAGATGCCCACACAGGAATCGCCATGGGGGTTATTCCTGTCCATTGTGGACAGAAACAGGGGAGCATGCCGGTCCCGGGGAATGGCAAGACAAAATTCCCGGTCCGTCTTCTGACTGAGCCAGACCAGTAGATCCTGATAATTCCAGAAGTTCACATAGTGCGGAGCATTCTCAAAATCCGGAAACTCCAGATATATCCACGCCTCGTCATCGGGCAGGGAAGTGTACATAAAGTCGCATACCACCTGTCTGTCGTCTTTCCACAGATTTGCGTACTCTTTCAGAAGCGCGTCCACTTCGCTGAATGTGATGTTATGTAACAGCATGGCCTTTCTATAGGCGGTCAGATCCGGCCACCATTCCCGGTCCGGCCTGTGCCCCGCCATATCAGAGGTTCCTCTCTCACTGCTTTTTTCATTCTTAAACAAACCCATCCGTTTTTTCCTCCTATTGGAGATCATTTGATCTCCCGATTGCTGCGCGATGGCTCTTAAGGGCAAACAGCCTTCGGCGCACATAGGCTCTAAAAGGCAAAGTCGTCCCGCACGTACCCCCAAACAGGCAGAAGCAGCAGGCCAAGCACAATCAATCTCCCTGTTTTACGCATAGAGAAATCTCCGCCGTTTTTATCATGTTTTGTAACATTCCGTTGCGCCAAGAACGGATGTAATCATTATACACCATTTCCTACACAAAATCAAACAGACTGATCTGATTGGACTCCGGCAAACTGCCCAGCAATCCCAGATCCGACATCAACTCCACAATGGTTTTGGACACTTTACACCGCTCCCGGAAATCATCCTTGGACAAAAACGGTCCGTCCTTGGCCGCCTCCACAATGGCATCCGCCGCTTTTTCCCCCAGGCCGTCTATACTGTTTAAGGAGGGCATCAGTCTGCCGTCCACGATCTGGAAGGAACGTGACTGTGCCCGGAAAATATCAATGGGTATGAAGTCAAACCCCCTGGCGTACATTTCCTGTACGATCTTCATGTCTCCGTAGGCCAACTCCTCTTTATTGGAGAGAGAGTCCGCGCGCTTCTGGTAGTCCGCCATAATGTTCTCCAGATGTTTCTGCCCCTGACACATGAGTTCATAGGAGAAAGCCTTGGCCCGGATGCTGAAAAACGCCGCATAATAGGCCAGGGGATAATTGATTTTGCAGTAAGCGATCCGCCAGGCCATCATCACATAAGCCGCCGCATGGGCTTTGGGAAACATGTACTTGATCTTCTTACAGGACCAGATATACCAGTCCGGCACCCCCTTCTCCGTCATAGCGTCTATCCATTCGTCCTTCAGACCTTTTCCCTTGCGCACACTCTCCATTATGGTGAAGGACAGGGAACTCTCCACCCCCTGATTAATCAGGTAGATCATGATATCGTCACGACAGCAGATGGCCGTGGAAATCGTTGCCTTGCCCTCCAGAATCAGGGTCTGGGCATTGCCCAGCCAAACATCGGTGCCGTGGCCCAGACCGGAGATCCGGATCAGGTCGGATAACTGCTGGGGCCTGGTGTCCAGCAGCATCTGAATCACGAACTCCGTGCCGAACTCCGGGATGCCCAGGGAACCTACCGGGCAGCCGTTTATCTGCTCCGGGGTGATGCCCAGCGCATCGGTGTTCTGAAACAGACTCATAACGCCCTTATCGTCCAGGGGAATTTTGGTAGGATCGATCCCTGTCAAATCCTGCAGCATACGGATCATGGTGGGATCATCATGTCCCAGAATGTCCAGTTTCAGCAGGTTGTGATCAATGGAGTGGTAGTCAAAATGGGTGGTAATAATGTCCGTGGTCATATCGTTGGCCGGATGCTGCACCGGGGTAAAGGAATTGATATTCTGGCCCATGGGCAACACGATAATGCCCCCTGGGTGCTGTCCCGTGCTTCTGCGGATACCGGTACAGCCCACCGTGATCCGATTGATCTCACAGGTACGCTTGTGCTTTCCCCGTTCCTCAAAATAATTTTTCACATAGCCGAAGGCCGTCTTGTCCGCCAGAGTACCGATGGTGCCCGCCCGGAAGGTCTGGCCCGCGCCAAAGATTACTTCCGTGTATTTATGAGCCTTGGACTGGTATTCTCCCGAAAAATTCAGGTCAATATCCGGCTCCTTGTCTCCCTTGAAGCCAAGAAAGGTCTCAAAGGGAATGTCAAAGCCGTCTTTGATCAGAGACTCCCCGCATATCGGGCAGATTTTATCCGGCATATCGCACCCGGCGTTGCCTGCAAAAGCCCTCACCTCCGGGGAATCAAAGTCATAGTAAAAACACTTGCCACAGCGATAGTGGGCGCTTAGGGAGTTCACCTCCGTAATACCCGCCATAAACGCCACCAAAGAGGACCCCACCGAGCCCCTGGAACCCACCAGATAGCCGTCCTCCACGGATTTCCACACCAGCTTCTGGGCGATGATATACATCACCGCAAAGCCATTGGTAATGATGGAATGCAGTTCCTTTTGCAGACGTTCCTCCACAATCTCCGGCAAATCTTTCCCATACAACTCATGGGCCTTGTCATAACAGATTTTCGTCAGAGTCTTGTCCGAATCCGGAATCACCGGAGGGCATTTGTCCGGTCGCACCGGGGCGATGGTCTCCACCATATCCGCTATCCGGTTGGGGTTGGTGATAACGATCTCCCTGGCCTTGTCCGCCCCCAGATAAGCGAACTCCTCCAGCATCTCCTCGGTGGTGTGCAGGTACAGGGGCGCCTGCTCATCCGCATCCTCAAACCCCTTGCCCGCCATGATAATCCGACGGTACACCTCGTCCTCCGGGTCCAGAAAATGCACGTCGCAGGTAGCCACCACCGGCTTATGCAACTGCTCTCCCAGCTTCACGATCCGGCGGTTCACATTGCGTATATCCTCCACGGACTGAATATCCGGGTGCTTGGGAGACAGAATCATAAAACGGTTGTTGCCCTCCGGCTGGATCTCCAGATAATCATAGAAACCTGCCACTCGGGCAATCTCCGCGTCCGCCTTGCCATCCAGCAGCGCACGATACAGTTCTCCCGCCTCGCAGGCGCTGCCCAAAATCAGGCCCTCCCGGTATTTCAGAATCAGACTCTTGGGAATCCGGGGACGCTTGCTGTAGTAGGTGGTGTGGGACTCGGAGATCAGCCGGTACATATTGATCCGTCCCAGATCGTTTTTCGCCAGAATAATGGCATGGTAAGTGGGCAGACGCTTTACGAGATCCGGGCTGGAGGCCCCCAGTGCGTTTACCTGTTTTAAGTCTTCCGCCCCGTTTTCCTGAAGTCTCGGAATAAATTTTACAAAGATATGCGCCGTGGCCTCCGCGTCGTCCACCGCCCGGTGATGATTCTCCAGCGACACGCCCAATGTTTTGGCCACCGCGTCCAGCGTGTGCTTGGCCTGGCCCGGCAGTAAAATCCTTGCGATTCCCACAGTATCCACGTAGGTAAACCGATTCTCATATCCCAGCCGCCTGCAATTCTCGATGATAAAACTCATATCAAAGCTGGCATTGTGCGCCACCAGCACACAGCCCTCGCAAAAATCCAGAAATCGCGGCAACACCTCACCGATCAGGGGAGCCTCCATGACCATGCCGTCATTAATGCCGGTTAATCTCTCTATTTCAAAAGGAATGGGCACGTCCGGATTCACAAAACTGGAAAAGCGCTCCGTGATTTCCCCATGCTCCACTTTCACAGCGCCGATTTCAATAATCCGGTTGTTTACCGGGGAGAAACCTGTGGTCTCAATATCAAACACCACAAAATCCGCGTCCAGATCCTGGCCTCTGTCACCGGTGACGATCTCCTTCAAATCGTCCACCAAGTAGGCCTCCACACCATAGATAATCTTAAAGAAATCCTGCTTGTCGGGGTTTTCCTCCCCCGCTTCCTTGCGCCTGCCCTTCTCCGCCTTCCAAAGATCGTCCCACACATGATTCGCGTCGGTAAAGCCCTGCACCACCCCGTGGTCTGTGATGGCGATGGCTTTGTGCCCCCACTTGTAAGCCCGCTTCACAATATCTTTCGCCTCGGACACCCCGTCCATATCGCTCATCTTAGTGTGGCAGTGCAGTTCCACCCGCTTGTGAGGGGCGGTGTCCGTCCTGCTGGTGGTGAAATCCGCCGTCTTTTTAATGCCTGTCAGGGAACCGATGGTCAGTTCATGGTCAAATTTGTCCATCATACTGATGCCCTTAATCTTTACAAAAGCTCCTGCCTTGACCCCTTCCAGGATTTCTCCCACCTGATCGTTGCGGGCGAACATTTTCACGGTCATGGTATCGGAGAAATCCGTCACATCAAAGATGATAATCGTTTTCTCGTTCTTGATTTCCCGCTTGTCCACGGTGAGTATCTTACCCCGGATCACCACCTCGCCAATCTCGCCTATGATGTCCTCGATGCGCATGGCATCCTCCTCGAAATCGCGACCATAAATCACATCCGGATTGTCGGAGCGCTTTACGCTGCCTCCGTAGGCACCGCCCCGATTATATTCGCCCTTTTTGTAACCGCCTCGATAGTCCCCTTTTATGCCATAACCGCCTTTACCGCCCTGGGAACCACTCCGGCCTCTCTGCCCCAAAGCGCCCTGCGCTCCCCCGGCTGTGGTGGTGCCCGTCTGGCCGGCGCTGCGGCCCGTTCCGGTTGCCCCGCTGCTACTCTGGCCCCCGTGATCCGCATTGGTTGCTCCATGGGTCTGGCCCCCTCCGGATCTTCCGCTGCCTGCGGTTCCCTGCCCCGTTCCAGTTCCTCCTGCGACTCCGTAACCCGCCCCGGATGCTCCGGCTCCTGCCTGGCCTCCTCCCGCATTATCCCTTCTGGCACTTCCGCCCTGCCCTGCTGCCACATCCAGCGTGGGCAGCGCTTCCGCCTGCATAAAGTCCTCCCGGGCTTCTCCTCTGCCTGCCCGCCGGGAGATTTCTGCCACCTGGAGCCGAATCTTCTGCTCGTCCTCCTGGGCGTATTTGCCGGTCTGCGCCTCTCGGTACTCCACTCGTAGAGCCAGATCAAAACCACAGCGTTCCACCAGAATTTTCTGGAGTACCTGCGTAAACTCCTCCTCCCGACTGTGGGCCAACACGCTGTCCTCCAGAATAAGTGTCATCTGCCTGACGTCGGGATAAGAGAACTGCGCCGTCCGGAAGCTGTTATAGTCGATATGATTATACTCCCGCAGTTCCTCCAGAATGCTGTCCCGGTACACATCCATCAGCTTCTCCGGGGTATACTGGGAAGAAAGCTCAAATTTTTCATAGATCTTTACGGTCAGATTGGCACCGGGAAAAAGCTGTCTCTTTATCTCCCTCTCCGCCGCCCAGATATCCTCCTTCATGATCAGACGGCTGCTCTGCAAATAAATCCGCAGAAAATCCTTACGCTTTGTGGCGGAAATCTTCTCCACGCCTGTCTGCTCCAAGAGATCATGTACTCTTCCGTTTAACTGTAATGTGGGAAATACCTCAAAGAAAGGTTTCGCCATTGTGTATACCCCCCTGCCTGCCGCCGGACTGTCCCGCAGTCCTGACCTTATCCAAATATACCGCTTCTCTGCATGACAATAAAATCCTCACAGGGCGTGGATTCTATTATTGGACCCAATGGTCCAGCTCGTCCTTCAGCGCCGAAAGCAGTTCTTCCTCCGGCATTTTACGCACTATCTCGCCCTTTTTGATCAGCAGCCCCTCGCCGTCTCCTCCAGCAATGCCGATATCCGCCTCCCTGGCTTCCCCCGGGCCGTTTACGGCACAGCCCATGACAGCCACCTTGATATCCAGCGGATAATCCGCCACCAGCTTTTCCACCTGGGTTGCCAGACCGATCAAATCAATCTTGGTTCTCCCACAGGTGGGACAGGATACCACTTCAATTCCTCCCTTCCGCAGTCTCAGGGTACGCAGAATCAGCTGGGCCGACTTTATCTCCTCCACCGGGTCTCCCGTCAGCGACACCCGTATGGTATCTCCGATGCCCTGGCGCAGAATCAGCCCCAGGCCGATGGCCGACTTGATGTTGCCGCTCTGCACCGTGCCTGACTCAGTGATACCCACATGCAGAGGATATCCGGTCTGGGACGCCAGAATCTCATGGGCCTCCACACACAGCAACACATCCGAAGATTTGATGCTGATCACCAGATTGTCATAGCCCAGATCCTCAATGATATGTACCTTATTCAGGGCACTCTCCACAATGCCCTCCGCCGTCACGCCGCCGTATTTTTCCAGCAGCGCTTTCTCCAGGGAACCGCTGTTGACCCCCACCCGAATGGGAATGTTTCTCTCCCGGGCGGCGTCCACCACGGCTTTCACCTTTTCGGAGGAACCAATATTGCCGGGGTTGATGCGGATTTTGTCCGCACCGTTCTCCATGGCAGCAATGGCCATCTTATAGTCAAAATGGATATCCGCCACCAGGGGAATATGGATCTGCTTCTTGATCTCTTTCAGCGCTCGGGCCGCTTCCGCATTAGGCACGGTACAGCGTATGATCTCGCATCCCGCCTGCTCTAAACGGTGAATCTGTGCCACTGTGGCCGGTACGTCCTCCGTCCGGGTATTGGTCATGGATTGGATGGCGACGGGTGCGCCGCCGCCGATGCGCACCTGCCCGATCTGAACACATCTGGTGCGCTGTCTGTGGGGATTTGTCTTTGTGCTTTGGCTGTTTTCGGTATGTTCTGTCATATGCTCCTCCTGAAATGGGGATTTAAGTGCAAAAAAGCATCTGCCTTTTGAAGGCAAATGCTTCATCTTGTTTGCCTGTTTAACTATCATACCACATTTGGGGGAAGATAGCCAGCTATATTCGGTCACCCCTCCCTGAGCCACTTATGCCCTGTCGGATTCATGAAAGAAAGCGCCTTTTGCAGCCAATCCCGCTGCTCCTGATCCATCTGCGCGTAAGCCAGCTCAAAATCCTGCCCGTAGCCCTCCCTTTCGGTATCCGTGGATTTGTATAAGCACAGTAGTTCCGGTGCCAGATAGGGAATCCTTATTCCCTGTGTTTCACTATATAAAATAGCTTTGGACATCTCCCGTTTAACTTCTTTATTCCGGGCATAGTAGAACCAGTCCCCATCATGATCGTTAAACAAAAACTCTATAAAATTCAGTTTTTTAAGCTCCTCATGGGAAAAATCAATCCCATATATGTCTTTTTCCCCGGTTGGCGTCAAATGCACGATCCCGCAATCCTCCAGCATGCCGAAAATATTTCGTTTTTCACGTCTCTGTTCCTTTATGTCTGTGATAAGATGCGCTCTGCCGCCACCCAGCATCTCATATACCCGATAACCCTCGGCCTGTAGGGAACGGATGATGTCATCCCTGTCCTTCCAGTATACCAGAATATCAATATCACCATGTCTGCGGGATTCATATCCCAAAAACAAATCGATCCCCAGACCGCCGCAGACCGCCCACTCCCATGACTGCCTCTTTAACAGATGTACCGCTTCCTTTAATAAATCCCCCATCATTATAAGTCTCCTTCCAATTAAATCTTATTGTGATGGCTCCAAAGGGTAAAACGCCGTTCAAACACCCTTATGATCCAGCCGGCCGTTCCAGGTCCGCCTTAATCAACCCATAAATATTATAGCTGCAATACCGGCTGCCCATTCTGCCCTGCCTGATACAGCCCTCCCGCACAAACCCCGCTTTGCGCAATACGGCGTTGGAAGCCGCGTTATCCACATCCGCCTCCGCATGCAGCCTGTCCATTGCAGTTTCCGTAAAAATAAAATCCACCGCCCTTTTCACGGCTTCCGTGCATATTCCCTGCCCCCACCAGTCCGGGCTGATTCTGTATCCCACGGTGCCGATCCGGTCATTCACCACATCAAAGACCTCCAGAATACCGATAACTCTGCGGCTCTCTTTTTCCTCAACGCCCCAAATGAAATCATGAGACAGTTTTCTCTGCACATGCGGTCTGGGATCAATAAACAATTTTCTGGCGTCGTGTTTCCCCTTTCCCAGCGGAGTTCCCCAGTAGGTGTACACCTCCGGCCTCCAAAGCCAGCCCTGTAGGTCCTCCGCGTCCTCCATCCCCATTTGCCTCAAAATGAGCCTCTCCGACTCAAGTTTTGGAATCCATAGACATTGCCTGATCATCTTTTCCCTCCACGTATGTTTATCCTTTTCCTCTCATCCTTCCCATAGGCCGTCCATTCTCCCCCTCCGCCACCCGGTGCAGAAAATGAAAAACCATACCATATACAAAAACCAGGGATTTTGACTGTAAGTCAACGGATAAAATTTGTCCAGCTCCCACTCTCTGTCTCCGGCATAATCCCCTGCTTTTTTCCCGCCTCAATGCACTTCAGCAGCCAGGCCATATTATGGGCGATGTTCCGCATAGTCTGCAATCCCTCCGCATCCCGCAGCACCTCCTCCGGTCGGTTGCCATGTACCATGTTCCAATAGCTGGAACCCACCGCAGGCATATGGCTAATACCAAAATACTTGCTTAAATCGTCCAGAGAGGCCGTGGTTCCCGCCCTGCGGGCCGAGGCCACCGCCGCCGCAGGCTTATGTACAAAAGCATCCTTGCTGCTGTAAAAGGCCCTGTCCAGTAAAGACAGGATCCGTCCGCTGGCATGGGCATAATACACCGGCGTGCCAAACACGAAGCCGTCCGCTTCTCTGGCTTTCCGCACAAAAGCATTGACCGGGTCGTCCATAAATATACACCCCTGCTCCGTACACTGCCTACAGCCGATGCAGTCCCTGATGGGCTGGACTCCTGTCTGAAAAATCTCGCAGGCAATCCCATCCGCCTGCAGGGTACGCCCTATCTCCTCCAGCGCCGTATTGGTACATCCCTTTTGGTTTGCGCTGCCGTTTAATAATAACACTTTCATCTGGAATATCCTCCCGTATCCACTTCAAACCTCAAAATGCGGCTTCCGTTCCATAGATGCATTTCTATCTCATGAAAACGGAAACCCTGTATTCTTTCTCACCGTCATCCCCTTGTTCTTCCCTGCCGTCATGCCTCTTCTTTCTCCAGGCGCTGGATGGTCAGCGTATGAATCTGCGCGCCGCCCTCCGCAAAAAACAATCTCATATAATTGTGGGTGTTGGTGAATGCACCGCAGATCTGCTCCACCTCCACAACTTCCCCCTCTGTACCGTTCAGTGTGATAGTTCCCTGCAATGTGCCGTTCACAAACAGAGAGACGGGCACCTGCGCAAGCCTGGGTGCGTCCACCTTTACTTTCAGACGAATAGCATACAGATGCCTGCCGCTGACCTCCAGCCCGCACAGAAACGCCTTTCCCTTGCCCGTGTCTATCTCTTTTCCGTCCAGTTCCAGCTTATCCTCAAGACGGTACCAGGCCAGATCAAAACACGCGGTTTCCTCTTCTCCCTGATTCTCCGCTGCCTCCAGCTCTTCCTGACAGAGGCGTCCCAGGCTCCTGTCCATGACGGCAGAGCGCATCAGCACCTTCAAAATATTCATGGCGCAAACCAGCAGATCCGAGCGTTTTAAGGTGCCGTCCGCAAGACATTTTTCCAGATTGTCCCCACCGGAATTATTCTCCGAGTCCTGCACCACCATATACACATCGTTCTGTCCCCGCACCATGGCCGCCAGATTCCCCCGGTCCGGAGCCTGCCCCTCGTCATTGATCATGGCCCACCAATCCGTCATAACCAACCCTTCATAACCCCATTCCTTCCGCAGAACGGTGGTCAGCAAGTCGTAATTTCCCGCCGTCCACAGGCCGTTGACGGCCCCGTAGGTGGTCATGATGGCATAGGCCCCGCCCTCTCTCACGGCGATCTCAAAGCCTTTCAGATAGATCTCCCGCAGAGCCCGCTCGGAAATCACTGAATTGTAGAGACTGCGGTGAAATTCCTGGTTGTTGGCGGCAAAATGTTTTAAAGCCCCTGTAACCTGATATTGCCCCATTCCACGGATCTGAGCGGCGGCCATCTTGCCTGTGAGCAGCGGGTCCTCCGAAAAATATTCAAAATTCCTGCCGTTGAGAGGATGTCTGTGAATATTCATCCCGGGCCCCAACAGGATATCAATGCGATTCTTTCGCAGTTCCACCCCTTCCATCTCGTATAACTGCCGCACCAGTTCCTCGTCAAAACTACAGGCCAGACAGGTGCCGTTGGGCAGGCAGAAGGCGTAAGTGCCGCAATCCATGCGGATGCCGGAGGGACCGTCCGCGCAACACCCGCAGGGAATCCCATATTTCGCCAGCGAAGGCGTAACCCCGCCAAAGGCGGCCGCAGTCCCCGGCGTCACCTTGGGGGAGCACATACCCTCTCCCCGCACCAGACAACACAATTCATCATCCTCAAGTTGGGCTGCAAAGGTCTCCAGAGAAACTTTGTTGTCATAGACGTCCGCCAGACGGTATCCCCTGTCCCCGGTGCAGGGCAGCTCCGGTTTCCCGCCTTCCCTGCTCCTCCGGGCCATACTGTAGGTGCGAAGAGGCGTTTTCTCCCAGGAAAGGACATAATTCTCTTCCAGAATCGTTTCCACTCCATCCGACTTTCCGCCGCCCCCTCTCTCCACCGCCGGTTTCATGCGATCGTATTCCTCCACGGGAGCCAGCGCTTCCGTACAACGCTCCAGAACCTCCGTCTCTTCAAGTTCCATGGCTCCCGCTAATTTCGCGCCCCTGACATCTCCTCCCACATAGAAACGATACGTCCCCGCCTCCAGCACATAGCAGGATTTATAGCCGGTGGCCCCGCTGTCATCATAGGACGCAAAAACGCTCTTCTCAACCTTTAGCACCATTTCCTGTTCTTCCCCGGGCGCGAGGCACCTCGTCTTGGCAAACCCGACCAGGCTGCGCAGAGGTTTACCCAGCTTTCCCTGCGGCGCGCCGACATACACCTGCACCACCTCTCTCCCCGGAAATGTGCCGGAATTCTTTACCCCTACATGAAAAATGCAGCCGTCCGTGCCAGTCTCCATATGGCTTTGCATCACAAAAGAGGTATAGGATAAACCAAACCCAAAGGGATAGAGCACCTTCTTCCTGGCGGACGCAAAAGTCTCAAAATAGCGGTATCCCACATAGATATCCTCCACATATCTGTCTCCGTTATCGCCGCCAAAATCTGTGTGTGATGGATAATCCTCCACACGGCGGGCAATGGTATCCGCCAACTTGCCGCAGGGATTTACCCGCCCCATAAGAACGTCCGCCACTCCATGTCCGCCTTCCATACCGCCCTGCCACACATAGAGCACCGCCTGGGGATTGTAGGTTTCCACCCAGTTCATGTCCAGGATGCTGCCCACATTCAGCGCCACCACCACTCGATTGAAAGCGCCGCACACACGCCCCAGCATCTCCTCTTCCTCATCGGAGAGATAAAAACTTCCCTTTTCCGCCCTGGCGTCCTTGTCCTCTCCCGCCGTGCGACCGATGATCACCAGAGCCGTATCACTTTTTTCCGCGGCCTGTTTTACAATCTCCTCGCCAAGTGGCATCTCCTGCTGGCTCCAGGGCTCCTGGGCCCAGCCGCTGCCCTTGTCGAAAGGATGTTCCTTCAGCCAATCCCGATAAGTCTGCTCTAACTCACTGTTCAGAACGAGTTTTTCCTCTTTCAGGGCGTCCAGAATCCCCACCACATATCGGGTGTTGATCATACCTCCGGAACCTGTGCCGCTCTTATAATAGTCAAACTGTATTCGTCCGAAAACCGCCAGACGCTCCCCCTCTTTCAGCGGGAGTACATTGCCGTCGTTTTTCAGCAAAACTGTCCCTTCCGCCGCCGCCTTTCTCGCCATCCGGGCATAAGCATCCCAGTCTATCGCAAACCTGTTTCCCATCTTCTTTAAACCTCCTATTGGATCATCCTACATAGTGTCACCGGCAAACGTCTCTGGCTTCTATACCGCCCGCTTATGTCAGCACCGCCTTTATACTCCGATAAAAAACGGCATAATCCTGCCCCTCCGACAAGCCGGACACGCCCCCGTCCCCTGCTTCAATCACAATCCACTCTCCGTCTTCCCTCTCTGCAAAATCTATTGTGTAAAAAGAACCCGGCGGCAGGATATGCTTTCCTTTTTCTTTCATATGCCAAAGAGGGCTTTCGGCGTGGCACTGCTCCGTATTGGAAAATAAGCCGCAAAATATTTTCGCAAGTTCTCGAGGCAGTTCGGCGGCATATAGGGGTTGCAGAGAGTTCCTGCTCACGGACAGAATCTGCCCGCTCAGATAAAACACCCGGTACTCATTGGTACGCCCGCCGTACCTTTTCAGTCTCACATACTGTTTTGCCTGTATTCCCCCAGTGAGCAATTCCCCTCGAATTTCATAGAAACGCTCCATCCACCTCTCAAACTCTTCCTGGGTGACATCCCGGTCAAAATACGCTGGAAAATCTGTATTCTTGGCGGATTTGACATAATCTTTGATCAGAAATTCCCCAAGTTCGCCCCGAATCTCCTCCACATCCATCCGGGCATGCAGAGGGAAAAAAAGCGTCTTGGGTGTATACTTTTCCAGATCCTTGTACACATTGGGGAAGATATGCATGGTCTCATACTGATCAGGAGAAGTAAACAGGGACAATCCCATCTCCGACAGTTTGTCGTAAAAAGACCGATACTCTTCCGGCTTCATCATCCAGCCCCGGTACAGGGACAGTCCCGACGCTTCCCCATACAGTTGTATCTCCCCGTCCCCATCCCATAGCTGCTGATGAAACAACACCACAGTC
The DNA here is from genome assembly GCA_947648875.1 of uncultured Lachnospiraceae bacterium. Taxonomy (GTDB): domain Bacteria; phylum Bacillota; class Clostridia; order Lachnospirales; family Lachnospiraceae; genus Acetatifactor. Next base: position 28,196 of record CANSPM010000043.1, read on the forward strand.
AGTCCTGCCTCCAAAGCCGCCTCCGCTTCTCTCTCAAATGCTTCATCCACTCTCCTGCCATTTCCGTAGCCGGAGGGAAATAAGATTGTCATAGCCTACCTCTCCCTGTCCGCCTCATTTCATACTCTTCCTGTTCGACCGCCTTGGCATCCTGACATGGCTCACCCTTAATTTGGGTAGCACGTCAGGGATGTTTCCCTGTCTCATAACACCATCTTGCTATATCCGCTATCAGTTCCAGTGGAATGGGTTTGCTGTATAAAAACTGAATGCTTCCCTTGCTGGTCTTGTACTCTTTCAGGCGGTCCGCAAATTCCTCCACAGCCTCCGTTCCCGGATACAAACCCACATGATTCTTAAATCCCGCAAAATGAATAATATTGTGACTTTTCCAAAATGTGGGCATACTCCAGGAAATTTTTTCTTCCGCCTCCGGAATGGCTCTGTGGACAGCGTCCCGCACGGACTGTAGGTAGGGGCGCAGATTCTCCGGCTGGGCGGCAATATATTCATCCACTGTCTTCGGTTTCTGGCCGCAGTAATGGCTCTGATTTCGCCTTGCAAATGCTCGACCGCATTGGGGACAAGTCCAGCCGACCTTTTCCTGATCTACCGGCTGTACCGTATTTTTCCCCGCTTTCCCGCGCTCTACATCCGCCATACCACTATGCCTCCTTTTCCTGCTCCCTTTTTTATAATCCTGAAAATTCCATATTAATAGATTTTTCCGTGAAACCATACTTTTCATACATGGCCCTGGCCGCGGCGTTTTTGGCGTTGACCTGTAATTCCAGGCCGTCAAATTGTCCCTCTCGGCACAGTCCCAGCACATAATCGAACAGCTTATGGCCGATGCCCCGTCCTCTGTACCCTTCCTCCACCGCCATGGAATCTACAAACAGCACTTTGCGCTCTCGCATGGGTCCCCCGGAAATATGGCGTACAAGACAGATTAGCAGTCCCACCGTCTCCCCCTCCAGATCCGCCACCAATATCTGCTTCCGGGTCAGGTGTTCCTGATACATATCATAGGGCAGCAAGGGATCCATATCCCTGTAAATGTCCGGCCTCCAATGCACATGCATAGTATGCACCTGTCTCATGATCCGCTCCACAGACTTATAGTCCTGGTCTGTGGCCAAACGTATTGTAACCCTATCCATGTTGTGTCCTTTCTTTTCCACGGGGATTTGAATCCGGCTTAAGAAAACTACGGCTTCCATTCTCAGAATCCAATCTTCATCGACTCTCCATTCACATAAATCCCTTCCGAGAGTGTGAGCGGCAGTTTTTGTTCCGCCGTATAGCCCAGGGTTTCCCCGCTGCGCAAAACCGCGCCCTGCTGTATGAGATAGGAGGAAATATTGTACATCAACTCCAGCACATCCGAAGGAGACTGGCGGCTGCCGATCACCTCCAACTCTACTTTCCCGAAAGAACGCAGGCCGTTGGTCCAACTGCTGACTCCTTTTTCATCCCGATACAGTCCCACAAAGACCAAATCCATCATGGGAAACTCTCCCGCCTTCATGACCATCGCCGTCTGAATGTAATTCTCCGGCAGCCAGACCGTACCGCAAGTGTAAATTCCCAGCGCATTGGATGTTTTCAGACAGGCAGCGGCTATCTTGACAAAAAGTTTCCCCGCGTCAATCGGGGCAGAATCCCTGCGGATCACAGCTACCAACAGATGCGCCACGTGGGCTTGGGCTGCGGCCAGAGACGCTTCTCTGGTAAGATAGTTACTGTTGGCCCAATACTCCGCCTCACCGTCGGGCACTTTCGCCTCCATCAGGCCAATTGTGACCAACATGCCCTCCTCTTCAAAGACAATGGTATTGTCATCGCTGTCCGGATGCCCGGACTCTTTGGGACATTCAATCCCCCAGTCCGCCCTGAGTGTCTTCCGAAACGCCTCTGCCTGAAACTCCGGGGTGGACAGTAACACAAATCCCACAAACCCACTTTTGTTTTGTGTTTCGTTCCCGTCGTCTTTCCCCTGCTGACCGGCCTGGTCACTCCAATATTGACGGATTTTTTCTACCATCGCCACACATTTTTCCTGTGCCGTGGCGGGATCATAGGCCTCCATTTCGCTGTAAACATGGCCGCAATGGCCCAGACCCTCCCCCTCATAGCCTCCGCACACCGCCACTTTCCAGGAACTGAAAACAGATTTCTTAAACCTGAAAATGTAATAACGCAGGCCATGCAGTTCAAATGTCCCCGCAATCTCAAGTTTCGCGGGCTTTGTACCCAATTCCTGCGGGTGGGATAGCCATTCTCCCATCACCGCCGTAGCGTATTTTTCCTGTTCGGTCATTTTGTTTGTCCTCTCAATTTATATGATGAATCCGGCAGTCCGTCTGATTCTGTCGGCTTATTCCGTTCTCAGGCAGAAAACGCGCCAATAACCTGAATCTTGCCTATAATATGCCGATTAAATGTCTCCAGCTCCTCCGCCGGCACCCACAGTTCCTGATGATAGCCGGCCCCGACGGTATGAATCTCAAACTGCTCCAGATAAGTGTCCTCCACCTCAAACCTGGTCACATACCCCCTGTGATCGGCATTGTATTTCACATTCCACTGCGCTGCGATCTCCGTTGCGTATCTCTCGTTGAAAACGGGATAAAAAATGGGTTGTGACGGCAGTCTGGGCGGAAATTCCCTATAGTCGCTCTCCACAATCAACTTAAGCTCCTCTGTGCCCACCGGTCTGTACATAATCATTTCGTTAATTCCTCCGCGTTGTACCCTGACTATCAGTTCATCAAAACATTGGACAGTACCCGATCACACAAGACTTTTTTCCAAATACCCACATGTGAAAGGAAAAAAATCAAATTTCTCCGTCCTCACATGCACTGCGCCGTAAGCCTCGTACCATCGCTTAAGCTGCTCGTTTTCCTCCACGATACCGATAATCGTCTTTCTACATCCCAATTCCAGGGCCTGCGCGAAAGCATGTTCCAAAAGCTGCTCGCCGATCTGCCGATGTCGATACCCAGGCAGCACACATAGATTGTTTAATTCACATTTTTGCTCCCCTTGCAGATGCAGGGAGTAATAACCCACAATCTCCCCCTCCTCTTCCCATACATACATGGGGCGCCCCTCCTGGCGCTGCCACATCAACCGCTCCCTGGTGGTAGCAAAGGCCGTAAACCGGGGGGCGTTTTCTTTGGTAATGCCAAAATCTTCCGCCACGGTGATAAAGCTGTCCCTGATTACCTGCACACATTTGTCGATTTCTTCAGTCTTCATCTGTCTGATCATCTGTTCCCTCCTGAACATTTGCATCTGTCCGCATTATAGGAATAACCCAAGCGAAACATTTGCCGCGCCGGCAATATGATTTAGTGGGCGTTTTCAAATGCCTGACGATATCACATGGGTTTCAGATTTTTATGGAGCCTATCCACCATCCATTTCATGCGTTTTTCCCGACCGGCCTCCGTCTTAGCATCAAAATATGCACGCGTATAGGTCTTTTGCACCGATAAGGACATGGCCTTAAAATTTGTACAGGCAGGTTCGTATCCTTCCAGCAGGGAAGTAACCTGGGCAATCTGTTCCTCTGTTATCGCCGCGGATTTTGGAGCGTCCCACTGACCGTTTATCCTGGCTTCCTCTATTTTTTTCCTGCCAAACTCGGTCATAAGTCCCCGCTCCTCAAGGCTTTGCGCCAGCGCCTTATTTTTCTCAGACCACTTGCTCTTCTCCCTGCGCATGGAAAAATATTTCTGATATGTTTTATCGTCTATACTCTGCATCTGTCCGTCAATCCAGCCAAAGCAAAGAGCCTCTTCCAGTGCTTCCCCGGCCTTGATTGTTTTGGGGCCGCCGGATTTACCAAACAAAAGCCACACGCCAACTTCCGACAGGCAATGGTCAAACAGCCATTTTCTAAACGCCTCTCTGTCTGCAAATTCCAATAGATCACTCATGGCGATATCCCTCCCTGCGTATATCCGTTTTAAAGTACCTTCATCATCCATATACAATCCGCATAGCTACCGTCTCTGTACTTCATGTTATGGGGAAAGATTCCATACCGTTTAAATCCCAGCTTTTCATAGAGATGCAATGCCGCCTGATTGGCAGATACCACATCCAGTTCCGCCTGTTCGTACCCCATCTGCCTTGCTGCCTCCAGCGCTGTCTCCATCATCTTTCTGCCGATTCCCCTGCCGCAGTATTCCTGATACAGGGCAATGGCCACTTCACACCTGTGAGCCCATCGGGCCATGCCGCCTGCTGCCATAACGGAACAATTCCCCACATGCTTTTTTCCGTCAAAGCAAAGCAACATCAACTCCCGCTTATCCTCTTCCTTTTCCTGTATAAATCTCTCTTCCTGCTCCACGGAAAGCGTCACTTCCTCTGGCTCCCGAAGCAGATAGGGCGTCTCTTTGGCAGTCTGCCTAAGATACGCCACAAGCTGAAACGCATCCTCCCTGCGCGCGCTGCGCAGAATATACTCCTTTCCGGATATGACCACATATTGTTCTTCCAAAAATGCCATAATATTTTTGGCTCTTCAAGGGTAATGGTGGGTAAAAAACACCCACAACCCCAGTGTTT
>CANSPM010000044.1 GCA_947648875.1 uncultured Lachnospiraceae bacterium
GAAATGACGGAGTCAGAGTCCGTTGCCTTACCGTTTGGCGATAGCGCTATTTGTTGACTACTTGATAAAGTATACACGAAGTATTTCCATTTTGCAAGAGGAAAATGCAAAAAATTTAAATTTTTTTTACTGGCAGTCTCTTCTGCGGTCTGAGCGGATTGTGCAAGACAGCAGGGAAGCCTATCATCCTGATGGAGGGCAAGTTTGACAACGCGTTAAACCGCCGGACGTTCATCGGCTTTCCCGCACTGCTGCGGAGATATTATCCAGGCCCTCCAAAACAGGGGCACGGACACAGTGAAAGTTCGGAATAAACCAAACTCCCACTGTGCCACAATATTCCCCCATGCATACTCGAAAATCTTACATCCGGCCTACACCTCAAATATTAATTCCCCATAGGAGGGCACAGGCCAGACTTTCTTATCCACCAGCATTTCCAGGGAATCCACGGGAGCGCGCAGCGCATCCATGGCCTCCTTTACGGTATCCTTGTAGAAAAATGCCTGGGCACGGGCATCCCGCATGGAGCTGGCCTGAGCGGTGGCCCTCTCCAGTTCCTTCAATGCCTTTCTGGCGGCGGCCAGTCGCACATTCACCTCACCCAGCAGTTCCGCCTGTACGGCGGCATCCACGCCGGCCTCCCGCACCGCGATCACAGTATCCGCCAGAGTTTTGGTATAGCCCACCACTGCGGGGATATATTTCTTATTGGCCATATTGATCATGGTCAGCGCCTCGATGTTGATGGTTTTGGCATAGGTCTCATACAGGATCTCCTCACGGGATTCCAGTTCTGCCCTGTTGAAAATGCCAAATTTTTCAAACAATTTGATGGCTTTATCCGTAGTCAGCGTGCCTGCCGCATCCACCATGGAGCCTATATTGGGCAGTCCCCGGCGCTTTGCTTCCTTTACCCACTCTTTGGAATAGCCGTCCCCGTTAAATATGATCCTCTGGTGTTTGGTCATATACTCCTTGATCAGGTCATGAACAGCCAACTCAAACGCCTTGCCCTGGTCCATCTCCCGCTCCAGCGTATCCGCCGCCTCGCAGAAGGCTTCCGCCACAATGGCGTTCAATGTGGTGTTGGGACTGGCGATGGAGTCCGCAGAGCCCACCGTACGGAACTCAAACTTGTTGCCGGTAAAGGCAAAAGGTGAAGTCCTGTTGCGGTCTGTGGCATCCTTCTCAAAATCCGGCAGGGTGGAAACACCCGTCTCCAGCTTGCCTCCCTCAATCAGATGAGCCGCCTCACCGGTCTCCACCAGCTGCTTTACCACATCGTCCAGCTGTTCTCCCAGAAACATGGAAATAATCGCGGGTGGGGCCTCGTTGGCGCCCAGTCTGTGATCATTGCCCACATCGGAAGCGCTCTGGCGCAGCAGATCCGCATGGGTATCCACAGCCTTCATGACGCAGGCCAGCACCAGCAGAAACTGAATATTGGCGTTGGGCGTGTCGCCGGGGTCCAGCAGATTCACCCCATTGTCCGTACACAGAGACCAATTGTCATGCTTGCCGGAACCGTTTACCCCCGCAAAAGGCTTCTCGTGCAGCAGACAGGTCAGCCCATGGCGACCGGCCACTTTCTTCATAGTCTCCATGACAAGCTGGTTGTGATCCACCGCTATGTTGGCAGACTCATAGATGGGTGCCAGTTCATGCTGGGCCGGTGCCGCCTCATTGTGCTGGGTCTTGGCAGTCACGCCCAGCTTCCAGAGTTCAATATTCAGATCTTTCATATAAGCGCCGATCCGCTCCCGGATGGTGCCGAAATAGTGATCCTCCAGTTCCTGCCCCTTGGGCGCGGCGGCGCCAAACAGGGTTCTCCCTGCAAAAATGAGATCCTCCCGCTGTAGATATTTCTCCCGATCAACCAGGAAATACTCCTGCTCCGCTCCCACGCTGGGCACCACTTTGGTGGCCTCTGTATTGCCGAACAGGCGCACAATCCGCAGGGCCTGCTGGCTGACAGCCTCCATGGAGCGCAACAGCGGGGTCTTCTTATCCAGGGCCTCCCCGGTATAGGAGCAGAACGCCGTGGGAATACACAGAATTACCCCTGTGGCGTCCTCCTTTAAAAAGGCGGGAGAAGTCATATCCCACGCCGTGTAGCCTCTGGCCTCAAAGGTGGCCCGCAAACCGCCGGAGGGGAAGGAGGAGGCATCCGGCTCGCCCTTGATCAGTTCCTTTCCGGAGAACTCCATCAGCATACGCCCCTCACTGTCGGGATGAGAGACAAACGCGTCATGCTTTTCCGCAGTGATGCCGGTCAGAGGCTGAAACCAGTGCGTATAATGGGTTGCGCCGTTTTCCACGGCCCAGTCCTTCATGGCCTTGGCCACCACATCGGCAGTAGCCAGAGGCAGTTCTCCTCCTTGCTCCATCACACGCTTTACCTCGGCAAATACCTGCCGTGTCAGCCTCTCCTTCATCTTCCCCAAGGTAAATACCCTGCTGCCGAAAAGCTCCTCCACATTTATCGTCTCGCTCATACAGCTTACTCCTTTTCATTGTTCTATATATGGCAGTTTTTCCCTGCCTTACTCTTTTCCTAAGATACCTTTTTTTCAACCAAAAAGCAAGCGTTTATTTTCTACCGACAACATCTCCCAATCCCCCGTACCCCACTGTCTCCGCACCATATTCTCATGCGTTCAGGCATGCATTTGACTTATAAAAAATCGTGGGACCTATACCGCGCGGAAATTGGAAAATCTCAATTCTCATCCGTATCACTGCATGCCCGCAGCAGATCAAACGGGTCCGGAACTTTGGACAGGCGCAGCCAGATCCGCTGCCTCGGGTGGGGACAGCTTTCCACCGGCTGCAGGTCGGCGTCATACATCGCCTCCACCACCGCCTGCACATTGCTGCCGTCAGGCTTCACGATCTCAATGACATCCCCCACGCGGAATTTATTGCGCTGCTCGATACGCGCCAGCATAGTGGACGCCACCTCCTGGACGCATCCCAGATATGTATATGCATCCACATAGGTACTGTTGTCGTATATCTGGGTATTTTCATCCGGTTTTCCGAAATAGAAACCTGTGGAAAAATGCCGGTGCGTACATTTGGCGATTTCCGCTCTGTACCACTCCAGATTACTTCTGTATTTCTCCTCGTTTTCAAAATAATCGTCTATGGCCTTCCGATAGGTGCGGGCCACCGCCGCCACATACAGGGCGGTTTTCATACGGCCCTCAATCTTAAAGCTGTCAATGCCTGCTGCCACCAGCTCCGGGATGTATTCAATCATGCACAAATCTCTGGAATTGAAAATAAATGTTCCCCGTTCATTCTCATACACCGGCAGATACTCACCCGGCCTGGATTCCTCCATTACTGCGTACTTCCATCGGCAGGGATGGGTGCAAGCCCCCTTGTTGGCGTCACGCCCTGTAAAATAATTGCTGAGAAGGCAGCGCCCGGAATAAGAGACGCACATGGCCCCGTGGACAAAACTCTCTATCTCCATCTCTGCGGGAATGTGACGCCGGATCAGGGCAATCTCTTCCAGAGACAGTTCCCGGGCAGACACCACCCTCTTGGCCCCCAGCTTCCACCAAAACAGATAGGTTTGGTAGTTTGTATTGTTGGCCTGGGTGGATATATGAATCTCCGCCTCCGGCCAGACCTCCCTGACCAGCATAAACAGCCCCGGGTCGGAGACAATGAGGGCATCCGCCCGTTCGGGCCGCATATCACGGAGCTCCGCGAAGTACTTCTCTGCCCCTTCCAGATCCCCGTTGTGGGCCAGAATATTGGCAGTCACGTATACTTTGACTCCATGGGCATGTGCAAAAGCAATTCCCTCCGCCATCTCTCCCACGGTAAAATTTTTTGCCTTGGCCCGCAGGCCATAGGCTTCTCCACCAATATACACTGCGTCCGCGCCAAATATCACCGCCGTCCGCAGCACCTCCAGACTTGAGGCCGGAATCAGCAGTTCCGGTTTTCTACCTTTCATACAGCACTCTCCTACTCCAGATAAACAAGGCTCCGGCGAAACCGGAGGGGCGCTTCGCGGCGCCTTCCCCCTTATGCCTTAACGCTCAGTGTCACCCCATCTCCCACGGGCAGGATGCAGGTATCCAGCTTGGGATGATGGGTCAACTCATAGAGATACTCCCGCATCCGGGCATGAATCGTCCGGTTCCGGCGAGTCACCGCGTACCGGGACTCCACAACATCCCCATCCTGTAGCACATTGTCCGAAACCAGCAGCCCTCCTTCCGGCAAAAGACGCAGAATATCCGGCAGAAAGCGGATATACTGCCCTTTGGCCGCATCCATAAAAATCAGGTCATAAGTCCCTTTCAGTTCCTTTAAAATATCCAGGGCGTCCCCGGCCAGAAGTGTGATCTGCCGTAATCGTCCGGCCCTGGTAAAATTCTCCTCGGCCTGTGCCAGCCTCTTCTCATACTTTTCAATGGTTGTGATATGACAGCCCTCCGGCCCATACTCACTCATCAGCAGCGCCGAAAATCCGACGGCTGTTCCCACCTCCAGAATCTGCATGGGACGATGGGCCGCCAGCAGAAACTTGATAAGCACCTGTGTTTCCCTGCGGATCACAGGGACCTGCGCAGCTAGGGCTTCCTTCTCCAAATTGTCCAAAAAAGGCGTGTTGCCTTTATCAAACGAATTAATAAAGGCAACCATTCTCTCATCCACTATCATATACTTACCCTGTTCCCGCATAGCGGTAGCCGCATTTACACTCCATCAGGTTCTGCCGTATCTCCGGACCCGCCCTCGTCGGGGTCGGTGATATCTGAGGGCAATGCGTCGTCCCCCACAGGTTCGGACTCTTCCACTACCGGCTCCTTGGTCATCGCCTCCATCATCTCTTCCACCGTCATGGCGGTACTCAGTTCAAAATCTCCGGTTTTCAGTTCTTTCCTGAATTCCGACAAATAGTACTGTACCACAAACAGCCTGTCGTCCCGGATCAGCCCTTTGCTCAGAAAAAGCTTTCCCATCTCTCCCGCCGACATATCTTCCGTGATGGTCACGCTGACCACCCGCCCTTCTCCCGCCGAAATGGGAGGTTCCTCAAAGACCCTGTATCCGTAGTCATAGGCCCTGAGCGCTCCGCGGTATATCAGCATAATGATCAATATCGCCACAGCTACTTTCAATATAGTGCCGCATACCGCAGCTATCAGACTTTTTATACTCATGCCTGTATCACCTCTATGGTTACTCGAAATTCAACGCTTCCGTAATGTTAAAATTGATCTGCTGGATCGTACGGCAAAGCGCCAGCTCCGCCGCAAGAAAATCCGATACCAGCGGATTCTCGCGAAAATCCGAGTATTCCCGCTCAAACTGCTCGATCCTCTCAAACGCCATATCCCCTGTACTCTGCATCAGATAGTTTTTCTTGCGGAACTCATCCACCTGCTCTTTAAGACCAGGCTGCCGCTTTACCGCCGCCAGAGCCGTCAGATAATTTCTGTACACTTCCGTTCCTTTGATCTCGGCAACCAGTGACTCCACAGCCCGGTCCAGATGTTCTTCCAGTCTCATGCTTACCTCGTTTCCCGCTTATGCTCTAAATCAACGCTTACTCTGTCCGCCGTATGATTTCCGTTATACTTCCATAATGATGGGCAGGATCATGGGGCGACGTTTGGTCTTTCTCCAGACATATTCTCCCAGCACATCCTTTGTGGTGCTCTTTAGCTTGCCCCAGTCGGTGATCCCCCGGTCAAGGCATCCGCAGATGGCGCTGTCCACCACCTGATGAGCCTCCTCCATCAGCTCGTCCGACTCTCTCACATAGACAAATCCTCTGGATACGATATCCGGCCCTGCCATCAGTTGACCGCTGTACTTGTCCAGGCTCATGACCACGATCAGTATTCCGTCCTCCGCCAGATGCTGTCTGTCCCGGAGTACCACATTTCCCACATCGCCCACGCCCAGGCCGTCCACTAAAATACTGCCCACGGGAACATGGCCGGTGATACTGGCCCTGTTTTCATCCAGCTCCAGCACATCCCCGGAGGACAGGATAAAGATATGATCCTTGTCAATACCCAGATTCTCCGCAATTCTGGCCTGGGCTTTGAGATGCTTGTACTCTCCGTGTACGGGAACCGCGTACTTGGGATGCACCAGCGTGTAGATCAGCTTAATCTCCTCCTGACATGCATGTCCCGACACATGCGTATCCTGAAAAATTACGTCCGCGCCTTTACGCAACAGTTCATTGATGATCTTGGTCACGGCCTTCTCATTGCCCGGTATGGGACTCGACGAAAAGATAACCGTGTCCCCGTGGCCGATGGTAATTTTCTTATGCATGTTGCTGGCCATACGGCTCAGTGCCGCCATGCTCTCCCCCTGACTGCCGGTGGTGATAATCACCTGCTTCTCGTCAGGGTAATTCTTAAGCTGGTCAATCTCGATCAGCGTATTCTCCGGAATATGAATACAGCCCAGATTTATGGCAGTCTCAATGACATTCACCATGCTGCGGCCTTCCACCACTACTTTACGCCCAAATTTATAGGCCGTGTTGATAATCTGTTGCACCCTGTCCACATTGGAAGCAAATGTGGCCACGAAAATCCGGGTGTTTTTATGCTCCTCAAACAGTGTGTCAAAGGTTCTTCCCACCGTCCGCTCAGAGGGGGTGAATCCCGGCCTCTCCGCGTTGGTAGAGTCACACATCAATGCCAACACACCTTTTTTGCCAATTTCCGCAAAGCGGGGCAGGTCTATGGCATCGCCAAATACCGGTGTATAATCCACCTTGAAATCTCCTGTATGCACTACTGTTCCCGCAGGGGAATAAATAGCCAGAGCCGCCGCGTCCACAATGCTGTGGTTGGTTTTGATATATTCTACCCGGAACTGCCCCAGATTGATGGACTGCCCGAATTTCACCACCTTGCGCTTGGTGCCCTTCATCAGATTATGCTCTTTCAGCTTATTTTCGATAATACCCATGGTCAGCCGTGTGGCATACACAGGCACGTTAATCTCCTTTAACACATAGGGCAGCGCGCCGATATGGTCCTCATGCCCATGGGTAATCACAAATCCCTTTACCTTGTCCGCATTGTCCTTCAGGTAGGTGATATCCGGAATCACCAAGTCAATGCCCAGCATGTCGTCCGCCGGAAACGCCAGCCCGCAGTCCACCACAATAATACTGTCCTCATACTCAAAGGCAGTAATGTTCATGCCAATCAATTCCAGGCCTCCCAAAGGGATAATTTTCAACCTGGATGTACTGTCACCCTTATTCTCTTTTCTCCTATTCAATAGATGTTCCTCCGATTTAACATACCGCGCATTCCCTGTATGCACACAATAGCGCGAATCCCTATTCCGCCGCCTGATTGTCCGGGAATACGCCGTTTAAACTACCGTTCAAAACCATCACGAGAAGCCCCTGTCTGTCAGGGGCGGCTTCAAACTCTACACAAATTTCACGTCTTCCAGCATGTTCTCAAACACGCCGGCAACCGCTTGCAGTTCCTCATCATCCGATACGATGACAAATACACTCTCCTCTTCACCGTCCTGGGACATGTCCTTGAGAATCAATGCCTCCCCGTCGCCATCCTCAAAGTCTGTCACCAGAATATAGTTATAGCCGCCGATTCTGGTCTGTTCTAACACAAAAAAATCCACGGGCGCCTCACCGTCGGGATGAAAGGTGATTTTTTCCAATTTACCCAAAACAATTCCTCCAATAAATATTACGTATCCGTCCCCACGGCGCCTTTACCGGCGCCCGCCTTATAGTCCAGATATCCCTGCAAGATCAGGCTTGCCGCAATCATATCCACATAATCCCGGCGGTGTTCCCTGCGTATACCGGCCTCTGTCATGGCCCTGTCCGCCGCCACTGTAGTGAGTCTCTCGTCCCACATGGTCACAGAAAGGCCTGTCCTGCGCTCCAGCGCTTCTTTGAACTCCCTGGTGAGCTTCGCCCGCTCCCCCTCCGTGGCATTCATATTCTTGGGCAGACCCAGCACGATCTCTCCCACCTCATATTCCACGATCAATGCTTCGATTCTGGCATAAGTCTGGCGCAGCTTATTCTCCTCCTTGCGCCGGATAATCTCCAGTCCCTGCGCCGTAATGCCCAGAGGATCGCTGACAGCCACCCCCACCGTCTTTGATCCAAAATCCAGTCCCATAATACGCATAACGCCACCTCCGTCTAGGCATGCCATTGGTTATGACGGATATACTCGGTCAGCAGTTCCTCCACAATCTCGTCGCGCTCCACTCTCATGATCAGGCTGCGCGCGCTCTTGTGACTGGTGATATAAGTAGGGTCCCCGCTCATGATATAGCCCACGATCTGGTTCACCGGGTCGTATCCCTTTTCGGTCAGTGCTTCATATACGGTGGAAAGGATCACTTTTACACCGGTGTTTTCTGGTTCTGTCTGTACTTTGAAGTATTGTGTATTCCCTAAATCCTGCATATGTCCTCCACGAATGTATCCTGCTATTTTCTAATCATACTCTATTTGTCAGAAAATTTCAAGTCAAAGCTGCAAGGCTTCCGCCAGTAATACCTCGTCGGAGAGAAATCCCCGGACTCTCACCCGCTTAAGTCTGCCCTGTAGAGATTTCGTTCCGGGCAGAGCCACCCGAACATAATCGCCTGTATATCCCACCTGGCAGAGAACTCCGGCCATCTCCCTGGATTCCTCAAACAGAACTTCCACTTCCTGTCCTATGTATCTGCCGCGAAACGCTTTGGACTGTGTCTTCTCCATTTGCTGTAAAACCGCGCTGCGCTGCGTTTTGACCGCGTCCGTCAGCTGGCAGGGCATACGGTCGGCCACGGTTCCCCGGCGCCGGGAATATTTAAAGATATGCATTTCATAGAAGTTCACCCTCTCAAGAAACTGCCTGCATATCTCAAACTCCTCCTTTGTTTCTCCCGGGAAACCCACAATCACATCCGTGGTTATGGCCGGGCAGTCAAAAGTGCCGCGAAGACGCTCTACACTCTGAAAGTATTCCCCTGTAGTATAATGTCTATTCATACGACATAGCGTGGAGTCGCAGCCGCTTTGCAGGGACAAGTGAAAGTGGGGACACACCTTGTCGCAGGCGGCCAGCCTGGCCGCAAACTCCTCTGTCACGATCCGGGGTTCCAGAGAGCCAAGCCGTATCCGGGCAAGGCCTTCCAGCCGCTGAAGTTCCTCCACCAACCCAATCAAGCCGGATCTTCCTCCGTAATCCTCCCGGGAAACACGCTCTCCCTCCGCCCGGTCAAAGCCATAGGAACTGATATGAATCCCTGTCAGCACCACTTCCCGATACCCCGCCTCCACCATGCCCCGGACCTCCCGGAGTATATCCTCTCTGGCCCGGCTGCGCGCCCGCCCTCTGGCATAGGGTATGACGCAATAACTACAGAACTGGTTACAACCATCCTGAATCTTAATGTAGGCTCTGGTATGTTCCGCTGTGTTTCTAAGCTGCATCTCTTCGTATTCACGGGTACGCCCGATATCAATAACCGTGGTGCCTCCCAGCGTTTTGTCCTTTGGAACTCTGCGCTCCGGTGTTTTGTCCTTTGATGTTCCTTCCCGGGGCGTCTGATCCCGGTCTAAAGTCTCACTCCGCCGCTCTCTCTCCGCCAGGTACTGTTCCAGAATCGACGCAATGTCCTTTTTCCGGTTATTGCCCACAGCCAGGTCTATGCAATCATCCTGAAAGGCTTGCTCCTGCCCTGTCTGCACATAGCACCCCATGGCCACTACCAGCGCCTCCGGGTTCATGGCCCTGGCCCGATGCAGCATCTGCCGACTTTTACGGTCTGCGACATTAGTCACCGTACAGGTATTTATTATATAAATATCGGCCTTTTCCCCAAAAGGCACAACATTGTATCCCTTTTCCCGCATAATTTGTTGCACATAATCCATTTCATATGAATTTACTTTGCAGCCAAGATTGTGAAATGCAACATTTTTCATAGTTATCCCCACTTTTTTTGTACTGTTTTTTCCTTGACTTTTAACCCGTCTGCCAGTAATATGTAAGCAAGAAGTTCGAATACTACATATTCAGACATCGTCCAAAACATTATTGCAGGCTAATCCTGCGGTATCAAAAGGTAAGTATGACAACCAGCAAGGAGGTAAAATTATGAAAACAATACAGATCTCGCTTAATTCCATTGACAAAGTGAAGGCATTTGTGAATGACATCACCAAGTTTGACTACGATTTTGATCTGGTATCCGGCAGATATGTGATTGACGCCAAGTCTATCATGGGCATCTTTAGCCTGGACCTGTCCAAGCCCATCGACTTGAACATTCATGCCGAGGAAAATGTTGAAGACGTGTTGGCGGCATTGGCTCCCTACACACTGTAACATTGCGCATCCCGTCGTATAGCCCGGGCATACCACATGCTCCGGGCTGTTTATTTTCGAGGATAGAATCCTCCCAAAGGCACTGATTTACTCTGCCACAACAATCAGTTCGTCGTTCTCAAGAGCCGTCCGCATCAATTCGTCCAACTTTTCTCTGATATGATTCTCATGCTTACGGATGATTTTTACATTGGGTTTGGTCACAGGATGCTTGGCCACAAAAATGGTACAGCAATCCTCAAAAGGCTGTATAGAGGTCTCGTAAGTATCAATTTTTTTGGCGACCTCCACGATCTCCTCCTTGTCAAAGCCGATCAGCGGTCGGTACACCGGCAGTTCGCACACCTCATTGGTTGCGATCAGAGAACTCATGGTCTGGGACGCCACCTGGCCGATGCTCTCCCCGGTAATCAGGCCCAGGCACTCTGTCTTTCCGGCAATGGCCTCCGCAATCCGCATCATGTAACGGCGCATGATAATGGTAAGTTCCTCATGGGGAGCGTTCTCATAAATGTACATCTGGAGGTCTGTAAAATTGATCACATGCAGATAGATGGGGCCCGTGTAGCAGGATACCAGCCTGGCCAGATCTACCACCTTCTGTTTTGCCCGATCACTGGTGTAGGGTGGGGCGTGAAAATACACGGCGTCTATCTTGACGCCCCTCTTGGCGATCATATAGCCCGCCACCGGTGAGTCGATGCCTCCCGACAGAAGCAGCATGGCCTTACCGCCGGTGCCCACAGGCATGCCGCCGGGACCCGGAATGGTCTCGGAGTACACATAGATCATTTCCCGCACTTCGATGTTCAGCAGGATATCCGGATGATGCACGTCCACACGCATCCCGGGGAAGGCTCCCAGAATCACCTCGCCCAAATCTCTGTTGATTTCCATGGAATCCTTCGGATAGTTCTTGCGGCTGCGCCGGGCATTGACCTTGAATGTTCTGTTCCCGTCCGGGTACATTTCCTTTAGATAGGCCACCACCTTCTCACAGAGTTTCTCCCAGCCCTCGTCCTCCACATAGATCACCGGACAAATGCCCCATATGCCAAACACTTTTTTCAGACGCTCCACTGTCTCGTCAAAGTCAAATTCCCCTTGGGCCTCCACAAAGATACGACCCATGGTTTTGCGGATTGCAAACTCACCCTCACACTTTTTGAGCGCGTGTTTGATCTGCCGGATCAACGCGTCCTCAAAAAGATAACGATTCTTACCCTTTATGCCGATCTCGGCATATTTGATCAAAAATGCTGTAAACATAAATCTCCCTGTCCTTATTCTCTGCACTTCGGCTGTCCCTGCCGCGCCCTGTCCGACAGGAAACTCCCAGCACGCAATGTCCTGTTTCCTGGCGATACATGGCGAAGAAGGCGTTGTCTGACGGGGCTGTGAAAAATCCTTCCTGTGTTTTGCAGGGTATGGGAAGTTTAGACAATCCCTTTACTTCCTGTTACGCTTTCCGGATTTTGTCACAGCCTCTGTGTTCTTCATCGACGTGTATATTTTCTCAACATAGGAATCATATCATACATTACGCTCAATGTATAGTCAATTTCTTCCCGGGTGGTATAAACGGAAAAACTGAACCTGATCGTGCTGTCCCACAGTTCCCTGGGCAGCTTCATGGCTTTCAGGGTGGCCGAAGTCTGGGGCTTGTTGGAGGCGCAGGCGCTTCCCGCAGACACATAAATCCCCTTCTCCTCCAGCGCGTGCAGCATAACCTCGCTGCGGATTCCGGCGACGGATACGCTGACCACATGGGGCGCCGTGGCCCGGCAACCTTCCTCTGGAATGCCGTTGACCCGAATCCCCTCCACCTGGCCGATCCGGTCCACAAAGAACTCTTTCAGTTCATACAGGCGCTGCACGTCTTCGCCCAGATGGGCATAAATCAGTTCCGCCGCCTTGGCCATTCCGGCGATGCCGGGCACATTTTCCGTGCCGGAGCGCATGTTCTTCTGCTGTCCCCCACCGTGGACAATGGGCTGAATCTTCACCCGCTCGCCCACATAGAGAAAGCCCACGCCTTTAGGGCCATGAATCTTGTGGCTGCTCACCGACAGCAGATCTATCTGCATTCGTCTGGGCAGTATTCTGAACTTGCCAAAGCCCTGTACCGCATCCACATGAAAGAGAATCCTGGGATTTTTGCGCTTGATCAGCGCGCCCGCCTCCGCTATGGGCTGCAATGCCCCCACCTCGTTGTTGGTATGCATAACGGACACCAGGATGGTTTCGGGCCGAATGGCATTTTCCAGATCCTGTAGGGAAATACGCCCCCAGGCATCCACCGGCAGATACGTAACCTGAAAGCCCTGGCTTTCCAGATACAGCATGGTCTGTAATACTGCGGGATGTTCCACCTGGGTAGTGATCATATGGTTACCCTGCCTGCGGTTGGCCATGGCGCACCCGATCAGGGCCAGATTGTCCGCTTCCGTACCTCCGGAGGTAAAGAAAATCTCCTTCGTCTGCACCTTCAATATGCCTGCCAGCGTCTCCCTGGCATAGCGCAGATACTGCTCCGCCTCCACACCCTTGCGGTGCATGCTGGAGGGGTTGCCATACTCCTCGCACATAACTTTCGTAACCAGTTCCGCCACCTGGGGGAGCGCCCTTGTGGTTGCGGAATTATCTAAATATACTTCCATTGATTTCTCCCCTCTCCGTCCCCTGGCGAGGGACGAACTTACAAAGCTGCTGGTTTCTATAAACTATCATATGCACTACGGTTCTGTGCTGCGCCTCTCAGTTATTCTCCAGCAGGTACATCAGCCAGGAGAGAACCGTCATGCCTGCTGTCTCTGTCCGCAGAATCCGGCGGCCCAGCGTGATAGGGATGGCTCCCGCTGCCACGGCGGACTCGACCTCCTTCCCCTCAAATCCGCCCTCCGGCCCGATCAGTACCGCGATATCCTGCCCGGGTTTCAGATTTCCCAAAACCTCCCTGGTCCTGCCCATGTCCTCCGCCAGTTCATAGGGAATCAGCTTCACCGACAGATCTCTCACATGTTCAAGTGCCTGGTCCAGGTCCATAACCTGCTGCACCAAAGGGATTATACCCCGCTTGCTCTGCTTGGCCGCCGCCTCAGCGATGGCCTGCCAGCGGGACACCCTGGCCGCCGCTTTCTTCTCATCCAGTTTCACCACAGATCGGCGGGTAGCCACCGGCACAATCTGATATGCTCCCAGCTCCACGGCTTTCTGAATAATCAACTCCATCTTGTCCGCTTTGGGCAAACCCTGGAGCAAATAGATCCGGGAAGGCAGTTCCGTCCCCTCTTCCTTGACAAAACGAAGTTCACAGCGGACGGTGTCTTCCGTTATTTCCGTAATATGGCAGCGATATTCCCTGCCGTCCACACCGTTGCTGACAGACAACTCCTCTCCTACGCGCATACGCAGCACATTCCTGATATGGTTCACATCACTGCCTTGAATCAGAATCTCTCTGCCCTGCGTCTGTCCCGGTTCCACAAAGAATTGATACATAGCCCCTCCTTCCGCCTCAGATCCCGCATAGCCTTATGCCCGCCCGCCTTTTCGTCCTGTCACGGAAACCCACTCGCCCTGATAAGTCACTTCCAGTATTTCAAAGCCTGCGGCCTCCACCGCCTCCCGCACCACCTGCTCCTTATCGTCAATGATACCGGAAGTGATATAGATGCCGCCGGGCTTTAAATGGCCTGCAACCACAGGGGTCAACGGCACCAGCACATCCGCGAGGATATTAGCCACCACGATGTCATAGCATTCATATCCCGCCCGGTCCTGTATTGACTTTTCGGTTATAATATTGCCGATCAGCAGTTCAAAATCCGCCGGGGTAATTCCGTTGGCCCTGCAATTATCCGCCACTGCGTCCACGGCGCAGATATCCAGATCCGTCCCCAGCGCATGTTTTGCCCCAAACATCAGAGACAAAATGGACAGGATGCCGCTGCCCGTCCCCACATCCAGCAGCCGGGTTTCGGGAGTGATAAACTTACGCAGCTGCCGGATGCACAGCTGGGTGGTCTCGTGCATTCCGGTGCCGAAAGCCGTGCCAGGATCAATATGCAGCACCGGCTTGCCCTGGTCCTGCGGCTTTATATCCTCCCAGGAAGGAATCACCAGAATATCATCAATATAAAACTGATGGAAATACTGTTTCCAATTATTAATCCAGTCTATGTCCTCCGTCTCATCCACCGTGACGGTCCCCTCACCGATCTCCATAAACAGCCTTATATTCTCAAGCTCCTGTTCCACCTTTTTTAACAGGGTGTCCGCATCCGTAATTTCTCCCTGCGCCTCCAGGCTGCCATCCTCCCTTTTCTCCACGAAAAAGCTCAGATAGGCAATGCCGTCGTCCTCCTGTTCATCCGGCAGGATATCCACGAACATCTGCTCTTTCTCCAGCGCGGTCATGGGCACCTTGTCCTCAATCTGTGCCCCCTCCAGTCCAATGTCGTACAGGGAACTGATAATAATATCCTCCGCCTCGGTAACTGTCTTGATTCTATATTTCACCCATTTCATATGAACTCCCCTCCGTCTGTCTAAAAGACTGTTCTTCTGACAGGCACGCGTAATAAGCCATATGGCTCTTTTGATTGTACAATCTATTAAAAAACCTGTCAAATACTTATTCATACAGTTGCAATGCTTGCCATTTTGATGCATACTTAAAAAAGGACGGAGAAATCGGGTTTATTTATACTATTATCAGATACTTGTTTACGAATATGACAGGCACGGCAGAAGTTTCAGGGACAAGCTCCTGATAGGAGGAACGGGGATCGTCTGAATGATATCCAGTCATTCGGGAGCAGATTTTTCTCTGGCGCATTTCTTATCGAAAAACAGAGCAGGAAAAAACGGAGGAGTTTTCATGAAAGTGAGCAATGAAGAGCAAGAGCAGGCATTTCGGGAATGGATGCGGGGGCAGTTTGATGCCGGGGGAATGCGCCGATACACGGACAATGCCATCATCGCCTACTCCCACGCGTTGCGGACAGGCTGTCGAAAGTTGGAGCCCTATGTGGCAGGCAACCTTTTTTTCTATAAGAACTGTTATGAGTTTGACACCGTATATGAACAGCTACAGGGCAAATCCGAGTTCCGGAGAGCTAATGAAGACTATGGCAACGGAACTCTGTCTGCTGCCGTCCAGCTGTACCAGGCGTTTTTACAGGGGGGAGACGCTTCTTTAGCCCCTGAGATTTCCGCACCTTTTTACTTAAAACAGGAAAAAGGCGGCGAATCCTATGTGGATGACCAGGGTCTGGATTTCCGTTATAAAGAAGTGCCCATGACGCCTTTGCAGAAAATATACTATGGCGCCCCCGGCACCGGCAAGTCCTACAGAGTGAACCAAATGATCCAAAGGGAGTATCCCGTCCCCGAAGAGCGGGACGCTCACTGTAAACGGCTGATTTTCCACCCCACCTACACCTATCAGGACTTTGTGGGCAGCATCAAACCCCTGATCACATTGGACCGCCCCCTGGACTATGTCTTTGCGGCAGGCCCGTTGACCATTCTTTTAAAGGAAGCCTTTATGCATCCCGGGGAAAAATATTATTTGGTGATTGAGGAGATCAATCGTGGCAACGCCCCCTCCATATTTGGCGACCTGTTTCAGCTGCTGGACCGCCAAAGCTGCGGCAAATCCGAATACGCGGTTGCCAACAACGACATCACGGCCTACTTTTCCCGTGATCCCGGACTGAAAAAGCTGTTTATCGAAGGCAAAGTATGGTTTCCCGCCAACTTCAATATTCTGGCTACCATGAATACTGCGGATGAAAATATCTATGTGCTGGACAACGCTTTCAAGCGCCGCTTCGCGCTGGAGTATGTGCGCATCAGCTTCGAGAACCTGCCCGGACAGTGGTGCCATCCCTACGATACCTTCGCGGGGCGAAAACCCCTGACCGCTATCTTTCAGGGCACACCCCTGGAAGACTATGTAAGCCAGCTGTACTATGAAGGGCATCTATCCAGAGACTGGCCCACCTTTGCCCGCCTGGTAAATAAAATCATCGACATGGTGAACCGACAACTGCTCCAGGACATGAGCCAGCGCTCCGACGCATCCCGCTTTCACTTGTCCCGCATTCCGGAAAACAAGAAGCTGGGGCCTTTCTTTGTGTCGGAAGCAGATCTGTGCCAGAGAGATACCTTTATCAACAAGGTAATTTTCTATTTAAAGCAGGACGTGTTTCCGGATCACCCCCACTATCTGACGGAATCCTACGAAGAGCTGTATCTGACTTATCAGGAGGAGGAAGCTGATCTTTTTGAACTGCTGTGTTAAATGCGAAAAACCATGCATGAACAGCGTCAATCCGCTCTCTCGTCCAGATATAACTGCACCCTGTTGTCAATGGCTCTCGCCACCTCTTCCGCCGGCTTGTCTCCACAGAAAAACGGTTGCGCTTCCTCCTCCACAATATCCCAGATATCATCTTGCCACTGATTATACAGGGGGGATTCCAGCATCTCCCAAAAGACATGTTCTTCCTCATCCGTCATAGGTCTGGCGTCAAATCGTATATCGCCGATTTCATATGCCATACCGCCAGACATTTCTTCCTTTACCTCTGTCCACATCCTCTTGAGCAGTTCCTGCTTTACTGGAAAATTGCCGACTCCCAGCACTGTTTTTCGCTGTTGTTCCTCCTCCAGTAAATATTCTATAAAATCCAGCGCTCCCTCCACATGAGGCGAGGCGGCGTTGATATACAGGCTGTCTGCACGGATCATGTTCCTTGCGCCCTGAGGGCTGGGATACCCCATATAGACAGGTTCCCCTTCAAAAAGCTCTTCACAATACCGGAAATCGTCAAAATTCCCAATCTCCGTGGTCACGCAGAATATCTCCCCGGAGGCATACTTCCCCTTCCTGGACGCGCGCGGCTCCGGATCAGAATACTTTTTTGCAAATTCCAGCAACGCGATAAATTCCGGCTGCTCGAAGGAGCTGATTCCCTGTTCCTCGTCCACAAACAATTGAATGCCGCTTATTCCCACCCCCAGCACCTTCAGCACATACAGCCCTGATTGCTCGCTGGTCCATCCGTATGGAGCTCCGACAAATGCCGTCACTCCTGCGTCCTGCGCCGTGCGCACACAATATTCCGGGGTCCAGCTCTCACATCCGGTCACCATCGCGGGGGAAGTCACCATCGTTTGCAGCGAAAAAGAATAGGGAATCCCATACATCCTGCCCTCAACCTCATTGGCCTCGGCCACATTTTTCACAAATTCTCCCTGCCCGGCCAGGAAGTCCGTCACATCCAACAATACGCCAGCCTGGGCATAGGGTCTCATATCACCGTTTCGCAGCGCCGTATCGGCCAGAATATCGGGGCCCCCTCCGCCAGTGAGTTCCAGCTGAATGCGGGTGCGCTGATCATCCGCAGTGCTCTCCCTGTCAAATTCCAAAGGCACAATTTCATATCGGTCACTCTGTCTGTTGTAATCAGAAACGATATCCTGCATGGTCACATTCAGGAAAATTGCGCTCAAATAGATCTCTTCTCTCCCGTTTTCGTTCAACATCGGCCTGATGACGCTCTCAGACGCAAGAGAGTTCTCTGTATCCTGTACTTGATTGCCGCATCCACAGAGCATACATAATATTAACAAGATCACAATATAAGCTCTTTCAGCTTTCATAAATCCTCCCACAGATATAAGGGGAGTTGCTGTTGCAACTCCCCTTATATGTAAAAATTAATGGTTGTACTGATGCATTGTTGGCCCATAGGAGTAGTACGAATCTCCCTCTGCACCACACATAGTACACTTCGTGTAATTGAGGAACTTATAGCAGTACGTCTCACAGGATGTAGATACTCCCCCCACATAGCACTGATGTGTGCCCGTAGAGATGCATCCTATTGTAACTGTTCTATATGTTTCAAACTTGCTTTCTTCTTCGCCATGGCTACAACTGCCCGCATTTGCTACCAACATCGTTCCTGTTAAAACTGTTGCCACAACAAATAAGGCCAAAAACTTCTTTGCACTCTTTAAATGTTTCATACTTTCACCTTTCACCTTACCTCAAATCGCTTCTTACTTTTTAATGCATTTTATCGATTTCCGACTATCAACCTAATCCATGGGTTCCCCTCCTTCATATTGTATATTGTTTTCTAGTTTTATTATATTGTATATTATTTTATTTATTTTGTCAACATAGTTATTTGCATTTTGTAACACACCAATTTCAGGCATTCCTGTTTCATTTTGAACTCAAATAATAAGCTAAAGACTCATTGGACACATGCGAAAAAGGACGGCTTCCCCATATACAAGCCGTCCTTTCACATCATCAAAATCTATTTCCAGAACTTTTTCTTCTTTTCCTTGCCCTCCTTTGCCTCACCGGATTTGTCATCCTTCTCCAGTTTCTTGGCCGCGTTCAGACTGTCGCCGCTCTCTGCGTCAAACTGGCGCAGCAACTCCTTGGCCTCGTGGGAGAGCCGGTCGGGCACTTCCACCACCAGCGTCACATAGTGGTCCCCCCGCACCTCCCTGTTGCGCAGGGTGGGAACCCCCTTGCCTTTCAGGCGCACCTTGGTGTCCGTCTGGGTTCCGGCTTTCACATCGTAGATCACCTTGCCATCCACCGTGTCTATGACAATCTCGCCGCCCAGCGCCGCCACCGCAAAAGAAATGGGCACAGTGGAGAAAATATTGTAATCCTGCCTCTGGAAGATGGGATGGCGTCCTACTACCACCTCCACCAGCACATCTCCCCTGGCACCGCCGTTTGTGCCGGGCTCCCCCAACCCGGGCAGGCGCTTGCACTGTCCGTTGTCAATACCTGCGGGAATGTCCACCGCATAACGCTTCTTCATAGGCACATAGCCGGTGCCCCGACAATCCACGCACTTATCCTTGATAATCTTGCCAGTCCCCTGACAGTCCGGACATGCCTGTACATTCCGCACCGTGCCAAAGAAGGACTGGGATGTAAATACCACCTGCCCCTTGCCGCCGCATTTGGAGCAGGTCACCGGGCTGGTGCCCGGCTTGGCACCGTTGCCGTTACAGGTCTTGCAGGTCTCCTTTACCGTCAGCTCGATCTCCTTCTCACAGCCGAATACGGCTTCTTCAAAGGTGATTCGCACACTGGTGCGCAGATTGGCACCCTTCATGGGGCCGTTACTTGCCCCTCTGCTGCGGCCCCCTCCAAAGAAATCACCGAATAAATCGCCAAAAATATCACTGAAATCCGCGCCGCTGAAGTCAAACCCGCCAGGACCGCCCGCTCCACCTTCAAAGGCGGCATGGCCGAACTGGTCATACTGGCGTCTCTTGTCCGGATCACTCAAAACCGCATAAGCCTCGGATGCTTCCTTGAATTTCGCCTCCGCCTCCGCATTTCCAGGGTTTACATCAGGATGATACTTCTTGGCCAGGGCACGATACGCCTTTTTGATCTCCGCGTCATCCGCGTTTTTCCCGATACCCAGGACTTCATAATAATCACGTTTCTGTTCTGCCATAAATATGACCTCCGTTGTCTGTTACAATTATACTATACTCATCTAACCACATGAAGAATGGCCCGTTAAGAGCCATTCTTCGGTGTAAAATTTTCCTTGCTCTGCCTTATACTTCTCTGAAGTCCCCGTCAATGACATCATCCTCGGGAGCGGAAGCACCGCCTGCCTCCGGGCCTGCTCCGCCGCCAAAGCCGCTCATATCCGGCCCAGCCTGACCGCCCTGCGCCTGCTGCATGTTCTCGTACATCTTGGTAAACAGAGACTGGGCGCTGTTTGTCAGCTTCTCCTTGGCAGCTTTCAGTTCATCCAGATCGCTGTCACTCATCTCCTGATCTCTGGTTCTATCCAAAACGGCCTTCACAGCCTCCAGGTCTGCCTGCACGGCAGATTTTTCACTGTCGCTGATCTTGTCGCCCACTTCCTCCAGGGCCTTCTCGGTCTGGAACACAAACGCGTCCGCGTCGTTTCTGGCCTCCACGGCCTCCTTGCGCTTCTTGTCCTGAGCCTCAAACTCAGCCGCTTCCTTTACGGCTCTCTCGATCTCGTCATCCGACATGTTGGAACCGGCGGTGATCGTGATATGCTGCTCCTTGCCGGTGCCCAGATCCTT
This sequence comes from uncultured Lachnospiraceae bacterium, assembly GCA_947648875.1. Taxonomy (GTDB): domain Bacteria; phylum Bacillota; class Clostridia; order Lachnospirales; family Lachnospiraceae; genus Acetatifactor. Next base: position 20,502 of record CANSPM010000044.1, read on the forward strand.
GGCAGATACGTTTACAATGCCGTTGGCGTCAATGTCAAAGGTAACCTCAATCTGCGGAACGCCTCTTCTTGCGGGGGGGATCCCGTCCAGACGGAACTGTCCCAGAGACTTGTTATCCCTTGCAAACTGTCTCTCGCCCTGTACCACATTGATATCCACAGCCGTCTGGTTGTCAGCCGCAGTGGAGAAGATCTGGCTCTTCTTGGTAGGAATGGTGGTGTTTCTCTCAATCAGTCTGGTAGCTACGCCGCCCATGGTCTCAATAGACAGGGACAGGGGGGTCACATCCAGCAGCAGAATTTCGCCTGCGCCGGCGTCGCCTGCCAGCTTACCGCCCTGGATGGAAGCGCCGATGGCCACACATTCATCCGGATTCAGAGACTTACTGGGCTCCTTGCCCGTCATCTGTCTCACCTTATCCTGTACGGCAGGGATACGGGTGGAACCGCCCACCAACAGTACCTGGCCCAGGTCGGAATTGTTAAGGCCCGCATCCTTCATGGCGTTCTGTACGGGGATGGCCGTTCTCTCCACCAAGTCATGGGTCAATTCGTCAAATTTCGCACGGGTCAAATTCATATCAAAGTGCTTGGGCCCCTCTGCGGTGGCCGTGATGAAAGGCAGATTGATGTTGGTGGTCATAGCGCTGGAAAGCTCTTTCTTGGCCTTCTCCGCCGCTTCCTTCAATCTCTGCATAGCCATCTTGTCACCGGACAGATCCACACCCTCAGCCTTCTTGAACTCGTCAATCATCCATTGGGTGATCTTATTGTCAAAGTCGTCGCCGCCCAGGAAAGTGTCGCCGTTGGTGGCCAGAACGGTGATAACACCCTCGGCAATCTCGATAATGGATACGTCAAAAGTACCGCCGCCCAGGTCATATACCATGATATTCTGCTCTTTCTCATTGTCCAGGCCGTAAGCCAGAGCCGCAGCGGTAGGCTCGTTAATGATACGCTTTACATCCAGGCCCGCAATTTTGCCTGCGTCCTTGGTGGCCTGACGCTGGGCGTCATTGAAGTACGCGGGAACCGTGATGACAGCCTCGGTCACCTTCTCACCCAGATAACTCTCCGCATCCGCTTTCAGCTTCTGCAAAATCATTGCGGAAATCTGCTGGGGAGAATACTTTTTGTCGTCGACGGCGCGCTTGTGGTCCGTCCCCATCTCTCTCTTGATGGAAGAAATGGTCTTCTCCGCATTGGTCACAGCCTGACGCTTCGCCGGCTCACCGATCAGTCTCTCGCCGGTCTTGGTGAAAGCCACCACGGAAGGGGTGGTTCTCGCGCCCTCCGCGTTGGCGATAACGGTGGGTTTTCCACCTTCCATTACAGCCACACAGCTGTTTGTTGTTCCCAAGTCAATACCGATAATCTTACTCATGTTCTTGTCCTCCTCGTTCTATGCTGAACTACTTATACAATTGCCTTATTTATGAAACTACAGAAACCATGCTGTGTCTTACAACAGAATCCCTGTAGGTATAACCCTTCTGTAACTCCTGGGCCACGGTGCCGGTCTCCAGTTCCCCGTTCTCCACCTGCATCACCGCGTTGTGCAGGTTCGGGTCAAACTCACATCCCACAGCCTCTATGGGCTTCACACCGATGTTCTCCAGTTCCTTCAACATCTGCTTGTAAATCTTATTCATCCCGTCCACAAAGGGATCGCTCTGCCCCTCCTCCGGAACCATCGCAAGCCCCCGCTCAAAATTATCAATCACCGGGAGAATTTTCTCAATAACGCTTTTGGCGCCGGTCTCAAACATGGCCTGCTTTTCCTTCTCGGTGCGGTTGCGGAAATTTTCAAATTCTGCCAGCTGACGCTTAACCCGGTCCTCCAGCTCCGCAATCTTCTCCTTAGCCACATCCGCTTTCTTATCCTGTTTCGCCTGCTTTTTGGCCGCCCGTTTTTCCGCCCAGGTCTTCGGATCCTCTCCCTCCGGCGGTTCCCCGGCAACCTCCGTCGTGTTCTCCCCGTCGGCGCCCTCCGCAGACTCTTCTCCGCCTGTGGGCTCCTGTGCAGTCAGGGACTCCTCCGCCGCCACTTCCGGCTGTCCTTCCCCGGTCTGCCCGTCTTCCACAATCTCTTCCTCCAAAATATCCTTTTCCTGATCCGCCATGTCCGCACCATTCCTTTCTGATTCAGAATCATCCAAAGTATCCGAAGTTCTGAATTTCCTCTATTTCTTATATAATTCATCCAGCTGTTGTTTCAGCGTCTGCAATGTTCCGATCACCCTGTCGTAATCCATTCGTTTGGGGCCAATAATTCCGATGGTGCCCTTCATACCTTCCTCCAACTCATAGGTGGCCGTCACCACGCTACAATCCTTCATCCCTTTGATGGGTGTCTCCTCCCCGATATATACCTGGATTCCTGTATTGGTACTGTCGGACAGAGTCTCCTGCACCAACTCGTTCAGCAACTCCTTCTCCTCAAAAGTAGTGATCAGTTCGCTGGCTTTCTGCTGGTCGGCCAACTCCGGATACCGAAAAATATTGTTGGTGCCGCTGGTGTATATCTCCAGATCCTCATCCGCCTTGATGGCCTCGGCCACCGCGTCGATGACTTCGCTGACAATATCACTGTGAATGCCTGCCTGCTGCTTCATGGCCGCAATCATACCCAGATTGATCTCTTCCATACACAGGCCGTTTAAATGCGTGTTCAGCAGAATGTTCAGTTTCAGCAGGGTCTCGTCGTCCAACTCCTGGGCTACTTGCAAAATATTATTCTTAATTACGTTGCCTTCCGCCACAATCACTGCCAGAATCTGGTTGTAATCCACCCGGGAGAGCTGGATGAATTTCACCTTGCTGCCATGGGTCTGAGGCGCGCTGATCATGGTGGCATACTGGGTATTTTGGGCGAGTACCCTGGCCACCTGTTTAAGCAGGGTCTCCATGCGATCCTGTCTCTCCAACAGCATCTCCTTCATCTCGATGACTTCCCGCTCCTTCTGTTCCATCATGCAGTCCACATAGAAGCGATAGCCCTGGTCAGAAGGGATGCGCCCGGCCGAAGTGTGAGGCTGGACGATATAGCCAAGTTCTTCTAAATCCGCCATCTCATTGCGGATCGTTGCGGAACTCAGATGCAGATCCGTGTATTTACTGATGGTTCTGCTTCCCACCGGCTCGCCTGTCTCCAGATAGTTGCGGATGATGGCCTGCAATATTTTCGTCTTTCTCTCATCCAACTGCATCCTCATCCTCCTGCTTTCTGTACGTTGTTAGCACTCAACTCAATGGAGTGCTAACACTTACTAGAACTAAAATAGCACTTACCCCACATATTGTCAACTGCTTTCCCTAAAATTATTTCTAAAATAATTCTAAAGCAGCCATAAACAATGAAATCAATCCCCTACAAAACTTTTTTGTCATAAACAGACAAATCCCTGCGCTGGGTAGATTTTATACCGTGAAAAAAGAACGTAGCCGGGACATTCCTCTCCGTCCCGAAGCTACGCTCCATTCATTTCAATTATGCATTTCTGTCTGCTTCCCGCTATTATAACCTTCTAATTTAAAGCGGGAATGACCCCCTGCGGTTTTCTGCGGGATGCGGTCATCATGTACAACACCTCTGGCCTCTATATATAGAGATGTCCTCCACCGTTTGCTGCCAGTAACGTGATAATACTTTACAGGTAAAAGCTGCCTGCGAACTCCTTGTTCATCACATAATAAGCTATATGCTCCTCGGGCTTCACATACAACTCGATGCTGGTCAGATCAGCCTCATTCTGCTTTAAGTCATACTTCCAGACATCCTTGGCAATCTGTGACAACTCTTCCTGAGAGAAAGACTTTCCGCCAAACTGTACCGTAATCTCGGACTTTATCTCCTTCTTCACCACAGCTTCTTTCTCTGCGGTATCCTGCTCGGCCTCTTTATTCTCGGCAGACTTGGCAGCCGGCTTTCTTCCCGGCTTCTTCTTCTCAACAGGCTTGGTCTCCGTCTTCTTTTCAGCCTTGGCCTCTTCCGCAGTCTTGGGGGCCTCTGCCTTTACTTCCTCAGCTTTGGGAGCTTCCGCTTTCAGCTCTTCCACCTTGGCAGACTCCGCGCTCTTGGCCGCAGCCGCTTTAGACGTGGACTTGGTCTCTTCCTTATTGACAGTTACATTTTTCTTTGCTGATGCCATTGTGATATCTCCCTTCATCTCATAACAACAAACTTTTCTGCTCCCTACAAGGTATAATATATGTCAAATTTCCTATTGGTGTCCCTGTTACGCTACAGTTTAGCCCTTTTTCTCTAATCTGTCAACTTTTTATTCAAAATTTGCCATATTGCCGCCTAAATGCTTTAATATAGCAGCAATCTTGGGCATAATTACAACGTTTTTAACACCTTGGCACCTATATACAGAGGCTGAAAGCCACCAGCACCACAATACCTAGCACAATGCGATACCAGCCAAATACTTTGAAGTCATGCTTTTTGATATAGCTGATCAAAAAACGCAGTACAAAGATCGACACCACAAACGCCACAACACATCCGGTGAGCAATACTCCCAGCTCCATGGGCGTGAAGTGAAATCCAAACTTTAGCAGCTTCAACAGACTGGCGCCGAACATCACCGGCACTGCCAGGAAAAAGGTGTATTCCGCCGCCACAGTGCGGGACACACCGATGAGCAGCGCCCCCACAATGGTGGCTCCGGAGCGGGAGGTCCCGGGAAAAACCGCCGCGATTACCTGGAACACGCCGATGAGCAGCGCCGTCTGATAAGTGATCTCTGCCAGTGTGTTCACCTTGGGATTCCTGCCCTTGTTCCAGTTCTCAATGACAATAAAGGCAACGCCGAAAACAATCAAAGCCAACGCCACCACTTCATACCGATAGAACAGCGCGTTCAGCACATCGTCGAACAGCACCCCTATAATCGCCGCAGGCACGCAGGACACCAGGATTTTAAACCACATAGTCATAATATCCATTCGCAGCCAGGGAATATTTCCGGGATTTTTCTTCTGTGCCCCGGCTGTAAATGCGAACGGCCAGAGTTTATTCCAGAACAGCACCACCACCGCCAGAATGGCTCCCAGCTGAATCACCACATCAAACATTTCAAAGAAGTCTTCACTCATGCCGCTGAAAGGCATCAATTCTTCCAGCAGAATCAGATGACCGGTACTGCTGATGGGCAGCCACTCGGTAATTCCCTCCACAATCCCGTAGAGTATCGCTTTCAGTATTTCCAACATTTCTTTGTTCCTTTCTGATTAGAGTTCCGCATCTTCCCTACAAGCACTCTCCCCGGTGATCCCTCTCAGGCCGCTTTGAGGCGTCCTGAGACGCATCAACGTGCTTTCCGGGAATATGCTGTTTTAGAGTTCCGCATCTTCCCTACAAGCACTCTCCCCGGTGATCCCTCTCAGGCCGCTTTGAGGCGTCCTGAGACGCATCAACGTGCTTTCCGGGAATATGCTGTTTTAGAGTTCTGCATCTTCCCTACAAGCGCTCTCCCCGGTGATCCCTCTCAGGCCCCCGGTATCCCCACAGAGTCGGTCAATACTCTGCTTCCACAAACCTGCGCAGTGCTGTGAGTGACCTCTGCACTTTCTCCGTGTCAATACAATAAGCCATACGGAAATACCCCGGGACGCCGAAGGTATCGGAGGGAACCAGCACCAGGTCGTACTGCAAGGCTTTCTGGCAGAAAACCCTGGCATCCTCCTCCAGGGCCTTGGGAAAGATATAAAAAGTACCGCCCGGCTTTACCACGGTAAAGCCCAGTTCCACCAGCGTGTCATAAATCAGCTGCATATTCGTCTCATAGACAGACAGATCCGCCGTCTGCTCCAACACCCGGGCCACCGCCAGCTGAATGATGGAAGGGGGACAATTGTGTCCGATACCGCGGGAAATCTGTCCGCACATGTTCACCAATGTCTCCGCCTCCGCACAGTCCGGATTCACCGCCACATACCCGATACGCTCGCCGGGCAGAGACAGGGATTTGGAGAAAGAGTAACACATAAGAGTGTTACTATAATATGCGGAGACGCAGGGATTTATCACTCCCTCAAATACAATTTCCCGATAAGGTTCGTCAGAAATGATAAAGATATCATGTCCGTACTCTTGGGACTTGCGCCGCAGCGTGTCCGCCAGCTTCTGTATGGTCTCCGGAGAATACACGATGCCCGAAGGATTGTTGGGCGTATTGATCAGCACCGCCATGGTCTTTTCGTTCAACATTTCCTCAAACGCCTGAAAATGGATCTGAAAATCTTCCACCCGGGCGGGAACCACCTTCAAAACCGCTCCCGTCAAATCTATATAAGGATGATACTCCGGAAAAAAGGGGGCAAAAGTCAGTATTTCGTCCCCCGGCTCCGTCACACAGCGCACAGCGTGGGCAATGGCTCCCGCAGCGCCGCTGGTCATAAAAATATGCTTTCCCTCATAGGGGATTCCAAAACGCTTTGCCAGAGAGGCCGCCACCGCCTCCCGAACGGAAGTAATGCCCAGGCTGGGGCTGTAGCCGTGCAGCGCCGTGGGGTTTTCCGTCTCCAGCAGGCGGATCATCTCCTCGGTAAAAGCCCTGGGCGCAGGCACAGAGGGGTTGCCCAGGCTGTAGTCAAACACGTTTTCATAGCCGATTTCGGCCCCTCTGGCCGTAGCAAATTCCGACAGCTGCCTGATCACGGACTTTCCCGAAAGCATGTCTTTATATTTCTGTACAATCATCTTTTTATCCTCTTTTCTTATATTAAAGGTATGGGATTGCGAAACTCCCTTCCATAACACAGGGATCTGTCAGGCCTTTAGGCGTCTCACGTCTCCTGATCCTGCGCCCAGGCCAGGGCACACCGCACCGCCCGCTTCCAGCCCTTTTTCAGCTGTCCACGCCTTTGCTCCTCCATCCGGGGAACAAATTCCCTGCCCAACTGCCAATTCTCCCTGATCTCGTCCAGGTCCCGCCAATAGCCGGTAGCCAGGCCTGCCAAATAGGCGGCCCCCAGGGCTGTGGTCTCTATGCAGCGGGGTCGCTGCACCCGGCAATCAATGAGGTCCGCCTGAAACTGCATCAGGAAATCGTTGGCGCTGGCGCCGCCGTCCACTTTCAGTCCCCGCAGCGGTCTGCCCAGATCCTGCTCCATGGCCGCCAGCACATCCATGGTCTGATAGGCGATGGATTCCAGTGTGGCCCGGATAAAATGCTCCTGGCTGCATCCTCTGGTGATGCCCACCACCGTTCCTCTGGCGTATTGGTTCCAGTGGGGCGCCCCCATCCCCGCGAAAGCCGGAACCACATAGACCCCCGCCGTATCCTCCACCTTGCCCGCGCTCTCCTGGGTATCGGCGGCGGCATGTACCAACCGCATGCCGTCCCGCAGCCACTGCACGGCGGCACCGGCCACAAACACACTGCCCTCCAGGGCGTATTCCACTCTGTCGCAGCAGCCCGCCGCGATGGTGGTGAGCAGCCCCGCTTCGGAGGCCACCGCTTCCCGCCCGGTGTGCATCAACAAAAAGCAGCCCGTCCCATAAGTATTTTTTACCTCCCCCGGCACGAAGCAGCCCTGGCCAAACAGAGCCGCCTGCTGGTCGCCCGCCGCCCCGGCAATGGGAATCTCTCCGCCCAGCAAGGAACTGGCGGTGTGTCCGAATATATGGCTGGAAGGATACACCTGCGGCAGCATACAGCCGGGTATGCCCAGCCGCTTAAGTATCTGCTCGTCCCAGCAGAGCCTGTGGATGTCAAAGAGCATGGTCCGCGAGGCATTGGTATAGTCCGTGGCATGCACCCGCCCCTTGGTGAGATTCCAGATCAGCCAGGTATCCACTGTGCCAAAAAGGATTTCGCCTCTCCCGGCTCTCTCCCGCGCCCCCGGTACATGTTCCAGTATCCAGGCGATCTTGGTGGCGCTGAAATAAGCGTCCGGCACCAACCCCGTGCGTTCCCGGATCAGACTGTCATACCCTTCCGCTTTCAACTGCTCGATCATTTCCGAAGTTCTGCGGCATTGCCAGACAATGGCATTGTACACCGGCTCCCCGGTGTTTCTGTCCCAGCAGATTGTGGTCTCCCTCTGATTGGTGATACCGATGCCCGCGATATCCTCCGCCCCGGCTCCCACCATGGCCATGGCTTCAGTGGCCACCGCCAGCTGAGAGGACCAGATCTCCCGGGGATTGTGCTCCACCCAGCCCGGCTTGGGATAAATCTGTGTAAATTCCTTTTGCGCCATGGAGCAGATGTTGCCTGCTCTATCAAACAGAATACAGCGGGAGCTGGTGGTTCCCTGGTCCAAAGACAGGATATATTTTTTCATAATTCGAACATTCCTTTCGCTTCACCAATCTACCTATTTCCCTCATATGCGGGGACTTTTTCACTATATTTTTTGCAAATGGCAATTACAGCTTCACATATTCGCCTCCACGCACTTCCACAATTTGGGCATCCCCCACTGCCAGCCAGGCGCTGTGGACTGAGGGATTATACACCGCAAAAGCGTTCGCGGTAAATCTCAGGTTTTGCAGCACCTGTAGGTAATCTATGATCTCAATATTGGTAGCATACCATATATCCTCTCTGCCGCCCACAATACGGCAGAACGCTTCTATGCGCTCCCAGTTGTCGTCCCGGTCGAACTCATAACTGTGTCCCCACACATACATGAGTTTAAGATACTGCTTTTTGGAAAAATTTGCAAACCACTCCGCCATCTCAAGCAGCCTGGGATTGTTGTGATGGCAGGTAGGATGCCATTCCATAGGGTCTACAGGCAGTTCAAACCCCTCTGTTTCCTCCACCACCCGACCATAGGCAACACCCATTTTCCGAAATAAATCCTTAATCTCTTCATTATAAGAACCGTTGGGATAAGCATGCCCCCGCACCAGGCCGCCGGTGAGTCCTTCCAGCCCCTCCCGGTCCTCCAGGATCTCCCTTGCCGTCTGTACCAGGGGACATCTGGCGATGGTAGGATGGGTCATGGTGTGCGTGGCGATCTCATGTCCCTGGTACAGCTGAGGAATCTGTTCCGGCTTAAGCCGAATCTCCATATCCATCAGACCGTAATTTAAATTGAAAGTTCCCTTGATCCCATATCGGTTAAAAATCTCCAGCAACTTCACATCCGCCAGCTTGCCGTCGTCATAACTCATAGTCAGCGCCTTGGCCCTGCCGCCGGGAAATGCCTGATATACTTTTCTGTTTTTCTCCTTCCCGTCCATCACACCTCCCGCTCCAGCAACACATACTCATAATTGGTCTTGGTTCCCGTGCACTCTTTTCCCCCGCCGCCAATGCGGGTAAGGGCACCCATGGACGGAACCTGTTGAATTTTCAGTTCGTGATGTATTGTTTCAGCAAACACCTTTACAAGTTCCTGATGCTCGGGATTCACCCCCATTTGCAGCATGACATAACTCTGGGGCTTCTTTTTCCCGGCACAGACTGCGGGAAACTGCCAGAGACGTATTCTGCCGCAGATGGCATTGCCAAAATTTGGAACGGCGACAAAGAATCCCACTGCTGTTCCATTATAATACGCCATCTTCACCATGCTGTAATTAATCATATGTCTTAAGTACTTATACTGTGCCCTGAACTCCGCTTCCGTAATCTTTTTATATACCGGGAAATTACCGTTCAGTTCAACCAGCAGGTTATAGATTTCTCTCAAAGTCTTCCGGAAATCCCGGCCCCGGGGACTTACGATCTCATATCCCTCATTCCGCTTGTGCGCCAGTCTGTCCAGATACTTATCATTGCCCTCTTCATCCTTCACTGCCCTGTACCGTTTGGACACATACTGTTCGCCTACCTGAAAACCGTTCTCCTCCCACAGTCTCAGATAATACTCCTTGTTATACGGCTCCCCCGTATGGGGACCGCGGAACTGATTGGTTTTCATCCGGTATCTGATCCAGAAAGAGCAGTCCACAGGGCCGACCATGCCCTTTAAACCCATGTCGCGCACCAGGCCGGACGCCGTATGAAACAGAAGCCCTGCTGCGGCGCTGTTATCCTTACTCTCAAAAAAACCGAAAAATGCGTAGTCGTCCCCCGGATAAACCGTGACAATCCCCCTGCTCACCGCCTTGTCCTCCTCATACACCAGTATGGGAGTAATGGTGAAATAATGACTGAGACTATGGGCGCCCTTCAGAATCGCCCTCTCCTCCTTCTCGTTCTGCATCAATTCCTCTTTGACATAAATCCGTTTTGGCAGAGACAAAAAATCCCTGATATGTTCTTCACTTCGAGGTCCAAAGATCACCGCCCGCAAGCCCATTTATACATCCCCCTTCTGCTCTGATGCCCAAAAAGTTTGCTGGGGATATTGTATCATAGATCTTTCATATTTTAAACCCCTTGAAAGCCCATAAACGCAAGCCAATGATTCCTTTATACAAAAGTGTGTAAAAACCGCCTGTTTTGCAAAGTATTATCCTTCGCTTTTTTGATAGAATTAGGGAAATTTGCCAAAAGTGAAAGGAACTGGTTTGATTTGAAACGGATAGTGATCTGTGATGACCTGCAAAAAGAGCGGCAGAAAATAGTAGATGCCCTGAAGCATTTTTCTGACCAGAAATGGGAATATCACAATAAAGGAATATGACTACAGAGAGTCGTTTCTGGAGGAGGACTATATTACCTTCGGGAAGCTCTTTCTAGATATATATTGAAAAAATAGACAGTATGGAAAACGCGCAGGCAGTGGGGCGCGGGATCAGCAGCCGGTGGTTTTTCTCACCGGCTCCCCTGATTACGCTGTGGAAAGCTATGAAATGCAGGCGGCAGGAGGTCGTGGCCCGGATGATCTACCTGATCTACGGACTGGGTGTGTAGCCCATCACCCGGCTTAGACATATCTTTCCGGTTTTCCAACCCACCAAAGACATAAGCCACTCTGTCTCAAACTCCCCTTTTTCATATGCCGCATTCAGCATAATCTGATCCATATAATCCTTGATTAGCGCCTTTATCAGAATACCAATTATGGAACCGATCTCAAATCTTTTAAGCGCACTGTATATCTGCGCAAGTGCTTCCTGTTCATCAATATTTTTTCCCTCTTCAGAGCCTGCGGCAAAATCTTTACCGCCCATTTTCAGGTAGTTCTGGATGCTTGCGTTTTGTTTATATAGGAGATTGTGACAACTCTTGTTCAGGACAATGGTATATTTTTCCTTCTTTACCGGGTGAAATCACTTAACTTCATTTTTCGTCATAAATTCTTTAGGATACATCCAGTTAGGTAAAATTGTATCTCGCAATATCGGATATACCGGATACCATTCAACTATATAATATGAATCTATTTGACCTTCAAAAGCATCATGATTTACTTCTCCTCTGTGTTCTACTCTACACAAAAATGTGTTTGCATAATCTTTATTATACATCTCCATATGTGGCAGTATAGTTCCATTTACTAAATTTATATCCACATATGTTTCCGGTGAAAAATAACCATTTTCATTTCCTATCTGCACCCAACCGGTTCCTGTATAATGTACTTCTTTCACCAATATAAAAGGGGCATAATTTTTAAATTCATTTTCCTTTATTGCGTATTTTTCAGGAATCCAATTCACTACAATAAAAAATACAGTTGCCAATAATATAAAGCCTAATACAATAATAGATGCCCACATTTTTTTCACTTTTTACCTCCTGGGATAACTCAATTTATACAGTTATTTTCCATATCATTGCGCTTAAATATATCTGGTAGGCATATACCTGCATTACCCCTGGGGCG
>CANSPM010000045.1 GCA_947648875.1 uncultured Lachnospiraceae bacterium
ACTTCTATGGATCAGTGCGCTTTCCGGGAACATGCTGTTTTTTAGTTCCGCATGTTCCCTCCTCGCCCACAACCCGGTGATCCATAGCTGCACGCTATAAGCGCCCTCCTATGGATCAAATATGCTGGAAGAAACGAAGTCATTACAGTTCGCAATTATTTACCGTTCTGGGAAAGGGAATTACGTCACGGATGTTCCCCATTCCTGTCAGATACATGACACATCTCTCAAATCCAAGTCCGAAACCTGCGTGACGGGCGGACCCGTAGCGGCGCAGATCCAGATAGAAGCCATAATCTTCCTTTCTCAGCCCCAGTTCCTCCATCCGCTGCTCCAGTACCTCCAGATGATCCTCACGCTGACTGCCGCCGATGATCTCTCCGATGCCGGGCACCAGGCAGTCCATGGCGGCCACCGTCTTGCCGTCCTCGTTCAGCTTCATATAAAAAGCCTTAATTTCTTTTGGATAGTCTGTTACAAATACCGGACGCTTGAACTCCTGCTCCGTCAGATATCTCTCATGCTCGGTCTGTAGATCGCAGCCCCAGAATACTTTGTAATCAAATTCATCATTGTGCTTTTCCAGTATCTCTATGGCCTCTGTGTAAGTCACATGACCAAAGTCGGAATTGACTACATGATTCAGCCGTTCGATCAGTCCCTTGTCCACAAACTGATTGAAGAAAGCCATCTCCTCCGGGGCGTTCTCCAGCACATAGCGGATGATATATTTCAGCATGCTCTCCGCCAGCAACATATCATCTTTCAAATCAGCGAAAGCCATCTCCGGCTCAATCATCCAGAACTCCGCCGCATGACGGGTCGTGTTGGAATTTTCTGCCCGGAAAGTGGGACCGAAAGTGTATATATTTTTAAAGGCCATGGCAAAGGTCTCACCGTTTAGCTGTCCGCTCACCGTCAGGTTGGTGGACTTGCCAAAAAAGTCCTGCGTAAAGTCAATCTGACCTTCCTCCGTCCTGGGAACATTCTGGAGATCCAAGGTTGTTACCTGAAACATTTCTCCTGCCCCCTCACAATCGCTGCCGGTGATCAGCGGAGTATGCACATAAACAAAGCCCCTCTCCTGGAAGAAATTGTGAATCGCGTAGGCAATCAGAGAACGCACCCGAAACACTGCCTGAAAGGTGTTGGTCCGGGGACGCAGGTGGGAGATCGTGCGCAGATACTCAAAGCTATGCCGCTTTTTCTGCAACGGGTAGTCCGCGCCGGAAGGGCCTTCCACCAGCACCTCAATCGCCTGCATCTCAAAGGGCTGCTTGGCGTCGGGAGTCAGCACCACCGTACCTCGGATGATCAGAGCCGCACCCACGTTTATCTTACAAAGTTCCGCAAAGTTCTCCAGCTTGTCGCTGTACACCACTTGCAATGTCTCAAAAAAAGTGCCGTCGTTGATTACCAGAAAGCCAAAGTTCTTGGAATCTCGGTTGTTTCTCACCCAGCCGCCCACTGTAACCTCTCTGTCGGCGTAGGCCGCCGTGTCACGATAAAGGGTTTTGATGTCTGTCAAATTCATTGTTATTTTCCTCCTTATTTAGAGTTCCGCATACTTTCTTCCAACACACGCTTGGGGGATGGATATCCGAACGCTTCTGGCATTCGGATATCCATCAGTGTATTGGCAAAAAGTATGCTGTTTAGAGTTCCGCGTACTCCCTCCCAACACACACTTTGGTGATGGTTTTCCGAACGCTTCTTGTAATCGTTTCCCTGACGCTTATGGCGCCCGGAATCCGTCCGTGCGTTATCCAGAGTATAGCTATTATGATTATACTGATTAGTACTCTGTAATCCGGGCATTCTCAGTCAGGAAATCCAACACTTTCTCCAACAGGAAAAACTCCCTGTATTCCTCCTTGTCCAAGTCCCCCAGGAAATCCTCCACTGTGTCGTAGCCTCCCAGAGTCGCGTACTGCTCCAGATTCTCCTGTAATTCCTCATCGGATATATTCAGGTTTTCCGCATTGGCCACGGCCTGTACCGCAAGGCTCTGTTTGGCTGCCACTTCTGCGTATTGGTTCAGGAAATCCTCCGAACCCATGCGATAATTGTACATACAATAAGTCTCCAGATCCATCCCCTGGGATGCACTGTCCGCTTCCAGGCCGGCCCGCACATTATTATAATACTTTTCCAGCACAGCCGCCGGAATCTCCCGGAATACACATCCGCTCACCAGACCATCCATCAGGGCATTCTCCAATGTAACCTGATAATTGTTCCTGGCATTCGTCTCCAGATAATTGTGTACAAACTGACGCATCTCTTCCACGGTGGTAATATCCGGGACGCCAATGGCGGCGACTACCTCGTCGCTGTATTCCGTGGGCAATATAAAGTTCACCGTCACGGTAAAAACAACGGCCTGCCCTGCAAGTTCAGGATTCTGATACCCTTCCGGAAATGTCAGTTCCAAATCTCTGGTCTCGCCGGGCATGGCGCCGATCAGCCCCTCCTCAAAGCCTTCAATAAAACTGCCTGAACCGATCTCCAGTATGTCGCCGCTGGCCGTCCCCCTCTGAAAAGCCACCCCGTCTTTTTTCCCCTCATAGTCGATATTGACGGTATCTCCCAGAGAAACCGCCCTGTCCGTGATACCGCCCAACTCCTTTGTCACGGAATCCATATACAGGGCCTTCATCAGTTCCGCCTCCTGGGTCTCATCCACAGTAACCGCCGCTACCTCCGCCGGAAGCCCCTTATACTCCCCCAGCGTTACATATTTTTCCACCTTCATATCCTTCAGCGCGTTTGACTCACTGCCACAGCCACCCAGTACGACAGACGCCAACAATGCAGCCAGCACCACTCCAATTATTCTTTTCATTTTTTCCCTCTTTCTGTTTTGTTCTTCGTATGCAAAATGATCCCCTGCTGCTCTTTTTGTTTCCCTCGTAATCCCCCAAAACACCAGAAAACCATAAGACCGGTTAAAACGTCATTCTACCCTCTGCGCCCTTCCCTGAACCTTCCATGGAGAGCAGATACAATATCCTTTATACCACAATTCCGCCTTAAGCGGAAGACTTAATTTTTTCATTTCACGCTCATACAAGAGTCCGGGATACCCGCAATTCACCTCTTTCCATCCAACGCAAAGGCTACAACAGCGGTGACAGAAGCCTGCATATCTGTTCCTTGACGCGGATTTTAAGGTTTCGGCTGGCATAGGACTCCCGCGTAACCTGGGAACAGTGCTCCAGGTCACGCGCAAAAAGTTCCGTCATCTTCCGGGCCATGTCCCTGTCATAAACCACTGCGTTTACCTCGAAATTCAAGGAAAAACTGCGTATATCCATGTTAGCCGTTCCATAGCAGAACACTTCATCATCCACCACCAGCCCTTTGCTGTGCAGAAAGCCCTCATCATAAGTATAGCAACTGGCCCCCGCCATCACCAGGTCGCCCATATAGGAATAGGTTGCCCAGTACACAAAGGGATGATCCGGCTTGCAGGGGATCATAACCTGAACCTCCACACCAGAGCGGATGGCAATCATCAAAGCGCTCATCACGGACTCGTCCGGAATAAAATAGGGGGTCTGTATACTGATTCTGCGCTTTGCCGTATGAATCAGCTGTAGGTAATTATCCCGGATCTGCTTCTGGGTGTTATCCGGTCCGCTGCTGATAATCTGCACCTTACAACCCTTTTTACTGTGCGTCTTTATCTCTTGCAGATAATTTCCGGCGGTGAACAGATTCTGTTCCGCAGCATAATTCCAGTCCAGAATAAACCGCAACTGCAAACCGAATACCGCGCCGCCTGCTATCCGCAGATGGGTATCCCGCCAATAGCCAAACCTTTCATCCAGCCCCAGATACTCTTTACCCACATTGAAGCCGCCCACATACCCCACCTTGTTGTCGATCACCACAATCTTGCGGTGATTGCGGTAGTTAATGCGCAGCTGTAGTCTCCCCAGCAGCGCTGGAAAAAACTCCGCCGTCTGGATTCCCCAGCTGTTAAGTTGTCTCCAGAATCTGTTCTTTACCGTGCGGCACCCCATGCTGTCAAATAGAATGCGTACCTCCACGCCCTCTTCCGCCTTCTCCTTCAATACCTCTATAATCCGCTGGAATAACACGTCGTTTTTAATGATATAATACTCCATGTGGATAAACTCCCTGGCCTGACGCATATCCTCTATCAGCGCGTCAAACTTGGCATTCCCGTCCGAGTAAATTTTAATCTCATTGTCAGAAGTAAGCATAGCCCCGGAGCTTTCCAGATTATACATAATCAGATCCCGATACCGGTCTATCTCCTCATCCCTCTCCCCTGGACGGCGGCTCAACAGACGATGTTCCTGCCCCCTTACTTCCTCGTTGAGACGATCTTCCACTTCCTTCATCCGGAACATTTTCCGTTTGTGCATGTCCGTCCCCAGCAGCAGATAGAACAAAAAGCCCAGAAAAGGAATAAAATACAACAGCAAAAGCCAAGCCCACACGCTCCTTGGCTCCTTCCGCTCAAAAAAAACAATAATTATCGCAAACAACATATTCCACAGAATCAGGTGTCCGGACACAAATCCTCCCACTATCTGTAGATTGTCCAAAAACGCTTCCATATTCTCCTCACTCTGCATACTACGGCACAGTCCTGCGGTGCCACGCAGTCTCCCTTTGCTTCACCTCTCTTAGGGAATTGTATACCCATACGTCCCGCTCAAAAGATTCAGGCTCATTATAGCATACTTTTCCCGGAAAATCTCTAAAATTATCATAAATAGCAGGAAAACTTGGTTGATTTCACTGCGAAAGAATGATACAATATCTGGGAAGCGTTAATACAGGAGGCTATGTTTTATGGAAACATATCAGATTGTTATACTCGTGGTACTTTTAGTACTTATAGCCGTAGTGGTGCTCTTATATTTTCTGGGCAAAAAAGCACAGAAAAAGCAGGCCGAGCAACAGGAGATGCTGGAACAGAACAAGCAGACGCTGTCCATGCTGATCATTGACAAAAAGCGTATGAAGATCAAAGATTCCGGACTTCCGCAGATGGTTATTGACCAGACGCCAAAGCTAATGCGCAATTCCAAGATGCCCATCATCAAAGCCAAAATTGGACCTCAGATCATGTCGCTGATCTGTGATGAGAAGATTTTTGACAGTGTGCCGGTAAAAAAAGAAGTCAAGGCAGTAGTCAGCGGCATATATGTGCTGGATGTGAGGGGATTGCACGGAAAATCCGAGAAGAAGCCGGAGAAAAAGAAAGGGTTCTTTAAAAAGATTTGGGAGACCGCCCAGGAAAAGGCCGGTGCCAAACCTCTGAAATAGTCTTACAAAAGCGGTCGGCGCATTGCCGACCGCTTTTGTATTCATGCCAATGGAATCTTCACAGAGCGCGGATTTCATTGTTGTCTCCGTCCATACTCAAAATATGAATTTCCATCCTGTTCTCAGAGACGAGCTGCCCCTCCTGTTTTACCCCATACTCCAGCTCCAGGAAAAAACCGTTCCCATCTTCGGTGATTTCTAATCTGTCGGTTTCTGTATCCAACAGCAGATTGCCATAGGGAGTATGGTAGAAATCGCAGTGACATGTTCCCGGTTCAAAGACCATTCTGAATGGTTTTTCCCCCCGGATCTGTCTCTCCAGAACAGTACCCTTCCATTTCAGCATCACGTTATACGGTTTTTCCCAGCCCTCCGGCTGTTCCTCATACAGGCAGTAATGAGCATCCCCTCTCTTGTAATACATCCCTTCTGTCTCCAGACAGCTACACTGGGCGTTTTCCGAGGAAACCGGCTCCCCGGCCGGTCTGTTCATAATCCGAAAAATAAGCCGCACTCTTTGGTTTTCCAATTTTCCTCTCCCCCCACGTTTCGGAGAATACCATGGTAATATATCTTCTTTCCAACTCGTTCCCGGAAGCTGTACCTATACTCACTAACGGTCAGGCTTTCCTTTCTGTCCGGCACATATTGCCCGATTACAAAACCGGCGCCAGACAAAACTCGAAGTGTCTTAGCGTTCGTCGGTATAATACTCTTCAATATGTATAGTCTTGGCCGACAAAATCCCATATTTAATGATCGAATTGGCAAAGCTCTTAAATTTCTCCGCCATGTCGCTGACATAAAATTGGTACTGGTTTTCCCCCAGCACCGGTGCATGATCTCCCAGCAAATCCATTCGCGTCAGTAGTTCCTTCAACTCTCTGGCTGTCTCGTAGGCCGGATTGACCAGTGTCACTTTCTCCCCCATGATCCTGCCAAGAGTGGAACGAATCAGCGGGTAATGAGTGCACCCCAGAATCAATGTATCTATATCCAAGTCAATCAACTCCGTCAGATACCTCTTTGCAATCTCGTCCGTCACTGGGTCCACCCACAGTCCCTCCTCCACCAGAGGTACAAACAGCGGGCAGGCTTTCCCATAGATTGTCACATCCTTGTTCAGCAGGGTTAAGTACTGGTTGTAGATCTTGCTGCCGATAGTGGCCTCCGTGGCAATCACACCGATCCTGCCGTTGTGCGTGACTTCGCTGGCCACCCTGGCTCCGGGCTTTACCACCCCTATGATGGGGATGTCACTCTCCCTCTCCAGTTCAGCCAACGCATAGGCGCTGGCCGTGTTGCAGGCCACCACAATGGTTTTAACCTGGAAAGTATTTAAAAACCGGACAATCTGTTTGGAAAACCGGGTCACTGTCTCCTTGGATTTGCTTCCGTAAGGCACCCGGGCCGTATCGCCAAAGTAGATAATTTTTTCGTTGGGAATCTGACGCATGATCTCCCGAACCACCGTCAGTCCTCCCACTCCCGAGTCAAAGACCCCAATCGGCGCATTTTTATCCGTGTGTTGCCATTCTACTTTCATTTTTACTCCTATCCGCTGTTTTGGGTCCCCGGAATTCCTCATTACTTCCAGATTTTTTCCAGCAGTTCCAGCAGCCTGCTGCGATAACGGACCTGCTCCGGTTCCGCCTCCCGCAGAGCATGGTACAGCTGTTGCGCGGTCAACTGGGCGGCCTGTTTTTGCGCTTCCTCTCCCGCCTCGTCCTCGCAGACCACATTGCAGGTGTCCGATGTGATCAGAATCTCAGGGTATACCAGCCCCCAGCAGCCCATATACAGGCAAAAACATAGCGCAAGCCTTATGACCCGTGTTTTTTCCATATACAATACTCCATTCCGGATACCTTCCTTGGACGGAAGCATTCCCTACACAGAGTTATTGCCGTTTATTAAGCCGTTTATACATGTGGGGCGTATCAGCGCTTCTTCTTTTCACTGCGAATTTGCGCGATAATCGCTTTCTTCTGATTATCTATATGCACGTGGGCTGCCTGACTTGCCGCTTCTTTGTCTTTTTTTACAATACTGTCGTAGATCATCCGGTGTTCGTCAACCAGGCGCTGATGCTGGCTGATATCTTTGATATATTCAAAACGGTAACGATACATCTGCTCCGACAGATTGTTGATCAGCTGTACCAGACGCTGATTGCCCGTGGCCTGCACGATGATATCGTGCAATTCCACATCCGCTCTGGCCACCTTCTTGATCTCTCTGGTCCGGACCGCCTCCTCAAAGGCCTCACAGGCTTGTTTCAGCCGCGCCAGATCATCTCCCGTAATCCTCTCGCAGGCCAGTTCCACACACAGGGCATCCAACGCCCTGCGCACTTCCAGCACGTCGTTCATGCTCTTTTCCGTGATTTGGGCCACTTCCGCGCCCCTTCTGGGAATCATGGTCACCAGCCCCTCCAACTCCAGCTTACGGATAGCCTCCCGGATAGGCGTACGGCTGACGCCCAGCTTATTGGCCAGATGAATTTCCATCAGCCTCTCGCCGGGTTTTAATTCCCCTGTCAGTATCGCCTGTCGCAGGGTGTTGAACACCACATCCCGCAGCGGCAAAAATTCATTCATCTGCATGCTCAAATTGTCCTGCATGGAACACCCTCCTATTGGAGATCCTTCGTTCTCCTAATCGCTGTGCCGTCACTATGCGGCAGTTCTAAAAGGCAAAGTTCCTCTCTTGCGCCTTCCCCTTTACCGACCAGCTTGGAAAGGCATTCTGAAATCAATGCATTGCGCGGAAATCTACTGTTTTACAGTCCGCAGTCTCACACGAACTCCGTCACAAAAAGTTCTCTGGCCAATCCCCTCTCTTTCAGAGAGTCCCTGGCGGTCCCTGCCTGCTCCTGACTGTCATAGATGCCAAATACCGTGGGGCCGCTGCCACTCATCAGGCTGCCCATGGCGCCGCAGGCGATCATTTCCCGCTTGATCCGCTGGATTACCGGGCAGGCCTCTATTGTCACCGTCTCCAGCACATTGCCCAGACGGTCCGCTATCCCTGACAGATCGCCTCTTTCAATGGCAGAACGCATTCCCTCAATGTCCGGATGCCGCCAGTCCTTTCTGGCATCCAACCGTTCATAGACATACTTTGTAGACACCTGAATATCCGGTTTCGCAACCAGGAGGACACACTGCGGCGCCGGTTTCAGGGGGGTCAGTATTTCCCCGATTCCCTCCGCCAGAGCCGTTCCCCCCATGATACAGTAAGGCACATCCGCGCCGATGCGCACCCCCAGCTGCCGCAACTGTTCCCGGGAAAATCCAAGTGCAAAAAGTTCGTTCAGCCCCAGCAATGTAGCCGCCGCGTCACTGCTGCCTCCCGCCATACCCGCAGCTATGGGGATGTGTTTCTCCAGATGAATGTCCACTCCCCCTTTCACGCCGCCGGCCTCCATCAACAGCCCCGCCGCCCTGTAGATCAGATTATCCTCGCCTGTGGGCAGTTCTCCGCCTTCCATGGATATCCGGATACCGCTCTGCGCGGCGGTAAATGTCAGCACATCGTAAATTCCCACCGTCTGCATGATCATTCGCACCAGGTGATAACCGTTCTCCAGACGGCCTGTCACATCCAGCCCCAGATTGATTTTGGCATATGCCCTCCGGATTAACGTCTCTTTATATGGATTCATAATTTTAGCTACACTCCCATCTGCCCGCCCAGGCCATGTACTTCCGTTGCATTTTGTATACATAGATTGTACTAAATTATATACAATATTTATAATTTTGTCAATGCGTAGTGGCTAGGGTACTGACACATTTCCATTTTGCCAAATGACTTGCCGGAATTTCCATCTGCTGCGTTGTTGTGGGGCAGCGAGGCCACCGCATCGTCTCCCTCCGCTGCCTTGCAGCCTGAAAATGCATTCTGCGTCATTTCGCTGAAAGTAAATGTGTCAGTACACTTGTGGGAGCCTATTATTTTAGAATTTGTTACATATCACGGATTCTTCGGAGAACATTTTTCTTTTGTGCCTACAGAATCCATATTCTTCATCAGCCAAAAAGATTTTAAAGAAAAAGATTTACGTCTATAAATATTTTAAGGTTTTTGCCGAAATATACCATACAAGTATCTGTATCGATACCGCATCACGGATGATGCGAACACAACAGGCGTTATGGCGCCGGAAAGAAGGTCAATATGAATGTAAACGGAGTTACATCAACACAGGCCGCCTATAGCAGCTACACATCCGCTGCCAGGGAAACCACGGCTGCTGAGACCGCGAAGAGCACTGCAACCTCTGAGGGTTCGGGGGTAGTATATGAGCACTCCACGGAGACCACGGCTTCTGCCAAGAAGACCTACAAGCCCAATACCAGTGTGATCAATCAGCTCAAGGCAGACGCGGAGGCACGCACCTCCCAGTTGAGAAGCCTGGTTGAGCAGATGATGACCAAGCAGTCCACTGCTTACGGGCAGGCCAACGATATCTGGCAGTTCCTGCGCAGCGGCAACTACAAGGTTGACCCCGCCACCCGTCTACAGGCTCAGAAGGACATTGCGGAGGATGGTTACTGGGGCGTAAAGCAGACCTCGGATCGTATCTTAAGTTTTGCCACGGCATTGACCGGCGGTGATCCTGACAAGATCGATGAAATGAAAGCCGCTTTTGAGAAGGGTTACAAGAAAGCGGAAAAGACCTGGGGCGGCAAATTGCCCGGCATCTGCCAGCAGACTTATGACGCTGTTCTGTCAGGCTTTGACAAGATGGCTGTGGACGCAGGCAAGCAATAACAGAATCCATGTTCCGCAGGATTCTATTGTTGTAATCAGGATCAGCTGACACATCGAAGGCGAGGATACCGTCCAATTACCCGGCAGGTAATTGGGCGGTGTTTTCCGTTATCGCTCCCTGATAGGATTATGTAAAAATGGTATATAAATATTCGGAACACCAAAATTATGAAGACCTCTCCAGTGGCCGGGTGATCTATGAGGCTTCCGGTTCCCCCAATTTTCCGGTTCGGCTTGGAAATGAAATTTACAGAAGGTGTGTCCGTTACCTTCCTACAGGAAATTGTCATACGGTTTATGATCCCTGCTGTGGATGCGGGTACCTGCTTACTGTATTGGGCTTATATAATAGCGGATGTGCCCTATGGCAATCTGGCGGTTTGGGAAGGAAACACAGGCGATTCCCTGCATGCAATGTATGCGCAGCTTTATAAGATCGCTCATAAAGATACCATATTGGCAGTCATAATGGACAAAAAGCAGAAATATGCAGGGGATATCTGGATACGCCTGGAAAAACAGACCATAGGAAAAAGAAAATTTGAAATCTATCGAAAAGCGATATGATAATAAAATGCCAGCAGAACGTAAATTTAAATTGTCATGATAAACAGGAGTGCCAAGTCACTCCTGTTTTTAAATATCATATTTGCAGCATTGGTTTCTATTCTAGTAGACGATCTTAGAAATCTCAATTACTATATTGCGCTCTACGCCATGCCGCCCTTCACCACCAGCAGTTTCTGGCCCGGCGACAATTCATCGCTGGTGAGCTCGTTCAGTTCCCGCAGCCGTTCCACGGGAAGATAATAGCGTTTGCCGATGTTCCACAGGTTATCTCCGGGCTTTACAATATAGATGGTCATTCCGGGCAATGTACCCAGCTTGTGGGTATCCAGAGGAGATGCTATCACGTCCCCGATCAGTTCCAGCGGAACACTGCGAAAAGCGATGGTGCCAAAGACCAGCACTGCTTTCACATCCATTTCCTCCCCGTCCAGCATGGTCACCTGTAGCTGCTCCACGCTGCATTTCACATCACAAATATCTTCTTTTTCCAGGCCCGGTATCTCCAGCGTATAATGATAGGGAATCTGCGCCGTAGTGCTGGCATAGGGCGTATCGTCCGCTCCGGTGATATAGAGAACCTTTACCTGTAGACTCCCCCACAGTTCCAGCCCATCCTCCGTCACTTCCTGACGGTCAGGCTGTACCATACCCTGGCTGTGCAGCAGTTGCAGGATACCTGCATCCCTGTTTTGAATGCGCACATGGTCATTTACCTTCATTTTTCCGTTTACCCTGGACAGAAGACGCCGCAGAGACGCCGACCGGCTGATGGTGGTCAGTTCTTTGGTCACTCCATAGATATCCGTCAGGATCTCCGTCTGTTCCTCCTCATAAAGCCGAATATCAATATCCAGCACTGTCTCCAGGCCAATGATTCGCTCCTCTCCATCCAGGTCCGGGCGAATATCCAGTTCCTGCTGCCCCATCATAAATTGAATATCGGGAATCATGCCGTCCTTACAGCCATGACATTCCATCATGCCGCTGAAAGGGAGGGTAGTCTCAAAGGAACGCACGGGATGCTCCTCCCCCTCGCCCTCATACAGCAGAAAGAGATGCAGATCTCCTTGCAGGGAAAGTTTTTCCTCCAGCGGTTTGCACTCCACATCGTCCAGAGTCAGGCTGCTCCACAGAATCTGAAACATGTTCGGATAGCTGGCAGGAAGGGTAACCTCTTCCTTCATTCTGAAAATATCATTCTTACAGATGGCGATCTGGGCCACCTCCATCGGGGTGCGCCGATACTCCGCGCTGTCCTCCCCGTAAAGACCGATGGGTGCCTCCTCATCATAGAGTTCCTGTACCAGGGCTGTCAGCATCACCACGGCCTGAATACTGAGTTTACGGGAATTGATGATCCCCACGCTCAAGTCCTCCAGCGTATTTTGCACATGCACCATATCGCTCCCCTGAACGCCCTGCATATTGATTTTTTCCTCAAAGGGAATTTTGCCCTCCAGCGTCACCAGGCCGCAGCCTTCTTCCTGGGTGTGGTACAGCACCGCGAAACACAGACGTCCCCGCACCTGCACATAATCCGTGTAAGGCTTTACCTCGTCGATCATCACGGAGGCCCTGTCAAAGCACAGGCTGTTCACATCCGGCTTCTGGTCCGGAATATTCATATCCTCCTCCAGCGTAATCTGGGATACTGCCTGGGTCCTGACGTGGTCCATATGTATATTTTTCTTAATCAGTTCCACAAAAAAACTACCTCCTGTTTACCGCTCCACAGATTCCCGAAGGAATCTGCGAAGAATTATACTTATTAGTATATCTATGAAGGAAGTTTGTGTTTTATTCCTGAAATACATGGACTCTCCCGCATATTTCGTCCAGGAGAGCCATGTTGACTGTTTCTTATATATGCATCGGCGCTCAGATTTACGGAGGACTTATCACCCTTCCCCAAATCCCCTTTTCTCATGCCCTTTTCTACACCACGGCTCCGATTAAGTCGGTTACATTTTCCACGTGGTAGGCGCGCATGTACTCCTCGATTCCCTCTATGACCTTTATCGTGGTATAAGGGTCCACAAAGTTCATGGCTCCCACACTGACCGCCGTGGCCCCCGCCAGAATAAATTCAATGGCATCTTCCGCCGTGGCGATACCGCCCATACCGATCACGGGAATCTTTACGGCGTGCGCAGCCTGGTACACCATGCGAACCGCCACGGGTTTGATGGCCGGACCACTCATGCCGCCGGTCTTGTTGGCCAGCGCAAAACAGCGTCGGTGAATGTCGATCTTCATGCCCGTGAGCGTATTGATCAGGGAGAGCGCATCCGCCCCCGCAGCCTCTGCGGCTATGGCCATCTCCGTGATATCCGTCACATTGGGGCTGAGTTTCATAATGATGGGCTGTCTGGCCTTCTTCCGGATCTGCTCCGTGATATTATAAAGCGCGTCCGCTTTCTGTCCAAAGGCGATGGCTCCCTCCTTCACATTGGGGCAGGACACATTGATCTCCAGCATGGCTACGGCTGATTCCTCCCCCAGCTTCTCCACCACCTCCAGGTAGTCCTCCACGGTTTTGCCGCACACATTTACGATTATTTTTGTGTTGTACTGTTTTAGGAAAGGAATATCCCTCTGTACAAAAACATCAATGCCCGGATTCTGCAAGCCGATGGCATTGAGCATTCCGCCGTAAACCTCCGCCACCCTGGGAGTGGGATTGCCGGGCCAGGGCACGTTGGCCACACCCTTGGTCACCACAGCGCCCAGACGGCTCAAATCCACAAACTCACTGTACTCCATGCCCGATCCAAAGGTCCCGGAACCCGTCATCACCGGATTTTTCAATGATACGCCCGCTATATTTACCTGTGTGTTCATCAGATGTCCACCTCCTCTGCGTCAAAAACCGGCCCATCCGTACAGATGCGGGCATTGTGTACATGGGAATGGTGATCCACCTCTTTCGTCTTCACCACACAACCCAGGCAGGCTCCCACGCCACAGGCCATATGCTCCTCCAGGGAGATATATGCCTTGATCCCATGCCTGCGCGCATATTCCTTGAGGGCACGCAGCATGGGCATGGGACCGCAGGCATAGATCACATCTGCCTGTAGTCCGTTTTCCTCTATGGCGTCCAGCACATTGCCCTTTGTGCCCCGGCTGCCGTCCTCTGTGGCCACATAGACTCTGCCGTATTTCTCGAAGTCCTCCGTCAGAAACAGATTGCCGTCCCGATAGCCCATGATCAGGGACTTATCTCCCTCCAGTTCCTTTGCAAGCTGTAGGATGGGAGGAACGCCGATGCCGCCCCCCATCAGAAAGCAGCGCTTTCCTCTGCCCGCCTCCAGAGGAAAACCATTGCCCAGCGTCCCCAGAATATCTATGGAATCGTTCTCTTTCAGAGCGGAAAATTCCGCCGTACCCTGTCCCGCTACGCGGTAGACAATGCGCAGAGCCGTCCTCTCGCCATTGACCTCGCAGATGCTGATGGGCCGGGGCAGCAAAGTGGCGGCGTTTTTCGGATATACGCCGATAAACTGACCGGGCTTTGCCTGGACCGCCAGATCAGTCTCCAGCCACAGGTCATAGATGCGCGGGGCTATCTCCCGCTGGGAGAGTACCTTCGCCGTGGTTTTTTCTTTCATGAAATATCTCCTCTCATTTTTGTATCCGTATAGGTAATTGCGAAATTCTGTCCGCAAGTGACGAGGCTGGTGAATATATACAAAAACAGGCTCCCATGCGGTGGCAAGTCGCCCTTATTTTGTATAGATTGCCCATCCTCTGTTTCCAGAAAGCAAGTTTTGCAAACGCCTGTTGTATCCGTAGGCAATTTACACTATTGTATAGTATACAATTATGAAAAATCGCTGTCAAATCTAAGATAAGTCCCTCGCATCTTCTATTGCCTCTCCGGTCAAATCCTGTGAAAATAGAGATATGGGATACTGCAAGGAGGCGCCCATAACCTGTATTGAGGCTTTCGGCGACAGGATTTACGGCATGTCCCGCTGGTCCGAGGAAACGTATGAAGTGACGCCGAAGCAGATCGGTAAAGTGACGCATGTGGCGTTTGCGCCGGGCAATACCCATATGGCGGCGGAGGATATCTTTGATGGTCCGGAAGTAAATACGGACATAAAACGGATGATCCATATGGACTCCCAGGAGGCCGCCCTGCCGCTCATGTTTCCGGGTGTTGGTACACCACTTTCCCACCGCAGATCGTGACCGTCACCACGCCGTGCAGTTCCCGGCCAGTAAAGGGCGTGTTGCAGGATTTAGAAGCATACTCAGTGAAACTCTGCGTTGCCGCCGTGTCCACCAGAATGAGATCCGCCGGACCGCCCTCCGCCAGATAGCCCGCATCCAGATGATACATGGCCGCCGGGTTGGCGCTCATCTTTTCCAGCACGCTCTTCATGGGCAGATAACCGCCGTTTACCAGTTCGGTAATCGCCAGGGGCAGGGCAGTCTCCAGACCAATGATGCCGCTGGGAGCCTTGGTGATCTCCTGGGCTTTCTCCTGGGCGCTGTGGGGCGCATGGTCCGTGGCAATCAGATCTATGGTACCATCGGCCAATCCACGGATGATAGCCTGACGGTCCTCCTCGGTCCGCAGGGGCGGATTCATCTTGGCCAGCGTGCCATGCTGTATGACCGCCTCCTCTGTCAGCGAAAAGTGATGGGGGGTTGCCTCCGCATGGATATTGTGCCCTTTCTTTTTGGCCTGGCGCACCAGTTCCACCGCCTCTCTGCTGCTGATATGCTGGATATTGATACAGGCTCCCGTCTCCAGAGCAATCCCAAGATCCCGCTCTACCATGGAGATCTCCGCCTCCCTGGGAGAACCGGCTATGCCGTAATATTCGCTGGCCCTGCCCCGGTTGACGCCGTTGTCCGCAATCAGCGCCGGATCTTCCTCATGGAAACTGACAGGCTTGTCAAGCCGGGCCGCTTTTTCCATGGCGGCCCGGACAATATCCGGAACCGTCAAAGGGATGCCGTCGTCGGTAAAGCCCACCGCCCCTGCCGCCGCCAGGGCGTCCATGTCCGTCAACTCCTGCCCTTTCATCCCCAGCGTCACATTGGCGCAAGTCTCCACATGGATGTCCGTAGTCTTTCCCTTCTCCAGCACATACCGCAGCGTCTCTTCCGTGTCCACGGTGGGCCAGGTATTGGCCATGAGCACCACGGTGGTAAATCCCCCCCTAGCTGCGGCTCGGGCCCCCGTCAGAATATCTTCCTTGTGGGTGAAACCGGGGTCCCGGAAATGAACATGCACATCCACCAGTCCCGGGGCCACCAGCAGTCCCTCCGCATTCAGAATCCTACAGTTTTCCCGTTCTTTCTCGGTCAGTTCCCGCCGAAGGTCTCTGCCAATTCTCCTGATCCGCCCTCCCTCCGTCAGTATGTCATAATTTCCTTCCCGCCCCGATTTCGGGTCGATCATATAGCCCTTCTCGATCAGTAGCATATCCCGCCTCCTATTCTTCATGTTGTCCTTATGTTGTGGCTTTATGCGCCCAGATATACGCTATTCCCTGTTTTCGCACTCCGTTTCCCATCCGCCGACGAAAACGGTTCCTGCTCTCTTTCAGATCTTTTTTATCTTCTTTTAACCCTGTTGATTTCCCTATAGTATACAGCCCTAGGACATATAAGTAAATGTTTTTCTGCAAAAGCATTGGAGGAGAGCGTTCTTCCCGGGCAAATCAAAAAGGGAATCAGACTAAGTCCATTGTCTGATTCCCTTGGGGGCATATGATTCTTCTTCCGCCGTTGGCCGTTTTCTTATATAGGCTTCTTCTATTTGCAGATCACCGGCTGGTCCAGGTACTCCGTCTTAATCACGATATAAGGGTAAGAAGGCGTCCTGTTTCCCTTTTCGGCCACATCCGGTCCCAACAGGGTAGTCTGGACGTAGACCGCCTCCTCGGTGAGATAGAGTTCATCCACAGTGATGCTGTAGCCCCCGGTTTCCTGTTGGCCATAACCCACGCATATGTACAGGTTTTCATTGTCGGAGTAAGTCATCTTAAACGCCTCCGCCTTGCGCTCCTCAATCATAGTAGCCAGTTCCCCAGGCACCAGTTCCTCCCCCAGTATGGTAAAATCCAGATCCCGGAGTTTCACCTCCTGTGTGCTCATCAGGCTGCATCCGCACAGGCCAAGCAGCGTCCCCAGGCATAACAGCCATACCAAAATTCTCTTTCCCATCTTTTTTCATCCCGGTTGTTTTATTTTAACTTATGTACACATATGTTAAAATATGCTATACTGAGATGAAATACATGGCATTATACGCTTACGATTACCGGGAGGACTTATGATTAGACTGATACTTGTGCTACTGTTTGTTTTGTTGTTTCTCATACTGTCAACGCCTCTGATGCTGATGGAATGGTGCATTGGCAAATTTAACCGACCCCTCAAGGACAGAACTTCCCTCGCCATCGTCAACTGGGCTTTCCGCTTGGTGATCCGCTTATCCGGCGTCAAAGTCATCGTCAAAGGAGAGGAAAATGTCCCCCGGGACAAAGCAGTGCTGTATGTGGGCAACCACCGCAGCTATTATGATATTATTCTGACCTATGTCCGAGTGCCCCGGCCCACTGGCTATGTGGCTAAACGGGAAATGCTGCGGTATCCTCTGCTCAACGTGTGGATGCATTTTCTTCACTGCCTGTTTTTGGACCGCAGCGATTTAAAAAAGGGCCTCAAAACCATACTGGAGGGTGTGGAGAAAGTAAAGTCCGGCATCTCCATCTGCATTTTCCCGGAGGGGACCCGCAATGATACGGACCAGGATTTCCTGCCCTTCCACGAGGGAAGTTTTAAAATTGCCGAGAAGGCAAAGGTCCCGGTTCTGCCCATCGCTCTGGCAGGCACCAACACCATATTTGAGGATCATCTGCCCCGGATTCAAAAACAGACCGTCATCATCGAATACTGCAAGCCCGTTGACATCCAGGCTCTGGATAAGGACACCCGCAGGAATTTAAGCGGCTATGTACAGGGCATCATAGCGGAAGCCTATCACCGCAATCTACAGGAGCTGGAGGATTTGAAAAAGACTGCCGCACACTGAAAATCGGGGCAGTCCACAGCGGCACGTATAGGGGATTCTGATCGAAGGAAATGCATATGTATCCTATTGTCATAGATTATGGCCGCAGTTAAACCGAAAACGGTTTGGCTGCGGCCATTGCGCTATTTGCTGCCCTTAGCCCCCTTGACGCCGCCCAGCTTCACCCCTGCCAGCACGTTGGTTTCAAAAGAGAATGTCAGCTTCCCGTTCTCCCGGTGACGCTTTAAGGCCAGCTGTATCATACGCTCCAGCAACTGCGGATATGGAAGGCCCACAGGCTCCCAGAGATAAAAAGCCAGAGAACCGGGAATGGTATTGATCTCGTTTAAGTATACCTGATCGGTGTCCTGATCTATCATAAAATCAATGCGGGCCACCCCGCTACAGCCCAGGCATTTGAAAGCCTTCACTGCCATCTGCCGGATTTCTTCCCTGCGTCCGGCCGCTATATTGGCGGGTATGGCGCGACTTAAGCTGGCCATACCTTTAGAAGCGCCCTTGCTCTTGCCGCCCCCAATGTACTTGTCCTCGTAGGTCAGTATTTCCTCCGCGTTCAAAGGCTCCTCACACTCGGATGCCTCCGCCTCCAATTCGTCCCCCAGCACGGCACAGTTAATCTCTTTCAGATTCTGAATGGCAGGCTCCACCAACACTTTCTGGGAAAATGTGAATGCCAGCCCCAGCGCCTCCTCCAGATCTTCTCTGTGATTTGCCTTGCGGATTCCCACGCTGGAGCCCAAGTTGATGGGCTTGACAATAACCGGGTAGGGGAATCTGTCCTCTATCCGGTCCATCAACTTCTCCACATCCTCAAAGTCCACCAGATTGTAGCATGCGCAGTCTAGGACCGGAATGTCGTTGTCCTTAAACACCGTCTTCATCACATACTTATTCATACCCACCGCAGAAGAAAGCACATCGCAGCCCACATAGGGCAACCCCAGCGTCTGTAGGTACCCCTGCAAGGCACCGTCCTCCACATTGGTGCCGTGTACGATAGGAAATGCCACATCAATGCTGCCCAACACATTACTGCCCAGCTTCTTCATGGGATAGCGCACCATATTCACCTTGCCCTCCTCCGAAAGCAACAGCACCCGGGTGCTCTCCCGAAGCAACAGCGGAATATCCTTATAGCGCTCGATATTGCCCATCTGCTCTCCCATGTAGAACTCTCCCTCCTTGGTCATATACAGGGGAATGACCTCGTATTTCTCCCGATTGATGTACTCACAGGCCTGTAAAGCGGAAATAATGGAGATTTCATGCTCCACACTCTTACCGCCAAAAATAACCGCTAACTTAATTTTCATAATACGCTCCTTATAATAACATGATTGTATTTCCGTGAAGATCCTTCCTAACAGGTTCCCGTCCGCCACGATCGACATCCCCCGGCAAAAAGAAAAATCGGAAATCTCTATACCGCTGTATGCCAGCCCCGTTTTCAGAGATAGTTATCCGGCAGATCATTCTCCAGCAGCACAATCAGCTTCTGGTTCGTAACAATACCGTACACATACTTCATTGCATCCTGCAAATCTTCCGCCACATAGAAATGATCCCTGTCAAAATCCGTTTCTGACACGCCCTTCTGTATGCTCTCTGTCTGCCTGCGTCCCACCAACACAATGTAGTCGCAATACCGGGTGGCTTCCCTGCCAAACTCATAATTATAGCGGTCCTCCTGCTCCCCCAGTTCCACCATACCGGGGGTCACCAGCACCCGCACCCCCTGGAACATGCCCAGGGTCTTAAGCGCCATGTGGGCACCGTTTGGATTGGAATTGTACGCGTCGTCGATGATAATTGTGTTGCCCCTGGCAATGGGCTGTAGCCGGTGGGGCGCCCCCTCCAGCCTGCGCACCGGGATCTTCAGTTTATCCAAAGGGATTCCCAGTTCATGAGACACCGCAATAGCCCCGGTAATGTTGATCACATTGTGTTCCCCCAAAAGCCTTGTGGTAAATTCCTCTCTGCCGCCGTCCGGGGCCTGCACCCAAAAACGGGTTCCCTTCTCGCTGTATTCCAGATCATAGGCCCGATATGCGTTGCCCTCCTCCAGACCATAGGTAATAGCATCCCGGTTCACCTCATACTGCTTCACATACTCGTTGTCCCCATTTACAAACCGGGGCCCTCCCACAGGCAGCGCGTCAAACAACTCCTTCTTGGTACTTACGATATGATCCAGCGTCTTGAAAGTCTCCAGGTGCTGATAGCCCAGGGAAGTAATCACACCGATCTGCGGGTCCACGATCTCGCAGATCTCCTTGATATCCCCCACATGCCTGGCCCCCATCTCACAGAGAAAAATCTCATGGGTGGCCTTTAAACTGCCTCTGATGGTTTTCACCACGCCCATGGGCGTGTTAAAACTCTCCGGAGTCATCAGTACATCATATCCGGCGCCCAGCAGTGTGTGGAGATAGTATTTCACGCTGGTCTTGCCATAGCTGCCGGTGATGCCGATGATTTTCAGATTGGGGCAGGCTTTCAGCATCCTTCGGGCATCCCGGATATAGTATCGGTTGATGCCTTTCTCCACAGGCCTGTTGACCAGATTGGCCAGCATCACCATATAGGGGCTGACCATGGCTCCCGCCACCATCGTCCCCAGCAAAGGCCACCGGGAGATCCCTGCCAGTAACAGTACAGCCAGAGTCATCACCACGTACAGCGCCGCCGTGGAAGCAATCAGACGTTTTACCCGGGGGGTATACACCAGCTTTTTCTTGGCTGCTCTGGGCCGGTACAGCATCGCCAGCAACAGCAGAAAGAAACAATCTCCGCCCAGAATCACTGTCACCATCCCCAGGGGCTTTCCCCCCATAAAGCCGCCCGCCAGAGGAAGCACCCCCACCAGCGGCAACAGCGTCATGACGGGATGGGTTTTCATATACCGCCAGTAAGACCGATATTGGTAGGAACTTTGCTGGAACATGTGCAGCGTATAGCGCACCCCCAGCAGAATGGCTGCCAACGCAGCCATAATGATAAATGCGAAAAATATATGGATCATATTTACACCCCCACGCCCGTGCCAATCCCCAGGAAAGACCGCATCACCGCTAGAAACTGATATTGCCGGTCCAGAAAGCTAAAATGTCCCGCCCCGGCCAGCACCGCCAGACCGGAGCCGGGAATCAGTTTCTCCATCAGCTGTCCGTCGGAAAGCGGCGTATCCTGATCCTGCTCTCCCCATACCAGCAGGGTCTCCGCTTCTATCCGGGGCAGATATTCCCGAACATCCTCATTGACCACCTTCACCATGCTCTGGCGCATAATGGGGGATGCCATCCGGTAATCTGCCGATCCTGACTTACTCTGCAATTTTTCCAGCGCATGGGGAAAAAGCGCCTTTACCGGCGGCAGGCTTAAAAACTTTTTTCCCCTTTTATACCGCTTAATCCGTCGCATCTGCGCGGGGGTCTTTTCATGGACAATCCCGGCGCTGTCAATCAAAATCAGCTTCCGCACCTTCCGCTCCAGGATACCGCTGCCCACCAGTCTGATCAGAGTGCGCCCTCCATGGGAGTGTCCCGCCAGAATCACCTCTCTGTCCTCCGGTGCCGCCACATGGTCGATAAATGCCTTGGAAAAATCGCAATAATCCGCCAAACTCCAGGCCTCTCCCGGTTCCTGGCTCTGTCCGAATCCCGGCGTATCCGGCGCCGCCACCCGATACTGCGCCGCCAGTGTATTGATAAGGGCCCCAAACAGTTCCTTGTTGGCTCCCCAGCCGTGAAACAGAACCACCAAAGGCCCCTGTCCCTGCTCTATGTATTGGACCCTCAGGTCCTGATATGTCATCTCCATGCATCCCTTCCGCCCTTCCGTCTGTTTTGATTCGTTTCCGGCAATCGAATCTAAGGACCTACAACGAAATAGCTTACGCGTCCACATATTCGATGGTCCCCACATTTAGATCTATGTAACAGCCGGTTCCCTCTCCCGCTTTCGCGAAATCCGCTGACTTTAGTAACTATTATATTCCTCTGCGCACATATTGTACCCGTCCTTCTCACGCAATGGTCCATGTATACACATGGACCGGCTCCTGCTCATCCGCTTGACAGTTCGTAAGTCAAAAGTCATAGGATTATTCATCCCTTTGGTAAAGGATCATTTCCGTCTCTTCCCGCAATAACGGAAGTTCGCACAAAGTACGAATAAATGCAAATATCGGAGTATCCTCCGGGATTTCATAATATTCTCCGAATGAATATTCTATATCTATATGCCGGTCTATTATGGTAGCCTCACCACATTCAAATACATCTACGCGGTACACAATACAGGATATATCTTCCCATAAATTACGCTCCGATACAGCCCCATTTTCCAAACAAACTTTATCGCAGATTTCCCGAACCTCATTTAATGTAATCATAATATGCTCTCCAAGTATCCGCGCGACTATAGTGGGGTTACGGCAACGGGCCACCTGTCAGGCCACGCGCAATTTCACTCCATAGTATAGCAAAATATATCTCTGTGGTAAAGCCTTTCCTTCCATACAAATGGGAAAACCTTCGCGGCTTTGGCCCAATTCCTTCCCCGACCGGGAATACCGGGGGAGGGAGCCCTGCGGTGTCAGGGGCTTTCTCCCACCCGATCCTCCTTGGCCCCATAAACCACACGCCCGTCTATAATCGTATAGAGCGTCTGTGTGAACACCTCCATAGGGTTTCCACTAAAAATCGAGATATCCGCATCCTTCCCCGGCTCCAGTGAGCCCATCCTGTCTGATACCCCACAGATTCGGGCCGGATTGATGGTAATTGCCCGAAGTCCTTCCTCCATGGGAAGCCCGGATTTCACAGCCATCCCGGCACAGAGAGGCAGTGACTGAATCTGGGACACGGGATGGTCCGTGGTGATGGCCACCAATACGCCCGCCCTCGCCAACACTCCAGCGGTCTTGAAGGCCACATTCTGCACCTCTATCTTATTGCGGCTGGTCAGATCCGGCCCCACAATGGCAGGGTATCCCGCCTCTGCCAGTTCCTCCGCTATCAGATGCCCCTCGCTGCAATGATCCAGCGTCAGATCCAGCTCAAACTCCCGGGCAATGCGGATAGCGGTAAAAATATCGTCCACCCGGTGTACGTGGGCTTTCAGCGGTATCTCCCCGCGCAGCACGGGAATCCAGCACTCCATAGTGAAGTCTTCCTGAAACTCCTCGCCCTTTTCTTCGGCCTTCTTTTTACGCTCCCAGTAGTTTTTCGCCTCAAACAGTTCCCTGCGCAGCATACCCGCTATGGCCATGCGGGTGGAAGGGCTTTTCCCCTGACCGGAATAATTGACCTTGGGATTCTCTCCGAAGGCCGCCTTCATTGCCGCAGGAGCTTTTACTATAATATCGTCAATCCGTCTGCCCCGCGTCTTGACCAGAGCAAACTGCCCTCCCACCACATTGGAGCTGCCGGGACCAATCATGGCGGCGGTGATGCCCGCCCGCACTGCGTCGTCAAAGGCAGCATCCATGCTGTTGATGGCGTCTATGGCCCGCAGCCAGGGCGTGACAGGGTCCACGGTCTCGTTGCAGTCGTCCCCCTCCATGCCCTTCTTCTCCTCGGTGATTCCCATATGGCAGTGGGCCTCGATGATGCCCGGCATCACCCAGCCGCCGCCCGCATCCAGCACCTGGTCTGTTGCACCGGGTTCACCGCTTTCGTTTTCCCTGTGGCGCATTTCCTGCCACTGCCTCATGGTGCCCACCCACGCGATTTTACCGTTTTCTACCCGCACCGCGCCGTGCGCTATGACGCCCTGCTGCCCCATAGTATGAATCTTGCCGTTCACGATATCCATACTTACCTCTTCTCCGCATAGCAGGCGTTTGGGTCCATCCAAACGCCTGCTGATTATATGATCTTCCAAACGATTTCCCGCCATTGTGTATCCCCGCAGGAAACCGCTGTCCAACTGTCTCCTAAAAGTAAAGATTCTGCGGGTCAAGTGCCGCTCCGTCTTGCTCCAGCATGAAATACAGATTACTTCCCTCTAAGCTGTAGTAGATCGTGGGGGCTGCCACGCTGCCAATAATCTGACCGGGGCTGACATATTCCCCTTCCGCCACGTTCAGCGCCTGTAGTTGACCATATACCACCTGATATCCGTTGCCCAGATCCAAAGTGACTGCCTGGCCAATTTCTTCATTGCGGAATACTGACGCCACCCGGCCCTCGGCGCAAGCCATCACCTGTGTGCCCTCGGCTACGCTGTACACGGTCGCAGGATTGTATTTATACTGATCCAGCGTGGTAAAGTATACGGTTCTGTCCATACTGTATGGGATCAGCACATCTCCCATCACTGGCTTCACCAGACCCTGGTCGGAGGAAAAAGCCAGTGTTCTTACCTCCTGCGGCTCTTCCCATACAGGCTCATCCTGTGCCAGAACCGGTTGTTCCACTGTAGGCTGGTCCAAAACGGGCTCATCCAGAACAGGCTGGTCAACCACAGCTGGCTGCTCCACTGTCGCAGGAAGCTGCTCTCGGACCGGCTCGGGAGTAGAAGTGCCGCTTCCCTGGCTGCCGCTTTCCTTTTCCTCCTTATCCTCCTGCTGTCTTTCGTTTGCCTTCTGCTCTTCCAGCATTGCCAGCTGCTCATCGCTGGTCACATCCGCCTCTGACATAACACCGTCTGTCAGCCCCGGAATCTGCACCAGGGAAGAACCTGCCTCCTCCATGGGCAGATAGTCCAGATCATCCTCCGGAATCTCCTGTACTGTGTCACCTCTCTGGGGAACCGTTACGGAGTTACCGGGTCTCTGAGGGGTATCCCCCATCTCCTGTTGATTGTCCCCTGCCTGACTCTCCACTCCGGTAAAATCAATACTGTAGCCATCATCCTGATTCTGGACACTGTTTTCCTTCATGTACACACCCGTCATGGTCAGCGCCGCCATCACAAAAGCAGAGGACGCGATCATAATGATCCGCTCTTTTTTGACATTTTGTTTTCTGTTGTCTCTTCTCATGAACACCTCCCGTCCGCTGATACGGACTTTCTCTATCCTTTATTTTCATTTCGAGATATGCTTTGCTTACTCTATTGGATATTCTTACCCCGACAAAAGCAAATTATACGAAAGAGGTATTCAAAAATAAAACAGCGTATTCCCGGACAACACACCGCGCCATATCCGACCATTTGAGCGGCCTGATAACATACTACGATGCGTTGATGTGTTGTTTGGGAATACGCAAAACGCGGGGAAGCACCACCTACAGGCCGGCTTCCCATGTATCGAGGATTTCCTCGCATTTCTCCGTGTCCATATCGTCCACGGCATTTTTCAGTTGTTCAAAAAGTTCATCCTGGCCGCTGCCATAGGAATACTGATTCATACTCTGTATAATATCCTCTACGGTGTCCATATCCAGGTTATCCAGAGCGTCACGCATCTGGGCAAAATATACGTCCAACTCGTCACTGTTGATCTGCTTATCACCCTTCGTCTCATCTTCCTTAGTGAAATACGGCGCTAAAATACTCTTATAAAAGCTATACTCCGCCAACATTCCCGGAGTAATCTTGTGAATCAGTTCCGCGTTGCGGGCGTTTCCGGCCACTTCCATCTGTTCCGCAGTCTCCGCAAGCTCGAAAGCGCCTATCTGGCGGGAAGCGCTTTTCAGGGAGTGGACCTCTATGGTGTACTCCTGCCATTTCTCTTCCTGCTCATATTTTTGGATCACCGCGTATTTCTTGTCAATCACACGGTAGTATTCTTTGAGAACCGACCAGAACAGTTCCTCATTTCCCAGAAATCCCACCGCCCGCTCAACATCCAGTCCGTTGATGGAAATGCTCGTCACCTGTGACCCCTGTGACCCCTGTGACCCCTGCTTTACCTCCCTGTCATTTCGCTTCTTCTTGTAAATCTTCTCCGGTGGCAACCATTTACGCAACTTGGATACAATGTCCTTCAACTCGATGGGTTTGGTCACCAGATCATTCATTCCACCGCTGATAAACATCTCTCTCGTTCCCTCCACCGCGTTTGCGGTGAGGGCCAGAATCGGAATCTGGCCGTTTTCGCCAGGCATGTTGCGGATAATCTGCGTGGCTTCCAGGCCGTCCAGCTCCGGCATCATATGATCCATAAAGATCAGATCATACTTTTTGCTTGTGACTTTGAAGATAGCCTCTCTGCCACTAAGCGCCGTATCAATACACATCTCCAGCGGGCTTAAAAGCCCTTTGGCCACAGTCAGATTGATGGCGTTATCATCCACCACCAGGATTTCTGCGTCCGGAGCAACAAAATTGAAGTCCGCCGTGTCAAGGCGATTAAAACTCTGCTCCGCCTTATCTCCCTGTAAAATGCCCGCAAGGCTTAAAACATACAAAGGCTTCTTGGCAATAAAAACATTGTCTATGCTATAGGAATGAGCATCCCTGTAGTCCGCCAACACCACGCCGGTGACTTCCGGATGGGCTTTGAGGAAGTTCTGCACCATGTCCGACATCATCGACTGCTCCACGAACAAAAACTGAATATTCTGTCCCTTCTTCAATCGAAACAGATCCCTGTCCGAGGCCAGCCCCCGATAGTTCACCCCCAGCCTCTGCATGTCTGTCTCGATCTGTTTTGCGGCATAGTCTCCGGCCAAGAGCCCCACCGCCGATATTTTCTCCTCAATCTGTCCCACAGAGGGGATATTGTTGATAATCTTCTGGGGCACCACAAAGGAAAAAGTACTTCCCTCCCCGTATTCGCTCTCCACCTGAATAGTTCCATTCATAAGAGATACCAGCTGCTTGCAGATGGCAAGCCCCAGACCGGTGCCCTCAATATTGCGGTTTCGCTTGCTGTCCAGCTGTTGAAAGGACTGGAAGAGTTTTTCTATATCCTTTTCCCTGATCCCGCTCCCTGTATCAGAGACTGCAACATATAGATCCAGCATATCCTCACTGGTCCGCCGAAAATCTACCTGCAGATGTACATTCCCCATCTTTGTAAATTTTATGGCATTATTTGCCAGATTAATCATGATCTGCTTGATACGTATGTTATCACCGTACAATTCATGGGGGAGATTGGGGTCCACATCCACCGTAAGTTCCAACTCCTTGCTGCCAATTCTGGTCATAATGATGTTTGCCACATCATTGACTATCGACATGGGCTCATATTCCGCCTCGTTAATCGTCATCATGCCAGATTCAATCTTGGAAAAGTCCAGGATGTCGTTGATAATGGTGAGCAGCGTCTGCCCGGATGCCTTGATCTGCCCCACATACTCCTTTGCCATGGGAGGAAGCTCCTCCCGCAGCGCCATCTCCGCCATACCGATAATTGCGTTCATGGGCGTGCGTATCTCATGACTCATATTGGCAAGGAAATCCGACTTCATGCTGGAGGATTTCATCAGTTCCATATTTTTTATGTTCAATTGGTGCTTATTAAACGCAAGATTCGAAAGAATATTCGCAATAGTGGAAAGGGCTGTAATCTTGCTCTTTATATCTTCCTCTTTCAGAATGCTTACCTTCCGGGCCGCCGTCAGCAATTCATCCGGGTCTGCGCCGATCTCCAGGGCTACCTGCCGAATTTTATCTTCGTCCGGCGATTCTGTCAGCATCTGACCGCCGAGAAAACATCCCACCTTGTGGCCCGAAACCATAATGGGTACAGCAAAATCCACCAGTCCGGCATGGCAGTGATACGCGCATGGAGTTCCATCCTTCTCCGTCTTTTCCGCGCTGATGCGGTTACAGGCCTCACAGCGCTTCCTGCCGGTCTCGGTGGCGCGCACATACTTCTCGCAAAACTCTGAGTAATGAGATCCCTCTGTGATAGCCCGGCCATCCTTGTCTGTGATCAAAGACGCGATTCCTGCCATACTGGAAAAAGAATCCTGCATCAGACGCAGGGTCTCCAAGTCAATCAAATCCGTCAGGTTCAGATTGGTCACTTGTTCCGATAAATTGACCGTGTCCATCCTGCCCTCCTTATATAAATCTTCCCTGTATTTCTCCCAACTCGCTGATCTGCCGACGAACTACTCCCCTGGGCATCGGGATATCCGTCAGCGCGTTGGAAAGCAGATGTCATCTTCGGCCCAGAACGCTCTTGATCGTGGAGGATACCTTCTCCATGTCAATGGGTTTCAAAAGATATCCCTGGATTTTCAGTGCCAGTATCTCCTGGATCTTTCCCCGCTCCGTTATGCCCGTGAGAAAGACCACGGGAATGTTTCTGGTCTTGCTGTTTTCCCGTATTTTGCGCAGAACTGCCGCTCCGTTTTCCTCGGGCATCTCATAGTCCAGCAACACCATATCCGTCCGCTTGGTCTCAAGAAATTTCATCGCTACCTTGCCGTTGATAGCCGTGGCTACATCGTAACGTTCCGCCAGATATCCTTTGAGAAGTTTTAAAACACTGCTGTCATCATCCACAATCAGGATATGCTTCCTGGCAGGAGGCTTGGGCGGTTCCACCTGTAGAACGGGGATTGCCATATCCACTGCCGCACTGCCTGGAACTGCTGCGCTTTCAGTGGATTTCTTCTTCGTTACCTTCTTTTCCAATAATTCCACAATGGAGTGCTCAAGTTTTTGAGCGGAAATGGGGCGTTGGAAAAAAGTAGCCTGGGTGTTTGGCACAATTTTTTTATACTGCTCGCACTCCTCCCGATTTCCCACGATAATGATGGGAACACCCAGTTCCTCAATTCGCTGCTCCACATTGTCAAACCGTTTAATGTCATCCGGCGACTCTCCATAAAGACAATATACGAACCCGTCGGGAGAAATATATTTCAGATGGTTCATAATATCGTCATATCGGCTTGAGGTATTGATACACTCAAGAGTGTTATCCATATAAGTAAAAAATTCGTTGATAGCCATCCTGTTGTTTCCGGTCAATAAGACAACATATTTCATAAGAACCCCTTGTACTCCTTACATATTATAGTTCCGCATATTCCCCGACAGCGCACACCCGGTGATCCATGTAGGAACGCTTTGCCGTTCATACATGGATCAGCGCGCTCTCCGGCAATATGCTGATTATAGTTCCGCATATTCTCTGACAGCACACACCCGGTGATCCATGTAGGAACGCTTTGCCGTTCATACATGGATCAGCGCACTCTCCGGCAATATGTTGATTTCTGTAACACAATTAAATAGACTTTCCGCTGGAAAGAGCCTCCTGGATTGTATCAATCATCCGGCGGGTAACCCTGATGTTGGCACCGCCTGGATTGATTACAAAGCC
Organism: uncultured Lachnospiraceae bacterium; assembly: GCA_947648875.1. Taxonomy (GTDB): domain Bacteria; phylum Bacillota; class Clostridia; order Lachnospirales; family Lachnospiraceae; genus Acetatifactor. The sequence continues at coordinate 28,953 of CANSPM010000045.1, forward strand.
ATCGCACTGGCTGTCCGCCCTCTTTACCGCAGAGGCAAAATCCTGAAAGCCAAAAACGAGAAGCTGCTGTTCCTCCTCCATGTTTTTTACCCATTTTTTAAGTTCCTGAACATCCGTAAAAGCCATAAAATATCTCACGCCCTCCCGGGTATTGAGCATGGGGATCTGAATCTGAGCATCCGGCACCATCCGCACAGTGCCGTTCTCATCCCTTTCTGGCTTTGGTGTCACTGTGGCCGGGGTGAGCAGATGCGCCTTCAACAGTTCCTGTAGAAAAAAGTCCCGGTGCTTGGTGGAGTTGTCTGCCTTTAGCAGTTCCATTGCTCCCACCAGCATGGGGTTGTTTATCACTTTGGGTCGTTCCATAAGTTCCTCCCTGCCCCGGATAGGTCAATTACCAAAACCCATAAAAAGGTTTTTCCTCTCTGTAACGGGGCACACATAGAAAAAATGTCCTGCCAGATCCACTTTTACGCGATAACGAGGTACTGGAGAACATTTTATTCATATGTGCCCCAATCCATTCGCAAAAATGTAGGATTTGATGCATTTTATGCCGGAACAGAAGTTCTGCCAATTGCCTATTTCCGTTGCCTCACACGCGATTATAGTTGATCAGGCATCCCTTGCGTATAATCTGTCTCTCCTCGTCTGTAAGCTCGCCAAGTCTCATCGTAAACTCCCGCAGTTCGGAGAACTGCAGTTCTCCGAACTGCCGGTCTCCTGATTGGACGTCTTGGGATGACTGGCTTTTCAGAGGCACCACATATGCCCTGATCTCCTCCGCTTTTTTCTCCACGGCGTCCCTGATCCCAGGAATAAACAGATAGTCCAGGTTATGGAAGGGCAACTCCCCCTCCTGAATCAGAAACGGCAACATCCCCCAGTTGATCAGATTAGAACGATAGCGCTTGGTGGCATACTCATGGGCGATATTGGCCCAGCCCCCCAGCACTTTCTGGCAGCTGGCCGCCTGTTCCCTGGCAGAACCGTCGCCGGGCTTTACCGCGAAAATCGTGGAACCAAAGCCTGTGTTGGTATGGTTTGCATCAGGAAACTGCCCTTTAATGGCGCTCATAACAGGTTTTACATCGGGATGGGCCTGGCAGGGATGCTCTCCCGCCATACGGGCTTTCTCCGCCTTCTGGATATCCTTGGCCCGCTGCACATAGGCCGGATCTTTGCGGGAAAGGGTAAACTCCGCCAGTCCCAAAGGATTGGAGCGATAGCTGGATGTCTCGCCGGAGGGTATCAGTTCATCTGTGGTGGTCACGGGATCATGGATCTCACTGACTACTCGCAGCACCAGATTCTCCGGCAACGCGCCCATCTCCGGCCAGTCCTTGATATTGGGACCCAGCACGATCTCCGCTCCGGGGTCCGCAATGCCGTGGGAATCAAACACTCTGTTGGCATAAATATTGCTGTCAAAATGATATTTGTACCTGCCAAACGCGCCGTCAAACTCCGTAGCGGGCGTCAGCACGCCCTGATTAGCCGCAGTGGCTGCAATGGAACGCGCGTCCATCAGCGCCACAGAGGAAATCTGGCCGCTCTGTAGCTTGGAACCCTCCCTGTTGGGGAAATTCCGCGTAGAATGACGGATGCTGAAAGCATTGTTGGCCGGGGTGTCTCCCGCGCCAAAGCAGGGACCACAGAAAGCGGTCTTCATCACCGCGCCAGTCTCCAGAATGGAGGCAGCACAGCCGTTCTTAATCAGTTCCATATATATGGGCGTGGAAGCCGGATATACACTCAAGGTAAATCCGTCGTTGCCGATATATTTTCCCTTCAAAATGTCCGCCGCCGCGCAGATATTCTCAAACCCGCCGCCCGCGCAGCCTGCGATAATCCCCTGGTCCACCAGCAATTTTCCGTTCTTTACCTTATCTTTCAGGCTAAAACTTACGGCGCCATCCAGGCTTACCTGGGCTCGCTTCTCCGTCTCATCCAGAATATCCGCCAGATTTGCGTTCAATTCCTCGATGGTGTAGGTGTTGCTGGGGTGGAAAGGCATGGCAATCATGGGGCGGACTTTGGACAAATCCACTGTGATCATGCCGTCATAATAAGCTATTTCTCCGGGTGCCAGCAAAGCGTATGCTTCCTCTCTGTCATGAATCTGATAAAACGCCCTGACCTCATCGTCCGTCTGCCAGATGGACGATAGGCAGGTGGTCTCTGTGGTCATCACATCTACGCCGATTCTAAAGTCCACGCTCAGAGAAGCCACGCCAGGCCCCACAAACTCCATCACTTTGTTCTTTACATAACCGTTCGCGAACACCGCGCCTATGATAGCCAGCGCCACGTCCTGGGGACCCACGCCTTTCACCGGCTCTCCTGTCAGGTACACGCCCACCACATCGGGCATATTGATGTCATAGGTCTGGCCCAAAAGCTGTTTCACCAGTTCCGGTCCCCCCTCGCCCATGGCCATGGTTCCCAGCGCGCCATAACGGGTGTGGGAGTCGGAGCCCAAAATCATCCTGCCTCCGCCTGCCAGCATCTCTCTGGCATACTGGTGAATTACCGCCTGATGCGGGGGCACATAGACGCCGCCGTATTTCTTTGCACAGGACAAACCAAACATATGGTCATCCTCGTTGATTGTGCCGCCCACCGCGCACAGGGAGTTGTGGCAATTGGTAAGTACATAGGGAACCGGAAATTTTGTCAGGCCTGACGCCCTGGCTGTCTGTATAATACCCACAAAGGTAATGTCATGACTGGTCAGCTTATCAAACTTGATTTTGAGTTTTTCCATATTGCCGGAGGTATTATGGCTCTGCAAAATACTGTAGGCAATGGTATTTTGGGCCGCCTCCTTTTTGGTGATATCTCTGCCGGTCTTTGCCCTGACAGCAGCCGGGGCTTCGCCGCCGTCCGGCACGATCTCACTGCCGCGCAGCAGGTAAGCTCCCCCCTCCAGTAAAGTAACCATAAAATTCCTCCTTATTTAGAGTTCCGTCTCTCCTCTTCGATGCCCCCCATTGGGAAGAAAGTTTTATCTGCACAGAATTGCCGCTTA
>CANSPM010000046.1 GCA_947648875.1 uncultured Lachnospiraceae bacterium
AAAATATAGTTTTCGTTTGCAATGTGAAAAATCATCTATGGATATATTTTTCACCTCATAATTAAAAACTTTTTTACACTACTCTATTATCGCTCTTAACTCATCTTTTTCTTTTTGGTGTACTTCAATACCGTCTAATATTTGCATGACTATTTTTTTAGTTTCTAATGTTTGATCCTGTACTGCTTCTTTTAAAAGCAGAAACGATTTTTCGCCCATAAGCCATTGTATAGGAAAATGCCAACCATGAAATCTCCCATTTACAGGAATTTCCTGCAAATGCTGTAAATAAAATGCAATTCTATTTTTCCCATAATGCACACAATTAAAGTATATCATCTCGGCAAGATGAAATTGCCACGATATCTCAAAGCAGTCGTCATCCAAAATGTGCATAATATGCAATACATCTTCGCATTTAAGTATTTCCGGATGATGCAGTAATTCATCTTGCACTGCATGATAATCATTCCAAATTTCATTATCATTACCATCATCATTCCATAATGAGATTTCTTCTTTATGGACCTTATGCAGAAAATCAATTTTAGAGGATACACACATCATCCGATAATCACCTACATTATAACTCTGAACATTCATTTACATACCTCCAAATTCTGATTTGTAAGATTTTTCTATAAGTTTCCCCTGTTTTCAAGGCTTTGCGCTATGCCAACTTTAAAATATGTATCCTTTTCCCTTGTTTTTGCCCTTATGGGCAGGTTACAAAGGAAAGTTTTTCTTAGTCCAGTTTTAATTCATTCCCACAACCTTATCCAAGAGTTTTGCAGATTCCCTCTTTGCCCCCCTTGTAGCGTGTGCATAGACATTCGACCATTACCTGCCATAATTAAAATAATACCACATAGCGCACAATTAGTCAAATTTAGTGCTTTTCTTCAAGGTTTTCCCTCTGTCTCCCAGTCTCCTGATTTTTGTAAAATCGTTTCATAATTATCCCTATTACATATGCATATTTGAACTCCCAACAATGAGATTCCGCAGTATTTACCAATGAAAATGATAAATATCATTGGCTTGTATTGGAGCAGAAAAGCCAAAACAGGCCAAGAAGGTGATGGTTACCAATAATATTATCTCGGCATTCACTGTGAACATATAACTTTGGCGGAGCCATATAAATCGAATTATTACGCCGGAATTAGAAAAGCAATCACGTAGTCTGGAAGTGAGATTTTCCTCGCATATAATTATATTTAGTCCGAAAACCTCTATAGATTTATATTTGTCGAGAAAATCAGGACAAAAATTCATATGAAAATAGTATGATATCCGAGGTAAAAAAGGGGAACTGTCGTTTCCCCTTTTGGCTGTCGCAAGGCAGACAAAACCCTCCGCAGAGTGCATGCAATTGAAATCTACCCTTCGGAGAGCGCACATTCCACCACTGGCGGTATATTTATACACACCCTGAAACAGGGTGAATACGCAAGCAGACATGCTGTCCGTCCCATTATATCGGATACTCGTACTCAAACGAGGCCCTGTCCGACTCGAAAGCCAGGAGGGTGCGGCTATTTTCCCGAAACCGATATCTTGCCCGGCAAGCCGGGCTCTCATGAATGATCCGCGCCATATCTCCCCCTATGGGAGCTTTCAAAGGATTGCCTGTGCGCTCCAGAAGTCTCGCTTCCAGTTCCAGACTGCCCTGAACCACCCTGACCAGCCCGTACCGGACCCTGACCGCCTTAGCCCCCAGGTAAGTGGCCAGCCTGTACTCCCTGCCATGCCAGAGCACGAAGCCGATTATCCCCCGGAAGTGAAAACCCGCCAGAGGAATATCCGCCACGGCCAGCATCAACGCGCCTCCCGGAAAGATGCACTGTGTCCAGATATATTCCCTGGGAAACGACCGACCGCAGTCTCCTTCCCAGTACCCATCCGCCCCGTCAAAAGAGTAGGCCGCTCTGTTGATATGCACAGTCCCCCACACCTTATGTCTCATGCTCCATACACTGTGTCTGCATTCCAGAAACGGCACTAAGGAGAAGGGCCCCATAATATCATACCTCGGTGGGATAAGAGCGCCAAAACGCAGTTGCCCCTCCACCTCCAGCCCCGGCACATGTACATTCAGTCTTACGCCCCTCTCCCCAAACCGATTGCTGCCGATGGAAATTGATTTTTCTTCCCGCCGGAACATGTCTCCGGGAAGCTCCGCCATCCATGTCTGCTCCTCTGTTATAATCTGAATGGAGCAGGTATATTTCCCTCCGGCCCGATGAACCGCCGGGATCACCGCCAATGTCTGCGTGTCGGACTGGCATTTGAAATACCATCCGTAAAAAAATCCCCTCCCCCTCCTGTCTCCTGTCCTCATCTCTCCCGCCTCCTGCAATCTGTCTGAGCCGGTCCGTCCAGCAGTCGCCCTTCCCCGTCAAACCGGGAACCATGACAGGGACAGTCATAACTCTGCTCATCCGGATTCCACTCCAGCCTACAGCCCATATGGGGGCAGTTGGGACATCCTGAAGGCAGAAGATGCTTTATCAGACCTTTGACCGTATATGCGCCGTGTATCGCCAATTCCCCCGCCGCCCGGGCCGTAAAGCGCCTGCGCGGGGAAAAAATATCCGCTTCCGGACAGTCCCGCCCGCTGATGAGGGCCGTCAGAACACGGGCGCCCACCATGGCCGTAGTCATCCCCCATTTTCCAAAACCAGTGGCCACATACCAACCCGGATTGCGCCTGGAGAATCTTCCGATGTAGGGCAGAGCGTCCAGTGTCATACAATCCTGGGCAGACCAGTGGGCGACCTCCTGACTTCCGGGATATATTTCCTGCGCCCTGCGGCGCAGCATCTCATATTTACACCCCCTCGCCCCATTTTCTTTATTCATCCCCGTCCGATGACTGCCGCCGCCCAGCAAAAGCAGATTTCCCTGGACTCGAAAGGAAAGTCCGTCTCTGTCAATTCCCAGGTACATGCCCTCTATCTCCTCCGCCCCCTTAAGCGCCACCACATAGCTCCTCTCCTGACGCATCCGCGCAAAATAGTATCCCGGTACATTGACAAAGGGAAAATGGGAAGCAAATACAATATGTTTCGCCGTCACACATCCCCTGTCCGTCTCAACTCTCCCACCTTTCACCTTCAACACCCTGGTCCCCTCGTACACTTCCACTTCCTCTGCCATTCTCCCCAGAAACCTGAGCGGATGAAATCTCGCCTGGCGGTTAAATAGCGTTACTCCCGCCACTGCAAACGGAAGTTCACAGTCTGTTCGGAAGGAGGCCTCTATGCCCAGGGACTTTGCCGCTTCCGCCTCCTGTCTCAAAAGCTGCTCCTTCGTCCGGGAATAGAGACAGGCCGGGCCTCTGGTGAAATCACAGGCTATCCCTTTTTCCGCAATCAGCCTTTCGTATTCGTCAATCGCCGCTTCGTTCGCGCGGGCATAATGTGCCGCCATCCCATGCCCAAAGGTCCGGATCATTTTTTCATATAGCAGATTGTGCTGGGATGTAATCTTGGCCGTAGTGTTTTTCGTCTGCCCGCTGCCGATTCTGTCCGCCTCGAGCACAACTGTCCGGATCCCCGCCTGTCCCAGGTAATAAGCCGTCAAAATGCCGGCCAACCCAGCTCCGATGACAACAGCCTCCGTTTCCATATCCTCCTTGAGCGCTTCCCGCTTTCTGATTTCTGTATCTTCCGTCCAGATTGATTTCATACTGTGCCTCCGTTTTGCTGTGCCTTCACATTATAGGATTTCCTATTTTGATAGCATACGTCAGAATGAGATATTTATACCGCTTCCATCCCTACAGCAATAGAGTCCGCGCATTGGCGGCATTCTATTGTCATAAAAAAAGTAACTGTTACGCTCTCACAGATGAGAAGATAACAGTTACTTAGATTGAGATTCAACTTATAAGCCAGCTTTTTTTACAAAATGGCACATAAAGACCTCTTTTGAAACGCCCTCAAACACACTTATCGGCATCCGCCTCCCTTTCCGGCGCAGCCATGTTTGCCTTCCCCACAGGAATGCCCGTTTCCATGCTGATGCCCTTCCCCGTGGTGATCACAATGCACATGGGGATCAAACGCGAGGTTCCCCGCCAGCAGCTTTTCCACCGCCTCATCCGCGCTGCCGGACACGCCGCCGTAAAGGCGGATTCCCGCCTCCGCCAATGCTATCTGCGCGCCTCCTCCGATTCCTCCGCAGATCAGCACGTCCACTTTCAGCCCAGAAAGCATTCCGGCCAGAGCTCCGTGACCGCTTCCCGCCGTATCCGCGATCTGCGTACCCACAACCTTTCCGTCCTCAATATCATAGATCTTAAACTGCTCTGTGTGTCCAAAATGCTGAAACACGTTTTCGTTTTCATAAGTTACCGCGATTTTCATAATCATACCTGCCTTTCCGGTTGATTCATCCCGCAAACTCTCCCTGACTCTCATACCGGAATCTTTCCACCAGTTCCTTGAGATTGTCAGCCTGCTTTGACAGTTCCTCCGATGCTGCGGCGCTCTCCTCAGAAGTGGCGGAATTGGACTCTACTACACCGGCGATCTGGTTGATACCCTCCGTGATCTGTGCCGCCGCCCGGGCCTGATTGTCGGAAGCCACGGCAATCTCTGACATGGAATCATTGACCACCTTTGCGTTCTCTACAACCGCAACCAGAGATTCCGCAGTGGAGTTGGCAAACTGGATGCCCTCTTCCACCGCCATAATGGCATTCTGTATCAGGTCTTTCGTGTTCCTGGCCGCCTCCGAACTCTGTTCCGCCAGCGCTCCCACCTGGGTGGCGACAACAGCGAATCCTCTTCCATGTTCCCCGGCTCTTGCCGCCTCGATGGAAGCATTCAGGGAAAGCAACGCCGTCTGATCCGCAATCTCTTCAATACTGCCAATGATCTCGGCAATTTTGTCGGATGCCTCCCGGATTTTGTCCATGGCCTCGGTGTTATTCTTCATATGCTCGTTGCTCTCCAGAATCTGTTCGTTCATCTTCGCAACGATGTCTCTGGCCTTCTCCGCGCCCTGCGCAGTCACCTGGATCTTCTCGGAAATATCCGTGATGGTCGCCGTCAGTTCCTCCACCGCGCTGGCCTGATCAGTGGCTCCCTCTGCAAGCTGCACCGAAGCTCCCGCCAGATCTTCCGCGCCTCTCTGAACGCACCGGGCATGGCCATCGATATCCCGCATGGCCGAACTGAGTGACGCGATGATCCCCCTGAAAGACCGGCTGATCTCCGCAAAATCTCCCTTGTAGTCTTCGTCAATGGCAACTTTGAAATTGCCCTCTGACAATTCCGCAAGTTTACTGTCGATGTCTGCTATCACTTTTTTCAGATCCTGTACCGTCTGCGCGAGACTGTTCATCAATATTGCCGTCTCGTCATTCACCTGCGGTACCGGCGTATCGGAATGAAGGTCTCCCTGTGCCAGAAGTTCCAGACGCTTTACAACTACCGTAATGGGATGTACCACCTTCTTGCCCAGACGCACCCCGCTCCTGACTCCGTACAAAGTGAACGCAATGACAAAAACAAGAGTAAATATGAGCGCTAAAAAGAACATGCCCAAAAACTCACTCCGAACTGCAGCAACCCCGATGCTCCAGCCATCGGTTCCCGGAATGGGTGAATAAGCCACCACCTTTGTCTTTCCGTTGTAGGTATAGGTTCCTGTTCCCGCTTCCCCTGCGACCATCCGCTTGCAGATCTCACTGTACTTTCTCAGCTGTGGATTGGTCTCGCCCAGCGCAACGCTGTCCTCCACACCTACCAGGGACGAATCTATATCCGCAATGGTAATTCCGTTGGCGTCGAGCATAAACGCCGTGCCCCCGTTACCCACCTTGATGGAACGCATGATATCATTCAGCGATTCCCCATCGGGAATATAGACCACGGCCCCCACCGGTTTTGTGCCGGGAATGCCGCCCTCCCAGAGAGGAGCCGAAACCGCGTAGGATACCGACTGGGTGACCTCGCTGTACGCAGGAGTGGATACAAAGGTATTCCCCTGCATGGCTTCCAGGAAACAGTCACTGCCGGAAAGATTCATCCCTGAAACCATGTCGATGCCATTCTCGTCCAGGAGAAATCCCCTCTCGTAGCCGTGGTCTGCCACCCTCTGTTCTATGATGTCCACCTTATCCTCCACCCCACGGCCAGGATCGGCCAGGCGGGCAATACTTCCGGTCTCATAGGCAACCGCTATATACTGCTGTAGCGCAGCTGACACATAGTATGCCGCCACATCGGATGTATTGTTTATCGTAGCCGACACCGCGTTGATTGACGAGACATAGTTCAAAATGGCGGTGAACACCCCCAAAACAATACAGCAGACCATGATGGTCCTCCCAAAGTTCGAAGAGATTTTCTTCTCAATACTGACGAATCCCCCGTTTTGCTTCTCCTGACCTGAAATCTTTTCCCTTTTTTGATTTTGCATAAATGCCCCCCATTCTTGACAACTTCAACCATCTTTTGTGGAAATGTCTACTCTTTCGCACACATAGTATTCCGCAAAAATATATACAAAAATATTATAGCACGATATGGGGGAGTTGGCTACTTTTTTGTTTAAATCATGCCAACTATTTTGATATACTGATATATTATAGAAGTCAAGTAAATGTTGCTATGCGCAATGCTCATTTGTTATAGTGTTTTTTTCTGTACATCTTTCAGGGCACAGAGGGGCCGCACCTGTCCCTGTTTGCCGGCTTGCATGAGACGAAAACGGCACAGTCATACAATCATCGCTCTTCCCTGTCCGGATATCCCCAAACCGTCACAGCGCCTTCTTCTTCCACCGGCCCACCTTATAAAACGCAAAAGTGACCAGCGCGCCCAGCACCCAGGAGGTCAGCAGCGATATCCACAGGCTCTCGTAGCGCCCCTGTGGCAGCTGGGGCGTCCTGGTCAGGTACACCAGCCCATAGGCCAGAGGAACCCGGACAGCCACGGTGGTGAGCAGAGAGATCCACATGGGCGTCACGGTGTCACCCGCCCCCCGCATGATTCCGGACAGGCTCTGGGTCACGGCCATGGCAATATACCCCACCGCCAGGATCTTCATCATATTGGCGCTGAGCTGGGCCAGTTCCCCCGTGTTGGTAAAGATACCCATCAGATAAGGTCCAAAGAGCAGGATCAGGCCCGTGATCGCGGCCGATGTACATACGGCGATCAGCGTTCCCTGTCTGGCCCCCTGTTTCACCCTGTCATACTGCTTGGCGCCCACGTTCTGTCCCGCATAAGTAGTCATGGCTGTTCCAAAGGAAAAGTTTGGCATCATGGCAAAGCCGTCCACTCTCATAATAATCACGTTGGCGGCAATAATCATCTCCCCAAAGCTGTTGGTCAGGGACTGCACCACCACCATGGCCAGTGAAAATATGGCCTGGGTCAGGCCCGAGGGGAGGCCCAGACGTATCACCGTAAAAATATTTTCCCTGTCGGGCTTGAGATATTCTTTCTTCAAATCAAAAAGATCCGTCATTTTCCGCAGTTTCAGCATACACAGCACAGCGGATACCAGCTGGGCTATAACGGTGGCCAGAGCCACTCCCGCCACGCCCATGTTGAATCCGGCCACAAACCATATATCCAATACAATGTTGAGCACCGTAGCCACCAGCAGATATACCAGCGCGGACAGAGAATCTCCCAGCCCCCGCAGGATTCCGCAAAGAATATTATAATAGGCCAGACCCGCAATGCCCCACAGCAGAATCATCAGGTAGGAGGTACACCAGTCAATGATACTTTCCGGCGTATCCAACAGCACCAACACAGGGCGTATGGCCAGAGTACCTACGATCATCAGCAGAATGGAAGCCACGGCTGTCAGCGTGACGGAACTGCCGATGGTCTTGGACAGATTTTCTCTGTCACGGGAACCATAATACTGAGAGACCATGATACCCGCGCCCATGGCGATGCCCACAAACAACACCAGCAGCAGATTAAAAATCGGGCTGGCGCTGCCCACTGCGGCCAGGGCATTGTCCCCCACATATTTACCCACTACGATACTGTCCACGGTGTTGTACAGCTGCTGCGCCACATTGCCGATCAGCATGGGTACCGTGAACGCCACGATCTTTTTCCAGGGGTTCCCCTCCGTCATATCCACCTGCCCAAACAGATGGGGTATCTTTTTTACTACTTCCAACATAAGTTATCACCTTTTCTAAAATATAGTATTTCCATTGTAGATGCTTTTCCCACAAAACACAAGACCTTTATCTTATAATGAAACTCCGGCAGCGCCCTTACGCGTCCACCCCCAGCTTTCTGAGTTCCTCCAACGCCTGCTCCCTGCCGCGGAACAGGATTCCGGCCATCCCCTGCCGGATGGCCGCCTCCACATTTCTCTCCGTGTCGTCCAGAAAAACACACTCCTGGGCTATCAGTCCATAACGTGCAAGCAGAAGCTGATAGATCGCCGGGTCAGGTTTAATCAGTTTCTCCTGATACGACAGGATACCGCCGTCCATCAGCGGCAGGAAATCCAGCACATGGGAACATTCCCGATGTGCCTGTCTGGAAAAATTGGACAGGTAGTATACACCGTAGCCCTTGCGTTTCAAAGCCTGAATCCATGGAACGGCATAGTCATAGCGCCCCAGCATATCATGAATATTCTGTCTGACTTTCCGGATTTCCTTCTCCAGTTCCGGATCGTTTTCCACAAATTTGCCCAGCAGAACTTCCTCGTCCATCTCCCCCCTGTCAAACTCTTCCCATAGAGGACTGAGCACCGTGGCCCTGGCCAACCGCTCCGTCACTTCCGGACTATAGTGGAAATTCTCGTAAAATTCCCGCCATTGCCAGGCCGCCAGCACATTGCCAATATCAAATATAATATTCCGAATCATTTTGTCTCTCCTGTTTTAGTACCATCGTTCCGCGTCATCCAAAAATCAAACTGTCGGGGCAGCGCCGCATGTCTATCCACAGAGCGCCTCCACTCCCATAATATGAAACAGGGCCCGGGCCGCTGTGGACAAAATGGTCCTGCTATCGTAGACGACGCACACACTCCGCTTGGGGATCATTTTGTTGAAGCGCAGTTCAAAGAGTCTGCCTGCGTCTATTTCCTCCTGAGCAAAATCCCGCACCACACAGCCCACGCCCAGACTGCGCAGGGCGAACTGCACGATCATGTCGCTGGTGGCCAGTTCAAACTCTGGCAGAATGCGGACGCCGCTCTCCTTAAGAAATTCGTCCATAAAGCGCCGGGTACTGGTATTTTCTTCCAAAAAAATCATGGGCAGCTGCCCAAGTTCCTGCAAATCCAACATCCTGTTTTTGCAGGCGATAAAACGCCGCCCCGCCACAAAGATATCCTCCAGTTCCCGCACGGGCTCCGCCCTGACTCGCTCTCCCGGTTCAAAAGGGGTGCTGACCACCCCAAAGTCAATCTGCCCCTGCTCCAAAAGGCCCAGCGTCTCCGGTGTGGGAGCATTGGTCACTAAGACCTTGATCTCCGGGTATTCTTCATGAAACCGCTCCAGATAAGGAAGCAGATAGTATTGTAATGTCATATCGCTGGCACCGATACGGATCTCACCCGCTTCCAGGTCCCGCATCCTGCGCAGCCTCTGCTCGCCCAGTTCCAGCTGTTCATACCCCTTGGCCACATACTCGTACAGCGTCTCCCCCTCCTTGGTGAGGCGGACCCCCTTCGCCCTTCGGTAAAACAGGGAGACGCCCAGCTGCTGTTCCAGCTGCCGGACGGACTGACTCACCGCAGGCTGAGAAACGGACAGCGCCTGGGCTGCCATCGTAAGGCTGCCCAGGCGTGCTACATGATAAAAAACCCTGTAATATTCCAGATTACTGACCACATCCGCCTCCTCTGCCGACGCTTTTCGCTCCGCCACGGATCAGTCCGGGCATCCCCGGCACAGCATATGCGCGAAGAGCAACTACGCGTTTTTCAACGGACTCTCCCGATAAATAATGTCCTCCCTGCCGGGTCCGTTGCTGACCATGGTGATAGGATAACCGATTTTCTCCTCTATAAACTCCACATATCTGCGGCAGTTCTCCGGCAGATCGGCATAATTTCTGATCCCACGGATATCACATTTCCAGCCGGGCAGCTTCTCAAGCACAGGCTTGGCCTTCTTAAGCCTGGCCGTCACCGGAAAATCGCAGGTCACCTCTCCGTCAATCTCATATCCGACACACACGGGAATTTCGTCCAGATACCCCAGCACATCCAGTACAGTGAAAGCCACATCTGTAGTGCCCTGCAAGCGGCAGCCGTATTTGGAGGCCACACAGTCAAACCATCCCATCCTCCTGGGCCTGCCTGTGGTGGCACCGAACTCGCCGCCATCTCCCCCGCGGGTGCGCAGTTCATTGGCTTCCTCTCCGAAAATCTCCGACACGAAAGCGCCCGCTCCCACCGCCGACGAATAGGCCTTGCACACCGTGACGATCTCTCTGATCTCATAGGGGGGCAGACCAGCCCCAATGGCTCCGTAAGCCGCCAGCGTGGAGGACGAAGTCACCATGGGGTATATTCCGTGATCGGGATCTTTCAGCGTACCCAGCTGGCCCTCCAGCAACACCGTCTTTCCCTCTTTAAGCGCCCTGTCCAGAAAAGCGGACACGTCACAGGCATAGGGGGCCACCATATCCCGATATCCCCGCAATGTCTCAAGCAGCTGCGCCGGATCTATGCCAGGCTTATGATACAGGTGCTCCAGCAGCACATTCTTTAGTTCGCAGATTCTCTGGACTTTCTCTTTCAGCAGCTCCTCGTCAAAAAGTTCGCTGACCTGAAAACCGATTTTGGCAAATTTATCCGAATAAAAAGGGGCAATCCCGGACTTGGTGGAACCGAAGGATTTGCCTCCCAGACGCTCCTCCTCGTACTGGTCAAACAGAATATGATAGGGCATCACGATCTGCGCCCTGTCCGATACCAATAATTTCGGCATGGGCACATTCCTGTCCACAATGGATTTGATCTCGTTAAAAAGCACCGGGATATTCAGCGCAACGCCATTGCCAATAATATTGGTGGTATGTCCGTAAAACACGCCGGAAGGCAGCGTGTGCAACGCAAATTTCCCATAGTTGTTCACGATGGTATGTCCCGCGTTGGCGCCTCCCTGAAAGCGCACAATAATGTCCGCCTTCTCCGCCATCATATCCGTGATTTTACCCTTGCCCTCGTCCCCCCAGTTAGCGCCTACAACTGCTTTAACCATATGCAAGAACCTCCGTTTCACATCATAATAGGGAGCGCCAAAGCGCTCCCCTGTCTTCTCTCTTTGACAGAATCAGTATAGCATAATTCATATCATAAGTAAAATCAATATTTTTTATATCATTTATAATGTACGCTTATTTTACATCTCGCCCATCCGCTGCGTCTCCTTCTCCGGACGTCCTGTTCCTACTCCTGCCCATCCCAGCAGTAAGTACACAGCTTCTCCTTGGGTATCCCCACCGACTCAATCATATCGTCCAGCCTGTGATACCGCAGGGTCGTGAAGTTCAGCTGCTTTCCGATACGCCCCACCATCTCCTGATAGCCCGCGCTCTCCGGATCTATATAGTCCTTTAAGTCGATCTGTCTGCCCTCCTGCTCCATCTCTTTTAAAATGCGCCTGGTGATCAAATCCATCTCCGAAGTAGATCTGGAAAAGTTCAGGTATTTACAGCCAAAAAGCAGGGGCGGGCAGGCCGGGCGGATATGCACTTCCCTGGCGCCGCTCTGATACAGAAATTCCGTGGTCTCCCGCAGCTGCGTCCCCCGCACAATGGAATCGTCTATAAGAAGCAGACTCTTGTCGTGAATCAGATCGTGCACCGGAATCAGCTTCATCTTGGCGATCAGATTGCGCTGGGTCTGGATCGTGGGCATAAAGGACCGGGGCCAGGTGGGCGTGTACTTGATAAAGGGCCGTGAAAAAGGAATGCCGCTTCTGTTGGAGTAGCCGATGGCATGGGCCGTCCCGGAGTCCGGCACACCCGCCACGATATCCGGCCGCACATTATCCCGCTCCGCCAGTCTGGCGCCGCAGTTATAGCGCATCTGCTCCACACTGATACCCTCGTAAGAAGAGGATGGATACCCGTAATAAATCCATAAAAACGTACAGATCTTCATGTCCTTTCCGGGAGAGACCAATGTCCTCGCTCCCTCCGGGGTTACAATGACAATCTCCCCCGGCCCCAACTCCCGCTCTTCATGGTATCCCAGATTCAGGTAGGCAAAACTCTCAAAGGAAACGCAGTACGCCCCCTCCTTTCGTCCCACAGCCACCGGCGTCCTGCCCATCCGGTCTCTGGCCGCGTAGATGCCCATGGGGGTGAGCAGAAGCGTGGTCATAGACCCTTCCACCAGTTCCTGTACATATTGCAGCCCCTCAATGAGATTATCCCTCTGGTTGATGATAGCTGCCACCAGCTCCGTGGCATTGATATCGCCTCCGCTCATCTCCAGAAAATGGGAGTGCCCCTGGGCGAACAGATCCTTTACGATTGCCTCCATATTGTTGATTTTGCCCACCGTGGCAATGGCGTAAGTCCCATGGTGGGATCGTACCAGCAGAGGCTGGGGCTCATAGTCGGAGATACAGCCGATTCCCAGACTTCCGTGCATCTCATTTACGTCCTTGTCAAATTTGGTCCGAAAAGGCGCGTTTTCAATATTATGAATGGCCCTGTCAAAACCCTTCTGCCTGTCATAAACTGCCATGCCGGCGCGCCTGGTCCCCAGATGAGAATGATAGTCTGTCCCGAAAAATAAATCAAATACGCAGTCCTCTTTGGCTGCCACTCCAAAAAAACCACCCATAATCTGTTCTCCTTACTTTCGTTCCGCAAATTCCTTTTACACATTGATTACCGCTTTCACGCCCAGCAGTTCCTTGTTTGCCTCCAGGATCGGACGCACCACTTTCTCCAGAAACGCGTCCACCTGCTCTCTGGAGCGCCCCACATATCTGGCCGGATCCATGGTCTTTTGCAAATCTTCCAGACTCATATTGAAAGCCGGGTCTGCGGCGATGAGTTCCAGCAGATTGTTCTCTTTTCCTTCCACCTTCACACCCCGGCCCGCCTCCATGGACAACTCCCTGATCCGCTCGTGAAGTTCCTGCCGGTTGCCGCCGGCCTTCACCGCGTCCATCATAATATTCTCCGTAGCCATAAAGGGCAGTTCGCTGCGCAGTCTCTTCTCGATCACTTTAGGATACACCACCAGCCCGTCCACCACGTTCAGGCACAAATCCAGAATGCCGTCGACCGCCAGGAATCCCTCTGGAATGGACAGTCTCTTGTTGGCGGAATCGTCCAGCGTCCTCTCAAACCACTGGGTGGCGGAGGTGATGGCCGGATTCAGCGCGTCAATCATCACATATCTGGACAGAGAGGCTATGCGCTCGCTTCTCATGGGATTACGCTTGTAAGCCATGGCGGAAGATCCGATCTGACTCTTCTCAAAGGGCTCCTCCACTTCCTTTAAGTGCTGAAGCAGCCGAATATCGTTGCTCATCTTGTGAGCGCTGGCCGCAATGCCCGCCAGCACATTGGCCACCCGGGTATCCACCTTGCGGGAGTATGTCTGTCCCGAGACGGGGTAGCACTCCGCAAAACCCATTTTGGCCGCAATCATGGGATCAATTTTGTCAATGGTCTCCTGATCCCCGTCAAAAAGTTCCAGAAAAGAAGCCTGCGTGCCCGTAGTGCCCTTGGACCCCAAAAGCTTCATGGTAGAGAGCACATGCTCCAGATCCTCCAGATCCAGACAGAACTCCTGTAGCCACAGCGTGGCCCTCTTTCCCACGGTGGTGGGCTGGGCGGGCTGAAAATGTGTGAACGCCAGAGTGGGCTGGGCCTTATACTGCTCCGCGAAATCCGCCAGTTCCTTCATCACGTTCACCAGCTTTTTCTTCACCAGTTTTAAAGCCTCGGTCATCACAATAATATCCGTATTGTCTCCCACATAACAGGATGTCGCCCCAAGATGGATGATGCCTGCCGCCTTGGGACACTGCTGGCCGTAAGCGTACACATGACTCATCACGTCATGCCGCACTTCCTTCTCCCTGGCTCTCGCCACCTCATAATTGATATCCTCCGCATGGGCTTTCAGTTCATCTATCTGCTCCTGGGTGATGACCGGCTTACCGTTCTGGGAAAGCCCCAGTTCCTTCTCCGTCTCCGCCAGTGCGATCCACAGTCTCCTCCATGTGCGGAATTTCATATCCTGGGAGAAAATATACTGCATCTCCCTGCTGGCGTAGCGTTCCGATAACGGGCTCTGATATACGTCTGTACTCATTTTTTCCTCTTTCCCGCATATTGCGTTATTACGTATTTTCCTGATCTGTAGAACTGTTCTCCGCGCAGGCTCATTCCTGCCATTTAACAGTATAGCCCAGCCATAGCAGAAAGTCAACAATCATGCTGGCCGCCCTTCCCTCTGCCGGCTCTCCGACCGCGCCGCACCAAAATCCGGCAGGCCGGTCCGCGCTCCAAAGATATCCGCAAATTATTTTACGCCGGTTTCCTGCCTCCTGTATCCACTCTCATACCTGTCCACCATCTCCGTGATCTCCATGGCGTATCGTGGATAGGCTATTACAATATCCTTGATCTCCTGCTTGGCTTCCCCGGCCACTGTTGAATTATAATCCATCTGTTTGCGCAGAGACTGTCTGCGCAGCACCAGTTCATGCCGCCGCTCCACCTGCTCCCTGTGATCCAGGATCACGGAAACCTTCCCCGACAACTGCTCCGGATACTGAATGTGATAATGCCCCAACTGACTGAGCAGCTGTTTGTGGTAATACTCCCGCCTGGCCTCCGTCTCCGCGAACTGCTTGCGCTGCTCTTTCTCCTCCAGATACTGATGATACAGTCTCTCCAGTTTTTTTCCGCTGTCCACATCATATTTGATATAGTAATAATCCAACAGGTTTTTATTGTTCACATAGCGGATCTTCACCTTGTTCTGGAGCTTGATCAGCTTTCTCGCGTCCCGCAGCACCCTGTCCATCTCCCGGTCCGCATCCATATGCTTCACCGCCAGAACCGTCAGAGCCAGCGCCGCCGCCAGCACGGCGATAAAATACCCCACCTGCGTCTGCATCTCAAGAACGAACTGTAGCACCGCCAGTAAAATCATACAGATGATCAGCGCCGTCAGAAAGATCACCGCCATCCCTCTCTGGTTCTCCATAATACCGTACAACTCATTCTTCCGGTACTCATAGGCAAGCCTTTCTCCCTCCAGACGCTGCATATCCTGTTTCACCAGTGTGCCGTAGTGCTCGGCCTTGCGTATTTTTTCAATTCCCTCCTCCGTCTCCGATTCCTTATTTTTCATCTGATAATAGATCGCGTCATCCATCCGGTTCTTGCGCTGCGTGAAGTTCTCATACTCCCTCTCCATATTTTCCAGCTTCCGGGCTGTAATCTCCAATGTCTCCTTCTCCTGGTCAGGCAATGCCTCCAGCTCCTCCAGATCCGTCAGGTACGCCGTCACCCTGCTGTACTCCTCCTGGAGCATCTCCAGTTCCTGGGATGCCTCCGCGATCTGCTCCAGACAGTCCGTCACATACCGGGTGCGTTCCTCCTCCCGGTCAAAATCCACCCCTGCCCTGGCGTTTACCAGCTTCTCCCATTCCCCTTCCTGGGCTTTCCTCCTGCGCCTGGAGGTAAATATCCTCTTAAAAAAATGCAAAATCTTCAATTTTAACCTCTTTCCTGCATATCATGGGCGCGCCCCTGACACTGCGTATATTTCCCGCCGATCCGCTTGCGGTAATCATTCTTAAACGCCTGTAGAATCCGGTCTGTCTCCTCACTGTACGCCGCCAGTTCCCCTTCAATCCTGCGGGCCCGTAGCCGCGCCAGACGCAAGTATTCGGGAGTGTCCCGCCATGTCTTCTCCGTCACCTCCAAAGATCGCTCCAGTTCCAGAGAAGCCCGGTACTGCTCCGGGCACTCCGCCACCAAAGCCACATAATCCCTCTCCGGAAGCTGCATTCTCCTGGCGGCCAGATACTCCGCAAAATAGCCCGGCTGCTCTCCGCCGATCTTCCACGCCTGATAAAAAAGTTCCGCCGCCTGCCCGTAAAGCATCTGCCTGGCATGGATCACGCCCTTGTTGTGCAGGATATCCGCCTGCAAAGCCTGCAACGCTGGCACCTCCATCTCCTGGTTCTCACGAATGCGGGTCAACAACCGGTCATAAGATTTCAGAGCCTCCTCATAACGCTTTTGCTCCGCCAGATGATCCGTCTGTAACTTAATCTTCTCATAATCCGACAGTCCTGACCCCGCTTTCAGAGTCTCCTCCACCTGCCTGACTGTCTCAGCATCATACAGGCCCACATAAGCCATAATTTGGCCCACAAAATCGCTGAGAGCTCCCTGTCTGCGCGCCAGGGGCTGCAGCGCCTGCGCCAGTCCCGGAAGCTGGCAGTCTTTGCGGATAAAGTTCAGCAGTTCCTCGTTCATAACGGAGCAGTCCAGCAGAAACGCGTTCTCCTTAAGGCAGTAACACAGTTCCTCCATACAGTATACCCGCACCCCCAGCTTGGGCAGCACATAGGGCTCCTGGGCATAATCCCCCACGCAGACCAGAACCTCCGCGCCGTCCCGGGCATTGCCTTGCGCGCGGCCCCGGGCGTCGTCCGGATCACATGCCCCGGGTACGCCTCCGTTACCGCTTCTCTTGTCCTCAGGCCTTGTATCTCCACAGGTAACGCGCTGTCTCCATGTAAGCTGTGTAGCCGGACGTATTTCACCAAAACCCAGATCCTCCAACTCCACACAGAGCAGTTTTTCCCCTTCCAGATACAACCTCATTCTGATTCTGGAGAGTTCGCAGTGCCCCGGTTCTCCCTCCGTCTCCTGCTCCTGGGGCAGTTCTCCCAGGGAAAGAGACACCGAAGTCACATCTCCCGCAATCAGGGGAGTGATCAGCAGATTCATGTAGGAAGCCCTTCGAACATACAGTTCACAGCAGTACTCCGACTCATACCAGTTTTCCCCCGCGTCCAGCAGGGCATAGTAAGATTCCTCCCCCCGGCGTAACACTCTCATGCCAATATTGTATTTTGACTTGTCGCCGCCCAGAAACACATGTTCCTTGCCCGCTTTACTGCCAAAATGCTTGTCCAACAGGCAGTATACCGCGCCTTTGCTGTACAGGTTCACCCCCTGGAACACGCGCCTGCCCTTGCAGAGATATTGCAGGCTCTGGGGCATCCATTCCCCTGCAAAGCTCTCACCGATGAGATAAACCGAAGATACCGTGCCCTTCTCACACTCCTGGCGCGCCACCTCCAGCAGATCCTGATCCAGCCGCGCCAGCCTCTCCCCCCCCAGTCCGCTTATATCGGGCAGACAGCTTTCCCCGCAAAAAGGGTATACCCCCTGATGGACATAGGCCACGATGGGAGTTGTGCGCTTATTGCACTCCATGCGCATGCTGTAGATCCCATCCTCCCGGTAGTCAAACAGCACTGTCTGGTAAGCCCACAGATCCCGGGGCTGATAGAGCATATAATCATAAAAGCTCTCCGCGTAGCTCTGGTAATACACCCTTGTATAACCCAGTCCCAGCCCCAGCACGGTTTGATTCAGCACCTGGATCAAAAGACTGTCCAACTTTCTGCATGTGATCATCATGGCCACAATCCGCTCAGGCGCGGACACCAGGGATAACAGTCCCAGGCTCCTTTTCATAAAGAGAGTGAGCAGGGCCACGGGCTCATACCCTTCCCCGTCTATCAGCACCTGCTCTCCCGCCAACGCCAGATCCACAAGGCCTTCCGTCAAAACAGCCTCCTCCGGATACTCCTGCGAAAACCGCAATGCCTCTCTGCCAAAAAACCACTGTCCCGTGCCCCGGCGTTTACACAGCACTGTGGGTATATTATAATATTCCTCCCCCGCCACGCAGGACAGAGTCTCCACCTCACTGTCCTGAGACAGATAGGAGTAACTAATCTGAGAAATGGCATTCCCCAAGTCGTAACCTATAATAATCTTGTCACCCGCTGCTCCCAGCATACCTTTCCCCCCCTCACTTTAGCCGAAACAGCTCTCTGTTATAGTACTCCGTGCGGTAAAACTCCTCCATCTGCCGATCCAACATGTCATAATCCTGCAAACTCCTGCTCACCGCCATATCGTTGATCCGCGCAAAACGCCCATCCTGTTCCGCCCCTGCGCAGTCTCCCTTCTGTAGCTCGCCGCTCTCCATCAGCTGCTCTACCCGGCCCCGTTCTTCCATAATATAGTACTGTAGCGTCTCCCCGAAAAACAATATGAACTCCTTGCTACAGATACCTCCGTACACGGGACGCATCTCCTCCGTTATATAAAGATCCTCGTCCCCATTTTCCTGAGACAGCAGGTAATGAATCCGCACCACACTGTCCGGGTGTCCGTGATACTCGATGAAAGTCCTGTCCATGATAGGCGCCAGTTCCCGTTCCATCCCCCTGTAAGCCAGAAAATCCTCGAGACGGATTCCCTCCTCCATCAGCTGACAGATAAAGTCCCTGGCAGTCTGCCAAACCTCCTCCGTAATCTCCCGCTGTCGCCGGGCATAATATTTCACATAGGCCAGCCTGCACACCTTCTGCACAGCTTCCCCGCGCTGATGTCGGCGGGTAATCTCCCGAAAGACCTCCTGCTGTGTTTCTTTTCCCCAGATATAATAGTCATGGGCCATCTGGGACAGATAGGCAGTCACCACTTCGGGCCTGGCCTCCTGGGACACGTAGCAGGCAAATATCTCCTCCTGTTCCCCCACATGGCACCCCGTCACCAACATTTGCAGCAACAGACGCTCACTGAGCTCCCCGCAGTCCACATCCAGACTGCGGGATGCTTTCCAGACACCGCGCAGCTCCCTGGAGGGACCCTGATAATACAGACAAAGATACCGCAGGATTGTACTGTCATATTTATTTCTGCGGTAAATCAGTTCCGCCAGCGACAGCAACTGTTGGTCCAAAACATACGCCTGTCGCCGGATCACCTGACCCACCAGTTCCGCCATCACCCTGTCGTCCAGTTCATACAGGCCATAACCGGTCAGCCATTCATAGGCCTGTTCAAAGCTGCCCCGGATCACCATGTACCGCACGACCTCCTGCCTCTCTGGTCTCCCCAGCAGTTCCCCGGAGAGGCCGGCCAGAAAGGCATCCAGTTTCTGGGACCGATCGGTCTCATAGTAGCTGCCCATGAGCTTCATACACGCCTCCCGACGCACCGACAATTCCAGTTCCTCACAGTTCCAGATCCGCAGCCATCTGGCCTCCCGCTCCCCTTCCGGTTCCTCCGGCAGTTCCTGGCTATGATACAGGTACAGATCCAGTTCCGGATTGTCCTTCACCCACTCCGCCACTTTTCGGATATAGCGCTCCGGCTCCATCAACTGTTGAAAATCCCTTGCAAGCCCCGGTGTCTCCCGGATATACCTGCATCCGTCCCCATCTTCCAGAAGCACCAGAGATTCCCCGCCATACAGGGCGAACCAGGCTCTGCCGTCGATGACCGGATAGAGAATCTCCATCTGATTCCCCGGCTGACAGACCACTACTTTTCGGATAGCCGGGTGAGAGAGACAAATCTCATGGGCAAAAATCATGCGTCCGAGCTGCCCCGCCGTCTGCTCTCCAATCATCTCCTCCGTCAGCAATTCACGGTAGAGAAAAGCCAGATCCGGGTTCATATGTCCCTTCTGAATCTGCTCCGCCACAAACTGCTCCATCTGAGGGCGGTAACCTGCGTACAAATCCGCATACTCCTCCCTGTGTTCCTGTAAATATCGGTACAGATACGCGCTGCGTACATAGTCCAGATTGTTCTGATAAGAGAAATATAACAGCACCGTCTTGGGCAGCGCCACCTCTTTGTCCGGTTCCAGGGCCAGCATATAGTATTCATATAGCCGGGTAATCCGCAGCCCGGCCTCCACTCCCAGCTGATACCAGCCAAACGCCTCGGGTGTAACCCTGCTGCCCTTGATCAGCAGACGGCAGATTTCCCCCAGCACCCGCTCCTGGGGCCATGCCTCATAACCGCTGCACAGCAGGGCATACAGCTGCGGCGAATAGTCCTTGGCCCGCTCCGCCAGATAATATAGCTGCTCCTGTAGCTCCGGAGACAGAGCATTCCTCCTGTCACCGTAGACCAGCACCCCCAATTCGAATCTTCCCAGCCTGCGCAGCAGAGCGGGATTCATATGGAGCAGCTGCAACGCCTCCAGATAGATTACCGGACTGTTACAGCCTCGCTCCGACTGCTTTTCCAGAAAGGACCACCTGGCCCCCGCCGTGCGATACTGCTCTTCGGCCAAATACAAAAGCAGCCATGCCACGCGCCACTGGCCGGGCCGTTCGTGATAAATCCGACGCACCTGCTCCGTCACCTGGACCGTATAAGACTCATCCTGTCTGACCAGAGTGGTCAAATAGAGATAGTAAGCCTCCAGAGCCCCCGGGTCGCTCCCGTATAACCCATCCCCCTGCTCCAGCAGATCCAGCGCGCGATCCAGGGTCCACTTGGCCTCATGATATCGCTTATTTGTGATGAGCAGCTGGGCCTGAAACAGTCTGGCCGCCACATCCTGCTCATCCATAGCCACCAGCGCCTCCACCAGCTTTTCTGACTCTTTCAGCCAGCCGGAGGAGCTGACCTGCTTTAAGCGCATCGCCTGATAGCGCTCCGTCAGTTCCGTGAAAAGCCGCCTGCGCTCCCGACTTCCTCCCGCAGCGCCCCGCCTGTGCCCGCAGCGCACCGTCACGGGCACTTCCAGTCGGTGTTCCACATCGTGCAGAATGACACGGCCGAGATTCCGCCCTCCGTGCAGCATTCCCTCGTCCACGAACACCTGTAGCCGACAGCTGCTTCCCATAAAGTCATCTTCTGTGAGTACCTGCTTTTCCGTGAAGAGAAAATCCCCCTCCACCGACACTTGCATGCAGACGGCCCCCCAGCCGCTGCGGACCAGGTTGATCTCCAGTTCCGCCATACCCACGGGATCTTTTATCTCCAATTCCCTCTCCACAAGGGTATATTCTACAGGCTGCTTTTTATGGATTGCCCGCAAGAATTGGTCCATATTATATGCGTTGCCCCGGTTGGAGGACAGTCCCATGTAAAGCGTATGATACTGTCTGTCATTGCCCACCAGTATATCTTCAAATGCGGGAGAATAAAACAGCGTCACTGCTTCCTCCCAGCTTTCACGGGCCAAATTGGCAAACTGGAACAGATTTTTTATCGGCCCCACAGAGGACTGGGGAAAGCTGCCGTTGACGTTCACCACATAGGGCAGACTGTACTCCCCCACACTGCTCACCACATGGAAACAGCCTTTGACCGACTCCCCCGCCTGTAACTGTTCCCCGTGAAAACGAAAGGCAATCTCCTCATCCGCCCCGGTGAGTTCCCGAGTAAGACACTCCATGCGGATATCCGAACTGCTAACCTGTCCCACCGTCCGTCCGCTGCCATGCACCTCTATGCCAAAACTTCCCTCATAACATTCTCCCGGTAGCAGGTCCAGTTCTATTTTTGTACATGAAAAATCCAGGGAACCGCTGTCATAATCAAAATTCCCCTCCAAAATATGGCCAATCTGCTCTGTTAAGTCCTGCATGAATGTCACCTGCCTTAAATGCCTGTTTCTCCTTTTACAGTGTAACATATTCAGCTGTGACTGGCAAACAAATATTCTCAGAGATATCTGAAGTTGGTTCATCTAAAATAAATACATTGTTCTTGTGATACATGGCTCTTGCCAGCGCGATTTTTTGCCACTCACCTCCGGATAATTCTACCCCACCAAACTCCTTTGACAGCATACAATCAAGGTCAATATCCTTTAGAAAACCGACCTCAGCCAAGGTTCCTTTTATCCCATCATTATCAAACATCCTGTCAGAATCAGAGATGGCCGTATTTGTGTAACCTTTCTGTTTTACTCCGCATATAATGGTATGAAAGAATCTTGACCGATTACAGAAAGGCAACCCATGCGCGTAAAGAAAGCAGACCTGAAAGCCATGCAGGAAAACAGTACGCAGGAAGCCGACGGCCAGAGCGTCGGCACCCTGCGGATCATCGTGACCTCCTCCGTGGCCTACATTCCCATAGCGGGAGCCACTGTCACCATCTCCTATACCGGAGCCCCGGAAAATCCCATCACCACCCTGATTACCGACAGTTCAGGGGAAACGGAAATCATCTCCCTGCCCACCCCGCCCCTGTCCTATTCCCTGGACCCGGAGAGCCTACAGCAGCCCTACTCGGAATACAATATTCTGGTAATGGCCGAGGGGTATGAGCCCGTGTACGTGACGGGTTCCGAGATGTTTGAGAACGAACTGTCCCTACAGCCCATCCGGATGGACCCCATAGAGATGGAACCCGGTCAGGAGGAAAAGCGGGTTCCGATTCCTGTGCATACGCTGTTTGGCGAATACCCTCCCAAGATTCCGGAAGACGAAATCAAACCCATGGCCGAGACCGGAGAAATTGTCTTAAGCCGGGTTGTGATCCCCGAATATGTCATTGTCCACGACGGCGTGCCCTCGGATACTTCGGCCCCCAACTACTGGGTGCGCTACAAAGACTACATCAAGAATGTGGCCTCCTGCGAGATCTACTCCACCTGGCCGGAAGCCACGCTGTACGCAAATATTCTGGTAATTATGTCTTTTACGCTAAACAGAGTATATACGGAATGGTATCGGAACCAGGGCTATAATTTTACCATCACTTCCTCCACCGCATACGACCAGAAATGGGTCTACGGACGCAACATTTTTGAAAATATAGACTTTCTGGTGGACACCATATTTGCCAACTACCTCTCCCGTCCCGGCGTGCGCCAGCCTATTTTTACCTCCTACTGCGACGGCCAGCGGGTTACATGTTCCGGGCTGAGTCAGTGGGGGTCCAAGTATCTGGGAGACCAGGGATACTCCGCCATAGAGATTATACGCTACTACTATGGCAACGATATGTACATCAACTCCGCCGATGTCATCTCCGGCGTGCCCTCCTCCTGGCCCGGATACTCCCTGACCATCGGCTCCTCCGGGGAGAAAGTGTTGCAGATGCAGAATCAGTTAAACCGCATCGCCCGTAATTACCCGGCCATACCCGTCATCACCGCCGACGGCATCTACGGCCCCCGCACCGCCAACGCGGTCCGCACCTTCCAGGGAATCTTCAACCTGCCCCAGACCGGCGTGGTGGATTATCCCACCTGGTATGAAATCTCCGACATTTATGTGGGAGTCAGCCGCATTGCGGAACCGGGGCGGTAAAAGCGTCCGCCCGACACAGAAACAGGCCCCTTTTTCAAAGGGGCCCGTCTCAGATAGCTTATTAGTTACCTACATGCTCAGTGCGCTCGTCGATAATCGTCTGTACGCCTGCGTTTTTCAGTTGCTCCATGTATTCGTCATAAGTCTGCTCAAACTGATCCATGGGGCATGTAATGCACTTCACCTGGTACTCGTCCTTCACCAGATTGATGTCGGTGATCAACTCCGGCGTGGAGGGAGAGGTATAAGTGGAGTCATGGTTCAGCGTTCCGATCATGGCGTTCTCATAGTTAGCCACCACATGATCCTCGTACCCGGGCGCCTCTTTCGCAGTACATGCATTAAAGTCATCTACTGTGGCGAAGTAACCCTGGTTGCCCACCAGGAAGATGTCGGCGCGAATCCAGTCTTTGTCCTTGGTGTTGTACTCGGCATCCTTCACAACAGGCACGCCATTGCTGTCATAGTCATAATGCTCGCCCTCAAAACCATGGTACAGCACATGTCCGCCTTCCTTTGTGCACATCCAGTCCAGATAGGTCATGCAGGCCTCAACGGTCTCCGCATCCGCTGTGAGAGGACAGAACGCGATCAGACCGCCGGAAGCATATGCGGCGCTGTACTGTTTTCCGTCGTTTACATTCTTGAGAGGGGGAATGGACACAATATCCGCTCCCGGGTCATTCTCCTGAAGAGTCTTTAACAGGGAACCTCTCATCACGTCCACACTACCGTTTACCGCATACTCAAAACTGGCGGCTGCGCCTGTAACGATGTAGCTCTTAAAGTTGTCCTCGGACATGGTGTAGTACTCCTGATTCAGGAGACCATTGTTGTACATCTTGTTCATGAAACGGTAATAGTCTCTCATGCCCTCGTCATAGTAGTCCTGAATGGCATCCTCGGTGCTGGCAATCTCCACTGCCGCAGGATCTCCGGCAATCTTGGAAAATGCCATACGCAGATTCCAAGCGTTCCAGATGATCATGCCCAGCACATCGTTTCTGCCGTCCGGGTTGTTTTTGGCCATCTGCTCCAATACATTGTACAATTCGTCAGGAGTGGTGGGAACGCTCAAGCTCAAATCATCCAGCCAGTCTTTTCTGATGCAGATATTGCTCTTGGCGGTAGTGGCGCGCTTGGCCACAATGCCGTAGAGTTTGCCGTCAGCGTTTCTGCCGATGTCCAGCACTTCCTGCCCCAGATATTCCTTCATATTCAGCGCCTGATCCGCTCCGTCGATAAACTCTGTCAGATCCCATATGCCGCCCTGGTTAAAGTAATCCTCCGCATAAGCGTAGGTATATGTGAGCGTCAGGTCAGGAGCCGTCTTCCCGGCCACCATGCTCTGCATCTTCGTGACCTCATCCCATCTGGGTACAGGCACGAACTCCACATTGATGCCCACCTTGTTCATCTCCTGGTTTACATACTCCGTCCACTTGTTCTCCGTAATGGTAGAGCCATCCGGCGCGTTGCTCCTGTCAAACAGTTCCACCGTGATGGTCACATTGTCAAACATCTTGGAGCCATAGGTGGTCTGATACTGGCTGGCCTCCGTCTGGCTGTTCTGGTTCTCCTCTCCCCCCTGGTTCTCTTGTCCGCCGGCTACCTCCGAGGACTGGATTATGGGCTGACTCTCCCCGCCTTCTACGGCGCTGGAAGACTCTCCGTTCCCCGGCTCGTTTCCGCAACCGGACAGGGTCATTGCCAGCATGGATACTGCCAGCATGCATGAAATCACTTTTTTCTTCACAATACTTCCTCCCTTTCTTAAGAGTTGCTTTTGTTACGCGGTCCCACCGTACACACAACCGGCAACACAGACCGCAGTTTCTATAATGAATGCCTTCCGGCAGTTCATTATCCTTTTACGGAACCCACCATCACACCCTTGACAAAGTATTTCTGGAGCCAGGGGTACACGATCAGAATCGGGACAGTGGATACGGCCACTGTGGCCATCTTCAGAGACTGGGTCATCACCTGGGTGCCCAACCCCTCCAGATTCACCCCCGAATTGTTCAGCTCCTCGCCAAACAGCAGGCTCCTCAGACGGAGCTGTAGGGTGTACTTGTCCGGGTCCTGTATGTACAGCAGCGCGTCAAAATATGTGTTCCAGTAGCCCACCGCATAGAAAAGCCCGATGGTGGCGATAATAGGCAGAGACAGCGGCAACACGATCTTGACCAGCACCTGTAGGTAGGAGGCCCCGTCAATTCTGGCCGCCTCCTCCAGACTCTCCGGCAGATTTCTGAAAAATGTCCGCATGACGATAAAGTTAAAGACATTTACCGCCTGGGGGACAAACAGCGCTCCCAGCGTGTCGTACAGCCCCACCCCTTTCACCACCAGGAAAGTAGGAATCATACCGCCCCCGAAATACATGGTAAAAAGAATCATTCCCGTAAGAAATTTCCTCCCCGGCAAATCGTTTCGGGACAGCCCGTAGGAGGCAAAAATCGTGAGGATCAGGCTTAAGCCTGTCCCCAACAGCGTCACCAGCACTGTGGTCCTCATGGAGTTCCATATCTGAGTTTTCCCCAGAATCTGCTGATACGCGCTGACAGTAAAGTCAATTGGGTAGAAGGTAACTTTCCCTGACAGCACCGCGTTATACCCGCTCAGGGAGTAAGCAATCACGTTCAGAAAGGGGTACAGGCAGATGAACGCCAGAACCAACAGAAGTATGTAATTTACCACCTGGCCCACTGATATTTTTTTCTTTTTCATAGTCCGCCTCCTCCTATATGATGCCGTCTTCGCCAATAGCTTTGGCAAACTTATCCGCCGCAAACAGAATAATAATGTTGATCACAGACTGAAACAGACCGATTGCCGTGGAGTCACTGTACTTTGCCCGCTCAATACCTAATCGATATGTATATGTACTGATAACCTCCGATACTCCCATGACTTTCTTGTTGCCCAAAAGCAGAGGGGCATCCAGACCTATGGTCATCATCTTGGAGATCTGCAGGATCAGCATGGTCACGATCACTGACTTAATAGAAGGCAGTGTAATGTAAATCAGTCTCTGGAATTTGGTGGCTCCATCCAGATAAGCCGCCTCATACAGGCTCTCGTCCACTCCCGTCAGCGCGGCCAGATAGATGATGGTCCCCCAGCCGATCTCTTTCCAGACATTACAGATGACATAGGTAAATACCCACCAGGCGTTGTCACTCAAAAAGGGAACGGAATCTATTCCCAGAGTATTCAAAATGTGGTTGACGGTTCCCCCCTGCATGGAAAAAAGGTTCGTCGCAATACCGGCCACCACCACCCAGGAAATAAAATGCGGCAGATAGAGGATGGACTGGGTAACTTTCTTGAACTTGGCGCTCATCACCTCATTCAGCATCAACGACACAATGATGGTCAGAGGAAAGCTGACCAGCAGTGTCAACACATTCAGAAGCAGTGTGTTCTTGATGGCCTCCCAGAAATTCTTGTTTCCCAGAATCTTTTGAAATACCTCCAGGCCGCACCAGGGACTTTCCAGAACGCCCTTAAATACATTGTAGTCTTTAAAGGCAATTGTAATTCCATACATCGGAATGTACTTAAAAACAATGTAATAGACCATCACCGGCAGCAGCATCAGATAGATCCACTTGTAATTCCACATCTTCACAAGGGTCCGGTTTGGCTTTTTTCTTGTATTGCTCTTATTCATTTTGCGCCTCCTTTGTGGATTTTGTACATGTTTTGATTATATCATACTGCTTTTCTATACACCTACACGATATAGAACCTGCTTTTTTGCGAAATCCGACATGTAAAATGCCGACATGTAAAATTTTACATATCGGCGCGCTGTCTCTACCTGTTTTCTATTTGATATTTCTTGGGCGATTTCCCTACCTGCTTTGAAAATGTTCTGGAAAAATTGGAGTAACTGTTGAATCCTGTCATCTCACATACTTCACAGGGCGATATGCCCTCTCTGAGCAGCTTACAGGACAGCATGATCTTTTTGGCAATGATAAAACTCTGTAACGAGATGCCCGCGATCCGCTTAAAACACCTGCTGATATAAGTGCCATTGTAATGCAGGTTCTCCTCCAGATTTTTCAGCGTGATCTCCTCCGTCAGATGATTTTCAATATAGTTGAAGGTTTCCATCACCAGCTCCGGCATAATCTCCGCCCGGGGAAGAATATCCTGTTCCAGAAAATGACGGTTTACCGCAACCATGATCTGTTTTAAATAGGCATCTGCCAGAATCTCATCTCCGGGCTTTTTTCCCAGAAGGCTTGCCTGAAGAGAATGCGCCTGACTATTCAGCTGCTGCACTTCCTCCTCCGTGAGATGAATGACATTCACATTGTTTACAGGATTGCGTCGGAAGCAGGTCAGTAAATCTGTCTGACTGCTGGAAGCCGCTTCCAGCACATGTCTCTTGACATTCACCACGACGCGGTCATAAATCCCTCTGGTAATCACCTCCACCCGATGAAAGTCCAGTTCATCCATACATACCAGATCTCCCCGTTCAAGCCTGCTTCCGCCAGACTCCGTGTAAAGGTGTACTATGCCTCCCAGAACCAGCAAGACTTCATATCCGTCATGATTGTGCAAATCCATGGAATAATCCAGAGGCGCGGTTATGGTTTTGCACTCACACAAAACCTCTGCGTCCAAAGCGGTAAATTTTTTTTTCGCTTCTTGTTTCATTTTGTTCTCCAGTCCGGCTTTGACATCGTCCATCACATGATTTATTGTCAACATAACACATACTTTTTATGCATAACAGCCCGATATCCAACACTTTTTTAGCGAAATCCGATTTTTTTCAGATGAGGGTCCGCATATGATGATTACTGTTTCGTGTTCCGCTTATCCCCCGCATACAAAAAAGGATGTATCCAGGCAGTTACCATGCCCGAATACACCCTTCTCGGTATTACTATTTACTTCTCAGCCATGGCGGTTTTCAATGCCGCTGTCAGCTGGGGAACGATCTTGTTCAGGTCGCCTACCACGCCGTAGTCGGCCACATCAAAGATAGGAGCATCCTCATCCTTATTGATGGCTACGATGATATCGGACTCCTCCATGCCAGCCACATGCTGTATGGCGCCGGAGATACCGATGGCAAAATAGATCTGAGGACGAACGGTCTTGCCGGTCTGACCTACCTGTAGGTCTTTGGGTTTCCAGCCGCTGTCAACCACGGCGCGGGAGCAGGACACGGTACCGCCCAGAACCTCCGCCAGATCCTCCAGGATCCTGAAGTTCTCCGGGCTGCCTACACCACGGCCTCCGGATACCAGCACCTTGGCATCCATGATATCCACGGTGTCGGACACAGCCTTCACCACTTCCTTGATAGTCACATAGCGGCTGTTGGGTGTAAAGCCTGGATTGTACTCTTCCACCACGGCCTTGGCGCCCACGATGGGGTCGATCTTCTGCATAACGCCGGGACGGACAGTGGCCATCTGAGGGCGATTATCCGGACAGGCAATGGTAGCGATGGTGTTGCCGCCAAAAGCGGGACGGGTCATCAGCAGCTGGTTGTGCTTCTGCTCCTGGCCCGGAATGGGATTCAGCGGGAAATCGCCAATCTCCAGCACGGTACAGTCCGCAGTCAGACCGGTAGCCACCCTTGCAGATACGGTAGGACCCAGGTCACGACCGATGGCGGTCGCGCCCACCAGCACGATATCCGGCTTATACTGGTTAATCACAGATGCCAGCGCGTGGGCATAGGGCTCGGTCCTGTATACCTCCAGCTCCGGGTCATCTACCACAATCACCTTGTCCGCGCCATACTCGGCCAGCTTGTCAGCCAGCCCCTTCACCTGATAGCCGATCAGCACTGCCACCACCTCTGTCTCCAGTTTGGCAGCCAGTTCCTTACCTTTTCCCAGCAACTCGTACGCGATACCGCTGATCTCATTGTCTACCTGCTGGGCAAACACATATACGCCTTTATATTCTTCTAAATTCATGGTTTGGTTTACCTCCTGTTTTAGTTCCGCATATTTGGAAATCCTTATAAGATCTCCCGTTCCGCATCCTCTCTTAAACGATGTGCTTCTCCTTGAACTTGCCCACAATATAAGCCACCGCCTCCTCGGGAGACTCGGGAACAATCTTCTCGCCTGCGCCCTTGCGGACCTTGTCGGAAGCCTTCGCAATCTTGGTGGGAGATCCTTTCAGTCCCAGGTTGCTGTCATCCACATCCTTCAGATCTGCCCGGCCCCAGGTGGTAATCTCTGCGGCACATGCGTCAAAAATGCCACCGGGAGTCATATAGCGGGGATCGTTCAGTTCGGATAACGCGGTGATCAGGCAGGGCATCTGTGCCTCCAGCACATGATATCTGTCATCATATTGGCGCTGCACAATCACTTTGTCGCCGTCAATCTGAATGTCCTGCGCATAGGAGATCACGGGAATCTGCAAATGCTCGGCAATCTGAGGGCCGACCTGCGCCGTGTCGCCGTCAATCGCCTGGCGTCCGGTGATGATCAGGTCATACTCCAGATTGCGGATAGCACCCGCAATGGTAGTGGAAGTAGCCCAGGTATCCGCGCCGCCCAGCACACGGTCTGTAACCAGAATGCCCTTGTCCGCGCCCATGGCAATTGCCTCACGCAGTACATCTGCCGCCTTGGGCAGACCCATGGTCAATACAGTTACCTCCGCGCCGTACTGATCTTTCAGGCGCAGCGCGGCTTCCAGACCGGCCTTGTCATCAGGGTTCATGATGGCCAGCATGGCGCCTCTATCCAGTGTTCCGTCCGGATTGAACTTAACGCCGCCCTTGGTATCCGGAACCTGCTTAATACAAACGATAATCTTCATTGTATTTTCACTCCTTATTATATAATATTTAAATCAATCTCACATGCCTGGCCCGGTTCGCCGCGAAATCCCGCGGGGAACAGACCTGCCTCACCGAGCGCGGTCCGCAAACCCGATCCTGATACTGCGCGGCCCAAAACCAATGCGAAACATCCCGACAGACGTCTCTGCATACCGTCGGCATTGCCTGTGAGTCATTTTCCGCTTCTATGCCTACTTAAGCAGGCTGGAGGAGATAACCATCCTCTGCACCTCGCTGGTGCCCTCGTAGATCTCGGTGATCTTTGCGTCGCGCATCATGCGCTCCACATCATACTCTCTGATATAGCCGTAACCGCCATGCAACTGAACAGCCTTGGTGGTCACTTCCATGGCAACCTCAGCGGCATACAACTTGGCCATGGCCGCTTCCACAGAGTAGGAAATCTTGGGATTGGTTCTGTACTCATCTTTCTTGCGGGCAGCCTTGTATACCAGCATCTTGGCAGCCTCTACCTTGGTAGCCATGTCTGCCAGCTGGAACTGGGTATTTTGGAACTGTCCGATAGAACGGCCGAACTGCTTTCTCTCCTGCACGTAGGCAATTGTGGTCTCCAGAGCGCCCTCGGCCAGGCCCAGAGCCTGCGCGGCGATACCGATACGACCGCCGTCCAGCGTGTGCATGGCGATGGCAAAGCCCTTGCCCTTCGCGCCCAGCAGATTGTCCTTGGGAATGCGGCAGTCCGTGAAGATCAGTTCGTAAGTGGATGAACCCCGGATACCCATCTTCTTTTCCTTGGTGCCAAAAGTAAAGCCGGGAGTACCCTTCTCCACAATAAAGGCGGAGATCTCCTTCTGCATCCTGCCTCTCTTCTCGATCTTTCCGGTGACGGCGATCACAATATAAACATCCGCCTCCTTGCCGTTGGTGATAAAGCACTTGGAACCGTTGAGCACCCACTCCTCACCTTCCAGCACAGCCTTGGTCTGCTGTCCCTGGGCGTCTGTGCCCGCGCCGGGCTCTGTCAGGCCGAA
>CANSPM010000047.1 GCA_947648875.1 uncultured Lachnospiraceae bacterium
CTGTGATATGGATTGATATGATTGATTGGTTTCGGTGCTGATATATGGTTTTCTTCCGTTTATTGTGGAGAAATTAGATTGCGGAATATTGGTGTTGGGTATTTCTCCGCTTGGGGGAATAGAAATTCATTTCATACGGTAATTACCGCATGAAAAAAGACTATAACCGTTGCTGTCATAGCCTTTTAAGGATTGAGGAAGTCCCTTTTTTATTTGTATTTGTTTGTCACCCCTCCGCACTATCCAACATCAGTGCGGCATACTCCGCCCCCTCAATATCCATTTTGATATACCATACTTTTTCCGTATCCGGAATTACCTCGTCAATTGTCGTGGTCTCCACAGACACCTGCTCCACGACGTCCGCGCCGCCCGCCTCCTTATACGCAGGCAAAAAGCATCCCGCCGCTTTTCTGTGAACCGAGAAAGGCACGGTCCCGCTTCGGTCCGCGACCGCGCAAGGCACTATTTCCAGCTCGCCCTTCCAATATTCCTTCAGGTTCTCCCTCTTTTCCTCAAGGCGTCTGACATTCTCCTCCCACGCTTCAAAAGTGATTATTTTATCCGCCTCTCCTCCCAGCTGATTCACAAAGCGGTCGACGGAATCGCCAATATATCCTCCCAGATCCAATATCGCGCCTTCCCTTTTGGAGTACAGCGCGGGAGGAAAGATATACTGGATTTCATTGCGGACCTTCAAGTCCCCATATCCGCTTTTCAGTCCGCAGATTCTCCTGCACACCACTTCCTGCAATACCTTTTTGGAGTAATCATCCCACAAAACTTTCTGTATCCCTCTGATCCGCTCCATATGATCATACAGCGCCGCAGAGAACTCACTCAGAAACGCGTCCTGTAAAACGTTCCAGAAAAAGACGGTAAAATGACCCGCTTCGTCCAAAACACGCAGGGCCTCCCTGTAAGAGGATTCCGCCATGCACAGAAGGACAACGGTTTTGGACGGCTCCAACCCATAAATCTTCTCCGGCATAGAAATGGAAATCCCACCGATTTTGGTATCACACAGTTCGTCGTTTCTGTCCAGAATATACCGCGCCCCATATCTGGCGCACAGCTCCTGACAGGCTTTATTCTTTCCCCAAATCACCAGATCCTTTTCCCCGATCTGCCTCTCAAACTCCCGCATTGTCTGTCTATATTCCGGCAGTCTCATTTCTCCCTACCTCCCTGACATTGATCCCGTAATATCTCATCATTCTGGCCGAGGCGTCAGACAGCGCGAGCCGCGGCCTCCATCCCAGTTCTCTCAATTTTGCGGAGTCCCCCGTCACTACGGATAATGCCCCCTTGACCTCGGCGGACTCTCTCCACCGCTGGTCAAAAATGACCTCAACGGGCTCTCCTGCCGCCAGGGAGGCCATGCCGCAGGCCAGTTCCCTTACAGACGCCTCCCCTTCCTCCGCCGCTATGTTGTACGCTTCCCCTTTCCGGCCTTTTAACAGGACATGGAACATCGCCGCAATCGCGTCCGAAATGTACAGAAAACTTCTGACTGCCCTGCCATCGCTTTTCAATACGATGTTTCCCGTTCTCAGGATCTGGGATATGAAGTCGATATGTAAACGCCCGTCATCAAGCTCCGGACCGGGACCGATGATCTGAAAGGGCCTGACAATATAGACAGGAATCCCGTATTTTTCCTGATATGCCCTGCACAGGGTTTCCGCCGCCCGCTTTCCGCAGGCATACACGTTCCGGATATTGAGCGGGTCCAGACTCCCCGCCATGTCTTCCCTCAGCCGACGGTCATGGGCCATTTTTCCGTAGACATCCACACTGCTCAGAAGCAAAAAATGCCCGCAAGGGTTCTTCACTGCCAGATTCAGCATGTTCTCCGCGCCCCTGACATTGGAGAGGAAGGTGTTCACCGGGTCCTCATGCCTTTTTTGTATTCCCGCGGGACTGGCCGCATGGATAAACACATGGACCGTTTCCTCCAGTTCCATCGGCTCGCGGACATCCTGAAGGACCAGCTTAAAATCCGTCCTGTCCAGATAGCACCCAAACCTCTCCCGGGCCTTCGCGCCGTTCCTGCAAAGCGCAAGCACTTTGATGCCCGCCTGCCGCTCATCGTTAAGCGCCAGGAAAGTATGTACGAAATAGGCGGGGACATAGCCTCCGGCCCCGGAAATCAAGACCGTTTTGCCGTAAAAGGCCTCATAGGGAAGATCCCTGTCCAGGATCGCCCTTATATCCTCCGCAATGATCTTATTCACCTGCATATTTTTTCTCCTGTTGGACAAATAAGGGGTACAGAGATTCCGCAATCGCCAGATCCTCGGGATATGTCACCTTAATGCAGAAACGATCCCCCATCACCATATAACATTCCACTCCCATGTTGAGAACCAGTTCACTGTCCTCCGTCACATCCTGCCGACGGTACTCTTCATCCTCCATATACATTTTATGCCCCAGAAGCAGGGGACCGTATCGGAACACCTGCGGTCCCTGCTGAAGATAGAGTTTTTTCTTTTGCAGAGTTCTTCCCGCCCGCTTTCCGTCATTGCTGAAGGTAACCGCGTCCGTGGCCTTGACTACCGTAATTGTGGCGTCATACTCTCTGATCTTCTCATAATGTTGGTCAATGGTCTTCTGGGAGACAAAGGGACAAACGGATGTCATGATCATCACCGTATCCCTGGGCCCGGCCGGGATTTCCCGCAAGCCTTGAAAGACAGACTGCTGGCGCTCCCGGCCCGGACGGGCATAATATTTCAGCTTGGAAATACCGTACTCCTGCGCCCAGCGCCGCACCTTCTCCTCCTCTGTCTCCGCCACCACCACACATACCTCATCTATATGCCTGTTCTTTTCCGCCGTCAGCAGGGAATATACAATCATAGGAACCCCTATCAGTTCGGCAAACTGTTTGGATATCTGTCCGCCGCCGAACCTTTGTCCCCTGCCCCCTGCCAGTACCACCGCATAATTCATAATCTTACCTCTTCGTACATATCTCTTTGTACATATCGCCGGTTCCGCCTGCGGTAAAACATTCAAACCTTCCTCTGCATGCATACCGCCGGCATTGTCCGCGGTACTTCGCTGCCCGGTATGGTCTCCGCTTCGGGTCTGCTCCCGACCAGGGCCTCCAGATCGGCTATTGTGCTCTCCTCCGCTATCAGAACCGCTTTTCCTCTGTCCCGCATTTTCCGCGCCTGAAAGTTCCTCTCTCCATAATAAGCGCTACAGATTTCCAGCCCCCGCTGCCTGTCATGACTCTCGTCGCAGACTCCCCACCCGGAGGTTCTGTACCGCTCCAGAATTAACCTGTAGCGCTCCGATAATGCCGGACATACGAGCCTGAGCGCGCTTACCATCTCGCGCTGGGGTCTCCACCACAGCAAAATCCGCTCCCTCGCCTCATAAAAGATCTGTAATTCGGATTCCAGCCTGTCAAGCGCCGCCTGCCCCTCCGCAATAAAGACCGAAAGATCATTCATATATAAGAAAACTTCTTTCTTTGTTCCCTGCCGATCCGCCAGCAGTTCCTTCCAGGAGAGGGGCATGATCCCCTCCTCCCCGGCCTCCGCCCACATTTCCTCAATCTGCCGGGCATACAGCGGGTAGTCATGCTGCATGGAGTTCCTCTTTTTCATCTTATATTTCTTATAATGTCTTCGAAGGACTTTATGGTATTCTCCGGGGACAGGAATCTGCATATTTTCAAATGCCGCGCTGCCTGTCTCCTCAAACCATTCCTCCGGATATTTTTTGGAGGGCCAGCGCACATAATCCGCGAAATTGACCAGGTCCCCTCCCTCTTCCTCCTCATACATCATGGCAATATAATTTGCCCATCTGGCAAACAGATTGGATAACTCTGTCCATTTTTCCTCTCCGATCAGCCGCTTTTCTATCCTCGCGCCGCAGTTTTCAGTCAGATAGGCCGCGCCCTCCCGGATTTCTTCCACATAGGCTTCTCTCTGTTCCATGGGATTTCCCGCGTGTTGACAGATTCCGGCCTGCATGTAGCCCGCCACCTGCGCTCCCCGCAGGGCGATGGAGGCCCAGGTTCTCTGTACAAATCTGTCTTCCTCCGAACGCGGCAGACGGTCCAGGGGAAAGATATCCACTCCCGCCATAAACGGGCATCCGTGATACTGTTCCAGCCATTCTTCGTCCGTCCGGATGTGATCGCTGTTCACCACAAAGGTCTGGAACCGGTCGTAGCCCGCCGCCGTCAGGGGGCTTCTCACCAGATACCCCGCAGGCAGTTCCGCCGGTAAGATCTGCATCAGTCTGTTGTAATCCTTCCTTTTTACCCAGATATCCATGTCGTCGTCCCAGGGCACAAATCCCCTGTGGCGTATCGCCCCCAGCAGCGTCCCATAGGCGGCATACCAGCGGATCTGATGCCTGTGGCAGACCTCCGCTATCCTTTGCAGCACTTCCAGCTCCGCCGCCCAGAAACGCTTCATCATCGCTTCCACATAGAAGCCGTCTCTGATCTCCGGTTCAAAAAATCCCTCCTGAAATTCCAGCACCGTACCCTCCTCCTGTTATCCGTCCGTTTTAACTTCCGTCCTCCAGAGTCCTGACCATCGCTCCCACTCCCTGCCGGTAGGAAAATCGCTCCCCTACTTTGCGGCGGCCCGCCCGGGCGATCTCCCTGCGCTCCCGTTCATGAGAGAGATAATAGTCAATCTTGCGGTAGAGGTCCTGAAAATCCTCATACACCACCAGCTCTTTGCCATCCTCAAAATACTGCCCGATCTCCGGCTGATAATTGGTCACAAGGAACCCCCCGCAGGCCAGCACATCCATAACCCGCAGGGGGATTCCCGACGGAATGGATCTGGAGGTAATATTGACATTGACCTTGCTCCTATGAAAAATAAACGGCATCTGAGACAGGTACCCCACCCTCCCCCGGTTGCGGATCTGGGGGTCAAAAGAGGTGTCGCTGCCCGTATACAGCGCAAAATCATAATGTGCCGCCAGATAACTGCACACCTCCCTGCGCTCCGACTGTGCCAGCTTCTGTCCCAGCATATTGACAAACATGCTTTCACAGACCCCTTCCTCATAATCCTCCCCCAGGTCGAAGCGCACATATTCCTTAATCTGTCGCCACACCTCTTTCGTGATGCCCTCCCGCAGCAAATCCGCCCCCCAGATTCTGCGCTGCGTCTCCATGAGAGCGTCCAGATACCCCCTGACATAGGGTGGCAGATAACGAATCTGGTCGTAGAGACTATGTTCGGGGTCATTGTACAGACTGCCCACAAATGAGACATCCGCCTCATAGGATCGCGCTCCCTCCCGCTCTGTCTCCAGAATCTGTCCAAACCCCTCCGCGTCCGCGCAGAGCGGCAGATAAAAGCTGTTGGAAATTCCTCTGTCCCGCAGCCTGAGATACTGCTGGTAGTCAAAGGCAAATAGATAACAGTACGGGCTTCTGGCCTGCCGGGACCAAAGCGCGTCATGCGGGCTGTCCACGATCCAGGACACATAGTACAGCCCCAGGCGGATGCAGCACCTTGCCAGCATGGGAAGAAAATCAAAGGTGAACACATGACTGACGCCCCCTAGCTGCTTTTCTCTCAGTCGTCCTTCCAGGCTTTCTTCCGGCAGTTCCGTGAAAGCCTCCTCCGGCGTCAGGGGAAAGAACCCCTGCTCCTGCCAGGCTCTGCGAAAATTTGAAGTTGTCTCTGACAATATCAAAATCTTTCTCATTTTGAAATGACCCTTATACGGAATAACGACCGGCAGATTGCCGGTCGCCATTCAGCAGTTCTTGCATTTACACAACCACCTGCCCCTCCCGGGACGCATTCCGCCGGGATTAGGGGCGCGGTATACAGTAAAACCACCTTAAAACTACTGCAGCAGGGACAGTACACCCTGGTTCGCCTGGTTGGACTGAGCCAGCATCGCCTGACCAGCCTGTGCCAGAATGTTGTTGTTGGAGTACTTGACCATCTCCGTCGCCATATCCGTATCACGAATCCGGGATTCAGCCGCCGTGGTATTCTCCACAACATTGTCCAGGTTGGCAATGGTGTGCTCCAGACGGTTCTGCTGGGCACCCAGGTCCGCACGCTGCTCGTTCAGAGTCTTGATGGCAGACTTGATGGTCGTTATGGCCGTCTGCGCGCTGCTGGCATCGGATACGGCGACATTATTGATCTTAAGCCCCGCCGTGCCCATGGCCTTGACAGATACATCAATGGTCTGATTGGCATCCGCGCCTACCTGAAGTTTAAACGTGGTATCGGCTTTCAGAAGGTTCTGCTCATTGAATGTGGTGGTATCGGCCACACGGTCAATCTCCGCCTTCAGAGCTGTCACTTCTTTATTAATGTAGCTGCGGTCCTCCGCCTGGTTGGTGCCGGTAGCCGCTTTTACCGTCAGCTCGTTCATTCTCTGCAGCATGTCATGCACTTCGTTCAGCGCGCCTTCTGCCGTCTGTACCAGAGAGACACCGTCCTGGGCATTGGTGGAAGCCTGGGTCAGGCCTCTTACCTGACGTCTCATCTTCTCGCTGATGGCCAGTCCCGCCGCGTCGTCTGCCGCACGGTTGATCTTATATCCGGATGACAGTTTCTCTGTGGACTTGGACTGGGTGCTGCTGGTCAGTCCTAACATTCTGTTGGAATTCACTGCTCTTAAATTGTGCTGTACTACCATAGTATTTACCTCCATGTGTTTGATTTACAGTGCAAATCCGTTTGCACGTGAATTGGTTTTATAATAAACCGGATACGCTTCCCTACGGCCGGGCCCTGGCCGTCCCTCCATGCATCCGCCCTATTATCGTTCCTCCCGGTCTCCGCCGCCCCTCGTGATGATGATGCCGGGCTTCTTCCGGTATTTCTCCGGGTGTTCTTCCTCCTTGTAGTATCTGGGAAGCCTTGCCTTCTCCTCCGGGGCGGACTTTTTCTCCAGGACGCTGCTTCTGACTATGTTCAGTTCTTTGGGAGCGTCAATCATGATCCGCATGTGTTTCCCCGTACCTCCCAGAAACACCAGCTTGATGTCATCACCGATCATCAGGTATTCTTCCGCCGCCACGGACATTCTCAACATGTTTTCTTCCTCCATGAATTTTTTCCGGCTTCTGCCGAATACTAATCATTTATAATAAGCAGATAGTTTCTGCTGTTTGGCCGGATTACCCTGTAATAATCCTTGATCCGCGTCAAATCTTCCCTGCTTCTGATCGGTTGTGCTGTGTTCATTTCCATCCTCCTTGATCTCTGTTTTCAGCTTTTGAAATTTTTTTGAAAAAAGGCTAAAGTTTTCTGATACCTCTCCGATATAGTAAATGTAGAGAGGTAACACAATGTAGATTGTGTTACCTCTTTCTGTTTCTGGCAAGTGAATCCTCGCCGGACACGCAAAAAACGCCGCAGAGTCTGCACTGCAGTCTCTGCGGCGTCCTGATGTATTCAGCGACACTGCCGGGTCACGCTGCCCATGGGCCATAAAGCCCCGGCGATCTGACCGTCTTATTTATTTGCCAGATGCTCGTCAAACTGTCTCTGGATTTCCGCCATGTA
This sequence comes from uncultured Lachnospiraceae bacterium, assembly GCA_947648875.1. Lineage (GTDB taxonomy): Bacteria > Bacillota > Clostridia > Lachnospirales > Lachnospiraceae > Acetatifactor. Next base: position 7,530 of record CANSPM010000047.1, read on the forward strand.
TTCGTCCCATCCCGCTTTATCCAGCTCCGCTTTCAGCTCCTCGATGCTGGAGTCATAGTCCTTGAGCCCGGCCAGCATGGGATTCGCAAATTCTTCCCACGCGCTGTCAATCTGTGCCTTCTGGGTCTGTACATTGGAGTAGTCGATATTAAATCCAAAGCTGAGGGCGGGAAGCGCCTTGTCATCCCAGTTTTTATAAATTTCCATGAACTCGTCGGTATACGCCGTGGTAGGGCTGGAGATCTTTACATTATAGATCATCCACTCATAAAACAACTCCTCTGTATTAATCTTGGATACCTTGCCGTCGATCAGTTCATAGTCTGTCCCCTCCACACCGTAAGCGAACAGATTTGCCATCTCGGTATCTTTCTGGAGCAGATTGACGAACAGCGCCACCCTGTCGGCCTTGGTGGAGTTGACCGGCACCTGGAATGCCGTGTTTTCATAGCTCTTTTTATAGATTGGCTTCTCCGGCGCGATATAATACTCGGCGGTCTTCGCCTCGGGAACCACGCTTTGCAGCCCGGGTTCATTCTCTATCAAAGTGGTGCCGCAGGTTCCTCTCATAAAGGAAGACATGTTGGCCTGGAAGGGCAATGTCACCGTGTTGGTCAGAATATCCTTCGGGATCAGGCCCTGGGCGTACCAGTCATTGTAGAGCCGCACCGCTGCCTCAAATTCCGGACTTTCCACGAAATTCACCAGTTCCTTTGTATCCTGATCAATCAGGATTCCGGTACACAGAGGAATCAGGTTCCGGTCGCTGGTTCCCCGGATGATATATTCGGCGTTTGCCAGTTCATAAGTGGCATACAGCCCATACTGCTCCTTTGCCTTCTTTGCGTACTCCGTCAGATCCTCCAGCGTGCTGATCTTGTCCATACCGATGGCATCCATGATATCCTGGCGCACACAGACCGTGCTGTACACGCCGCCGGTGGGCTTGTTGCCGATGGGAATGGCATATACGCCGCCGTCATAGCGATAGGCGTCAAAGGCGGTGGGGTCCACATTCTCATGCCAGTCGGGCAGATAAGTGTCAATCACCTCCGACAGATCCTGTAGATATCCCTTGCTGTAGCTGCTGGCGGCCCATCTGGGATCTACGATACAGGCGTCAAATTTCTGGCCGGAGGCAATCATCAGGTCCACCTTGCCGCCCGCCCCGTTCTCCGTCCAAGGCAGATACATCAGCTCCACCTCCGTGTTGATCTCGTCAATAAACTTCTGCTGGAACTCGTTTTCCATCAATTCCTGCATCCTGGGGGATTCCTCGCCAAACAGAATCACCGTGATCTTGTCCCGGGTTTCCGGTCTCAGGCTTCCTCCTGCCACCCCCGCTGTGTCTGCCTCCGCTGTGCCTGTCCCCGCAGGTGTGCCATTGGAAGCGGCCTCTCCCTGCCCATCGTCAGAACCGCAGCCTGCCAGAACGGACAACAGCAACGCGCCCGTAAGAATTGTAGATAAAAGTCTCTTTTTCATTTTTCCTCCATTCTTTCCTCTGCACACATACCGCAGGTTGCACCTGAGATATTGTGCCAATCAAAATTGGGATGTTTCACATCCAGCTTTTTGCTCCGCATATTCCCGTCCGCCGCACTCCGCGCGCAGAAACCGATGGATTTACATCCGTCTCCTGATCCGTGCGCCGACTAGAAATATACTGTTAATCCTATATAAAAATCTTCCGGAGAAGTTTTTTATCCTGTTTTTTCTTTCAGATCACCCCTTGACCGCCCCCACAATCACACCCTTGGTGATATATTTCTGGGCAAACGGATACAGCAGGATAATGGGACCGATGGTCACGCAGATCGTCGCCATCTTGGTGGTCTCCAGAGGAATGTTGATATTGTACCCCAGAGAGGCATTGGCCTGATTGGCGATAAACTGTACATTGGCCAGCATATTGTACAGATAGTACTGTAGCGGATAGAGCTTCTGCTTGTTAATGAACATCAGCGCCAGATAATAGTCGTTCCAGTAGCTCAGAGCATAGAACAGCCCCACCGTCACCAGCCCCACCTTGGCCAGCGGGAAATAGATCACACTGAAAATCCGCAGGTAGCTGGCCCCGTCAATCTTTGCCGCCTCCGCCAGTTCTTCCGGAATGGATTTGAAAAAATTCCGCAGCAGAAACACGTTGAAGGCGTTTATACAACAGGGCAAAATCAGCGCCCAGAATTTATCCGTAAGATTATAGTATTTTGTGCACATGATGTACCAGGGCAACAGTCCCGCCGAGAAAATCATGGGGATATAGAGAAACATGTTCAGAGCGCCCCTGGGTCTGAACTCGCTCACAGTGAGCACATAGGCAAAAGCCGAGGACACCAGCAGGGAAAACAATGTGCCGATTACAGTGACCGCAATGGTGACACAGTAGGCGTTCATGATATTTTTCCCCAGGGAGCCCAAAATCATTTTGTAGGCTTCCAGGCTGAACTTTTTGGGGATCACACTATAGCCGTTCACCGTCACGGACACCTCGTCCGAAAAGGATGTGCCCACCGCCAGCAGAAGCGGATACAGGCTTATAACCGCAAAAAATCCGATAAAAATATAGAAAAAGATCCGCAGGGCCCTGTCGGACGCAGACTGCTTTATTTTCGTTTTTTTCATCCCGCACCTCCTTAAAACAGTCGATATTCTTTGTCAAATCTCCCCACCAGCCAGTTGGAAAACAGAACCAGCGCGAAACCGAAAACGGACTGGTAGAGTCCCACCGCAGAACCCATGACAAAGTCTCCCATGCCGATCACCGAACGGTACACATAGGTGTCGATAATGTCGGTGGTTTCCAGCAGCATGGAGGAGAGGTTGGTGACAGACATCATCATGGTCAGATCGCCGCTCATGATCTTGCCGATGGACAGCAGGAACATAATAATAATCGTAGGTTTCAGCAGCGGGACCGTAATATATCTGATCCTCTGCCACAGATTCGCCCCGTCCACCTCGGCGGACTCATACAGTGACGTGTCAAACCCGGCGATGGTGGAAAAATAGATGATGCCGTTGTACCCTGCCCCCTTCCAGATATTGCACAGAGTCAGGATGATCCGCCAGTATTTAGGATCATTATAAAAATCTACCCTGTCAAAACCCAGCGAAACCAGAATACTGTTGATGGCGCCCCCGTCATAGTTGAGCAGGGCCCGCAGAATACCGCCTGCCACCACCCAGGAGATAAAATAGGGCATAATGGACAGGGACTGGGTCACTTTCAGGTACTTTTTGTGACGCACTTCATTGAACATCACCGCCAGCGTCACCGCCATGACCGTGCCAAATACTGTATAGCAGAGATTCAGGATGATGGTGTTTCTGGTAGCCCTCCAGGCCCTGGAAAAGTTGGCGAAGAAAAATTCAAAGTTCTTAAAGCCCACCCAGGGACTTCCGAAGATTCCGTCTTGGTAATTGTAGTTTTTGAAAATAATGACCAGGCCACTCATGGGTATGTACGCGAACATTAAGGTAAATATAATACCCGGTAAGGCCAGAAGCCAAAGCTGATGATACTTTTTGAAATGACCGGCAAGCCGGTTTCCAAGGCGGCGATTACCGCCCGAATCCTGTTTCCGTAAAGACGCAAGCATAAAAACATTCCTCCTGTCTCCCTGCGGCCCCCGCCTGGGAGGGCCGCCGCCGTGTAATGGCAGACGCGCCAGAATCTTTATGCCGTCGGCCATATGACAGAAATAACATTTTTTTGCCCCTGTCTCAATCTTAAAAATTTGTAAACCTGTTAAATTTCCCTAAAACGGGACTATCAAATTTTTTACTATTGTAAATTATCTTCACTTTTCGCGTGATTTTTGCGGAACTGTCCCGGTGTAATCCCATATTTTTTCTTGAATGTGGCCGTAAAATAGGAAGCGTTGGTATAGCCCACCATCTCGCAGATCTCCTGAATGCTTCTGCCTGTATCCGTGAGCAGGATTTTACCGGCCATCTCGATGCGCAGGGTGGCCAGATAGTCCGGAAAGGCGTACCCGCTTCTCTCGTTAAACAACCGACTGAAATAAGATGGGGTTATATGATACATCTCAGCGATATACTGGGCACTGATATTGGGGTCCGCGTAATTTTCCCGCAGATAGGCTATGGCTCTCTCCACCACATACTCTCTGTCCGTCTGCTTTGCTTTGTCCAGCATATTGCAGATCCTGTCCCGCATGTCGGAAAACCATTCCCAGGCATCGTCCAGATAACCGAATCTGCCCAGTTCCGCAGCCAGTTTCTCATAATCGCTTCTGGAAAAAGTCTCAAAGTGAAAACACAGAGAGTTGTAATACTTCACCATCTCCGCCGCCATATCCAAAAGCGCGTCCCGGGCATTCTGAATGGAATATCCTTTTAGTTCCTCCGTTATTCTGCAATATTCCGCCTGGAATTTTTCCCGGTCCCCCGCCTTAAGCAGGCGGAGCAGATTTTTGGTATCTACATTTCCTTTCCCGCCCAGCGCCTTTTTCGCCATCTGCTCTTCCGTTACAATCGCGTCAATGCCATACACAAAACGATATGCCGTGGCGGCCCGGGCCATCTGGTACATGGCCGCCAGTTCGCCAAAGCCTTCCCGCCCATTGCTGATGCCTGCGGCCATGCCAATGTGTACCAGATCTTTAATCACGGAGAATATCTCCCTGGTCTTCCCCATCAGTTCTTCCTCCGGAACTTCCTGCTCCGTAAAAAGAATCGCCGCCGTATATTCTTCATCCACAGAATTGACAAGAATATCTCCCAGCGGCTTCAACGCCTGCTGAATGACATTGGCGATGGTACGATGCACAAACAGCCTGGCCTCCTCCGTATGATTCTCATACAGATCCTCCATATCGCTGATCCGCAGGCAGATCACTCTGCTGTTTATCCCCTCTTTCCCATAGGTTTCCTCCACCCATTCGGGCAACTTTCCCTGCATGGACCTGCCGCCCAGGTAATGTGACAGCTCGTCCTGCTCCTTCTGGAGATTGAGATCATTCATGGTCCGGACCATGGTCCGATAAGTCTGCACAATCCCTGCCAGCTCTGTTTTTTCCACCCTCTCCGGCAGCTTCTCCCGGTTATGCCCCAGGCCGTCCCCGGGGCTGGTGGTCTGAATGGCCTCATCAATCGGGGAGTACACCCAGTTGGACATGCCGAAGGCAAACAACAGCACCAGAAGAATCAACAGCAGGACAATCGCTATAAAAGTATTCCTCATGTGCGCGATGGGCTTTGCCACATAGCTATAAGGAAGAAAGTGCATCAGATAAAAACCGTTTTGCATATTGACGCAGGATACCAGATATCTGCCTTCCCGCAGTCTGGCAATCTCCGCCTGCTTTATATCGCCGCTTTCCAAAAGTCCCAAAAGCCATTCTTCCTGTATTCTTTCTCCTTTTGCGTAGCCTCCTCCGCAGGCGTGTATCACATGGCCCGCCCCGTCCGCCAGCAGATACTGTTCTCCTTCCCGGTTTTCCCGGAAAATTCTGTCCATGATTCTCCCAATGTCCAGCCCTATGATAATGCCGTTCTCCTTCTCTCCTGTGGCGGAATCCTGTTCCCCGGCCGTGAGATATAAAAGTGTACGACTGCTTCCATAGACGTCGATATAGTATTTTACCCCATATATGCCAAACTGGCTCTGGTAAAAGGTCTCTATCATCATCCTGTCTCCCTGCTCGTCCAGGGGATACGCCGGATTGCTGCATTTAATCCGGTACTCGTTGCCCTTTAATATATAGACCGACTGGAACATGGGTTCAATCATAACCATATTCAGCACTTTCTGCGCCGCCACACTCATATCTCCGTCCCATAAGAAGTCGGACTTTGACAACGTCTTTCTCACATACGCGTCATTTCTGAGTACTTCCATGGTATTTCCCATCAGATCAATATAATTATTTACCATCAGAGACGAGGCATAAAGCGTATTTTTGTCATTTTGTTTCTCCGTTTCCATCCGGCTGGCTCTAAACCAGAGAAACCCCCAGATACAGGCAAACACGATGCACAAAACCGGAAGGACAAAAACCGCTTTGAACATATTCAAGAATATTTTCTTTCCTCTGTACTTACTCAATAAACCCTTCTTCATACTTCCCCCGATCTCTTCATAACCGTCCTCCGCCAATCCGCGAACAGTTCCCTTATCCCCCGTGCCAGAGACAGTATAACAGAAAGAGCGGAAAAAATAAAGATTATCTGAAATGTAATGCCCAATCAGGCAGGCTGTTTGCAAAAAATTAATATGAGTACAAAATTTTGCAATTGCGGCGACCCATCCGGTGTTCTACAATAGACCAAAAACAAGCAATTCTTATTGCACATCCGTCTTGCAATAGAATGCGAGCAGAAAGGATTTATGACATGCAGACAATTTACGTATCCCAAAACAGCCCGGACACGTTCCATTCTCTTCAGGAGGCTGTCCTGTCCGTACCGGATCACCGTCAGGAGACGGTACGGATCTGTGTGGCTCCCGGAATCTATGAAGAAAAGGTATTTATCCGCAAGGAGAACCTGGAAATTACAGGCCAGAATCCCGAGACCACTGTCTTTCGCTTTGGAGACGGCGCAAGAAAACCCCGCCCCGATGCCTCCGGCGAATACGGAACCTTCAACACTGCCGTAATGTTGCTGGCGGGTAAAAATATTCACATGGAAAATATCACGGTGGAGAATACCGCAGGACCCGGCCACAGAGCCGGACAGGCTCTGGCTGTCTATGTGGCCGCTGACAGATGCAGTTTTCATAACTGCCGATTTCTGGGATGGCAGGATACCATCTTTGCCGGGGAAGCCCTCACCTGCACCATGAAGAATCTCATGCTCCCCGAGTTCTTCACCCATTCCTCCGTTCCCGTGAATTATCCCGTCCTTCGCAATTACTTTAAGGATTGCTTTATCTCCGGGGATGTGGATTTCATCTTTGGACCGAATGTGGTGTTCTTTGATCAATGTGAGATCTTTTCAAGAAGGCATCACAGCGAGGACCATGCCTTTATCACCGCCGCCAGCACGCCTGCCGATCAGGAATTTGGTCTTGTGTTCTCCCATTGCAGACTCACCGGCGATGAGGAACCCGCCTCCGTCTATCTGGGGCGGCCCTGGCGGGACTATGCCAAAACAGCCTTTGTTCATTGCCACCTGGGAGAACATATCTGCCCGGAGGGCTGGCATAACTGGGGAAAAGCAAGAGCAGAAGCCCTGTGCGGATATGTAGAATATGAGAATGAGGGCCCCGGAGCCGGGACGGATGCCCGGGCCGCTTTCAGCAGGCCCCTCACCCATCCCGGCCTGGAGGAATACTATTCCAGGGAGAATGTCCTGGCCGGCGATGACGGATGGAACGGTTTGTAAAGGGAGGACCTCCCCGGCGGGCAGGAAATCGTTGTCAAGTGCCTATTGTCCCTGCGTTTCCTCCAGAAACCTCTGGATCAATTCCTCTGGCAGGGAGCCCCTGCGGAAGCAGACGTCCCACTCCCCGCCCTGGCGGTCCAGAATGCGCACATCCTGCACAAGCCCTTCCGTAAACACACCTCCCTGGCTGCTTGTGTCGCTGTACTGGACCAGCGGCAGAAGCCGGGCGATCTCTTCCGGGTCCGTGACGGTGAAACTGTACATCCCGGGCTCCATGGTGGATCGTATGCTTTCTTCATACACGCTCTCTGCCCCCAGGGCCGTCGCCTCCCCCGGAAGATTGCCTGAACCCTCCGGCAGGCTCTCCGGGAACACGCCAAAATATCCCCGGATGCTGCGCTCCGCCAGGCTGATGGAGGCGTCCCCTCTATACCAATACTTGCTGCCGTCCACCCGGAACGTGATGCTTTCCACATCCTCCGCCTCCCTGGGCTGGTTGAAAATCCGGATACCGTTCTTTTCCATGGCCGTAATAGTATGGGACATATTTTCCAGGATATCCATGCGGCAGGTGCCAGTACTTCCCTGTTCCATTCTCAGAACCATCTGACCAAGCAATCTGCCCTGCCTCAGAACCATAGCCTGGTGATTCTCTGACAAATCCTGATTATAGGCCTCCGCCAGTTCCCGAATCCGTTCTTTCTCCGACACCTCCGAAATGATGCTTTCATTGCCCGCGCCGCTGGTAAGCCTTATGCGCACACAGGATTCCACCATCTGATCTGTAAGACGGCAGGCTCCCTCCGCGTATTCCTCACTGCGCAGCAGAGGCAGTACCACATCCGCGTCCCACTCATAGTAAGAATAAGTCCGGTAAAAGCTCTGCCCGTTTTCCAACGTCACCCGGACAAAAAATTTATCCGTCGCAAAGGAATCCCCCTGATAGGCTTCCGCCACCGAAACGCTCTCCGACTTATGGGACCATCCGTGGATGTTCTCTATGCCCCTCTCCAAAAACGCGTGAATCTGTTCCGCATCCGTTATTCTCACTCTGTCCAGCATCCGGCTCAGATTACTTTCACAGGCATAGGAGCGACAGGCAATGGAAGCCTCCCGAATCTCCCCCTGGCTCGGCAGAAACCGGTCATACCCCATCCAGTCCTCCTGAAATCCGGCGCAGATTAGCAGCATGATAAACATGGACGCTCCCATGCTCCATCTGTGTCGAAAAAACGCCATGAAGTCCATGGCAAAGATCACATCCAGTACGCCGTAGGACATGGTTCCTGTAAACAGCGCCCCAAAGACGCACCAGACCGAGGAATTGACCAGATAATGCATAAGCAGCCAGCCCCCCATCCCCCCCAGAATGCTGACAAACAGCCGCAGTGGCCAGGAAATCCATTGTAATTCCAGTCCCTTTCCCGCGCGTTCAGAGGGTCTTTTCCAGTAAGAAAGCCATGCCAGCGCCCCCAAAATAAACGCCACGGCCAGACAGAAAAGCGCCGTTGTCAGAAGAGATCCCGCTATCTGAAAATCCACATCCACACGGCAATTTACCAGTATGAAAGGGGATACCAGCGGGGAGGCATACAGTACTGCGGCCAGTCCGTCTGTCCTGGCGTAATATGTGTGAAAAAAGGTGGTCATAAAACCCAGCGTCAACCCGTAGGCGCAGATAACGCCGCAGCCCAGCGTCACGGCCACCGTCAAAGTATTCAACATATTGCCCGTGAGCATGGTGGCCAGCAACATCAGATGATAGACCAGGAGAAACGCGACCAAAAGCACCAGGGTATTCTTCCCCGCCTCCATAATCAATCTGGGGATGCCCCCACTCCCGCCCACCCGCGCCAGCAACACGCCGGAAAACGCCAGTGTCAGAATTGTACAGAGCAGGTGGGGAAGCAGCCAGATCAGCAGACCGTTTAAATACTTCACGCCAAACAGCCGCGCCCTGCTCACGGGCAGGCTATGGAAAGTATCCACCATGGATTTCTGCTGTAGATAGTGAAAGCCTTCCAGCCCTATAAGCATTGCGCAGGCTATAGCGACAAGGCTGGCGGACAGCATCAGTTCCTGGCTGAAATAATCCACCATGCTGTCTATGGTGCCTGAAACCGCATTCTCATATTCCAGCGCAGTCATCTCGGTTATTTGCAAATTGATGGTGGAGAGATCCACATTACTGTAACGCAGCAGCCACACCACCGGCATAGCCAGAAAACTGCCCAGCAAAGACAAGAAAGGCAGCCAGCTCTTGTGCCGCAGATCCTCTCGCATACCTTTAAGAAATAAGCGCTTTGATATCATATCCGTTTACCTCCGTCTCGCTGATAAAGATTTCCTCCAAAGAAAGGGGGAGTAATTCATAAAACACCGGATTCAGCAGTTCCATGTACTCTACCAGCCACTCCCGGGTTCCCCTGATGGTAAAGGTGTACAGCGTCCCTCGCTGGTCCATGGTCACCACTTCCAGATTTTTCCGAATATGCTCCAGAGTGGCCTGGGTCTTGACCACACACTGCACCTTGTGCAGATTCAGCTTCATGTCGTCCAGATCCCTTGCAAACAATATGCCGCCCTTATGCAACAGCCCCACATATTCGCAGATGTCCTCCAGTTCCCGAAGATTGTGAGAGGCGATGACGGGTGTCAGCCCCCGTTCCTCCATCTCCCTCGCAAAAAGGGCTTTCACCGCCTGTCGCATCACCGGGTCCAGCCCGTCAAAGGTCTCGTCGCAGAGCAGGTATCGGGTACCCGCGCAGATTCCGCAAATCACCGACAGCTGTTTCTTCATTCCCTTGGAAAAAGTGCCAATCTTGCGCTCGGCGCTCAGTCCAAACTTCTCCAGCAATTCCCCGTAACGTTTCCGGTCAAAGGACGGGTAATAGGTCTGGTACAGCTTTGCCATATCTTTTGGCGTGCCGTTTTTAAAAAAGAACATCTCATCGGAGATATAGAAAAACTTTGCCTTCGCAACGGGATTGTTATACACCGGCTCCCCGTCCGCCAGCACCTGTCCGCTGTCGGCCTTAAGCACACCGCAGAGCAGACGCAGAAAAGTGGACTTGCCTGCCCCGTTGGTACCGATCAGCCCAAATACATGCCCCTCCTCAATCCGGGCCGTGATATCATCTATGGCTTTGATGTCCTCAAAGCTTTTCTGTAGATTGGTTACTTCGATCATGACTGCCTCCCATTTTAGTTCTAATTCTCCATATCCCCACCGGCACCGCTCTCCTCCGGGCCCGACCGGCTGTACACCGCCCAAAGCTGCTCTTGCAGAACATCCTGAGACAGGCCTGCGTCTCTGGCCTTACGGGTCAATGTAACCCACTCCTCCAGCATCCTACTCATTTGCCCGTCACGCCACTCCTGCTCCGGTGCCACAAAACTCCCCCGCCCGGATATGGTGTACAGGTATCCCTCCTGCTCCAGCAGCGTGTAGGCCCGCTGTACCGTGTTGGGATTCACCGCCAGATCCACGGCCAGGCTGCGGACGCTTGGCATCTTACTGCCCTGCTCCAGGCCACCGCTGGCAATCAGCCGCTCCAGCTTCTCTACCATCTGTTCGTAGATGGGGCGTTTGTCCCTGTAGTCCAACAGAATCATGCGCACATGCTCCTCCCAAGTGTATTAACTCTCTTAATACACTCAATATATCACTTGTCCAGTCTTCGCGCAAGAAGTTTTTACATCTTTTTACATATTCCATGTTTATGACCAAGATAAAAGGCATTAACGGATTCACCGCCAATGCCCTTTCTATCCGATTCTGCTCTCTGTCTGTTTCTACTAAAAAGTACGTTTTACATCCAAAACGTTCATTAGCGCTTCCTGTAGCACTCTGGAGACATTTATTCCCGCATGCTCCGCCTCATAGTTCAGCCAACTGGGAATCGTTACATTTTTTCTGACAGTCTTTGTGTCAATTTTTCTTCGATATTCGCCCGAGTCAATATCTACCAAAGACACGATGGTTACCCCTTCCTCCGCAAATGTTCCGGTGTTTACATCCAAAGAATGAATATCCGACGGCCTGGGAATATCAGTCCCATCATCCTCCAACGACACACATCTTAATTCTATTGCGTCTCTTGCCATCTCTATAGCGTCTGCCATGTCTTTCCCTTCAGTAAGAATCTCTAAATCGGGTACTTCTACCAATATAATTGTATCTGTAACAGTAAAGAATACGGGATATACATTTTTCATCATCATCTCTCCGCATATGTGTAATTGAATATGTAATGCTCGCAATGCCTGATCTCTGTGGACTGATTGCGGCATTTCTTTGAATACTTATAATGCCGGAGACAAAAAACGCTTGCGGACATACTTACAATCTTTTGCCTCTGCATCACAGTATGAGTATAGTATCTATAGATTTCTTTTTCTTATGATGGCTTTTGCCAATCGTTCGTCAATTTCCTTATGCCGTGGGACCTCCTCCTTTTCTATGCCTCTGACATATACATCATGATTATTTCCGTGCCTTCCAAAGACAAAACCTGCATTTTCAAGCCTCTTAATCAAGTCTCTTTGCTTCATCATTTTTCCTCCACTAAAATGGATTATTCGTCTGTACGGTTTCCTCCTTTCACATAATAGAATACGCACTTAATACACATATGTCAAGAATATTATATGCGCATTGTATACACACATATATGGATATAGAATAGAACCAGGACAACACAGGACGGGATTTTTCCCTTGTTCTTCCATGAGATTTATGCTATACTTTTTTGGGTACGTTATCCATGTGATTCCCGATCCCATTTTTCCGGGTTCTTTATCAAGGCAAACCCCTGCCACCGTCCGCCGAAAACGCTGCCCGACTATATTATAAAGCATACAAAAATATTAACCGGACATTATGTAATATGAAATGATTGCGAAACTCCCTTTCAGCACACAGGAATCGGGCAATATATACAAAATAGGAGCGACTTGCCGCCACAGAAGGCTAATCCGAGAAACCAATTTGCTTCCAAGTTTGTTTTGGTATATATTGACTGTGTCAGGTCTTTTTCTAACATACATTCCGCGCTTAAAGAGAACGTTTTGCAATTGCCAGTAAATGTGAAATTGAAAAGGAGAGACAAAAATGGCATGGTATGACGAAGCGGTATTTTATCACATATATCCCCTGGGGATGCTGGACGCGCCCCGGGAGAATCCCTATGGCGAGCCGGTTCACCGACTGCCCGGTTTGATTCCCTGGATCGGCCACCTACAGAAAATCGGAGTAAACGCCCTTTACATCGGACCACTCTTTGAGTCCGTTGGGCATGGCTATGAGACCACGGATTACAAAAAGTTGGACAGCCGTCTGGGAGACAATGCAGATCTGAAAAACTTTGTGGCAAAATGCCACGAGGCGGGCATCCGTGTGATTCTGGACGGCGTGTTCAACCACACCGGACGGGACTTTTTTGCTTTCCGGGACATTAAACAGAACCGTGAAAATTCTCCCTATAAAGACTGGTACTGCAACGTGAATTTCTGGGGAAATAATGAGTACAATGACGGTTTTTCCTATGAAAACTGGGGGGGATATAACTTATTGGTAAAGCTGAACCAGCGCAACCCCGCAGTAAGGGACTATATATGCGATGTAATCCGCTTTTGGGTCAGCGAGTTTGACATTGACGGCATCCGCCTGGACGCCGCCGACGTGCTGGATTTTGATTTCATGAAAGCGCTCCGTCACGTGGCAAACGAGGTAAAACCCCAGTTCTGGCTTATGGGCGAGGTGATCCACGGAGATTACACCCGCTGGGTCAACGAGGGCACTCTCCACTCCGTAACCAACTATCATCTGCACAAGGCCCTGTACTCCGGCCACAATGACCACAACTATTTCGAGATCGCCCACACGGTAAAGCGCCTCTATGGCATGGGCGGCAACCGTCCCGACGGCTTGAAGCTATACAACTTTGTGGACAACCACGACGTGGAACGTATCTATACAAAGTTAAGCAATAAGGCACATTTTGCCCCGGTGCATGTGCTGCTGTATACCCTGCCCGGTGTACCCTCCATCTATTACGGCTCGGAGTTCGGTATTGAGGGCAAAAAGGAAAAGTTCTCCGATGCCTCCCTGCGGCCCGCCCTGCGCTATGAAGATTACGCCAATGCCGCCGAGGAAAATCCCCATGCCCGGCTCATCGCCGCTCTGGGCCAAGTGCGGCGGCAGGTCAGACCCCTGTCCTACGGAGACTATAGAGAACTGGCATTGACCAACCGGCAGTATGCTTTCTCCCGGAGCACGGGGAACGAGACCGTGTTGGTTACTGTCAACAATGACGACAACGGCGCGTCCCTGACTTTGCCTGCATATGGCAATTCCGCCTACGTGGGAGCTTTGTCCGGGACGCAGGTGACGGCAGGCGGTGACCGGATCACGGTAAATCTCCCTGGCTGCTCCGGAGAAATCTGGCTTCCTGTGCAGGATGGAGTGATGCCGATTGTCTCCGGGACAGCGGTGTCCCCATCAGACATACCACCCGCGAGCGGCGCTTCCACTCCGGATGCCGGGGGACATCTCTCCGAAAGCGGGCCCGCTTCCAATGCCGGGGGGCATCCCTCCGGCGGCACTCCCGCTTCCAGTACCGGGGTACATCCCTCTGACTGCGCACCCGCTTCCAATGCTGAAGTGCCCCCCTCCGGCGGCACTCCCGCTTCCAATGCCGGGGGGCATCCCTCCGGCGACACTCCCGCTTCCAATGCCGGGGGGCATCCCTCTGGCGGCACTCCCGCTTCCAGTACTGGGGGCGTATCTGCTGCCCCCAGTACAACGGTGTCGGAATCATTCAATTCCGCCGCTTCTTTGCCCCATCCCTCCCAGGAGGCCCTGGATGCCGCCTTTGAGCAGGGCAGAATCGCCGGACTCCAGGAAGCCATTCTGGCGATCATGAGCAAAAACGGTCCCATCACTGATCAGATGCGCCGGGATGTCACCGACAACATTTACCACGACTCTCTGATCAACTGGATCAAGAGTTTCCGATAGAGATCACTTATCAGACCCTCTATAACATCACGTATTAAACGCACAGAAACTTTCCCTTGTTTCTACCCTGATGGGTTGCTTACAGGGGAAAGTTTTTAGAATGTATCCCAATTTCGTTGCACTCCAAAAAATTACTCCCTTTTCGGAATTGTGTGCGCACCGAAAACAAAGCAATAAATATGCATTGCGAATCACAGGCCAATAGCTTATAATCAAACATATCCATCAGGCTTGTGGGAGGAAGAACAATGAAAATTTTGGTAATAGGCGGCACCAGGTTTTTTGGCATACATATGGTAAATGAACTTTTATCAAGGGGTCATGATGTTACGATTGCTACACGGGGAAACATATCCGATGCATATGGTAACAGAGTAAATCGTATCATAGTGGAAAGAACAAATGAACAGAGCCTGAAAAATACTTTGAGTGGTAGCTATTATGATGTCGTAATTGATAAAATTGCTTATTGCTCAAATGATATAAAATATGTAATGGAAGCCGTTAATTGTAATAAATATATCCATATGTCCAGTACAGCCGTTTATGAACCTAAGCACATGAATACAGTTGAATCTGATTTTGACGGTATTTCTAAAGAATTGATATGGTGTGACAGGAAAGATTTCTCATACGGGGAAATAAAGCGGCAGGCAGAGTGCGCTTTATGGCAGGAATATCGGGACCGGAATTGGATTGCGGTCAGATATCCATTTGTAGTGGGGACTGATGATTATACAAAAAGACTGGCGTTTTATGTGGAACATACCATGAAATCTATCCCGATGAATATTGACAATCTGGATCGTCAGCTGGGATTTATCCGTTCCGATGAAGCCGGGAAATTTATGGCCTTTTTGGTTGATCAAGATATCAGTGGCGCAATCAATGGAAGCTCCGACGGAACTATTTCCATAAGAGAAATAATTGAGTATGTTGAAAAGAAGACCGGAGCAAGGGCCGTTGTTGACCAAGCCGGAGAAAAGGCTCCATATAATGGGGAATCGGAATATAGTATTAATACAGAAAAGGCAAGAGCATTAGGCTTCCGTTTTTCGGTACTCCAAGATTGGATATATAAACTTTTAGATTATTATATTCAGGGCGTTAATTGACTCCCTGTCTGAAGAAGTAAGAACACATTTCCGAAAAGAGCGACAATTATGAGTGAAGAAAGACAAATCGATTGGGGAATGCCCACGTTGATTGAACTGCCGGAACTGGAAGACTGTGCGGCGCTGTGTGCCCAGCTGGGACTTCAGTTTGTGGAACTGAACATGAATATGCCCCAGTTTCAGACAGACCGCCTGCATGTGGACCTTTTGGCGGAGATTTCCGAGAAATACGGAATTTACTACACCATCCACCTGGACGAAAATCTGAATATCAGCGACTTTAACAATCAGGTGGCCGACGCTTACACAAATACCGTTCGGGAGACCATCTATATCGCGCGAAAACTACAGATCCCCGTGCTGAACATGCATCTGTCCCGGGGCGTCTACTTTACGCTCCCCCACCGGAAGGTCTTCCTGTTCGAGGAATATCTGGACCACTATCTGGAAAGCATCCGTTTTTTCCGGGATAAATGTGAGAGAACTGTGGGGTCAGGCAATGTAAAAATCTGTGTGGAAAACAGCGGCGGATACACATCTTTTCAGCGGCAGGCCCTGGACTTATTGCTGGAGAGCCCTGTGTTCGCTCTGACTTTCGACATTGGTCATAACCACTGCATCGGCGGGGCAGATGAACCTGTCCTCCTACAATATGAAGACAGACTCTGCCACTTTCATTTCCATGACGCCATAGAAAAAAGAGATCATCTTCCTCTTGGCAGCGGAGAGATAGACCTGGCAAAATATCTGTCCCTGGCAAACCATTTTCCTTCCCGGATTGTCTTAGAGACCAAGACTGTCTCCGGTCTCCGGGAATCGGTTCAATGGACGAAGACCCATCTTTGATATCTGTCCCCGCGTCAGAGCGCAATAACCGAACCGGCAAAGGCACGGAACAGATTGTCCGTGATCGTCTCCTCAGCCTTATATCGCTTTGTACGTCCGTGCATGGCAGCGATTTGCGAAACAGTTCCGTATAACATTCCGTCCTATTATCCTCCAGAGAAAGGATTGCACTTTTAACGTCGGCAGTTCTCTCACTCTCTCCACTCCACCACATCCTGCATCTTCTTCCTCGTTCCGGCCAGAAAATTTCCTTCCGCGTACCCCAACGCCATGGCCGCGTACAGTTCGCCCTCCCCGCCAAGCCAGTCGTCCAGCTCCTTCTGGGCAAAAAAGGTATTGCAGATCCACAGGCTTCCCAGTCCCTGCTCTTCCGCCGCCAGAGACATATTCTCCAGAGCGGCGCCTATGGACTGGGCATTGCAGATCTCCGAGACTCTCTGATCTGCCGTCAGACTTCTCCCCATCTCCACGGTCCTGCCTGGGAGATGACAAAAAGAATCTGTTCTGTATATCGGAAAAACTATCGGAAAGACCGTTTTTCCAGATTGCATTCTGAATGGCCTTAATGACCACCGCATTGCGATACCTCTCTCTCGACGGTTCCAGATTCCAGCTGATCTTTTGCAGATCCCGCCTGCTCATTTTTTGATCATTTAAGGAAATAAGCAGTTCGTCTGTAGCCGCCTTTCCCCCCAGCAGCCAGGACAGATACATACAGCCCTGACCATATTCGCTGATCAGGCCATAGATTCTGCCGCTCTCCAGCCGCAGATTGCGATAGTACAGGCAGTCACAGCCGTAATCCTTCCCCAGATATGCCCCTCCGGCCGCCATATTCCTCTGGGTAATCTCTACTTTTATGCTGAACCCATCCTGTGTTTTCACAGATTGTCTTGCCTCCCTGCCCATATGCCCCTCAGCCGTTTACTGGTGCATCAAAATACCGTAATTTCTTTTCGCCAAAGTGTTCCTTAATCACCAACAGGGCCTCATTGCCAGGCTTCCGGCTTCCGGCCCCTCTTTACCTTAAAGTAAATCTGATAGGGTTCATATCCCACCGTATGCAACTTGACAAAGCTGATGCCGGGGTCCTGATTTTCCGTGCGGTAGAAGGTGAGGAACTCCCCCCACTGCCTCTCCGTATCCGCAGACAGTTCCTCCTCCGGGCGCTCTCCTTCCAGATACAATATTCTCTCCTGTCCGGTGATTCCCGCCAGCACATCCGGCCCATAGCGGAATGCCCCCATGGTGTTATCGTCCGGCAGCGGGACAAAGCGCAGGCCGATGGGCAGATCCAGTTCCACTCTGTCCCCGTCCTTCCACAATCTGTCAATCTTCACAAAGCGGTCCGAATCCTTTGTCACCTGCCACTCTTCTCCGTTCACGCAGACTCTGGCCGCCGCCGTAACCCAGTCCGGTACCCGCAGGTGCAGAGCAAACACCATCTCCTCCCGCACATCCACATTAAACACATATCTGCGGAAATCCGGACGGTTGGCATAGGCCCCGGCCACCCCGTTGACGGTCTGCCGGGCATCGTTTACGGACGAGCTCTGGAGACTGCCGTTCATATAATCCTGCCTCTGACGCAGACACAGTTCCCTGCCCTCTATCTCAAAACAGGCCTTTGTGTCCGCATACAGAGTGACATACAAATCCCTGTTGTCCTGATAATACATGCAACGGTTCAGCGCGGCGTTGGCCTGCACCATAGTGCCATGACAGCAGAAAAAGCTGTCCATCTCCCCGGCCCAGTCCTTTCTGCCGGGAGCTTTCATCGGCAGGAAATAGGTCAGCAGGCCCACTCCCGGCTTCCCGTCCACAGCCGCTCCCCGCCAGTAGGTCTGGGCAAATATACCGTTCTGTACATTGTATTCTATATAGTGCATGTAGCGGGGGTCCCGGGTGTGACGAAAGAGAAATTCCGCCAGTCGAATCATATTGTAAACGGTGCAATGCTCCTGGTTTTTGTCCCCCAATCTGGCTTTCAGCTTCTTCATGGGAGTCCAGATCTCCCCCTGGGTCTGCCCTCCCGTGGCAAAGCATCCCCGGTCTGTCACCGCGCATTTCCAATAACATTTTACAATTTCCAGCCACTTCTCTTCTCCTGTCACTTCATAGGCTCTGGCACAGCCCAGCACCTCGGGAATCGTAGTGTTGGCATGCATGTTTGTCAGTACATCCCTGCCCTCCAGCAACGGCTCAAACAGCCTCCTGCGGTAATATCTTCGCATCAAATCCCGGTATTTGGCATCCCCCGTTATCTCCAGAAGTTCCGCCCATATTTCCAGCATACCGCCGGTTTCCACATCCAGGATATCGTCAAATTCCTCCTGGCTATACTCCCCGCTCCAGCGGTAAAACCAGTCTCCAAGGCCCTCCGCTATGGCCAGCGCTGTCTTATTATCCATATACTTATACACGTCCAGCAGGCCCATAAAAAGTTTATGCAGATTGTACTGGGGTGCCCAGATGTTTTTTCCCCTTCCGATCCAGTACAAATACTTTTCCGGTATGGGAGCGACCCAGCCGCCGCCGTTTTCCCTCTGGCATATCTCCAGTTCCTCCACCACCGCGCAGGCTTTGGCCCAGATTTCCCGGTCGCCGGTCTCGTGATAGCGGATCGCCGCCGCCGAGAGCCAATGCCCCAGGAAATGCCCCCGCAGCTGACAGGAGGGATCCTCCCAGCCTCCCATGGCATGCAGGTCCATTCCCCTTCCGGAGATCCGGCCCGCCTCCAGCAGGTAATTGCGCAGCAGATATCTATTCTCCAGCTTCATCAGATATGTCCTGTTGTCCTGCTCCCTTCTAAGCAATTCTCCCTCCCGGAGCACAACCCGGCCGCCTTTAACTTCCTTTAACATAGTAACTCCTTTCCGCACTCTGTCCATTCCCTGCATGCGCGCATACAGGATAATCCATGCTCCGCGCCTTCCCTCCACGATATGTCCGCATGTCCCGCCTGCGTTTCAGGTATCCGCGCGTATGTATAACTCTGCCTACCGATGATAAATCAACACCACATCCCCCTCCCGAATCCGACTGTCCTCCTGGGGTTGCATATTCCTGTTTCCCCGCTTCAACATGATCACATGACTGCGCCGGGAGATATCCAGATCCCGGATTCGCATGCCGGTCCAGGGATGTTCTCTCTCGATCTCCACCTCCTCCAAACTGGCTTCAATGCGCACATGGCACATGCTGCCCAGAACCATCACATCTCCCGCCTGAATCTTCAACTCCCCCTGCGGAATCAGAACATCCTCTCCCCGCAGCACTGTGGCCGCATACAAACCCGAAGGCAGCGTAATCTGCTCCAGGGCCAGCCCGATAAAAGGATGGTCCATGGTAATCTCCAGCGTCACAAAATCCGCATCCAGACTGGTGACGGTTCCGTCCTTTATGCGGGTGTAATATTCCACAAATCCCGCCGAGATAATACCCGTGGGGATAGCCACCATCCCCACTCCCAAAAACGCGATAACGATGGCCATGGCCTGTCCCCCCACTGTGATGGGGTAGATGTCCCCATATCCCACTGTCAGCAGAGTGGATACAGACCACCAGATTCCAGAAAAGGCATTGGAAAAATGCTCCGGCTGGGCCTCATGCTCCAGACCGTACATACACAAAGAGGATGCCATCATCAGCACCAGCACCAGAAAGATAGAGTACGCCAGCTGACTGCGCTTCTCTTTCAGAACCGATGTGATCACATGGAAAGCGTCATACTTTGCATTGATCCGAAACAGCCGCAGGATGCGCACCACCCGGAACATACGGAACGCCACTGCGCCGCTGGGAAAGAAAAAAGGCAAAAAATAGGGAAGTATGGTCAGCAGATCCACAATACCGTAAAATGAAAACAGGAATTTCAACCTTGCCCCGCCATTTTGTGCCTCCGGATACAAATACTGCGCCGTCCACAGCCGCAGAATATATTCCACCGTAAATATGGCAATGGTTATCAACTCTATCGTTTGCAGCAAGGTTTCATATTTGGCCAGCCGCGCAAAAGTCTGGCAGAATGTGATCACAATGTTCAGCAGAATCACGAACACAATCAATATGTCAAACACCAGACTGGGCACATCCGTCTGGTTCCCGATCTGTATGATTTCAAAGATACGCTTTTTCGCTTTATCTGAATTTTTCAAGGCTGTCATCCTCTCTGCCCGCTTCTCCTATGGTACCAGTTGCGCACAACTCCCATGAATGCCGCTGTTGTGCGATCAGTTGCCCTAAGCCTTCTGTTTTCCGGAACATATTTTTCAATATTTCCTCTTCCCTTTTTTCCTTTTTTGTGTTATTCTAGATGCATGGAAGCATAGCTCAGCTGGGATGAGCGCTCGCCTGACTAGCGGGAGGCCAAGGGTTCGAGCCCCTTTGCTTCCATTTTTTTGCCCTTCATTCTTGCAGATACCGGGCTTCACGGCCTCCCTGCCATTCTGTACATCACTGATATTAACCATACCATTATTTGTGATAAAACGCAATATGGCATTGCTGTACCCTTTCGCAAATTGATTCATTTTGTCATCGAGGGGCGCTCTGCAATGCAGATATATCACGGTAAACCCGCCGCTCAGAATTTTTTACAAAAAATAACTGCCTAAGATCTCTCTTAAGCAGCTATACGACCCAGATCGGACTCGAACCGACGACCTCCGCCGTGACAGGGCGG
>CANSPM010000048.1 GCA_947648875.1 uncultured Lachnospiraceae bacterium
CCGGAAAAGGGAGACGGCGGGGCGTTGCCGGAGGAGAGGGACGGCGGGGCGCTGCCGGAGAAGGAGGGCCACAGGGCGGAAGAAGCCGGAGGCATGGAACGTCTGGCCCAGACCCTGGCCCATGTAAGTTTTGGCAGGCTGCCCGTGAAGAAGGACCCCGCCGTGTCACCGGACAAGAGGGAACTGGCGAAAACCCTGCGCGGCAGGGTTAAGGACACATTGCAGGAGCTGCGGGAACAGTTCTTTGTAACGCCCATGGAACTGAGTCTGGCACAGATGAACGCGTGTCAGGAACCGGTGCGCATGCTGGCGGAACTGGCCCTGGAGTTTGGGCAGGATTTCCGGGCGCGCAAGCAGGAGAAAAAACTGATGGATTTCTCCGATATCGAGCATTATGCCCTGGAGATTCTGCTGCGCCGGGAGGAGGGGCAGACCGCGCAAAGTTCTGAGGCGCGGGAGAAGGCGCAGATCGGGCAAGGTTCTGGGCAAAGCTCCGTTGTCCGAAAGGAGGGGCGGATTGTTCCCAGCCCTGTGGCTATGGAGTACAGGGAGTACTTTCACGAGATACTGATTGATGAGTATCAGGACAGCAACCTGGTGCAGGAATATCTGCTCTGGGCGGTATCCGGGGAGGAAGAGGAGCATTTCAACCGTTTTATGGTGGGAGATGTGAAGCAGAGCATCTATAAGTTCCGCCTGGCCAGGCCGGAATTGTTCCTGGAGAAATACGACACTTACACCCGGGAGGATGGCAGCCGCCAGCGCATTGATCTGAGCAGGAACTTCCGAAGCCGCCCGGAGGTATTGGACACGGTAAACAGTATTTTTGTGAATCTGATGAGCAGGGATAAGGGCGGTATTGCCTATGATGACCGGGCGGCGCTGTATGTGGGGGCGGATTATCCAAAAGGGCCGGACTGTCGCAGTGAATTGCTGCTGGCGGAAAAGCCGGAGCAGGGGAGCGAGGAGACGGCCAGAACCCGTGAGGCCCGGATGATCGCGGCCCGCATTCATCAACTGCGCCGGGAATATGAGGTGACGGATAAGGCTACAGGGACTCTGCGGCCTGTCCGGTATGGCGATATAGTGATTCTGCTGCGCACCGGCAGCGGCTGGGATGAGGAGTTTAAGGAGGTCTTGGAGGCGGAGGGAATCCCGGTATATATCTCTTCCAAGACCGGGTACTTTGCGGCCACAGAGGTGCAGGAACTGCTGCAGCTGCTGCGCATGCTGGACAATCCCACCCAGGATATCCCGCTGTTTGGCGTAATGAAATCCATTTTCGGGGGCTTTTCGGAGGAGGAGATTGCGCTGCTGAAAAGCGAGGACCGGGAAGTGAACCTATGGCAGGCCGTGCGGGAGGCGGCGGGGGTGGAGACGGATGGCGGCGAGGGGGCGGTGTCCGGGAAACATCAGAGTCCCTCCGCGCAGAATGACGAATTGTGTGCAATGGAGGACAAGTTGCGGGAAAAATGCCGCCTTTTTGTGGAGAAGGTGGGAATTTACAGGCATTATACGATTTACATGCCCATCCGACGGCTTTTGGAGACAGTGATCCGGGACCATGACTATCTACAGTATGTAACTGCCATGCCCGCAGGCGGCAAGCGTCGGGCAAATGTGGAAATGCTGCTCACCAAGGCGTCGGACTTTGAAAAAACCAGTTATTTCGGACTTTTCCATTTTGTCCGCTATATTGAGCAGTTGGAACAGTATGATGTGGACTTTGGAGAGGCGGGTTCTCCGGACGAGTATGCGGATGTGGTGCGGATTATGAGTATTCACAAGAGCAAGGGGCTGGAATTTCCCATTACTTTTGTCTCCGGGCTGGCCAAGCGATTTAACATGCAGGATGTGAACCAGAGCTTTCTGATGGATATGGACTACGGGCTGGGGACGGACTTTGTGGACGTGGAGGGCCGGGTGCGCAACAAGACCCTGCGGAAAATGGTATTATCCAGGAAAATGCGGGAGGAAAATCTGGCGGAGGAATTGCGGGTGCTGTATGTGGCGCTGACCAGGGCCAGGGAGAAGCTGATCATGACGGCCTGCGTGGCGGACGCAGAGGAAATGTGGCAGCAATACCGGCTGCGAAACCATGGCGGCGCGGGGGCCTTAAGTTATCTGGATTTTATGAAAGCGGGAAGTTTCCTGGAAGATATTCTGGCAGCGTTTAACCCGGCCCATGTGCAGGTGGTCATCTGGCAGGAGGAGGGGCTGGCGGGAGAGCAGATACAGAAACAGGTGGATCTGGCCCAGAGGGAGTCGCGGCTTGAGCAGGCCGGGCTGTGGGCGGACCCGGAGCAGGTTCGTATTCTGGAACAGCGTTTTTCCTACACCTATGCCTACACACAGCTGGAACAGCTGTACACCAAAACCAGCGTCTCGGAACTTAAGATTGCCGCCATGGAGGAGAAGGATGAGGCGGCTTATCAGGCCTTTGAGCAAAAAGAGATTGTGCCCTATATTCCCAGTTTCAGAAGAGAGGAAGAGGAGGCAGGGGGAACCCTGCGGGGCAATGCTTTTCACAAGGTCATGGAACTGGCGGACTATGAGAGGTTGTATCAACATGTGTATGAGAGGATGCCAGAGAGCGTGGGGGACTTCCTGACTACAGGGGACAGAGAAAAACTGAAAGAGAATCTGCGGGAGATGCTGGCCCGGGAAGTGGCGGAGGGCAGGCTGCCTGAGAGCTACCGTCAGGTGCTGCGGGAACACCAGCTGCTGCGTTTCTTTCAGGACCCCCTCGCCTGGCGCATGTGGAGGGCTGCCGCCGGGGGGACGCTTTATCGGGAGCAGCCTTTTGTCTACGGGATCAGCGCGGCCAGACTTAAGAGCCAGTTCCCTGCGGAGGAAAAGGTGTTGATCCAGGGAATTATTGACGCCTTTTTTGTGGAGGACGGACAGATTGTGGTGGTGGATTACAAGACTGACCGGGTGGAGAACGGCCAGGAGTTGTGGAACCGCTATGCGGAACAATTGAAATATTATGAGGAGGCTCTGGGCAAACTGATGCAGCTGCCGGTGGGGGAGAAGATCCTGTATTCTTCCCGGCTGGGATGCTGCGTGACGGAGCCGGGGAAGGGGGAAGCGCATGCATGAGGCCGTCTTCCGCGCCCCTTGTAGTATGCAGGGACATGATTGCGTGGAGGGACTATAGCGGGTGTTTATTTAAACCCGGACCATAATGGCTTTGGAGATGCGATCCGCTCAAAAATCTATGTGGATAAAACGGGACTTATTGCGTATACGAACAAGTGCGTCAATACAGAGCGGAAATATATTTGTGTCAGCAGACCGAGACGTTTCGGAAAAACCATGGCGCTGAAAATGCTTGCAGCCTACTACAGCTGTGGCTGTGATGCAAGAGAAATGTTCAAGGGTATGAAGAATAAGCCTGCGATGGTGGTGGAATTGAAATGTGGCACGCCTGCCGAAACGGCTATTCAGCAGATCAAAAACAGGCAGTATATCCGGGCGTCAGAAGGGTATGCAGGGGAAATACTGTTGATTGGATTCAGCTATGACAGGGAAAACAGGGACAAGCTCCACAGCAGCGTGATCGAACGGGTGAGCAGATAACGGATGGCGGGAAACATGTGAAATATCGTTTTCACGCCATCCGAGTATGCTGTTTCACGACAGTTTTACTCCAACGCCGCCTTTCTCACGCTGGTCATGGCTTTCTTAACGGGGGGCAGCAGCAGGACGGCGATTGTGACGGCGGCTTCGGAAAAGATATAGGTGGCATTGTAGGCCAGAGAGTAGGGCAACGGGTCCCATCCCTCCCAGGCGTAAGCGCCGAAGAAGAGCCAGCCGGAGAGAACCGCGAAGACATAGCGCCCCAGCACCGCTGTAAGGTATCCCTTAATCAGATTGTTTTTGGCGCCGGAAAACAGGCCCGAAAGCCCCAGCGCGCCGAAAGCCAGCAGATAGTCCACCACCAGCTGTAGGGGGAATAATACATAGGGGTCGATCAAAAGCTGTAGCGCGCCATAGGCGACACCGGCGAGCAGACCGGCTCCCAGTCCGAAGAAATATCCGGGCAGGCATATGATCAGCATGGAAAGCAGAGTGACGGAACCGCCGGTGGGAAAATGAAACAGTTTGATATTGGATAGCACTGTGCCCAGCGCCATGGCCATGGCGCAAAACACCAGCTGTCTCACAGTCAGCCTGCCGCTGGCTTTCCGCGTAGAGGCGGCAGCGGAACCGTCCGCCGTCTGTGCCAGTTTCCTGCCGTGGGCGCGGGCGAAAGCCACGGCGCAACCCAGCAGGGCCAGTATGAGAAGGGCCAGCAGAATATTGCCCAGGGCGGTGGGGACATAGGTGGTTTTCCCCCATTCATCCATTACAGCTTCATAGAACATAAAAAAATCCTCCTTTTTGGGTGCAAGGAGGGACGACATCGTGTTACGGGCAGGGAAGGTTTCCGCTTCCATGGCCGTATACTTCTGCTTCCTTCCGCCGGTATTGTCCGGGTCAAGTAGTGAGGGTTAGGATCTGGCAGATCCAATCTCAGCGATGCGCTCCCCTAGCGAGTCATATGATTCGGTTTGCAGTCTATCATATACAATGGACGGAAGATTGTCAAGAAAAATGTGGCGGCTGCGTTTTTCTTTGCTGCCTATGTCGCCTGATTTCGCGGAATATGCCGGATGGCTGCCGCAATCCCTGTAGCCGTAACCGATTGAGACGGTGGGTTAAGGTAGCCAAAAGTAGTGGCTTGTGTTATGATTGCACCATGGGATATATATTGAAAAAAGGTATAAATATCTACTACAGTATCACATGTTCACAGTTCATAATAATATATATGATAGAATCATTAAAGTATACTGACAGGATAGAGAAGCGAAAAGAACTATAAAAAAGATATGGCCAAGGCGGCGGGGCGGTGAAACAGTAGATTAGGGAGCGGATCAAGGAACTGGCGTGGCAGATGAACTATATGCTCAACTGGAGCGGACGGAATCTGAAATTCGTCAAGACTGGTGTGATTGGCCTTTAGGGGGAATATTTGATTCATCCCGGTAAAGGTGGTAAAATAGATACAAAATGCATGGTAAAGTGGGGAGTATAACAATGGACACAGAAATGAAGAATAAACTGAAGGATTGTTTCAGCAGTGACAGCAGCCCGGCGGACTGCTATGGGGCTGTTCCTTATATACGGGATAATCTGGGGAGAATCAGCTTTGACGATGACAGTGACATGCGGGATCTGATAGATCTCATTCTGCGCGGGCTAAAACTGGATCAAAACAATATGGAGTTTGTGGAGTTCCTGATTTCCAACGGCTTTGACATCAACTACAAGCTGGCGGGAAATAATTGCCTGCTTTTACAATATATAGATGACGCGCTGGAGAATGAAACGCTGGAACTTGGGGTGATAAAGCGGATGATCGAACTTGGCGCGGATGTGTGTTCCGAGACGCTGGACGGCGACAATGTGCTTTCTCTTCTGGCAGGACGGGACGAGGCGGCTGCCGTTTATATGGTGGGAACTTACGACCTGACACTGCTGGACAAGACGGACCAATATGGGGCAACCCCCCTGATGTACGCAGCTATGAGAGGGTATGACAGGCTTGCCGCGCTGCTGATTGAACAGGGATTTGATGTGAATACTACAGGATGCGCAGCCTTATCCGACAAAACCCTGGATCTGGAGACCGACGGTGTTTCGCCTCTCGCGCTGGCGATCCGGTTTGGCAATGTGGAGATGGTGCGGATGCTGCTTGCGGCGGGAGCGGACGAAACCAGTTATGACGCAGAAGGAAACCCGCCGGTTTTCTCACTGGTGCTCTATCCGGTTGATTTTTTCCGGGAATATTGCGGCAACAAAATTGCGGACGATCATCCCTTATTCGAGAACAAAAGAAAAATCATATCCCTGCTGGAGCAATTGAACCTTACCAACGCGGAGGGATATACCGTGCTGATGAAGTCGCTGTTCCCAATGAAATTCTGGTACACCGGTTTTGGAGAAGGGGTTTCGCCGCAGAAAAATCTTTCCATTACGCTGGAATTGATCGAAAGAGGCGCGGATGTAAATACAATAGGCAATGACGGCAGGAGCCCGCTGCATCAGGCGGTGGTGACGCTGGAGGAGGCGGCCAGGGAACTGGTGAAAGCCGGAGCGGACATCAACGCGCAGGACAATGAGGGCAATACCCCTCTGATGTATGCCTGCATGCAGGCCAAAGAGGAAACGGTGCTCTGGCTTTTAAAGGCGGGCGCGGACTATGGGATTCAGAATAACGAGGGAAAAACCGCCGAGGATATGGCGGCGAAAAAGGGCTACTCCCGCGCGCTGGAATGGATGGAGTCTGACGACACGCTGTTGCAGGCCTGTAAGAATAATCAGAAAAGAGCGGTGCAGGTGATCCTGAAACGGGGCGGCGCGGATCTGAATGAGCGCGACGAAGCCTGCGGTACGCCTCTGCTTTATGCCTGCCAGAACAATGCGCCCGATATTGTAAAAATGCTTCTGGACCATGGCGCGGATGTGAACATCGGAGATCAGAAAAATCATATGCCGCTACATTTCGCGGCGGCATTGGGGAATCTTCCCATCATAAATATGCTTATAAAAGCCGGGGCTGACGTGAACTGCACGGCCGAAGGAGGCGAGACCCCGCTGATGTTTATGGCCACAAAGGGGAAGACCGCTGCCGCGCTGGGCTTTATAAAGCATCCGGATGTGGATGTCAGAATCAGGGACAATACCGGTCGCACGGCGGTAACCTACGCCATTGTCGCCAGACAGCAGCAGCTTGTAAAAGCCTTTTTGCCGCTGATGGGAGCGGAGACGGACGATGCGGATAACGCGGGCAATACCATGCTTCATTATGCCTGCCTCTGTGGGCAGCCGGAAATTGTCAAGCTCCTGTTGCAAAGAAATCGGGCCGGTATAAATCATGCCAATGACAGCGGAGAAACTCCTCTGATCCTGGCGGCGGGAAGCGCCAATCTGGTGATAGTAAAGCTGCTTTTGGAGGCGGGAGCGGCGGCGGACTGCTCAAATATAAAGGGACTTACGGCGTTACATATGGCGGCGGCGAAAGGAAACGCGGTTCTGGGAAAAACATTGCTTGAAGCGGGAGCGGATATAGACAGAAAGACAGAGGAGGGGCATACGCCTCTGATGTACGCGATCGCGGAAGGAAAAAGCGAGTTCGTGGAAATGCTGATTCTGGCAGGAGCGGACGTGAATGCCACAGACAATGAGCAGGGTAGCGCGTTGTCCTATGCGCTTGACGCGGAAATGCCGCAGATTGCGGAACTGCTGATGGAAGCAGGGGCACAAAGCTGATTTTTCGGAGCACAAAGCCGATTTGACGCAGACACAGGGGCAGCTTGGCCGGGCCGGCGGCCCCCTTTTTTATATAATGGAATCCTGGCGAAGTTGCGCAATAGCATTCAGTCATCCCGAATTTCAAACAAGTCTCCCACCGTACAGTCCAGATATTTGCACAGCTTAATAATCAGATTGGCATCAACGCGCTGAAACTCATCACGGCAGTAGCGATTGAAGTTTCCCCGTTGAAAGTCCAGGTCCTTGCAGATTCTTGTCTTTGAGATTCCTCTTTCCTGTAATAACTCTGTAATGCGGATGTGTAAATATTCCATAACTCCCTCCATAGGAGTTATTATATACAAATAATAAATATTTAATAACTTTATGTATAGACACTGCATATTCATATACGTATAATTATGTATTAAAGACACTATACATTTTCGGACGGGAAATGTCCGTAGGAACTATGGTAAACGACCTGGAGTTTTTCTTCCAATGCGCAGAAGAACCGGACTTTAAAGCGAAATTCCCGAAGCCGTTTACTATAAACAGCATGTTGGAAAACATGCGGAATAAGGAGGCTGGTTATGTTACTGGAAATTATTCAATGGTTGTATGGTATTGCAGCTCTCGTATTTATTGTGTATGCTGTCCTATGGAATCTGCGGATGCTGTACTATGGAATTAGGTACAAATGTACCATGCGGTACAGTAATACGATACAATGCAGGAGCACGGATTGTCGTTTCAGCAGTTGCTGCGACAGGCATGTAGAGGTTTTGACGGAGGAGGAGATTCAGCTTATGTATGACTGGATAGCGAAACTAAAAAAAGAACACATGTGACAATTCGCTCCAGGGGAGCCGGTCCCCTGGGGTGTGTGGAAATAGGGTGAAAAAAGCATTCTTGAGATTGACCCTACACAATGTCAATCCTTAAATGTAGATAAATCATGTTGGGCAATACAGTATCTCTTGTGTCAAGATATTGAAAATGGAAAGCCACCTATGGGCTACGTTGTTCCAATAAGGGACGATAACGAGTTAGATTGCGAATTAGAATTGGGGGCATATTATATTACCGCGCAACAAGTTAAAGAAGCAACCGATTTTCTAAACTCATTAGACGATAAATCTTTGGAAAACATGTATGATTTTAAGTCAATGCAAGAAAATGCAGTATATCCACTTCACGGAAACGAAAATGAAACGGACACAGTAAGCATGAACTCATTAACAATTGAATAACCGCTACCCTCACAGTAGCGCCACCGAGCAGGAAAACCAGAAACGGGCTTCCTGCTTTTCTTATGCCCGAAAAGAGAAAGCGGAAACTAATCGTTGAAAGTCACGGTGGCATACAGTCCCGGTTCCTCGGAGGTGTCGGTCTTTCAGCATTGCTTTGCAATGGGAAATGTGTCTTACTGTTTATAGAACGTAGGAGGTCTTTTTCATTGATTCTTTTGCTCCATTCTCCATCCGGGCTGTTTTTTGCGGTTCCGGTTTCCCTTCGTCGGTAAAAGGTTCCCGTTGGATGGACTTTAGCCGCTTTTGCGGTATTTCAAGGATTTATTTGCTTGTATGCCGGCGTAAAACAGTGTATACTTACGAATGATAAGAAGAAAGAAAAATGCGATATGATTATATACAAATGATCTCACGAGAATGATTTGCAAAAATAATCATTGCGCACGGGTAAAGCAATATAGGGGCAGAGGAACAGGATCGTTCCGGCCTGTTTTTATTTTGTTTGTAAATTTCCATTTATTTCTGCAATTATTATTTGTTTCCGTGGAAACACAAAACGGAAGAGAAAAATTTTTACAATGTATCCGCACATCGGCGCATGTGATCCGTTATACATGGTGAAGGGAGGGCTTCCAGGTGTCCATGGACGAAAAAATATTATACGACAGGATATACCGCTATTGTTATTACCGGCTGGGTCAGATCCAACTGGCGGAAGATATCACCCAGGAAGCCTTTCTGCGGCTGTGGGAGGACAGGGGATATCAGGAGCAGGGAAAGATGTTACAGTATCTGTATACCACAGCCAGGCGTCTGTGTATTGACGAATACCGCAGGCGCAAGGCCCAGTCTCTGACAGAGGAGATGGAGGAGCAGCTGGAGGCGGAGCCGGGCCTGGAACCGGAACTGCGGATGGCTCTGCGACAGGCGTTTCAGACTCTGCCGGAGGAGGAAAGGGAAATGCTGGCTCTTCGCTATGGCAGTGAGA
Organism: uncultured Lachnospiraceae bacterium; assembly: GCA_947648875.1. Classification (GTDB taxonomy): domain Bacteria; phylum Bacillota; class Clostridia; order Lachnospirales; family Lachnospiraceae; genus Acetatifactor. The sequence goes on from CANSPM010000048.1 coordinate 9,544, forward strand.
TCCCCGTGGGAGATCTGGCCAGGATGCTTGGAATATCTAGATTTACCCTGCGCCGCAGAATAACGGCTGCGCTGGAGAAGCTGCGGGCGCAGCTGTGTTAAGAACTGCGGGTTTTTGTTTGAAGGAGACAGAAGGAACCGGAAATAAGAAATGTTGTGTGGGAAGTGAGGGAGAGATCATATGAAAGACAAACGTTCCATGAAAAGGCTGGAGCAGGAACTTCAGATTCTGCTTCGCGCGCCGGCGTCCCAGAGAGGGGAGATGTTTCTGGCGGACGCTCCCCGGCTCTCCATGAGCCATCGCGCCTTTGTGCTGGTTCAGGCGTCCTACATCCGCAAATGGGTGTGGGTGCTTTCGACCGCAGTGTTTGGCATCGTAATGGGAAGCGCCGCCAGGTGGCAGAGGGAGGCGCTGTGGATAACGGCGGGGTTGATGCCCTTTCTGGCGCTGCTCGCGACCCAGGAGCAAATGCGTTCTTCCGTGTACAATATGACGGAACTGGAATTGTCCACCCGTTTTTCCGTGAAGAGCATCGTGCTGGCGAGGATGGGGGTGCTGGGCGGTTTTCATCTGCTGCTGCTGATTTTGCTGCTGCCTTTTCCGGCGCTGTACGGACAGGCCGGGATATTGCGCACAGGAATTTATCTGCTGGTTCCCTACCTGATGACCACTTTTCTGAGCATGGTTTGGGTCAGAAGAGTGCGGGGGCGAGAGAGCGTCTATCTGTGTCTGGGCATAGCCGTGATGGTCAGCAGTTTGCAGGGGGTGGGCTGTAAGGCGGGCGACTGGTACAGGGGACAGGTGTTTGGCTGGTGGCTGTTGGCGCTGGCACTGCTGCTGGCAGGGAATGTATGGGAATACTACCAGGCGGCGTATCGGGCAGGCAGCATCTATGAGAAGGGTGCGGCATAGTGTGGCGTGCTGCGGCGTGGATGAACGAAGGGTAAAGCGGCGACAGCCTCCTGACGGCGCGTTTCCCGGAGGCGGCAAGTGGGAGAAGATTTAAAGCAGAAAGGAAATGTATGAAACGTATGGATGAACAGACAGTAGCCCGGGAGGGGCATAATGGCGCAGGACGCGATAATGTTAAACTGCGCATAGACAATATCAGTAAAAGGTATCAGAACAAAACGGTAGTGGATCGGATCAGCCTTACGTTAAGCACCGGAGTCTACGGCCTGCTGGGAGCCAACGGCGCGGGCAAGACCACCCTGATGCGGATGATCTGCGGGATTCTCAGGTCTTCGGAGGGGCAGATTACATTGGCGGGGCAGCCGGTGACCAGCGAGTCATATCGGTCCATGTTGGGGTATCTGCCCCAGGATTTCGGGTACTATCCCGACTTCACAGGCAGGGAGTTTCTGCTCTACATGGCCGCCCTCAAGGGGCTTCCCAAATCCCGGGCCAGGCATAAGAGCGGGGAACTGCTTGAACTGGTGGGACTGGCCGGGCAGGCAGATAAGAAGATCAAGACCTACTCCGGCGGCATGAAACAGAGGCTGGGAATTGCCCAGGCACTGCTGAACGATCCCTGCCTGCTGGTGCTGGATGAGCCTACGGCAGGCCTGGACCCCAAGGAGAGGGTGCGTTTCAGGGATCTGATTGCCCGGGCGGGACAGGGAAGTATCGTACTGCTATCCACCCATATTGTGTCTGACGTGGAACATATAGCGGACAGCATCTTGATGATGCGGGAAGGGCGGCTGATTTATCAGGGCAAGTGGGAGGAGAGCCGGGGAGATCTGGAGGCCTTTTATCTGGAACAGTTCGGGGACGGGCAGCAGGCCCGGGCCGGGAAAGGCACTGAAACAGGCCCGGAACGCTTCGTCAGGAAAACGGCGGACAGTATGGATGCGGGAGAGGGAAAGGAAGGGTGGTAGAAATGAGCCAGTTGGGAACGCTGTATCTATATGAACTGAAAAAAATTCTAAAGAGAAAGATGACCTGGATCGCTTTTGCGGGCGTAGTGCTGGCGATGCTTTTCAGCTGTGTCGAGGTGCTGATGAACAACTATGTGCTCACCGACGCACAGACGGGAGAGAGCGTGCGTTACAGCGCGTATGAGCGCGCGATGGACCGGCAGGCCCGGGCGGAGGAATTTAATGGCCGGATGATTGACGACACACTGCTGCGGGAGATGCAGGCGGCCTATGCGGATGTACAACTCCGGGAGCAGGAAAGGGAAGCGGACATCAGCGGGGCAAGCGGTTCATCCGTCATGATGATCCAGGTCCCTGAGGAGGAAGCGGAGGCGCAGAGTCTTGCGCGGCAGCGCGGCAGGTATGAGGCCATCTATAATTATGTCAGGGGAATAGCGGGCAATGAGGATGTACACACGGTGGACAGCGACGCTTTTTATGGGAAAAGGGAGCAGATGATAAGAGATTATGAACAGACGCTGCGTCTCACGGAGGGGGAGAAAGAGTACTGGCGCAGGCAGGAAGCCCGGACACCTTATGCCTTTTATTGGGATATGGGACCCAGTATGGCACTGGCCAGTTTCAAGATGATGCTGGCATTGACAGCCCTGATGATCGGGATGATATTATCCGGTGTATTTGCGGATGAACATATGCGTAAGACCGATCAGCTGGTGCTGTGCGGTCGCTATGGCAGGGGGACGCTCTATCTGGCTAAACTGCTGGCGGCCATGACGCTTGCCCTGCTGGGGACCCTTCTGGTAGGAGGCATTACCATGCTGTGCTTTGGGGTTCTCTATGGTTATGAAAAGAACTGGAACGCGGATCTACAGATTTACCTGGAAGCCTCACCGTTCGCGCTGACCATGGGGGAGGGGATCTTAATTCTGACGGCGCTGCTGCTTTTGGCCGCAGTGTTGCACAGCATTCTGGCTCTGGTGCTGTCCTGTCTCACCAGAAACGGCGTGGCGTCCATGAGTCTGGTGATGGTCTATACGCTGGGAACTTTGTTTATCCATGTGCCGCAGCGGTTGCGGGTGCTGTCTCAGTGCCTGGATCTGCTGCCTGCCAGGGCGGTATGCGCCAGCGCCTTTTATGACGCGCGGCTGGTAGGGGGAGGGGGGCATTACCTGACCTTCTGGCAGGCGGGGATGCTTCTGTATCCGGCGCTTTCCCTGGCATTGGCCCTGCTGGGGGCTCTGCTTTACCGCAGATGGCAGATCAGTGGGCGGTGATATGGCGTCAGGGCCTGCATACGTCAAGGGACAAGAACAAACTACCGGGAGATAATTCCACTTTGGTCAATGACGGCCACCAGTTCCCGGATGGTTTCCACCGGCAGTACCAGAGCAAAACGCACATAGCCCTGGCCCAGACTGCCAAAGGCATCTCCCGGGGTGCAGATCACGCCGGTGCGTTCCATAAGTTCCATACAGAAGTCTCCGGAGGAGGAAAAGCCATCGGGTATACGGGCCCAGGCGAACATGGTGCCCTGGCTGTCCGGCACGTTCCAGCCGATGGAGCGCAGGCCGCCGCAGAGTGCGTCACGGCGGTTCTGATAGGCCAGGCACTGGGTTTTGACTCCCTCCAGGGGGCCGGTCAGGGCGGCTATGGCCGCTTTCTGGATCGGCGCGAACATACCAAAGTCATACTGAGAGCGCAGGAGTTTTAAGGGCTTTATGATTTCCCTGCTGCCGATCAGGAAGGAGATTCTGGCTCCCGTCAGATTAAAACTTTTGGACAGGGAGAATGCCTCAATGCCCACCTCCTTGGCGTGGGCGTATTCCAGGAAAGATCCGCCGTAATTGCCGTCATAAATTATGTCGGAGTAGGCGTTGTCATGTACTATAATAATGTTGTGCTTTTCCGCAAAAGCGATCAATTCCTCATAGAAGGAAGGGGGCGCTATGGCGCACACCGGGTTGTAGGGGTAGGAGACCATCATGTACTTGGCCCGCCGGGCTATGTCCTCCGGAATATCCCCAAGCCGGGGCAGAAAGGCATTTTCCTCTTTCAGGTCATAAAAATACAACTCCGCCCCGCCCAGATAAGCGCCCACTTCAAACACAGGGTACCCGGGATTGGGCAGCAGCACCACATCACCGGGATTGCACAGGGCCATGCCGACGTGGGCGATTCCCTCCTGGGAGCCGGGGACGGCCAGAATCTCATCTGCCTCCAGTTTCACATGGAAGCGTCTGCGATAGTAGTCCTGTACCGCCCGGGTCAGCTCGGGCAGGTCCCGCAGGGTATAGTGGTACTGCTCCGGGTCGCCTGCGGCAGTGATCAGCGCCTGGCGCACATGCTCCGCCACCGGGAAATCCGGTGTGCCAACGGACAGATTGTACACCTTGCGTCCGCCGGACAAAAGTTCTTCTTTTTTCTCGTTAAGCGCGGCGAATATGCCGGTCTGAAAGTGCGCGAGACGCGCGGAAGGTTCTATTTTCATGGGATATCCTCTCTTTTCTGAAATCTGCCTGCGTTCACAGTATTTCGGCTGCACGGTAAGGTATTGTTTCTCTCTGAATATTTAATATACGCCAAATATTTATACGAGTCAATTCAGAATATAATGTAAAATACCGATTGCTATCCCCAAATTGCTTTTCAGGGTATTTGCGTGTATAATAGGACCATCAGGGTTGGCAGGAGGAAACAGGATGATTTATACGGTTACATTTAATCCCTCTCTGGATTACATCGTTTCGGTGGAGGACTTTCAGCCGGGCCTTACAAACCGGACCAGTTCCGAACGGATACTGCCGGGAGGAAAGGGGCTGAATGTCTCCATGGTGTTGGGCAATCTGGGCATCGACAATACGGCTTTTGGCTTCACGGCGGGATTTACAGGAGACGAGATTGTTCGCCGGGTGGAGGAGATGGGAGTGAAAGCCGAGTTTATCAGGATACAAAGCGGTTTTTCCCGCATCAATCTGAAGCTGAAATCCATCGACGGCACGGAGATCAACGGCTGTGGTCCCCGGATCAGCGGGCAGGAAGTGGAACTGCTGATGGAAAAGCTGGATGCGCTGAAAGAGGGAGATATGCTGGTGCTGGCGGGGAGCATTCCGGGTTCCGTGCCGAACGATATCTACAGGCGGATCATGGAAAGGGTGGAGGGGCAAAACGTGCTGACCGTAGTGGATGCCACCGGGGAACTGCTGGTCAATGTGCTGGCATATCATCCGTTTCTGATAAAGCCCAACAACCATGAACTGGGTGAGATCTTCGGGGTTAGGCTCCGTCGCAGGGAGGAAGCGATGCCCTATGCGGAGCGGCTCAGGGAGATGGGAGCGGTCAACGTTCTGGTGTCCATGGCGGAGGAAGGCGCCGTTCTGGCGGCGGGGGACGGCCGCGTCTACCAGACGCCGGCACCGGAGGGAGAGCTTATAAACGGCGTGGGTGCAGGCGACTCCATGGTGGCAGGCTTTCTGGCGGGATGGATGGAGCGGCAGGACTATGGGCACGCGTTTTACATGGGGGTGGCGGCGGGCAGCGCCAGCGCGTTTTCCGAGTCGCTGGCAACCAGAGAAGAGATAGAAGCCGTTTTTGGGCGGATGCGGAACTCCTGAAAGAACGCATGAGACATAGGAATATTTCCGGAGGTTTATATGAAGGCATATAAAGGGAAAAGTGTATTTGGCGGCATTGCCATAGGCAAAATTCAGGTGTTTGGCAGAGGGGAAAAGCAGGTAGAGCGCGCGAAAACGGAGAATACGGAAGCGGAAATCCGTAGATACCGCCAGGCTACGAAGGAAGCCGTTATCCAGTTGAAGGCTCTGTATAAAAAGGCGCTGCGGGAAGTGGGGGAGGATTGCGCGGCGATCTTTGAGATACACCAGATGCTGCTGCAGGATGGGTCCTATCGGGAGTCTATAGAGCATATCATTCAAACGCAGCAGGCCAGCGCGGAATATGCGGTGGCCCGGACCGGGGACCATTTTGCCCGGATGTTCGCCTCCATGGAGGATGATTATATGCGGGTCCGGGCCGCCGATGTGAAAGATATTTCCCGTCGTCTGCATTCTGTCTTACAGGGCGGGGAAGAAGATAAATACAGTCTCAAAGAGCCGGTGATTATAGTGGCGGAGGACCTGGCTCCCTCCGAGATCGCGCGGTTTGACAGAGATATGGCGCTGGCCTTTGTGACAGTACATGGTTCTCCGGATTCCCACACGGCCATTCTGGCCAGGAACATGGGAATCCCCGCTCTGGTGGGGGCCGGACTTTCTCTGGATGACGCCATGGACGGGAAGCAGGGCATTGTGGACGGAACGGACGGAATTTTCTACGTGGAGCCAGACGGAGAGACCATGGGCAGGATGCGGCAGGCCGGGCAGGAGGAACTGCAAAAGAAAGCGTTTCTCCAGACTCTGAAAGGAAAGGAAAATAGCACGCTTGACGGGCAAAACATCCTGCTGCACGCTAATATCGGAAACATGCGGGACCTGGCCGACGCGCTACAGAATGACGCAGGGGGGATCGGACTTTTCAGAAGCGAATTTATTTATCTGGAGAGGGAGGATTTTCCCACAGAGGAAGAACAGTTCCGAATCTACCGCGCCGTGGCGGAGGCCATGGGGAAAAAGAGGGTGATCATCCGGACTCTGGACATTGGAGCGGACAAACAATGCGGCTATTTCCGGATGGAAAAGGAAGAAAACCCGGCTATGGGATGTCGCGGCGTCCGCCTCTGCCTCACCAGGCAGGAGATCTTTATGACACAGCTGCGGGCACTTTTCCGTGCCAGCGTATTCGGGGAAATAGCGATTATGTATCCCATGATTACCAGTGTGTGGGAAGTCCGGAAAATCAAAGAGATTACGGAGGAAGTCAAGGCACAGCTGCGGGCCAGGGGTACCGCTTATGGGGAGCCGGAGCAGGGCATTATGATCGAGACTCCCGCCGCCGCCATTATCAGCGATCAGCTTGCCGGAGAAGTAGATTTTTTCAGCATAGGCACCAACGATCTGACCCAATATCTGCTGGCGGTGGACCGGCAGAACACGGCTCTGGACGCATTCCGTGACCCGCACCATCCAGCTGTGCTGCGTATGATAGAGACGGTGGTGGAAAATGCGCACCGCGCAGGCATCTGGGCAGGTATATGCGGCGAGTTGGGAGCGGACCCCGAACTCATCAGGGATTTCCTGGCCATGGGAGTGGACGAACTGTCCGTATCTCCGGGCAGAATTTTGCCGGTCCGCAAGATTATACTGGAGACGGATGTTTCGGGATATAAAAACGAGTGGGGGAAGAGTCGGACAAGCGGCTAAAGGTGCAAAAAAATAATAGACCCAATGGACATTGGCGATGGAATGCGTTATAATCTGTTTTGAAAAAAAGATGCATGGAAAGGTTATCTTTATAGGTAACTGCCTGCGAAAGGATCACTTTGATTCAGGAGGAGAGTACATATGGGAACTTATTATCGACACACAAGAACGGAGAAGGCAAATGTGCCATATTCTTTTCAATGTGAGCAATGTGGGAAGGAGAGCGGTCCCATGACGGCCGTTATTATTGGCCCGGAAGCCACTTACAACAGCAATTTCAAGACATTAAATCCGGACCGGGAGGAAAAGCTGTGCAGAGAGGCCCATGACAAGCTCGTTCGAAAATTACAGGAGACCCACAGGGACGCTGTGGAGAAAAAGATATTTTCCACGGATTTTAAGGATCAATGTCCCTTCTGCCAGCAGCCCCAGTCATGGGCAGTGTCCGGCCTGAAGAAGAAAATGTATGGAAATCCCGGCGTCTGTCTGATATTGGGCGGGTTTATCGCGCTGATTGCGCTGGTGTGTCATTATACCGGAGATATGGAGTATGTGACGCTTCCCATGGTAGCCGGAATTTTTGGGCTGGGAGTGGTGGCGGCCCTTGTCAGTCTGGTGTGGAATGTGATAAAGATTCAGCAGAAAACCAGGAAGACCAATTCCGGGGCGCAGCGCCTGCCGGTAATTGAATGGGATGCGGTAGCGAGTCTGCTGAATGAGAGACCGTAACGGCCATCCAATCTTTTTTTGGCCCGGTGCGCCGTCAGATTTCGCGATAAATCCGGGAAGCAGTAAAATAATGACAGGATGAATGGCTATGGCAAAAATATTGATTATAGAAGATGACGCGGATATCAACAACCTTCTGACCAGGATCATTGGCAGGCAGGGACATGAGGCTGTGCAGGCTTTTTCGGGAACCGAGGGGAAGTTGCGTCTGGAATTGGGGAGGTATGACCTGTTGCTGCTGGATCTGATGCTGCCGGGGATGAGGGGGGAGGAACTGATCAGGGAGATCCGCAGGACGGACCCGGATGTTCCCATCCTTGTCCTGTCGGCTAAATCCGCGCTGGAAGACAGGGTGTCCGTGCTGGAAATGGGAGCGGATGATTATCTGGTCAAGCCCTTTGCCGTGGAGGAAGTGGCGGCTCGGGTGGCGGGCGCCCTGCGCCGGAGCGCCAGACGGCAGGAAGTGTCGGGGCAGGCCCGGCCGGCGGAAAGCGAAATGCGGGGAGGCGGGAAGGAAAAGGGCCGCAGGCCGCTTCGGTTTAAAGATATGACGATGGATCCGGACCGACGGGAAGTGCGGGTGGGTGGACAACTCCTGAATCTCACGGCCCATGAATATGACATTCTGCATATTCTGATGCAGGAGCCGGGCAAGGTATACTCCAGAGAGCGCCTGTATGAACTGGTATGGCAGGGGGGATATTACGGGGAGGATAACACAGTGAATGTACATGTGAGCAATCTGCGCAAAAAGATTGCCGCCGTGGATTCTGCGGAATACATTGCCACTGTGTGGGGCATCGGGTTTAGGATGGCCTGATGGATAGCGAAAGATTTTGGATTATAAAAAAATGGCGGGGAGATTCCCCGCTGTTTTTGTGATTGCATAGGTAATTGCGAAACCCTGTGCGCAAGTGACGAGGCTGGACAATCTATACAAAAACGGGCTAAAATGCGGTGGAAAGTCGCCCCAGGTCAGTGAAGAGGGAATGGATTCGCCGTATTTTGGGAGATACGAATGTAAGAGGCATTTAGGGACGGTTCAGCAGGGGATTATGTTGTATGTTCTGTCCGTGTGACAGAATAAGTCTCTTTATGATTTCTTTAAACTTTCTATAGGACTTATTTACAGGGAATGAGATATGATCATATCATCACAGGGAGGGCGGGGCGGAAAAGCCCCGAGCTTCGCAGGAAGGAGAGCAAAAGGATGAATGACGGCAATGCGATCATACAGACCCGCCAGTTGACCAAACAATACGGTCAGGCTTTGGCCCTGGATCATGTGGATCTGTCTATTCCCAAAGGGAGCATCTATGGTCTGGTGGGCAACAACGGAGCAGGCAAAACCACTTTACTGAAAATTTTGCTGGGGCAGGTATTTCCCAGCTTCGGAGGATTTCGCCTGTGGGAAGCCCAGGAGGAGCCCGCGTGGCGGAAAAACCGAAGACGTTGCGGGGCCATCATTGAGGCGCCGGGATTTTTCCCGCATATGACAGCGGTTCAAAATCTGGAGTATTACCGGATACAGCGGGGGATTCCCGGCAAAGAAAAGGTGATGGAAAAGCTGGAGGAGGTGGGCCTTGGGGATGCCGCGCGCAAAAAGTTTCGACAGATGTCCTTGGGCATGAAGCAACGTCTGGGCCTGGCTCTGGCCCTGCTGGGAGAGCCGGAGCTGTTGCTTTTGGACGAACCCATCAACGGGCTGGACCCGGCGGGCATCATGGAGATCCGCGCCCTGCTACAGAAGCTGAACCGGGAGAAACGCATCACAATCCTGATTTCCAGCCATATTCTGGCGGAACTGGAGAACATGGCCACGGATTACGGCTTTTTGAACAGAGGAAAGATGATTCAGCAGATCAGCGCAAAGAGACTGCACGAACTGTGCGGCATCTATATGCAGATTCGTGTGACGGAGCCGGAGCGGTACGCGGCTCTTCTGGAAAGGGAACTGCACTTGACGGATTACAAGGTGCTGCCGGACGGAACCATACACATTCCGGGAGTGCCGGAGGACGTGACCGTGTACGGCAAACTGGCTGTGGAGCAGGGCATAGGCCTGCTGGCGCTGGAGCGCCGGGAGATGCATCTGGAAGACTATTATATGCATCTGACAGAGAGGGCGGAGCAGTGATTTCGCCCACAAGTCTGCCGAATATGAGGTGAAAAGGGAGAATGACGATGACAAACTGTATAAAGAGCGAATTTTATCGGGTATTTCAAACGAGGTCCATCTATTTGATGACAGGGGCATGCCTGGCGGCAGTGCTGCTCATCAATGTGGGACTGTGGATAATGAGCGTGTTTGACGAGAACTTTCAGTGGGCTACCACCAGATTTACCTTTTCCCTGATGGAAGGGTATATGAATATTCCGCTGTTTTTATCAGCCGTGATGGGCGGTCTGATTGTGGGCGACGAATTGAAACACAGAACCGTCAACAACAGCGTGGCCTTTGGCCTTTCCCGGGAAAAGATCTATCTGTCCAAGGTGCCTGCGGGACTGGCGGCATCCGCTTTATGCCTGCTGGTGACGGAGGCCGGGTATATAGGCAGCGGATATCTGTTGCTAAAGGACGGCGGAGCAGAGTATACACTTTCCCTGTTAAAGGGGACGGCGGCCTGCGCGCCGGCATGGATTGCGGGACTGGTGGCGGTGATGAGCCTGTATTATCTGACCGGCAGCATGAGCGCCAGCATCTGGAGCTGGCTGGTGATCATGGTAGCCGTGCCTGCGGTGGTGAGTGTGCTGGGCATGAAATTTGCCTTTTGCGAAAGACTGTCATCCTGGCTGCTCTACACCATGGTATCTTACTGTGTGCCCGGTGGGGACTGGCTGCTCTATAACTGGTCCACCGGGGCAGGGGTCCTGAAATGTCTGGAGGCAGGGTTCATGGGCATATTGTTGTTTACCGCGCTGGGAATTATGGGCATCCGCCGCAGGGAATTATAAAATAAATGTTATGTACAGTGCAAAACCATTCAAGTGATATGGCAGGAAGGGAGAAAGAAGATGAAAAAGAGAATATGGATGTTGCCTGTGACGGTACTGCTTGGTATGCTGTTAGCGGCATGTGGTAAAAACGCGCCGGATATGACGTTGGCGCGGACGGATGTGAGTGCGATCACCATCCCCGAGAGCGTACAGGTAGTGGGACTTGGGGAGGCAAGTCATGGGGTGAAAGAGTATCAGCAGATGAAAGAGGAAGTATTTCGGACACTGGTGCAGAATAATGGCTGCCGGACTTTCATCATAGAGGGAGATTTCGGCAGCGCGCTGAAAGTGGATGCCTATATTCACGGGGGAGAGGGTACGCCCGAGGAAGCGGCGGCGCTGATCGGCTTTCGGATCTACCGCACAGAGGAAATGGAGCATCTGCTGGAATGGATGCGCTCCTACAATGAGGCGGCGCCCCAGGGAGAAGATCTGCATTTCTATGGAATGGATATGCAGTGGGCGGACAACGGGAAAGAGTATCTGTTCGGCGTACTGGAGCAGGTAGCTCCCCGGATCAGCGAGGAATATGAGCAGAAACTGGCTTTTTTAAATGACAAGGATATGTATGAGATCAGCGGAGAGGCCTTTGAACAGGGGATGAAGGATGCGCAGCAGCTGTTGAAAGAGGTGGATGGAGTCCAGAACCTTATCGAAGAGAGTTTTGGCGGGGAGACCTTCGCGCTGGCCAGGGAATGCGCCTACAGCCTCTATGCCTGCTGTGATATCCGTAAGTCTGACAACACGTACAATGAAACAAGAGACAGTTATATGGCGAAAAAGGTAAAATGGTTTATGGGGCATGGGGACGGCAGCCTGCTCTTCCTAAACGGACATAACGGGCATATCGGCAAGGTCAACACCCAGCCCTGGTATGACTGTCTCGGCAAATTGCTGGCGCAGGATCTGGGGGATACCTATTTCGCCATTGGCACGGACGCGCGCGTCACGGTATTCAATTCCCAGACGGAGGACTCTTTTGTAAAGACGGAGCTGGAAAATAAGAATATGCTGAACGCCCTCGCCGGTGAGCTGGAAGGAAAGCGGTATTATGTGGATTTTGCGGCGGTGGCCGAAGAAGACGGCTGGAGCGGGGTCATAACAAAAGAACAGAGGATCACGTCCCTGAATGTGGGTGGGATCATACCTTTAAAGATATTTTACACATCGAAAATTGTTCCAAACAAAACCTTTGACGGAATGATTATCTTTGAGGAGGTATCTCCTTCTACAATAGCGAATGAATAAGATGTAGCCGGTACACTGGGACAGGGTGCGGAACTCTTAAGTAAAAGGAGACAATATATGTGGATTGCTGTGGGAATTGCAGTGGGGACGGGGCTGGCTGCCATCTTTCTGGCAGTGAAATACAGGCTGCTGAAAAAATGTATAAGACAGGCCGGGCTGGACTTGACTGAAATCATGGACAGTCCTGAGGAAAACCGCATTCTGTTGGCGACATCCCCCTCCCGGGAGGCGGAGGGGCTGCTGAGGCAGATCAACCGCTATATGGAGTATCATCAGCGGGAACGGGTAGTCTGGCAGCAGCGGGAGCGGATGCTACAGGAGCAGATTGAGAATATCAGCCATGATCTGCGGACACCTCTGACTTCCATTCTGGGATATCTGGAGCTGGTGGACGATGAGGGTCTTTCCGAAGAAGATCGGGAGGCGCTGGCTGTGGTGGAGAGAAAGAGCCGGTATCTACAGGCGCTGATCCGTGATTTTTATGACCTGTCCAGGCTGGAAAAGTCTGACAGGAACCTCAGATCAGAAAAGGTGGATATTATCAGGATGCTCCAGGAAACGGTATTGTCCTATTATCCGGTATTCGAAGAACGGCATTTGGAGGTGAAACTGGATTTGCCCAGGGCGCCGGTACTGCTCAGAGGAAACGCGGAGGCTCTGGAACGCATCCTGCACAATATGATTCAGAACGCCCTTCGATATGCGCACAGTTATTTTCAGATCCGTGTCAGCCGGAAGGATGCAATGGATAAGTGGGAGACAGAGCCGGTAGAGGGATGTCGGAGATCCGGGGAGAAGACAGAAACTGGAAGGGGCGACGACGGCAGGGAGGAACAGCAGAGTTATGCGGGAGAAAACAGGGTATGCCTTGATTTCTGTAATGACGCAGAGCATCTCACCCAGGAGGATATCCCCTATCTGTTTGACCGTTTCTACACTGCGGACCATGTCCGCCCCAGCGGCAGCACAGGGCTTGGATTGACCATCAGCAGATTGCTGGCGGAGGCCATGGGGGGTGCTGCCACGGCTCGGCTGACGCAGCGGAAGGAATTGCATCTGCTGTTTGAATTATGTCCTGCCCCGGAGCGGGATCTATAAATATTTACCCCTTTTTTACATAAGTTAAGCCTTCAAAATGGGACTAAATATGCTATAATTAAAATCTGAACATATTTTACCCTTGAAGACATATTAAGTGAAAGGCTGCAATATCCCTCGCTGTTTTGTTCTGCCCCGGCATATTCCCGGGGCGGGATATGCCGCGCGGGAGGAAAGAAAAGGGGATGCACTTATGAAAATAGCGATTTGTGACGATTGCCATGAGGATGCCGTACACTTGAGGAACCTTCTGGAAGGGCAGGATGTCTGGCTTTACACGGACGCGGGACAACTTCTTGCGGAGGTGGAAGAGCGTAATATACATTTTGACCTGTATCTGTTGGATATTTATATGGAAGGCTCCATGGGAGGTATCGAACTGGCGGGCCGTGTCCGTCGGCGGGCCGATGAGGCGGAGATCTGTTTTATATCCACCAGTGACGATTTCTACCGGGAGGCGTATGATCTATACGCGGTGCAGTACCTGCTCAAACCGGTGCGGGAGGCGGAGGTAAAGCGTCTGCTAGAGCACCTGACACGGAAAAGGATCCGGGAGAAAGAACTGAGGCTCAGTTACAAATGGCGTGGACAGACTGGCTCTATTCCGTATGGCAAAATTCTCTATATCGACAGCCGGGAGCATACGCTGTTCATTCACTGTGAGGATGGAACCGTCCAGGAGTGCAAAGGCAAACTGGACGACCTGGAGATTCAGGTGTGCGGAGAAGTGTTTTCCAGGTGCCATCAGAGCTTTATCGTAAACATGTACCATGTGGACAGGCTGGAGGGGAATGATCTGCTTGTGGCTGGCCATAACATTCCCGTCTCCAGACGATATTTTGCGGGGGTAAAGAGCCGGTATCAGGAGATTCTGTTTGAGGAGGTGGACTGATGACGGTGCTTCGGGATTTGTCCGTATTGTGGTCGCTGTTCCACATATTGATCCTGTTTATGCTGCTGTACCGTTCTCGGTATTCGCGGAGAAAAACAATTATTTATACAGGTATTGTGATGGGGCTGCTCATTCTGCTGAATATGACAGGATTGATTCTGATGGGAGTGGAAATGATGGGAAAGATTTTTCTGCTGACCTGTACTCTTCCCAGCCTGTTGTTTTTCTGGTTTATATCAAAGGATAAGAAAGGGAGATTTTTCTTCACTTTCTGTCTGGCCGATACAGTGGCTCTCTGGATTATCTCGGTGACCAACATAGTGGATTTCTATCTGGGGGGGCAGCAGTACATATTGATGCTCCTAGGCAGACTGGTACTGTTTCCGCTGGCGGAGTGGGCGGCGATGCGGTATCTGCGCAGGCCCTATCTGGAATTGCAGGACTCCGTGCCGGGGGGATGGGGGATTTTTGCGGGAATGACGGCGTTGTACTATCTTCTGCTGGCGGCCTTCGCGAATTATCCGGTGGTGATTACGGCCAGACCCCAGGAACTTCCGACGTTTGTATTGATTCTGATACTTATGCCCATGACCTATGCCACCATCTTTGTGGCGATGTACAGGCAGCTTTTGCTGTATCGGAAGCAGCAGAGCGAGCGGACTCTACAGGTGCAGAAGAATACATTGGCAGCGCAGTTGGAGAACCAGCGTATGATTCGGAAGATGAGACATGATATGAAAGGCCACGCGGTGACCCTTTCGGGACTGCTCTCCACCGACAGGACGCAGGAAGCCCTGGAATATCTGAAAAAGCTGATGGCGGATATGGATGTTCTCTGGGGACAGTTCTGTGCCAATCCTTATCTCAATGCCGTGTTCAGCTATTACAGTCAGAAATTTCGGGAACTGGACGCAAGGATGAAACTGGATATCCGCGTGGGAGAGGAAGAGCTGCCATACATGGAATTGTGTCAGATCCTCTCTAACGGTTTGGACAATGCCCGGACTGCGCTGGAGGAATTGGTGCCGGAGGACAGGGAAGTTTCCGTGCAGATGAAATATAGCCGGGACTATCTGGTGATCCGCATAAAGAACCGCTGTCGGGAGGGACTGCATGTGGAGAAAGGTACAGTGCCTTCCACGAGTAAGAGGGAGGCGGGACATGGCTATGGTCTGATTACCATACAGGAGGACGCCTTGCGGCTGGGTGGAGATATGCTGTGTTACACGGAGGACGGCAGTTTTGTGCTGGATGTGATGGTGCGGGTTGGACAGCCATGAGAACGGGGAAATGCGCGCCGGGCGCGTCCCGGAATAAAACGGAGTGGGCAGGCACTTTGGAAAAATAGTAGAACGGGTTGGAACACAGGCTATGAAAAGGTACAGAAATGTGAAAATTCTCAGGGGCATGCTGTTGGCAGTGCTGGTGCTGTGCCTGATTCCTTTGGGGCAGGCATACTATTCTTCGTTCCGGCAGCGACAGCAGGAGACGGCGTTGAAAGAACTGCGGGATACCGCAGAGGTGGAGTCTGCGGGGAGGAACGGCGAATCCGCTGTAGCCGAGGGAGACGGCAGCCAGGGAGAGAAGAATGCCGGTCAGGGGGATGCCAGCCGGGGAGGGAAGAATGCCGGTCAGGGGGATGCCAGCCGGGGAGGGAAGAATGCCGGTCAGGGGGATGCCAGCCGGGGAGGGAAGAATGCTGGTCAGGGGGATGCCAGCCGGGGAGAGAAGAATGCCGGCCAGGGGGATAACGGTCAGGGAGAGAAGACTTACAACGAGGGGGAAGGCGGGCCGGGGAGGGAAACGGTCCCCGGAATGGAGGATAACCCGGAGGAGGCGGCCGCTTGCGTCGACAACCTGTGGGAGGAGCCCTCGCCTATGTTGGAGAAGTATGAAGCGCTGTATGAGGAGAACAATGATCTGACAGGATGGCTCTTCATTGAGGGGATGAACATAGACTATCCTGTTATGCAGTGCGAGGATGACGAGTATTATCTGCACCATGACTTTTATGGTAATGAAAGCAAATACGGATGTCTGTATGTGAGGGAGACGGCGGATGTGAATACGCCGGGTACAAATTTCATCATATATGGACACAATATGAAGGACGGTTCCATGTTTGGAGACCTGGATCAATACCGGAAAGAAAGTTTTTGGCGGGAACATCCCATGGTTTGTTTTGACACGCTCTATGAGGAGAGAAGTTACGAAGTCATAGCGGCATTTCCCTCCCAGGTCTATCCTTCTGACGAGGACGCCTTTAAATATTATCAGTTCTATAACGCAGACACACAGGAGGAATTTGATTACTTTTATACTAATATCAAAAATCTGTCCCTGTATGATACGGGGGTGACCGCCGGGTTTGGAGACACGTTTTTGACCCTTTCCACCTGTGCCTATCATACAAAGGACGGCCGTTTTGTGGTGGTGGCAAAAGCGGCTGCCGCAGACAACTGAGATCGGAACATTCGTGACGGCAGCCCCTTTGATATGAAAACACACGTTATATTACTGGTTGTACTGTGCCCTTTCCTGCTCAATTAGATCATAGATAAATCCGTAATCTGGATCATCCGGAGCCAAAGTTTCGCCCGTAGTAGAATAGCCTTTAACGGACCCGTCCTCACTTCCTCCTGCGGGAATCAGATTTTCCGGCTTTAACTGCTCCAACAATTTTTCCCCGGATATGGGATCACCCCGAAAGTTACATACGATATAATGATTCTTTCCAATGGCAAACACACCAACACCGGCAAAATCGTAATTACTTGACAACATGGAAGTCCTGTGAGCGTCAGAAGAGTACCAGTTGGCATACCACTCCGATACGTCGCCACTTATGGCCCGCTGGATAATCTCCCCATACTGCTCCAAATTACCACTGTGGTCAAAAACCATAGTGATTTCCTGGGCCCTCCTCTGAGCCACTGCCGCCATATCGTCATCCCATGTTAGCGTTCCAAGGCCTGCCGCGCTTCTCTGTTGATTCAAGTAATTCAGAAAATCAACACCTGTTGAAGCAGTGGTAGTGGGAAGAGCCAACAAGTCCGCGTCTGTCAAAACAGGGGAAATTGTTTCACTCTGGTCGGCAGGCAGAACCGGCGCTCCGGGAACTGTCGCCACAGGCGTCATAGGCGCGCCCATGTTCAAATACTTGTTGGAAACGAACGCGCCGTTATCCAGTTGATACCAGCCGTTGCCTGCCTGGCCCGTTACATTTACCTGGTCGCCCTTATTCAGAGAACCAATCCTGGCGTATGCCGTACCAGGACCTTGCCGCAGGTTGACGCTGTTTATTACATACATGGTTGCGGTCATGGATGTCACGGCGTAATCTGGAGTTTGAGGCACTTCCGCCTGCTGTGCGGGAGCCTCCGTTTCTGCGGGAGCCTGATGGGCATCCGGGGCGCCTGGGGCTGCCGGATCAGTAGACACAGGCCCATTGGGGGGGTCTGCGGGCGCTGTCTGGTCGGGGGCCGGAGACTGATCTGTGAGAGACGGTTCGGTTGGTGCCTCCGTGCCGGGATTTGCCCCGGTATCGGGATTTGCTGCGGTGTCGGAATTTGCCCCGGTATCGGGATTTGCTGCGGCGTCGGGATTTGCCCCGGTATCGGGATTTGCTGCGGCGTCGGGATTTGCCCCGGTATCGGGATTTGCTGCGGCGTCGGAATTTGCCCCGGTATCGGGATTTGCCCCGGCGTCGGGATTTGCCCCGGCATCGGGATTTGCTGCGGCGTCGGGATTTGCCTCTGCGGTGGATTCCTGAGTGGTTACTGTGTCCTGTGGCTGGTGGGATCTGTTTCCGCAACCTGTGATCACTGTCGCAGTCAGACTCATTGCAAGCAGGAAGAGGAATGTCTTTCTTTTCATATGTAAACCTCCCTATTTTCATTAGTGTTTAGTCCTGAGATGTATTTTATCATATCTATAACCTAAAATCCATATGGATGAAAAATTTTATTGTTTATGGCTCTGAATGAAATAACAATTCACAATTCATTATGTTGCGTAATCGAAAAACATATGTGATATTTTATTGCAATAATATATCGCATCTAGGCTTAATTTCTGGGAAGCAGTGATTGAGAAGCGATGATTATAAATAGATGCAAATTGTGTTTGTGACTACAGAGTGTGGCGTGACACATTAAGAGGGGAGAGCGACAGACTGACAGGGATTACGAAATATGAGGATAGATCAATTATTGCATACAAAAGGTCATTGTCAGAGAGCTTCCCTTCCTATAAGATAAACAGTAATATAGAATATATTTCAGTTCGGGTGAACGCCTGCGGGGCAGTGCCATAAGGAAAGTGAAACGCGCATGGATTTATCAATAGGTAATTGCGAAACAAGTTCAAAATCTTGATTCCAATAGGGCAAAGACCCG
>CANSPM010000049.1 GCA_947648875.1 uncultured Lachnospiraceae bacterium
GCAGCTGAAAATTTCTCCCATTCAGGGGCGCCGCAGTGTAGAGACGGAACTTTAAGGCAGTCTCGTAGCGCAGGTGCCCGGGAGAATTTTCTGATGCGCATTTTGCAGCTGAAAATTTCTCCCATTCAGGGGCGCCGCAGTGTAGAGACGGAACTTTAATATAGAAGAAAAGGAATCAATCATGTGGATCGCCAACAATTGGATAGACTATGAAGTACTGGATACCTCCGCCGGGGAAAAACTGGAGCGCTGGGGCAAATATATTCTGGTGCGGCCGGACCCCCAGGTGATCTGGGATACCCCCCACGGCCACCGAGGCTGGCGGCAAAAGAACGGCCACTACCACCGCAGCGCCAAGGGCGGCGGCGAATGGGAATTCTTTGACCTGCCAAAGGAGTGGACCATCTCCTATCCCCTGCCCTGCCTACAGGAGGGCGACGGGAAAGCCACCCGGGAAGAGCACCTGACTTTCCATCTCAAGCCCTTCAGTTTTAAACATACCGGACTGTTCCCGGAGCAGGCCGTAAACTGGGATTGGTTCTCCCGGTTGATCCGGGAGGCCGGGCGGCCCGTAAAGGTTCTGAATCTCTTTGCCTACACCGGGGGAGCTACTCTGGCGGCAGCCGCCGCCGGAGCCCAGGTGACCCATGTGGACGCCTCCAAAGGCATGGTGGGCTGGGCCAGGGAAAACGCCGCCTCTTCAGGTCTGGGTGATGCGCCCATCCGCTGGCTGGTGGATGACTGCGTGAAATTTGTGGAACGGGAAATCCGCCGGGGCAGCAAGTACGACGGTATCATTATGGATCCTCCCTCCTACGGCAGAGGCCCCAAGGGAGAGATCTGGAAAATGGAAGAGAGCATATGGCCCTTCCTACAGCTCACTGGCCAGATCCTGTCCAAAGACGCCCTCTTCTTCCTGATCAATTCCTATACCACCGGTTTGCAGCCTGCCGTGCTGACCTGTCTGGCCCGCCAGGCGCTGCCTCCCTCTCTGGGCGGCAAAGTGGAGGCACAGGAGATCGGCCTGCCCGTCAGTTCCGCAGACCTGGTCCTCCCCTGCGGAGCCTCCTGCCGTTGGACCAGGGAATAGCCAGGTATAAAACCCCCGCGCAAAAGGGTTCCCAGTTAAAAGGAAGTAAGTTTCGAACAGACGGTACAGCCCCGATTGCAAGGGCTGTACCGTCTGTTCCGGTTTCTATACGCCCGAATATGTGTTTTGCCAATGAGTTCACGATTCTCGTTATATAACTCCCTAAGGCCTATATCTTTACATTCTAACTACCGCATACATCAAGCTGTCAAAATCAGGAGGCGAGCTTGTAATTCCTTTTTCGATAAGAGTTAAGCCGTTTCGTGCAAGTTCTTTTTCAAATGTGCTGAAGGATACTTTTCTGCACGACGTTCCGGCAACCATCATTTTACCCGACTCGTGATTTCTTTCTTGCAGGTTAAATGCTGTGGAAATATCGCTTTGACATTCAAATGCACCGTCACCCATTGTACAGATCAGTGCAATTCCGTCAGCAGCTAAGTGGCTGCGAATAAACTGATAAAAACCGTCTCTGTCCTCATCCGGCACCAACATATGGATGACCGCAATTCCAAAAATGAAATCAAATTCCGCATCCAACTTGTCGGACAGGCAATCTAAAACCCCGAAATGATTCTCATATTGCGGCATTCGCTTTTTGCAATACGCGATAGCTTCCTTTGAAATATCGGTTGCCATTAACGAAAATCCTTGGTCCAACACGGCCTTGGAATCTCTGCCTTCGCCGCAGCCGATCTCCAACAGCTTATGCTCTTTCTTAATATTATATTTATTGATCACTTCCATCACGATGGGGGTACTTACGTCGCTTAACCAACTGACGCCATGAGCATGAACTGTCTTGTAGCGTTCCTCATAAGCTGCATAATACTTTCTATTATCCTTTTTCATTATGTATCTGCTGCCGTTTACTGTTCTTACAATTGCAAATCCAAGTCTTTTGCAGAAAGAAACGGCTCTTTGATTTTTACCGGAAACGTATAGCATCACCGGCTCTTCAACTGCTGCACAACACTTTTTTATTACCTCCGAGCCGATACCTTGGTTCTGATATTCCGGGAAGATATACAGAGCATCAATCTCATATTCTCTATCTTCGTTTCTATAGAAACGGTAGTAGCCCGCCTTCCGACCGTCCACGGAAACCACAGTGTATTCGTCGATAGAGGTTTCTATCTTCTTATGAATCATTTTGGACACTCTGTCACAATCATCATTTTCACCATTTTCATAATCGTCAAACAGCTGTTTACTTAATTGATAGAGATGCTCAATGTCCTCGGTTTTTGCCTTTTTATAATTTATATTCATACGATTGTTGTCCTCTCTCCCAAACCATATTATTGATTGCGCGTTATCTGTTCTTTCGTTCTGCACCTACAGGATGGAGAAACATAACAAACAAAGCGGGAGTGCATCGTTCAAAATACACTCCCGCTGAAATTTATCTCTCCCAACGGTCTCTGCTTTTTACGCCGGGAATTTTTAAAACAGTCACGGCATCAATAGAGCATTGTGGCAAAGCCTGCCACAAACGCGATAATGATCAGCAGCACATAAAACGCCAGGAAACATCCCGCAAAAATCAGATTGGCCTTAAAGAAGTTGGACTTACTCTTCTTCTCTCCACTGCTGAAAGCCCAAACAAATACCAGGATCAGGTTCACGCAGGGAATCAGCATCAGCAGGTCTACGATGAGCCACTCCTTCACCGACATGGGCTCCTCCCATTCTCCCCCGTACTGATTCATCTGGTAATTCTGGTACGGCGACTGCTGATAGCCATTCTGTATGTATGGATTCTGCCCATAGGTACTCTGCTGGTAAGGATTCTGCTGATAGGTGTTTTGCTGATAAGGGTTTTGCTGATAAGGATTTTGCTGATAGTAGGGATTCTGTCCGCTGTCCTGAGTTCCCTGCCCCTGGCTGTAACTTCCCTGGCCCGTCTGTGTCTGCTGCGAGCCGCTTTGACCATATAGATCCTGCCCTTGGGTACTCCCCTGATTAAAAGGATTATTCTGTCCCTGGGTATCGGTGTTCTGGGTGTAAGGACTTGTGCTGCCATTCTGACTGTAAGGACTGTCTCCACCGTTCTGACTGTAGGGACTTGTTCCACCGTTTTGCTCATAAGGGTTCTGATTATTGTAATCCATATTAACTCCCATCTGCCCGCTCCTATAGGGCTCTCAAATCCGTTTTATCTATCTTAGCACACTTACATCTTCTCGTCCACAGCCTATTTGTGCCCAGGCAAGTAGCTGCTCCCGGGAAAGGTGCCGACTGTCTATATCCCTTCCGGATACTCATCCTTAATAATGAGAGGAATCTGAGACATCATATTATCTATGTCCTCGAACATGGCGCTCTTGGTGGTGCCCAGGCGGCTGGCGCGCTCGATATGCTTTACCACTTCCTGATATTGCAGTCTCATATCGTCAAAGAAATTACAGATAATCTGCAATTCCCCCCTGGACTCCTCAATCACATCGGATATCGTATTCTGCACGGACGCCGCGCCCTCCGCCGTCTCCGTGATTGTGTGAAACGACTCGTAGGTGCTGTTCACAGTTTCATAGTTCTGGCTCAGAGCCTGCTGAGAAGCCGTAATGCTGTCACTGAGCCGGTTTGTACCGCACTCCACCTCATGAACACCTGTATCTACTTCTCCGGCCAAGCCCTTGATCTCATCCGCCAGTTCCCTGACCCGCTCCGCGACAACGGCAAATTCCTTGCCAAACTCACCGGCCCTTGCCGCTTCGATGGAAGCATTGATAGCGATAATGTTCGTCTGGTCCGCGATAGATACAATCTTCCTCATACACTGCTGGATGCTTTTTACAGAATCCTGCAACTGACCGAAAGTCTGTTCCATCTCCCGGTAAGTATCTTCCACCTGCTCGGAGGTATTTTTCAGTTCCTCTACCCTGGTCTGGGTTTCCGATACGGTCTGCGTTATATCTTCCCTTACCTGTCCAAACTCTCCTGCCGCCTGATTTATATTGGAAAATGACTGTCCAAATTCCTGAAGTTTGGCCTGAAAACTGTTGGCCTTTTCCATGACTCCCGCAAAAGAACTGCTTACCATGCCCAGTTCAAACAGAGATTCCACCTCTTTATTGATCAGGTCCCTTTTATATTCTTCCAGGCTGTCTGTCACATGCAGAATCGGGTAGAGACTGTCCTGCGTATGATATACCTGGCCGGATTTATTCCGGCTTTTTTTAGAAAACAACATTATATATTCCTCCATTTAGAGTTCCGCGTCTCCCCTGTAGGCATATAATCCCATGATCAACGGATGAACGCTTCGGCGTCCATCTATTGAGCCATATGCCTTTCGAGTTTATGCCCATTTATTCAAATACCACACAGGTCATGGACTGGTTGACAAAACGATTGTTGTAGTGCTCCCCATAGCCCACAAGCCCCGCATGGCTGCCAAGTTTCGACATGTCCCGCAGATAATCCTGCATGTAGCCCTGCTCGCTGAACAGTTTGTAGCGGAACAGACAGTTGACCGAAAATACCGCGGAGCGCTTGGGGAAGTCATTGCAGATCTGTCGGATGGTCTCCCTTGTGATGGCCCGATAGTCGCCAAGTTCCAGCAGAATCAGTACATCCGAGTCATTGACCTGTCGGAAACAGGCCAGCGCGTTCCCTGCCACCTCTTTTATGGAGATAATACAGATATCGTCCCCGTTCAGTTTACCAAAGGGATTCTTAAAGGTCTGTGTCAGGATCTCCTGGTCCGTCACATGAAGAATACTCTGGTACACCTGTTTTGCGGGTCTTCCGTTCAGCGCCCCGATTATGTAATTGGCCCGGTCTGTCTGAGACGCGATAAAACGGTATCTTCCGAGAGGATGGTAAATGTTCTCCTTGTAAGTCTTAACCCGGCCTCCCAGATTGCGCACCAACCCATAGGCCACCGCATCCGGATATATCCTGCCATTTGCAGAAACCATGCCTCCGTCGCCGGTTCCACCTACCAACGAGATTCCCCCCGGCCCCAGCACGGTATTAATTGTAGTCAGCACACAGGCGTCATTCCCTGCGCAAAAGTCGATACAAACGGTATCCCTGGCTGAACCGCCCACCTTTCGCAGGTCCTCCTCCAGTCGTCGAATATATTTTACCGGCATGGACGATACCTGCTCCAGAACACCTGCCGCAGCGCTGACGCCGTCTAAAAACGCTATAATGGCAACCCCTGATTCCACAACGCTGGTGTCATACCCCATTCCGATACAGCCGATGCTGGGTATCCCCGGATACAATTTTTCCAGTAGTTTTACATGCTCCTCAAATTGGCTGGCATTGGACAGCAGCATGATAAACTGAGGATTTTTCAAGCCGCTGGCGGCTTCTGCCAGATCACCTCTCTGGCTCATAGCAAAAAATTGCCTCATATATTAATGCCTCCTTTCATTCATCTCATGGTACACACAATTACATTAATTATAAGGGAAAAACCCTCCCATCGTCAATAGTTTGTCATATGATTCTGGCTTTTATCGTATAAATACCCCCAGCGTATTCTGAAGGAGGAGAAAGGGTTTACTGAAAAAAGTGGATAATCTATCCAAAGTGTGCTATGATGAATTGCGGAGATCAGAACTCCAAATATTGTCCGGTGCCATGTCGCGGGGCGCCCTGCGATACGCATTGAGAAAAGAGGTTATCATTATGGCAAAAACATTACCCACAAGAGATCAGGTGGCCCTGGCCGACACCTGGAATTTAGGCCTGATGTATGCGTCGCGTGACGTCTGGGAGGCTGACCTTGCGCTGGCCCGGGAAATGGGGGAGAAGCTGGCCACCCGGGAAGGCCATGTATGCGACAGCGCTCAGAGCCTGTTTGACACCCTGCGGCAGCAGACAGACCTGTACCGCAAGCTGGGCCATCTGGGCGTGTATGTGTCCTGCTTAAGCGACCAGGACACTTCCAACGATACCCATCAGGAGATGAACCAGCGCTTCTCCAGCATTGTAGCAGGCATTGAGAGCAGCATCTCTTTCATCACCCCCGAGATTCTGGAACTGGAGCCTGCCCGGCTGGAGGACTATTACAGGCAATGTCCCGATCTGGAGGCTTATCGGATCGATTTGGAAGATACCCTTCGCCTGAAGCCCCATATTCTGTCCAAAGATATGGAAAAACTGCTGGCGAATGCCTCCGAGATCTGCGACAACCCCGACCAGACTTATTCCATTTTCAGCAACGCGGACCTGAAATTCCCCGAGGTGGAGGATGAGAACGGAGAACTGGTGCAGATTACCCACGGCCGCTTTGTGCCGCTGGAGGAATCAGCGGACCGCCGCGTGCGCAGAGAAACCTTTGAAAAGCTGTACGGCGTCTACAAACAGTACTCCCGCACTCTGGCCAGTGTTTACAGCGGCCAGGTAAAGCAGCTGATCTTCAAAGCCCGGGCCCGTCACTATGACAGCACCCTGGAAGCGGCGGTAAATGCCGTCAATGTATCCCCCCAGGTATACCGCAACCTGGTGGAAACCGTGAACAAAAACCTGGACAAAATGCATCGCTATGTGCGTCTGCGCAAGCGTCTGCTGGGTGTGGACGAGTTACACATGTACGACATCTACACCCCTATTATCGCGGGCGTGTCCAAGAACATTCCCTTTGAAGAAGCCAAAGAGACTGTTCTGAAAGCGCTGGCACCTCTGGGGGAAGACTATCTGAAAGTGGTTCGGGAAGGCTTTGAAAACCGCTGGATCGACGTGTATGAAAACGAGGGCAAACGCAGCGGCGCCTACTCCACCGGCTCCTATGACAGTTATCCCTACATTCTGCTGAACTACACCGGCAATATGGACAACCTGTTTACACTGATCCACGAGATGGGGCATTCCATGCACACCTGGCATTCCAACCATGCCCAGCCGCCCATGTACGCAAATTACCGGATTTTCGTGGCCGAAGTGGCATCCACCTGCAATGAGATCCTGCTGATGGAGTATCTGCTGGCCCACACCACGGACAAAAAGGAGCGGGCTTACCTGCTGAATCACTATCTGGACAGCTTCAAGGGAACCGTGTACCGCCAGACCATGTTCGCGGAGTACGAGATGATCACCAACCGGATGGCCGAAGAAGGCCAGAGCCTGACAGCGGAAGCGCTGACCAAAGTATATTACGATCTGAACTGCAAGTATTACGGCCCGGACATGGTGTCCGACCCGGAGATCGGGGTGGAATGGGCGAGGATTCCCCATTTCTACTACAATTTCTATGTGTACCAGTACGCAACTTCCTTCTCCGCCGCCGTGGCCGTGGCCCGGAACATCCTGAAAGAGGGCGCCCCCGCCGTGGAACGATACAGAAAGTTCCTCTCCGGTGGTAGTTCCATGCCCCCGGTGGAGCTGCTGAAGATCGCAGGAGTGGACCTGACTACAGCAAAGCCCATTCAGGACGCGCTGGATGTATTCGGACAGGTAATTGAGGAACTGGAGGAACTGACCAGATAGCACACTACGGCATGTGCGGCACGCAAGGCTTTATCCTGACGGGGCCATGCGGACTAAAACAGTGCAAAGCCCCGTCCGGGGTGTGAAGATTTATGGGCGGATTGCTATGGAGTAGCAGTCCGCCCTTTGCGTTTCGGAGAACGACAATATACATTATTATAATCCGGTGGACATTCAGCAGATAGAATCAGACATGACAAAAGACAAAAGGTTATGCGACAGCAGCGATTGCATTGACATTAGATGAATGCAGGTTTAAAACAGCCCCCTTTCATACATCCGCCGCAACAGATTTCCCTCATAATAGGTCATTGGCTCCGTGTAAGGGAACAGTGTCGCCATCCGATATACATACAGGACTACCATACCTACGCAGATCAGCACCAGCAATCCCTTCCACAGCTTTTGCCCGGTATGAAACACATAGCGGTCCACAACAAAAACCACCCCCAGCGCCAGCCAGGCATATCCAAAGGGCTGTAGACGCCAGCTCTCCCCAAACCGCCCCCGGAAAATCAGCAGAACGCTTCTGGTCAGGCCGCAGCCGGGACAGGGCAGCCCCAACAGTTCCCTGCTGGGACACAGACCATGGCCCAACAGGCTGATCAGTGCCACAATTCCGGCCGCCGCCAGCAGCCCCGTCTTATAGCAGTCCCAATCCCTCTTTACAGCCCCACCGATCTCCCTGACCGTCCTCACGCTTCTGTTTTTTCCCATTTCCCACAGCCTCCCCAGCGCCATTTCCTCTTCTCAGCCGGTCTTCCTGCTCCCCCAGCCGTCCGCCGCAATCCGCCCGTGAAACCGAATCTTCCCTATTGGCATACCGGATCTGAAATCATTCTCCCGGCCCATGCCCGCAAGTTGCTTTCCCCAACACGCGCAACACCTTAAACGGAAAACAGGTGTCCTGGTCAAAAGCTGTATACCCCAGGTCCGCCGAATGGTATCTAGCGAATATCATAAACGCTCCGCGCCGCAAAGTTCTCCGCGTCCCCCTCCAGAATCTCCACTCTCTTTTCCCCTGGATTCATGTCAAAATAATTGTCGGAAAGTTTCACATAGCAGCTGCCGCCGTCGCTGCCCACGCCCCTGATTTCCACGGATTTGGCAAAATGCTCCGCCTGGACGATCAAGGTATTCCCCTCCCGGCGCAGACGCAGAGCCGGGTCCGCAAAGCGGAAATGCTTGGGAGCCGTAAACAGACTGACGCCCTGGGACACAATATCTCCCTCTGCCTCCAGCTGATAGGCAAAATACCTCTCCCGGGCCTTCTGACAGACATCTCCTGTAAACTCTATTTTGTCCAGCCATAAGGTGGAAAGAGCGCCCACCGTCACCTGCCTCTCCCCGCGCAGCAGCACCTCCCCCAGATTGTCGCGCAGCTGCCAGCGGCAGATCCCCCGCACTTCCTCCAGGGTCTCATTGGTTACACAGAGCCGGGCGGACACCTCCATGGGGCCTGGCTCCATAACACAGTAAGGACGCTGGGACAGCTCCCCCATCTCCTCACAGGAGAGCAGTACCGGCGCGAACATCCGCTTCTGGGCATAGTGCAGCGCTTTCCACCTCCCATAATAGTCAATGCTGGACCAGGACGCCACCGGCCAGATATCATTCAACTGCCAGACCACCGTCCCCATGCATTGCCCCCGGTGCCTGCGAAAATGCTCCACGCCGTACCGTATGGCCTCCATCTGCAACAGCTGGGAAGCATAGAGCAGCAGGTCAAAACTGCCGGGATACAGATAAGTGGCCGACAGATAATTCAGAATCTTTCCGTTGGCCGCCAAATTCCGCTGATGCATCTCCATCACGCGTGAAAAAATATTCCGGTCCTCCGGCTCCGTAAAACACTCCACCGTCTGTAGGCATGGGAAGGACTGGAAGCCGAACTCCGACAGATACCGGAAGCGGAACTTCCGATATTCTGTAAAGGGCTTGTTGCCATGCCACACATCCCAGTAATGGGTATCCCCCCGGTTCTCGTCCCAGGGATTCTCAAAATTCCCGCCCGACGACGGAGAGGAGGGCCAGTAAAAGGTGTGGGGATCTTCCTGGCGCAGAATCCTGGGAATGATATATTCATACAGCTTGATATAATCGTAAAACTGTTTCTGAGAGGGCTCCCAGCAGCGGTCCAGCATCTGGGTCTCCATCTCGTTGTTGCCGCACCACAGCCCCAGACAGGCATGATGCCGTATGCGCCGCACATTTTCCCGGGTCTCGGCGCTGATGTTCTCCTCAAACGCCTCGTTCAGCTCATAAGAAGAGCAGGCATACATAAAATCCTGCCACACGATCAGCCCCAGCCGGTCACAAATGTCATAGAAAAAGTCATCCGGATAATAGCCGCCCCCCCAGACACGGATGCTGTTGTATCCGGCCGTAGCCGCGTCCCGCAGCAGTTTTTCCGTGCGCTCCCGGGTCACCCGGGACAAAAGGTTGTCCTCCGGAATATAGTCCGCTCCCATGGCAAAAATATCCACGCCGTTGACCTGGTGGGCAAACCGATTTCCCCACTGGTCTGCCTGAATGTCCACGGTCATGGTGCGCAGACCGATCTGCCGCTCCCAGCTGTCCAGAACCCGCCCGTCGCTGCCCAGCAGCAGGGCTTTCACCTCATAGAGCGGCTGTTGCCCATATCCCCTTGGCCACCACAGCTGCGGATGCGCAATCGTAACGCTGCCGTCCGGGGACTGTCCGTACACCCTGCCCTCCGGGTCCGTCACCGTTATCACCGCCGACAGTTCCTCCTCCTCCCGAAATACCTCCAGATCCACCTGAAATTCCAGCCGCACCCGGTCCACGTGCACCTGTATCCCGCCATCCACCGTCTGAGGCACCGGCACGGTCAGCGCCTTCTGCACCCGGCTCTCCTCCAGGCAGATCTCCCGCATATGGGGGCCTTCATGCCGCTGCGTCACATAGACGCTCTCCAGTCTGGCGCTGTCCACAAGCTGTAAACTCACCCCCCGGAAAATCCCCGCGTCCGGCAGCCGGGGGCCCCAGTCCCAGCCGTACATGCAGTGGGCCTTGCGCAGATGCGGATACCCGGACATGGCATCGCCGGAACCCCCGGTGAACACCTTTTCATTTTCTTCCTTAATATATCGGACAGGAGAATGCAGCACCACCCGAAGAGTATTCTGCCCCTCCCGGGCCAGCTGCCGGATGTCATACTCCCATACACGGTGCATATTCTCCACATGGCCCAGCAGCGCATCCCCCAGATAAACCTCGCCCAGCGTGTCGATTCCCTCAAAACGCAGCATAAGCCCGTCACAGGCCAGCATCTCCCCGGTGATCTCCACACGGGTCTCATAGACAAAGTCATTCTCCATCAATTTCGTGGCGTCAAGCTCGTTGTCCCGATAATAAGGATCGGGCATCTTCCCCTGCTCCAGCAGAGTCCCATACACGGAGCCCGGCACCCTGGCCTCCATCCATTCCTCCGGAATGTGATACACATTCTCCCCCAGTATTTTCATTTTCCAGCTTCCGCCCAGATCAATTTTCCTCATTGCCGCCTCCTGATTCACGATGCCGGAAAGCGCCCGGAAATGCTTCCCGTCTCTCTTATACTCACAGACATTCTGTCCGTATAATATTCTTAGAGGGCAGCTTCCGCTGCCCTCCTGTCACTGTTTCAGCTGCATGATCGTGTCTGTCACTTCCCGCAGCGCGTTTTTGATATTCACACTGGTCACTGCCATGCCCTGGGCCAGCTTCTGCACTTCCTGGGCTACCACCGCGAAGCCTCTGCCCGCCTCGCCGGAGCGCGCCGCCTCGATACTGGCATTCAGCGCCAGGATCTTCTGCCGGTTGCTGAACGCTTCAATCTGATGCGTATTCTCGTTGGCAAGCACAATCTGCTCCGCCGCCTTGTTGATCCCCTCCTGTAGCCGGTTCACGATACTGGAATTCTGGGAGGTGGCATAGCTGGCCCGCACAAACATATTGATCACATCCCCCAGCAGATTGGCCGACGCCTCAATCTGCTTCCTGGTCTTAACGTTGACCCTGTGCAGCGCGTCTATATAGCGGTCCTCGTCAATTCCCAGTTCCCTGGCCGTGGCGCGAAATCTCTCCTCGTCGGGGCTCTCCGGCAACACCTGGCCGCCGATGACACTGCCCAGCACCGTGCCGTCGTCCAGCGTAATGGGAATACCGAAATCCATCAGTCCCGCATGACAGGCGTAAACTCCATTGCCCTCCCGGTCATTCTTTTCACAGCGCCTGCATCCCTCCGCGCTGCCCCTGGTGAGTTTTATGCAAAAATCCGTGAAATTGTAACATTCACTGATATACTGACCGTCCTCTCCCACGGCCACAGTGGCCAGCCCGGTGCTCTCCGCCCAGTTCTGCATAATCTCCTCAAACTTCTTCATATCACAGAAATCCTGTATTTTCATTGTCTTTGTCCTCCCACACGCCTTTTTACAGTTTTTCATGTTTTATACCCGCTGCCGAAACTACATAGGTTCATTTTACTATACTCCACGCTTTTTTACCACATGTTTTCATGAATTTGTACAAATATTTTTCTCTTGCGCTTAAACCCCGCAGCCTTAACTATGCTTTCCCCTCGCCTTTCTGTCAGTACACCAGTACATGACAGGAAAGCGGCTGTAGCACCCCTGTAAATTCACATTCCCCCATCAAATCCCACTTCCCCGTCAACGCCCTTGCGCAAAGCGGCTCCTCCCCGGCGTTCAGTAAAACCGTCATCGCCTCCCCGCTTTCCATATCAAAACGCCAGGACAACATCCGGTCCTCTCCCTCCCGGGGCAGCCATTTGACCTCCCCTGTGCCCACCACCGGATAACGCCTGCGAATATCCAGCAGCTTCTTATACAAAGAAAACAGTTCTCCGTCCTGTCTCTCCCTCTCCCAAAGCATCCCCCTGCGGCACTGGGAGCCCTTTTCTCCGGTCATTCCCACCTCGTCCCCATAGTAAATCATGGGCATGCCGGGCAGAAGCAGCTGGATCGCCGCCGCCAGTCCCAGCAGAGCCTTGTCTTCCCCGGCCTGGGTGAGAAACCGCGCCGTGTCATGGCTGTCAATCAGATTCCACAGACAGGGAACGGCCTCCTTTTTCAGACGCCCCCGAACAAAGGCAAGTCTTTCCCCAAACGCCGTCGCCGTCAGATTTCTCTCCAGCAGAAATCCTTTCACCGCGTCGGTAAAATGGTAATTCATAACGCTGTCCCACTGGTCTCCCTCCAGGTAACTGCCGTTAAAATGCCATATCTCTCCCACGATCAGGACCCGGGGATTTACCGCCCGTATCCGTCTGCGAAACTCCCGCCAGAAATCTCTGCCGATCTCATCCGCCACATCCAGCCGCCAGCCGTCCACATGGCACTCACGGGTCCAATACTCCACCACGCCGCAGACATATTCCCGCACTTCCGGGTTGCGGCAGTTCAGTTTCGGCATCCCGCCATAGTAACTGAAAGAACGGTAGGAAGGCATGATATCCCCTCTGACAGGAAATTCGTCCACATAGTACCAGTCCCTGTATCGAGATTTTTCCTGATGTCCCTGTAAGTCCTGGAAAGCGAAAAAGTCCCGGGATGTATGGTTAAATACCGCGTCCAACACCACATACATCCCCGCCGCGTGGGCGGTCTCTGTCAGCTTTGCCAGATCCTCCTTTGTGCCGAAACCCGGGTCCACCTGCATATAGTCCACCGTGTCATATTTGTGTGTCGTGTTCGCCCGGAAAATCGGCGTCAGATAGAGCACATCCACTCCCAGTTCCTTAAGATATGGGATCTTCCCCGTGATTCCCCTCAGACTTCCGTGGAGACTTTGTAAATGATGGGGTTCCTGCCGGTACCACTCCTGGGGCGGCACTTCCCTGTCCGCAGCGAATCTGTCCACAAAAATCTGGTAGACCACCTTGCCCCCGGCCCAGGCGGGAGCCTCATACCTCTCCTCCTCACGGCTCAACTGGGGACAGTCAAACATTTCCTCAATCTGCCCGGGTTCCGTTTCATAAAAGGAATAATTTCCATAGTAAACCGTCTGCCCCTCACAGTCCCTGATCTCAAAATAATAGCGGATGCAGAGCATGTTCACCCCAAGCCGCGCCTCATAATAATCGTGTACGCCATCCCCGGCCACCGGGCACATAGATACAACCCCCCTGGTGTCCAATTGATCCACAGGGATATATTTGTCCTGATAATGCAGCGCGGCATAGACCGCATCTCCCGCCTTGACCATCAGCTTGACAGTGAATGTATCCCTGTCTGTGGAATAAAAGAAATAATTATCCGGATTGTGTATAACTGCCGCTCTCTCCATATCGCACCTTTCTCCCTCTCCGGGTTCCTGCCCGCATCTATCCAAAATAGTATGCCGCAATCAAAGACATAAATCCGCCGTCTTACTCCAGCACCTGCCCATAGCCCAGGCATTTTATCTCTCCCGTCCGAATCATCTGTAGATAGTCCGTGGGCTGTGCCACTTTTCTGGGCAGTTCCACGCCGCTTTGGGGAAGGGCCTGTAAATGATGGGAATCCGATCCGGCCGTGCCCGGCAGCCCGTACATCATGGCATAGATTCTGGCTCTGTCGTTCATCTCCGGCTGCTTCAGATGAGCGCCGTTGACGATCTCCACCCCATCCACATCCCGGGGAAACAGCTCAATATGATCAATATAGTCCCTCTCCCTGAAAGGGTGGGCATGGATGATAAATCCCCCGCTTTGACGCATCAGGGCAAAAGCCCTTCTGGCATCCATCCGGTCGATATCCTCATGCTGTATCAGCCATTCCTCATCCAGATTATAAACCAGGAAATCCGCCGCATGCACTCCATACTCGAACCCGAAAAACACATCCAGTCCGATCCTCTCTCCCTCCTCCCTGGCGCGCTCATAACCCAGGCAGAAAAGATGAACCCGCTCCCGCCAGGGCAGTTCCCGGGGCACCGCAGTATTTCCGTTAAAAAAATGATCGGTGACAAAGATCCCCGTATATCCCAGTTCCTTATGAATCCGGGCCATCTGGGCCCCCGAAGCGCTGGCGCAGGCACTCCCCTCACAGGTGTGCAGATGTGTCTCATACCGATATCCCATTTCTATTTCCCTCTCCCGGCCCCCGGTGATCCGGTCCGTCATCATAATGCATCCCGCGGTTCATAAATCCGGCACGCAAATTTATCGCTAAAATGGCCCTATGGGCAGTTGCCTGTCACGGCCCCCACAGGCTAAGTCAATGCCTCCCCCATTATGCCGCGCATCCCGGAAAGGCAATTCAGGCATATGCTAGTCTTCCCCCAGCTTCAACGCCTTGCTGATATTCATATGGGCCACAATCCTGCTGATCACCAGCAGGCACGCCAGTACCACCACGCCAATGACCCCAAAAAGCTGTAGCAGGTCGTTCCTGCCGGTAATCAACTCCAGGGGCAGCACCTGGTCTGAGGCCGCATAGGCATTCTGGATCATGGGCACGAACATGCGGGCGCCCACCAGACCGACGACGGTTCCCATCAGGATGGAATACAATCCGCAGAAAATCTGCTCCAATGCCAGCGCCAGGCTGATCTCTCCCCTTCTCATACCCATGGCCCGCAGCACGCCGAACATCAACTCTCTGGAGCGGATAGACAGAATGAAGTAAATGAGATATCCCACGCCGCACAGCAAAAGCACCACAATAAAACTCATGGTCAGTATCCCGTTGGTTCCCTGATACAACGTATCGCTCCGGGTCTCCTCCCTGACCTCCCCCAGATCCACCAGCTTTGTCAGCTTTATCTCCGGGTGCTCCTCCAGCCATGGATAAAATCCATCCGTATTCTCCCCGGCCCGAAACCACACTTCATAGGGCACCTGCCCCTGTTCCTGTTCCAGCATGGCCAGGTTGGCCACCATCAGATAGTTGTCCTCCGCCAGCAGGGAGCCGTCTCCGGTCAGACTGTAGCGCAGCGGATTATAGGAGGGCCAGTAGTCAAAAAACCCCTTGATCTTAAGCCGTATGGTGCCGCCCCTCCGGTCCGGTATGCTGATGGTATCCCCAAGACGGTAGCCCAGCCTGGTCATATAATTCTCCGATACCAAAACGGCGCTTGCCGAGGACGCCAGCACATTGAGATAATCATAAAAATCATAGTACAATAATTCCTCCGGCATC
Organism: uncultured Lachnospiraceae bacterium; assembly: GCA_947648875.1. Lineage (GTDB taxonomy): Bacteria > Bacillota > Clostridia > Lachnospirales > Lachnospiraceae > Acetatifactor. Next base: position 15,685 of record CANSPM010000049.1, read on the forward strand.
TGAGCCACCTGCGCAAACTCATTAGTGATAATCCCCATGAGCTGCATATCCGGAGATTTACGGTCTATGCTGACCCGCATATTCAGTACTTTTGTGTGCCCGGACATGCCCGGTACGGTATCATATTTTCCATAATCCGGCTCCGTATAGGTGACTGGTTCTCCCGCCGGAACCATGACGGAATTATCCTTCCACGCCTCTTTTACAAGCAGATCCGCCCCTGTGGCGTAACCCGCGTTCTTCTCCGCGTTGGCCACGATGGTGCGGGCCACCGTGGTGTTGTGGATGCCCAGCGCCACGGTAAGAATCATAAACAGCATGATAAATTCTTTCTTACCGGCCCCCCGGATGCCCTCCACAAAAGCCACATAAGGCCCGGGGGCCATACGGTTTTTGCAAAGCCGGAAGATTATCCCCAGCAAAAAAGGCTGTAAACGCAGCACCAGCAGACCGCAGCCCAGCAAAAACAGGGAGGAACTTAAATATAGCAGAGGGTCCAGGGTCTCCCCCGTCAATACCTGCTCCATCATCATCTGCTGCCCCCGGGAAAAACTGTAATACCCATACAGGGACACCCCCAGACAGATGACATCCAGATACAGTTTTTTCCACAGCGACCGTTTGTTTTTCGCCCGGGACTGTTTCAGACTGACAATGGACACCCGGCTGTAGCCAATCACGGGAATCAAAGTCATCAGCAGCATCAACAACAGCGCCAGCGCTGCGTACCAAAACACATCCGCCGACCATTTTACATCCAGCGACCGCCTGCCGGAAAATTCCATGAAGTCCGTGGCGGTTCCCAGCACGCCGCAGAAAACGCCCCCCAGCGGCAATCCTGCCGCCAGCGAGAGCATCCCCAAAAGCAGATTCTGGATCAGATACATCCCTACGATCTGTCCCCGCCGGGCCCCTCTGCTTTTCATCACGGAGATCTCGTTCTGTTCCATGGTCAGCATCTGGGAAGAAATCATATAGATAAATGCCAGCAGCAGAGCCAGCACCGGCATTTGCAAGATCAGCAGGGACGCCTCCACCTTCCTGGCCTTGGCGCTGTAGCTCTGAATAATTCCCTCATAGACATTGTCCAGGATCATGCTCCCGTTCTTCTCCGCTTCCACCAGCTGCCGGGATGTGCGCAGAATATCCCCTGCCTGTCCCGGCGCAATAGCGCCGTAATCCCACAGCTGATAGATCTTCTTTTTACACCCAAAGGCATACTCCTGCTCTTCCCCCAAAAAAAGGGCCCGGAATGTCTCCATGGGCACAAATACGTCCCTGTGCAGGCTGGAGGGCGTCTCCACCCAGAAAGGGGAAGTCTCATTTGCGGGCCGGAACATTCCCACCACCTGAAACCGCAGCGGACTTCCATCCGCCCAGAGAAGTTTCTCAAACACATAGACTTCGTCCAGCAGCATATCCATGGAATCCGCCACCACGCTGCTGACCATCACCTCCAGACAGCCCTCCGGGGAAAGGCCCGTCCCCGGCAGACGCCCGGCATAGAGGATCACCTCCTCCTCCAGGCCGGTGATCGCGGTGATCTCCAGCCTGCGCTGCATATGCTCCTGCCGCTCCACCACAGGCGTCGCCCCGTCCATGGAGGTACTCAGATATTCGATCTCCCGGTAAAGCGGTACATTCAGTTGCCCCTGGCAACGGTCCGCATAGGCCCTCAGCTGCTCATAGCTGGCCCCCTCCCGGCCCATACTCCGGTTGTGACTCAGTCCCCAGACGGCGGGCCAAACTTTGTTTTTTTCCTGATAGCGCGCAAACTCGTCCGTCAGCATCCGCTGAAAAGAGGAATTGCGGTACATGGGATAACTGACCGCCACCGCCACCAGCAGAATATTTCCGATCAGCAGACTCAGAACCATCCACTTTTTATGCAATAATTTCTGTAATATCAATACAAACATTCGTCCGTCCTTTGTTCTCAAACACGTCTACGGAACCACAATTCGGGTTCCCTCCTCAAGGCCGTCAAACACCCAATAGTACTGCGCGTTGCTGCCGCCGGGGATAAACTGGGTCCTGGTCATACTGCCGCCCTCCCCCAGCACCGTCACATAGTATTTCTGTTTTTCCACCGTCACCGCCTCAAAAGGTACCAGCAATACATTCTCCATCACACTGGTCTCTCCGGCCACGTTAAAGGGACCGTTGCCCAGCAATTCAGCTATGTCATATGCCCCCGTGATCTGACTGACACCCGCGTCCCATTGGCTTCCCAGAACTTTCCCCGCAGCGCTGGACACCATAGCCTCATAGCTCCGGGCCACTCTGGTGTCCCCGACCCGCAGCGTGACCTGGTTGCCGTATCCGTAATGCCCCAGCTGGTCCGCAAACTCCAGGCAGATTTTATCCGCCGGAGCCAGCCGGACTAAAACGGTTCCATTGTCCAGTTTCTGCCCCTTTTGCAGAATCGCAACCTCCAGGATGTAGCCGTCCTCCTCAGCCAGGATTTCCGTCTGTCCCGCCAGATCGCCAAGTTTTTGAATCTGCTCCCGCAGGTCCGCAATCTGTCTCTCATACCCGGCGGCGGTCTGCTCAAAATCCAGCTGGGCCTGGTTGTAGCGGATCTCGTCTATGGTCCGCTGGGGCGGCCATCGGGCAAACAAAGCCTCCCTCTTTTCCTGACTCTCCGCAAACGCTTCCTGCTGTGCCAGATAGCGCTGTTCCAGCCGCAGCAGCTTTCTCTCCAGCTCCTGCAAATCCACCTCGTCTATCTCCATGGACACTCTGGCCACCGGAGTTCCCGCTGTGACATACTGATATTTTTCCACCAGCAATTCCGTCAGCCGCATGGTCCCCATGGAATACTGCGCCCTGACGCAGGCCGTCTCCAGCATCCGCATATTAGCCCGAAGGGCAATCATCTGGGTACTGAAAGTGCCGTAAGAGAGCGTGTAGGTGCTGTAGCTGTTCCAGCCGTCCTCCGTCCCTCCCTCCTCGGACAGTGCCGAGAGATCCAGGTACTGGGATCTGTCCGGCGCTGTATCCACCCGGGTACCCGCGTCGGACAATATGCCACCCTGTCCACAGCCAGTCAGTCCCAGAACTACCGCTGCCAGTATCGCCGTTCCCGCCATTCTCCTAGTCAATGTACACCTCATCTCCTTCCGTCAGCCCTCCCAGCACTTCATAATACATGCCGTCATACAGTCCCGTCTCCAGATAGACTTTCTCCCGTCCCTGTTCCCCCCTGCGGTAACAGTATTTGCGGGAACCTTCCTGCCGCACGGCCAGCCCAGGCACCACCAGCACCTGCCGGCGCGACTCCTGCTGCACCACAATGCGGGCCATACGTCCGTATTCCAAAGGCTCCTGGGGAGACAACTCAAAGCTGGAACAGGGGGTAAGATTTTTCGCCATCATTGCACTGTAGACTTGGGGATCTATGGGGATATAATCCGCCTCGTACTCCGCCCCGTCCAGAAATACATAGATGCGCTCCGCCCTCTCCGCATCCCGCCTGGTTACATAGTCCCCCACGGCCAGATACCGGGTGGTGTCCGCCAGCAAAATCACCGGATTATCCCTGCTGATCTTCTCTCCGCTGACAGCGGGCTTAAGCTGCGACACGACTCCGTCAAAGGGCGCCTTTACCACGTTGCTTTGAAGCCTCTCCCGGCAGTCCGCCAGCTGTTCTTCCAGATAGGGCAGTTCCAGTTCATAGCTTTCCGTCAGATGTTTTTTCTCCAGTTCCAGCCGTTCCATACGGCTCACCAGATTGCCCGCGTCCATACAAAGCTGTGTATAATTGTCCTTCATATACTCCGTGAGTTCAATCAGCTTGTAAGTCTCCTCCAGTTCCAGCTCACAGATCTTCAAGCTGTTGTCCCGAGTGGCAATCTCATAGGTATAGTTCCGGATCTGGTCCTCTATCTGCTTCTGTAAATTCTCCGCCTGCTCCTGAAAATCGGACACATCCGTCACCGCCAGCACATCTCCCCGGCGCACCGTATCCCCCGGTTTAACCCTGTATTCCAGAAAAATGCCGTCCCTGGGGAAAAACAGTTCCTCCATGTAAGGGCTGATGATCCCCTCATAGATCTGCCGCTTTTTCACATCCCCCAGACCGACAGTCACCGTCTGGATCTGTTGCATGGGGTTGACTGTCACTGTCCTGACTTCCGTCTCCCGGGTCTCCTGCCGGCTGTCTGTGCAGCCGCAGACAGTCAGCGTCAGCACCGCCGCCGATATACAATATATCGCTCTTGTCTTTTTCCATTTTCTCCTGCTGCCAACATGCATTGTCACACCTCTTTTATTCGCAAGACCAACGGAATCCGCCGCTGCCCGCGGCGCCCATCGTCCCTCCCGCGCGTTCCGCGTCTGCCCTGTCTGCGTCCATTGCCCTGTTCTTCCGCTCCCCCAAGCCCCCGACACAGAATACAGGCAAAACATACGATACCATGCGCCGAAAAATCACTTGATCACGTAGTCTCCCTCTTGCAGCCCGTCACGGATCTCCACCAGATCGGCCCCCCACAGGCCGGTCTCCACGAACTGCATCCTGCGGATGCCTTCTTCATCCAGCAGATACACATAATACCGCTCCCCCGAGGTGTGAATGGCCTCCTTGTCCACGCAGAGAACATGCTCCGCCTCCTGGGTAATGATGCTGATCTTACCGCTTTTGATAATATTGGGATCATACTCCTCATCCAACAGCCGGAAATAGACTTTCTCCCCCCAGTTTTCCGGATAGGCGGGAGCCACCGCATACTCCCTCTGGTTCTTGCCCAGTCCGCAGACGATTATGTACTCCTCCTGGGGATCTATATGGGGAATAGCCTCCACGTTTTCGGAGATGAACATGCAGGAATCCGCGTCATACAGACTGGCTACCCGCTCCGTACTGTCGGTGACACTGCCCTCCAGGTCTGTCTTCAGAAAGTTCACCACGCCGTCCATGGGGGCATACAGATATCCGTTTTGAAGATATGTCCCGGCCTGGTCAAGGCGGATGGTAAGCATCTCCACCGAGTCCGCTGTATCCTCCAGGGAATTTTGATAGGATTTCTCAATATTCTCCTTTTGCTCCTTCAGAGCGTCCTTATCCTGATCCGACATGGCAGTATAGCTGAACAGAATCTCCGCCTGCTCCAGATCGAAATCTTTATTTTCCTGTATTTGCCGCAGTGACAACATCGCTCTGGCCAGACGGTGCTCCAGCTCCCTGACCTGTTTCTCCATGTTCTCCACATCCACGCTGGCCAGCAGTTCTCCCTTTTCCACTATGTCGCCCTTCTCCACATAGACATCCGTGATAATCTCCTGATCCACGGCAAAATACAGATCCACCTCCACCGTCTGACTGTAGTCGCAATTCAGCACCAGAGGCTGCTGCACAGTCCCCCGGGTCACTGGCGTCAGTTCAAAGGAATTTTCATGGACCGTTTCCTCCTGAATTGACACCGACCTGTCCACTTCATCCGTCTGCCCACACCCGGCCAGCAGCCCCACCGCCAGCACTGCCAGGGCCAGCCATTTCCCTTTCCTCATATCCGTCTCCCACTCCGCATCCCATTCCGGAACAAACTGTTTATGCCCGCTGCATAAATTTCCGGTTCCTGTGTGTCTCCATTTAAATCCTAAGAGTCAAAGTCATTTTATCACACTGGCCGGGATATTTCTATCCCAACCGTCAATAAAAAGAACGGACGACCGCTAAAGATTTCCCACGCGCCGGTCCGCAGATCTACCGGAAAACTGGAAGTGAGTTAAGCGCAGATTGGTCAGCCAACTATTTTGAAGAAACTTACTATTATTAACCATATCAAAATTCAGTCGGGAGAAATTTTTCCTTATGTATCTTGTGGTAAAAATATCCCCATACCCAAAATGACAGCTGCTTGGAATAATAATGCGTGTCCTTATTGTGGTGGCAAAATTAGGGCAGAGTTATAGAGCTGGGAATCCTTTTTTAGATTCCCGGCTCTATAACTCTGCCTATACACTTCTATCAGCTTGCAGTTGCTTGACTTCTTCAAAGAAAGTCTCTATAAAAAATCTCACTCTGTCTGCCAATGTCCCATAGTACATATCCGCCGCGTCTGTGCAGGAGAAATCACGCATTAGCTTCCCGATTGGCGTATCTCCGCAGTAAGCGCCGTTTACATATAGTATGCGCAAACATTCCACAGATCTTTTCCCGGTTCCTAAAAAGCACCGCTCAATCGGATAGAGCGGCAGCCCACCCGGCCATTGGACGGACATTTGTCCGTTTCCCCTGAATTGTATAACAAGATCCTGTAACACATGGCACTCCAGCGCTTCACCGAGAACTTATCCATATCAGGCACAATTCCCATTCATGCCATTATAAGCATTTCATAACCGATTCCTCAGTTCAGGCTCTCCAGCACCCCCTGTATCCCCTGTCTCTCATAAATATCCTTGTAATAGGCCACCTCGTCCTGAATCAGTTCGTCAATCACCCGCATGCCCAGCAGTTCCACCGGAGCCTTATCGTCCGTCATGATATGGTTTCCCGCCTCATACGCGGTAAGATGATCCTGCACCCGCTCCATCATGGCGCTGAGACTGTCATCCGCAAGTTCCAGCCTGTGCGTTCTCATTTGCTCCAGACCGTCCTCATGATTCATAGCGAAAAGCTCTCTGTTGGTGGTTCCCCCCACATCCACGGTATACACCTGGTCAAAGACGGTGGCAATGGTATCCGCCAGATACTGGTTGATATTGCCCTCGCCTCCTCCCCGCATATTCATATTGACCACCATGACGCCGCCCTCGGTCAGATGGTCTTTTACCAATGTAAAAAACTCCACGGATGACATCTGGAAAGGGATCGTAATATCCTGATAGGCATCCACCATGATCACATCATACTTTTCCGTGATGGCATTGAGATAGGCTCTGCCATCATAGGTGGTCACCTGCACCTGCCCGGGGAGTTCAAAATAAGTTCTGGCCAGTTCCGTGATCTTCCCGTCGATCTCCACGCCCTCAATCTCCATCTCCCCAAAATAGCGGTTGCACTGGGTGGCATAAGTTCCTGTGCCCATGCCCAGAATCAACATACGGCAGTCTCCCGGCATCTCCCGGGCGGTCATAAGCGGCGCCGCCATAGCATAGTCATAGTACATACCCGTCAGCCCCTCCTGCTTCATCAGCACGGACTGCACGCCAAACAGCACATTGGTGGAGAGAATCACATGCCTATCGTCCTCCTTTACCTGGAGATAATTGTAGATGGACTCTCCCTCGTAGGTCAGATCTGGCTCCCAGAAAGCAAAACTGCTCTCGGCCCCCGCCAGGCAGCAGGCCAGAAACAATACGCCCGCCACGGCGCTCTTTATCTGCCCTGTTTTGGCGCTGACAAAATAAACCGCCGAGAGCGCCAGCAGGATTCCCGCGAAAATCAGAAAAGTGACGCTTGTCCCCACTGCCGGAATACTGATAAAGGTGGGAACAAAAGTTCCAATAATGCTGCCGATGGTGTTGAACGCTCCCAGATTGCCCACGGTTCTGCCGCTGTCGTCCAGACTGTCCACGGAATATTTTGCCAGAGAAGGCGTCACCGTGCCCAGCAGAAACAGCGGAAATACAAAGATCACCATGCAGGCCGCAAAAGCCGCCCAGATCAGGAAATTGGTATTCACCGCAAAAATCAGCGCGGCGGAGATCCCCAGCACAATGTATTTGCCCACCACCGGAATAGCTGCGATCCAGACAGCTGCCGCCAGAATCCTGCCATAGAGCCTGTCGGGACTGGGGCGTCTGTCTGCGCTCCGCCCGCCGTAAATATTGCCCAGCGCCATGGCGATCATGATGGTGCCAATGATGATAGTCCAGACAATCTGAGAGGAACTGAAATAGGGTGCCAGCAGGCGGCTGGCCCCCAGCTCCACCGCCATGACGGACATGCCGGCGAAAAATTCCGTCAGGTATAAAAAGATTTTATTTTTTAGAATCGCGGGTCTATTTTTCATGAATATGCTTCCTCTTTTCTATAGACGCAGCTGTCCGCATGGTCGCTTCTGGCCCATGGGGACGCCAGACTGTTTATAAGCATATCATATTTACCGGACTTTGCGCAAGTCCCGGCTCATACAATCTGTCAGTTCCTAAAGGGTTATCCCGCCCGTCCCATAGGATGCATAATCTTAACTGTAAGCAACACCCATATCATGCTGACAATGCGCCCTTTTGACGAGCACGGTAATAAAATCTATGCCCCCAAAAAGCGGCAGTACAAATGCAAATCCATTCCCGTCACCGACTGGAACGAACAGACCAAAGCCGGGAAGTGGCGGGCGGCATGGGCGCAACTCTGCAACCAGTGTCTGGAACAGAACGGACACGGAGCGTATCGACCGCCGCAGTCATGAACGGCAAAGGGAAAACGGCAAGATTGCCGCCGACCAAATCCTGCTTACGGCAGCGAAAGATTATCTCAAAGGCGTGATGAACGGTAAGACCACAATCCCGACAAAGGCATGGAAAACAGAATATGCCAAGCTGACCTCCGAGCGGAAAACGCTTAATCAGCGGTATCTTGCATTGAAAGCGGAAGTGAAAGAAGCCGAGAAAATCAGAAAGAGTGTTTACAATATCTTGCGGCAGGAACAGCGAAAACAACAGCCCCGCAGGAAACAGGATATGGAGCGATAACGGACAAGGCGACGGAATGGTCAACACCTGTCACCGCCGCCCTGTTTTTGCGCTTCAACAGTCCGACAAACCGGAATTCTGATAAGACACTTTTTATAGCATTTAATAACTGTTATATCTTATCTCCAAAAAGTCCGCGAACCCTTGAAAATACTAAATTTATAGCACGTGAGTTTGCCCTTATGCTTTCCCTTGTGTTATATCCTTTGCCCTCATGTTACGAACTATCATAAGGGCAAAAATAAGGGAAAGAAAAACCTGTAACAAATTATAACACAATATAAATCAGGCAGGAAGAACTGATTAAAATGCTTTCACAAATTTCTCCAAAACACAAGAAGAAAGGACAAAAAAGATATGAGGTTTATTCATGCAACATATAATATGCTCCATAACTGTATTGACGTAACCACTTTGGGCGGATATATTTTGCGGATAGACTGCAGCAAAGCGGAAGAAGGATTAAAAACAACGCCATGTTCTGAATGTGCCTTAAATGCTTTGGCAATAGATAGACCTCTTGATATATGCAATCCATCGGTATACCGATGGATTTACTATATCTTGAGGGTGGTATGCAGACGTGGGTAGATGCGGAAGATTCATTAGAATTGTGGTGACATATCTTTCTTTGCACAGAAGACTGGTTAAAATATAAACCAGTTCTCTCTTTGTTAACGTTTTGATACCGAGAAAAGCCCGGAATCAAGGGTGTGTCAGATTAAGTGTGTAAGTTGTTTTCGAAAAACTGCCCCTTAAAACTGCTTAGAAGCCATCCTTAAATCCTCGGAAGCCTGTCAAGGTAAGCCTTCCAGCCTTTACAGGCTTTCGAGGATTTGATATAATTTCTGATGGCAGTTTTAAGGAAATGCACAATTTATCTGACACTCTCGGAATCAAGGGATTCCATAAATCGGGTGTTGCATATGTATTTTATGTGGTGGACTTCTCAGGGCGTCCCAGTTCTCCTATCCCCCATATAAAACCGTTATATCTTTTTTAACATCATAAATGGTTTTACTGATAAAAATAATGGATTCCTCAAATTTCGATATGCCAAACTGCCAACAAAAACTATTCAATACTGAACATATAACATTTTACCAACATTTAATTATTCACATATATCATTCGTCTTGAAGATGCATTTTGTCCTTAATCAACCGAAGAGTTCTGTGTTCTACCTCTTGCTCAGTAAAACTTTTCACAATAGCAGCCATGGTTTCAGCACTCCAAAAAATCTTTAGCTTTTCTTTTGCACGTGTTATGGCTGTATAAAATATAGAATGAGTAATTCTTTCTGCATTACTTGAAGGAATTACAACCTTGACTGACTTATATTCCAATCCCTGTGCCTTATGAATTGAAATTGCATAAGCAATCTGAAATGGTATCACCGTTTTTATTCTATCTTCCTCTGATAATTCATCATCCCAGGCAATAACCTCTAACTTTATCCTTGTTCCATCATCAGTATTTTCAACATAATCAAAAGATTCATACTTACATTGTTCTTCCGTCAAACAGATTTTGATATCTATTGTAAATACAATTGATGAGACAGTTTTTACTATATTCACTATTGTTCCTTTTAAATTATTATATAACAATGATGAACGTCTAGAATCCAGGAAAATAATTTTATCTCCAATTTTAAAAATCCATTCAGCCCATAAAAATTCTTCGCTTTTTGTATTTGCATTTTGGAAGTATTGGTTCATATTATTTAAACCAAACTTCCCATCATAATTCAGGCACAATACAACCTCATCATCTTCCAAATCAAATATACCCTTGCCCAAATCTTCGGAAAATGGTCCATCCATTGACAATTTCTCAATAATAATAGGTCTTTTTTCACGAATCTCGTCCCATAAACTACTTAATTCTTCCTTATTCGTTCTCCAAGTATGCAAAAGTTCAATATTAGATCCCTTTGTACTAATAATATCCTTTGCATAATAAAACCAATTTCCAAAATCAATTGATTCGATCTGATATATATCTCCAGATAAAACAAGTTTAGTACCTTCACTTATTTTTTCAAGAAGTGCTTTCATTGTTCGATTGTCAATTATACTACATTCATCAACAAATACAATATCAAAATCAACAGACTCATTACTTTTGATCACACTGTCTATGCTGGAAAACTGTATATTATCTCCCACATCACACACTCTCCTCCGTAGATTTTGCAATGCAGCATGTGTTTTTGCCAAGAACAATTTTTTTAATTGATTCATCATTTGAGAAATATATTTTATTAGTGTTGTCTTACCTGTGCCGGCAGCACCATATATCAACATTACTTGAGATGATACAAAAAGATATTTCATTGCAATCCTTTTTAACTCATCTTCAAACTCGATCCCACACTCCCGAAGATATTTCTCATTATTCTTTTGCTGCTCTCTATTAGGAATATGTGATAAATCCAATAACCTTTTCAGTATAAAAAACGTTGTACTTTCATAGGAATCAATGGATACTACACCTTCCTTTTCGTTTATCATAAATCCTTTGCTTCGTTCCCACGAATCTAACCCACTATTATATTTTTTTATTGCTTCGTCGCTTGCAATTGTTTTTTTATCAAAAAATAATTCACCTGTTTCACTAATCAACTTCTCAATTTTTAAATATGGTAGTACTCTTTCAACTTTATGTATGTCATCCACAATTTCAATAATATCTTTTATATCACTTTTGCTTGTTCTTTTCCCTGCTAAATTTGAAATAAACGGCTTTTGTTCAAATGGATAACATTTGCTTGTTATATAAAGTTCATCCAAACATTTACTATTATATTGGTTCGGCAATAGAGCCTCCAATATTTCTTCTCTTAAATTCAGCAATACATATCTAATAGTATACCTGCCCACTTTATTTGAAGACTTTGCATAATTATTTCGTATCTTTAAAATAACCTCTCCAAAATCATGTGTCTTCGTTGAACCATATATATGATCATACACCTGTTGAAATCTTTCCTCACTTAAATTAATAATTTGCAATAAATCCATCTCTGTATCAGTCAAAAAATTCATCAATGCTACATATTCTCCATGATTACGGTTAATCTTCGTATGCAGCATTAACATTTTAGCCAACTTATTTAAGCAGACAGGATCAATTGCAACTTTCCAATTATTTAATATCTTTATTTTGTTTTTGATTCCCCAAAGTTCTAATTCCTCCTCCGTATAAGCGATTTGAATCGAATATCTTGTTGAAATATACTGTTTGCTGTAAACTGTTATCCTATTGTATTTTGTTGCATATAGCCCTGCAAGTTGAAGCGTAATCTCAAAATATCTTTCTCCATTAACAAAAAATGGAACTATTTTTTGAATATAGTATCTTGAAACTCTTACATTATTTGGAGTCAAATCAGCACTTGCGATATTAGCTGCAACTAATTCATAATACTCTTCGTCCAATGTATCCATATCCAATGGAAACTTTGATAAATTATTTAACACTTCAATTCCAAAATTTATTTCCAAAAATTTTCTTATTTCCCATAGATAATTATAATATTTAAGCATCAATCTTTCCGATTGACCTTCTTCTGGTATTCTAATTCCAATATATTTTAATCCCCTCAAAGTACAGTTTACAAGGGACTACACAGGGTAACGGTCTGACGGGAGGTGTGCCG
>CANSPM010000050.1 GCA_947648875.1 uncultured Lachnospiraceae bacterium
CATAAACACTGGGGTTGTGGGTGTTTTTTACCCACCATTACCCTTGAAGAGCCAATAAAATATCCTTTTTCTCTTGATATAGTTTGCTGGTTTATCTTCCGGCTTAATATAAGCTGACCAATCAATATCGCTGCTTGCGTAAACAAAATAATAACATTCCATATTTCTGCTTTGCTCATATTTTTAGTCCTCTTGTAAAAATTTTACACTCTTACCAAAGAGGTAGAAATGTTCCTTATTACCTAAATTTCTATTTCACATTCACATATTTTCTAAAATTAAGTCCAAGTGCAAATTCTTTGCTATAACTGAAAGGTACTTGTGACATCTTTAATAATTATATCACTAATGAAAGTTGAATTCGTAATATGGATATGTGTATTATACCACGAAAGGAAACTACCAACAATAAAAAAACAACAGAACTTAATCTGCCAGTCTGATTTTACAAGCCGGGAGCCAGCGCATTTCTGAATCGTCAATGACAAGCAGGCTGTAATCGTCCAGACTGACGATAAAGGCTGCCCTTTCCTCGGCAAACACGCCGGTCAGCCGGTTTAGGATAGATGGGAAATTTGTCATTAGAACCGGCACATCACGGTCAAGCAAAGCATTGGCGATACAGCCTGCAAAAAAGGATTTCCCGGTTCCCACGTCACCAAAAAGAAGAAGGCCGGTATTGTCCCGGTATGCCTCCTTCCAATGCTCCACATAGACGTGGGCTTTCTCCATGACGGGATTCTGGCCGTTATCATTGGAGAAAGTGTAATCATAAAGGTATCTGTCCTGAAGTCCCTGTGCCTTCCGGCGTTTGATACGCTCCATGCGTTCCCTCTGTTCCTCCATGGCTTTCCCTTCCTTCTGCGCCTTCTGCTGGCAGGGGCAGAGGCAGCTCCATTCTTGATGATTGACTATAACAAAAAAGGACAGCCCTATTTGTTAGAATAAGATTGTCCTTTAGGCGCTATATTAGGTTGTTCCTCTACATCATCAAGTATTATTCAGTACTACCGGGTAAAAAATTGATGTACAATTGATGTACTAACCCCATTTTGATGTACAACAGAAACTCTTTTTAATCTTCAAGAAGTTTCCGTTTTCTCTCAATCATCTCGTCGATTCTTTCTAGGAAAGACGCTACATCCTTGACATTTTCGCATCTCTCGATACGTCCGCCCGGGTACACCCTTTTCGACACGCTCCCGGCTCCGCAGGCAACTATGGTCTGTTTCTCTTCCATAATCAGAATATTGTACAGGCCATATTTTCCCTCTCTGGCATAGCCCACATTCTCAAAATTCCCGGACATGTTTTTCTGGCGGTAGAGATAGTAGGGATGCATATCCAGAATCCTTGCCCCCGCCGCCGCAATCTCCATGGTTTCGTCCGTGTTTCGCAGCGACTCAATGCCATGCTCCTGTATCCACTGATTTAACCGGGAAGCCCGCTTAATTGCCAGGGAGTGTACGGTGAGACTGTCCGGAGAAAGGCGGATCACCTGCTCCATAGTTTGCCTCACATCCCCTTCCGTCTCCCCCGGAAGCCCCAGAATCAGATCCATATTGATGTTGTCAAAGCCCGCCTCTCTCGCCAGCCGATACGCCTCCAGCACCTGTTCCACTGTGGCTTTCCGTCCGATGATATCCAATGTCTCCTGTTTCATGGTCTGGGGATTCACGGAGATCCGGCCCACCCCATGGCGGCGCAGTACCGTAAGTTTCTCCCAGGTAATGCTGTCCGCCCGACCTGCCTCCACAGTGAACTCCTGCACTGTGGAGAAGTCAAACAATGCCTTTAATTTCCCCAGCAGCCTGTCCAGCTGCTTGGGCTCCAGCGTGGTAGGTGTCCCGCCGCCAATGTAGACTGTATCCAGAATCTTATCTCCATAACACTGCGAAACATACTCCATCTCACGGATCACACAGTCTATGTACTGATCCACATGCTGTCGGTGAGCCGCTATGGGAAAGGACGTAAAAGAACAGTACAGGCAGGTGCTGGGACAGAAGGGAATCCCAATATACAGACTGTACCCTCCCTGATAATGAATCCCTGCCAAAAGCTCTCTCTCCCGACGGGCGATCTCGATGCTCAATTCGCATTTCTCCGGGCTCACATAATGGGTACGCCCAAGTTCCCGGATAATCTCCTGATCCTGCTTTCCCTCTTCCAGCATGGCATAGGCCAGCTTGGTCGGGCGGATACCCGTCAGATTGCCCCAGGGCAACTCCCTGCCTGTGATTTCCGTCAAAAGGCAATAAAAAAAGCGCTTGAAACAGTCCTTGAAAGCCCCTTCCTTCTCCTCATGCAGCCAATGTATTTCTCTTCCCGCCAGCCGCATCCGCACCGCAGGTTCCTCGATCCACAGACTCCACTCCTGCTCCTCTTCGCGGATCTCCTGATCCCGGCTGACCGGAGTGATGACCCGCAACGACTCCCCGGGATAGAAGGATTTCAGCAGCGCCTGTATATCATATTCATAATTTTCCCGATTAAGCCTGACTGCCAGCATTTGTCCCTCCATGCCCCCTGTCTGTCCCTCTGTTTTTATCCCCACACAGACCGGTGTTTTCGTTTTGAACTGCGCGCTGGCAATTCTTCCGGTCGCCCTACGCGGTAAAGGGATTATACTTCATCTCATGCTCGATGGTGGTACTGTCCCCGTGCCCCGGATATACCCTGGTATCACCGGGCAGTATATACAATTTCTCTTTGATAGAGCGCACAATACTACTCATGCTGCCGGTGGGGAAATCCGTCCTGCCCACGGACTCCGCAAACAGAGTGTCCCCGCTGACCAGAAATCCCGCCTCCGGGAAATAGTAACAGCAACTGCCAATGGTATGTCCCGGCGTGGCAATAACACGAAAACATATCTCCGCCAGCGTCAGTTCCTGACCATCCCTCAAATACTCGTCCGCCTCCACCGTGCAGGAGCGGCCCGTCATTTCCGACACATTATTATGCGAATTTTCACACACAGCCTTCTCCGCGTCCAGCGCGTACAGCTTTACCCCCGCAGCCTCCCGCAGTTCCTCTGCGCCCCATATATGGTCAAAATGTCCATGGGTCAGCAATATAGCCTCCACGGTAATTCCGTTGCGTGTCAGGGCTTCACAAATTTTTGCCCCCTGATCCGCCGGGTCCACCACGATTGCGCGTTTCCTTTCTTCCTGATAAATAAAGTAACAGTTGGTCTGGTAAGATCCCAGCACCATTCTTCCGATTTTTGTCTCAGCCATCAGCCTGTTGTCCTTTCTATGTCGATGACACTCTCTATGTTGCGGATCTTATCAATGACCCTGTTCAGCTCCTCCCTGCCGGAGATCTCAAAGGAAGTCTGCAAAGTAGCCTGCCCCTGCTTGCTGATCTTGGTATTCATGGCCAGAATATCAATATTTTTTTCCGTCAGCGCCTTTGAGATATCCGCCAGCAAACCGTTGCGGTTGTTAGCAAAGATTCGGATTTCGGCCATGTATTTGCCTTCCTGCTCTCCGTCCCCACCGCCAGTCTGCCACTCCGCGTCAATGAGTCTGGCCCGTTCCATCTCCGGCAGACTCAGCATGTTTACACAGTCCGTACGGTGAATGGAAATGCCCCGGCCCCGGGTCACAAAACCAACGATCTCATCCCCTGGCACAGGGGAGCAGCACTTTGAAAAACGAACGGACAAATCAGCAATTCCCTTCACCACAATACCGCTTCTGGATCGACCGCTGCCAAGGCGCATCATCATGGCACCATTTTCTATAATGGTTTGCAAAACCTCTTCATTGGTCATCTCCTTGCGATGATCCCTGTCGTAGAGTTCCTGCATCTTGTTGATAATCTGTCCCTCTTTCAGAGCGCCGTGACCGATGGCCGCCAGCACGGAATCCCAGTCCCGGAAGCCATATTTGCGCATGATGGCCTCCATATATACATTTTTCACCAGGTCGGGCATATTGATGCCCTTAGACTTGCAGTAACCGTAAAGCAGTTCCTTGCCTTTTATGATATTGTCTTCTTTTAACTCATTTTTGAACCACTGATTAATTTTGTTCTTCGCCTGCGTACTCTTGACCACATTCAGCCAATCCCGGCTGGGGCCTTTTGAATTCTGGGAAGTGATGATTTCAATCCTGTCCCCGTTTTTAATCTCATAATCTATTGTCACCAGTTTGCCATTGACCCTGGCTCCCACCATCTTATTGCCCACCGCAGAGTGGATATTATAGGCAAAATCTATGGGCGTAGACCCCGCCGGAAGATTTTTGACCTCCCCTGTGGGGGTAAAGCAGTATACATTGTCAGAGAACAGGTCCAGGTCGTTCTTGAGCAGATTCATAAATTCCCGATTGTCCGACATGTCCCGCTGCCATTCCAAAATCTGCCGCAACCATACCAGTTTCTCCTCCTCCTGGCCCTCCACTTTTCTGCCGTCGGAAGCCTCCTTGTATTTCCAGTGTGCCGCAATACCGTACTCAGCCGCCTTGTGCATCTCAAAAGTACGGATCTGGATCTCAAAGGGCTGCCCGTTACTGCCAATTAAAGTGGTATGCAGAGACTGATACATATTGGCCTTTGGCATAGCTATATAATCCTTGAACCGACCGGGAATAGGCGTATATTTCTCATGAATCATACCCAGCGCCGCATAGCAGTCTTTCACCGACTCCACAATGATCCGCACAGCAAACAGATCATAGATCTGATCCAATGTCTTGTTCTGATTCTTCATCTTCTTATAGATGCTGAAAAAATGCTTAATGCGCCCGTCTACCTGGGCACGGATACCCTCTGCCTCAATGTATCCCTTTACCTCATCCACAATACTCTGGATATATTTCTCCCGGACACTCTTGCGCACGGCAATCTTATCCACCAGATCATAGTATACCTCCGGTTCCAGATATTTCATGGAAAGGTCATCCAGTTCAATCTTGATC
Organism: uncultured Lachnospiraceae bacterium; assembly: GCA_947648875.1. Lineage (GTDB taxonomy): Bacteria > Bacillota > Clostridia > Lachnospirales > Lachnospiraceae > Acetatifactor. Next base: position 4,929 of record CANSPM010000050.1, read on the forward strand.
TTGGAGATTCCCAGCCTCTGGGCAATAGGCGAATAGATTTCCCTGGTCTCCCTGGCAATACGAATCTGGCTCTCCGACTTCTGGTATTTCAATGTTCGCATATTGTGCAGGCGGTCCGCCAGTTTGATCATGATCACCCGGATATCCTTTGCCATAGCCAGAAACATCTTCCGCAGATTCTCCGCCTGCATCTCCAGCTTGGTGTCTGTGGGGTCGCCCGTACCTGACAGGGGAATTTTCTCCAGCTTGGTCACGCCGTCCACAAGCAGCGCCACGTCCTCACCAAATTCCCGAACCATGTCCTCCTCCGTCATGATGGTATCCTCCACCACATCGTGCAGGATACCAGCCACGATTGTCTCCTTATCCAGCTCCAGATCCGCCAGGATGATCGCCACGTTCAGCGGATGAATGATATAAGGCTCACCTGACTTGCGCAGCTGGTCCTTGTGGGCCTGACTGGCCACCCGATACGCCTTCTCAATCATGGAAATATCATCGCTGGGATGGTATTTTTTGACGCAGGAAACAAGATCCTGATACAACTGTTCAGGAGATGCAAATTCTGCTAATTCGCCCACTCTGGCATCGTCAAATATCACATCTTTCTCTTCTTTCATAACGCCTGTTACCTTTCTGCAACCCCCTGTTCCCGCAGGCCCCCAACCCTGCGGAAATATGTACTGCCCTCCGTATATCCGATATTACGCTTCCGGCAAACTCTGTCTGTTCCCGCACATCGCCGCTCTCCGTTACTGCCTCCCTGATCCGACGTATCGCGGAATTTCCGGCGCTGCCGTACAGATTGTCAGAGAACATCCCCATACCTGTGTTTCTGTCATAATGCACATACATTCAATTGCCGGGATAGACAATTGCCGCGTCCAGTCGGTAGTCCTTAATCCTCTCCCGGCCCTTAAGTCCGGCCAGTTCCATCAGAACTACCACTCCCACCACTACACCTCCCAGGCTCTCGATCAGCTTGATCATAGCCTCCGTAGTACCGCCTGTGGCAATCAGATCATCCACCACCAGAACCCTCTGCCCGGGCTTAATGCTGTCCTTATGCATCTCAATGGTGGCCTGACCGTATTCCAGATCATAACTTCTCTCCACCGTCTCACAGGGCAGTTTTCCTTTCTTTCGAATCAGTACAAAAGGCTTGTGATTATTGTAGGCAATGGGGGTGCCGAAAATAAACCCTCTGGACTCCGGTCCCGCCACCACATCGTACTCCAGATCCCTGACTTTTTCCTGCATGGTATCAATGGCCAGACACAGCCCGTCCGCATCCTGCAACACACTGGTCACATCCCTGAAAATAATTCCTTCCTCCGGAAAATCCGGAATGCTTCTCACATACTCTTCCAAAGATTTCATCTTGTGCCCTCCAATTCGGTTCCGCGTTTGCCCTGCCGACAAAAAGCGGCCTTATCAACAATTTGTACCTATTATAGTATTATTTGTGCGGAAAGTCAAAATATTCTTTCATATTCGCTCTTCCAAATACATTTTATGTAGCGGCAGGAGATTGTGTTTCTCTTTTTTGACCGGATTTTGTCCCCTATATGCTTCTTTCCCGTCTTAAACTCCGCCAGTTCCTGTAGCAGAAAGGAAGCGTCAGGATAACGCAGCTGGGGGTCCGGCTGTAGACACTTAACAAGCATCTGCTGAAATGTTCCTCTGATCCCACAATGTCTGCTGCAATATTCCATAGTGTCATAGGGCGGCTTCGCCGGATCCTGTCCGGTCAGCATAAACGCCAGAAGTTTTCCCAGACCATATACATCACAGGCCGGTGTGACTTTTACGCCCTCCCAGAACTGCTCCGGAGCGCTGTACCCATAGGTTCCCGCGCGGCAGGCCTTCTTCTGAGTGCCTTCCCCCCAAACTGCCGCCCCCAGATCCACCAGCCGGGCCCTGCCCTCAGAGGTGATAATTACATTGGCCGCCTTCATATCCCGATATATAAGCGCAGGCTGACAGCGGTGCATCCAGGCTATCCCCGCCGCCACATCCAGCCCGACTCCTACAGCCATCCGTTCCGGCATCCCCGCCGGATACTGCTCCATCAGCTGTTGCAATGTAATCCCCGGTATGTGCTCCATGACCAGATAAGCTCCCTCAGCCGCCCTTCCGTCAGCTGCCCAGGCTGGAAAGCAGGGGTGACGAAGGCTCTCCAGAATCGCCGACTCTGTCATAAGCCTGTCCGTGTATGGACTGTACTTCAACGCATACGTCTTTTTGTCCTCCGGACTTCTCACAAGATAAACCTGTGCCGTGGCTCCCGTTCCCAGTTTTTTCAGAACTTGATAACCTCCTATTTTGTCTGTGCCCATTATACTTTTCATTTTTCAATAACCTCCCGGACCGTACCGATAAAATCCTCGCGAAGTCGCTCCCGGTCCTATGTGGCCTCACAGCACTTGCAGGTAGATCCCCCCCACCGGCCCGGTGTTCCCACGGCTCCGTCCTTCCTGCCACAATTCTCTAAGCCGCCTGTCCATACGCCCTTCCTGCCACCTGCCCTCGCCATACAGAATCTGGCAAATTTCCTGCGGCTCCAGCTTCTCCGTCAGAAGAGGCGTATGGAGCAGCAGGCCCACACCCCTCTGAATCCTTCCTGACATGGGAAAACTCAATTCCTTTATCTGCGGGCGGTTATATCGGCAGTTGACCAGCCGTATAATTATATTCCCTTTTCCAAAGATATAAAAACCGTTCCCGATCAGCAAAAGGCCACCATAGCTGCCTCTGCTCTGGTCTGACACTTCCCTCTCAATATCATATAATTCTCCCTCCAACAGTTCTCTGGGACCTGGCTGCCGTCTGCCCCCACAGGCAGGCAGACAGATTTTGTGAAACCAATCCACCAGCCGCTCTGTCATGTATCCTCCCCATTCCCCCTGCAGACTTTCGCAGATGCAAAACAGACATATCTCCCTGCCTCGAATCCCTACTTGCTGCGCAACAAGAGACACCGGGTTCCTGCCGCCATCCACTCCTTTTTCCCATATGTAGTTTGATACAATACCCATGCCATAATCCTTTCTAAATAAATTTCCGTATGTAAACATCACCGGAAATCCGGTTTTGCCTGTGAAATGATACCCGTGAAATGCAGGGAGAACTCCCATAAACCTGTTCAAAAATGATGTTTTCCTGCGGGACAGGGATTCTTGACCGCTCCCTGTCCTGGCGAAAAACCAAGAGAAAAATTATCCGAAAATATTGCGCAGATCGTTAAAAAATACGATTACCATCAGTATCATGAAAAACACCAGACCGATAAAATGTACCATACCCTCTTTTTCCGGCGGTATGGGCTTCCCCCGGACTACCTCCAGCAGCAGAAACACCAATCTGCCCCCGTCCAGCGCCGGGATGGGCAGCAAATTCAATATTCCCAGGTTGATGGTCAGAAGCAACGTGATATAGCCCATGTTCAGCGCCACTGTCTCCCATCCGTACTGCTTTGCCTCCGTGTAAGTCTTGCCCACCACATTGACTGCAATCCCCACCGGCCCTGCCACTTCCTCCCTTTTTACCTGCCCCCGAAGCATCAGGCCCAGGCTCTGCCAGGTGGAACGGACACAGTAGCGGATCTCATACCAGGCGTACTTAAACACGTCAAGTCCCTCCGCTTTTAACGGCTCTCCCAAGTAGATTCCCATATTATAGTTGCCGGTGGCCTCATTGAGCGTGGGAGTCATGGTAACCGTATACCGCTGTCCGTCCCGCTCAAACTCCAGCGAAAACTCCTTACCGTTATTTACACGATTAAACAGAAGCACTTCATCGCGGAGATATACCCTGTCTCCATTCAGGGCTACGATCCGGTCTCCAGCCTGAAGTCCGGCCTGCTGGGCGGCTCCGCCATCCGACACATCGGACAGCACCGGCACATAAAATACCATTATCCCCGCCAGAATCACAGCGATGATTCCCCCCAGAATAAAATTGAAAATGGGACCTGCCAGCACTGTGGAAATTCTGGCCCACACCTTTGCCTGCAAAAAGGAACCCTCTGTGTTCTCCCCCTCCTGGGTATTCAGGCCATCCTCCCCCTCAAACATACAGGCGCCTCCCAGGGGCAGCAATTTGACGGAGTATTTTGTCTCCTTCTTTTTCCAGGAAAAAAGTGTGGGCCCCATTCCAATGGCAAATTCCACCACATGGATGCCATTGGTCTTGGCAATCAGGTAATGCCCAAACTCGTGGGAAATCACCACCACACCAAAGATTAAGATAAATAGAATAAATGTTATCAAAGTTGTCATATTCTTTTTCTCATACCAGTCCCTTTATATAGTCATATACGCCCTGTTCCGCCGCCAGAATCTCCTCCACTCCCGGATGCTCCACCACCGCATGCTGTTCCATACTGCGCTGTATCAACTCCGGAATCTGCAAATACCCGATTCTACGCTCCAAAAACAGTGCCACCGCCCTCTCATTGGCCGCATTATATACCGTTGGCATACTGCCACCCTTCTCCAAGGCCTGAAAGGCCAGCTTTAACCCATAGAAGGTCTCCAGATCCGGCTCCTCAAAGGTCATGCTGCCGAGCTGATAGAAATCCACCCGGTTATTCTCCATCTTCCTTCTGTCAGGGTAGAACAGAGCATACTGGATGGGCAGCTTCATATCCGGCACTCCCAGCTGGGCAATCACTGCTCCATCCATATATTCTACCATAGAATGAATGATACTCTGAGGATGTATGACCACCTGAATTTGAGAAAGATCCACGCCAAAAAGCCATTTGGCCTCCATGACTTCCAGTCCCTTGTTGACCAGAGTGGAGGAGTCTACGGTAATCTTTCTCCCCATGGCCCAGTTTGGATGCTTTAATGCATCTTCCACCTGCACACTTGCCAGCCTCTCCCGTTTCCAGCCCCGGAAAGGACCCCCGGAAGCAGTCAGAAGAATTTTGCTGATTCTGTCCGCCGGCTCCCCGTTCAGTGCCTGAAAAATCGCGCTGTGTTCGCTGTCCACAGGCAAGATGGATACACCTCGTTCCCTGGCCAGAGGCATGATGATATGTCCTGCGCACACCAGAGTTTCCTTATTGGCCAGAGCTATGTCCTTTCCCGCTTTGATGGCCTCTATAGTGGGCCTGATACCAATCATGCCCACTACAGCCGTGACTAATACCTGTGCCTGAGGCATAACCGCTATTTCCAGCAGCCCATCCATTCCCTGCAATACCCGCGTCTTGCAGTCCGCCAGGCGAACTCGCAGCTGCGCTGCGGCCTCCGCCGACCACATCACCGCAATCTGGGGTTGAAACTCCCGAATCTGGGCCTCCAACAGCGTCACATTGCTGTTCGCTGCCAAAGCAACCACCTCTAATTCCTCCCGATTGCTTCTGATAATCTCCAGGGTTTGGGTGCCGATAGAACCGGTAGAACCTAAAATCGCTATTTTTTTCATAATCGTATATCTCCTAACGCTATCGTTTATCACCCAGCCGCATGAATCATCAGTACTGATAGAAAATAGATCATGGGGGCCGTCACGATCATGCTGTCAAACCGATCCATAATACCACCATGTCCTGGCAGAATCTTGCCATAGTCCTTAATGTCATGGTTCCTCTTGATGGCGGATGCCGCCAAGTCTCCCACCATAGACATCAGAGCGCCCACAGCGCTGATAAACACGATAATCCACAATACCTGCTGATCAGGAACCACCGGCTCCACCACAAAAAACGCATATATACCGCCGATCAGAGCAGCCCCGGCCACACCGCCGATGCAGCCCTCAAGAGATTTGTGTGGACTGAGCACCGGAAATACTTTCTTCCTGCCAATCAGCTTCCCCACACAATAGGCGCAGGTATCACACCCCCATGCGCTGATCAAAATCAGCCACACCATATAGCTTCCCAGATAACTCATACGGGTCATATACATGAAAGACAGCATAACTGGCGCATACAGAAAAGAAAATACTGCCGTCACCACCTGTTCCGCCCGGTACCTGGGAAACAGGATCACGTACAGAAACATCTCCGCCATAAGCATCAATACAATACACATTAATAGAAGTGTGGTATCCTGCCAGATATACATGACCGCATAATAGAGCGCAATGCTGCCAAAGCCCACCATCTCCAAGCCATTGAATCCCTTCGCAGCCGTGCTTACCTTCTGTGCTTTTGTCAGTTCCCGATACCCTACCAGAGATATGAGTAGCAGTATCCCCGCCAGATAAGGGCCTCCAAGCCACATGGTAGCCAACGCTACGATTACCATGACGACTCCACTGATTAATCTGGTCCAAAACATTAGGTTTCATCCTCTCTTCCGCAATAATGCTTCATACGTATCTGGATGTCCGCATTCAGGCATCCGCCTCAGAAATTCTGCCATATCTTCTGTCTCTTTGATTATATGCCTCCACGGCCTTGACCAATTCTTCTTTATTAAAGTCCGGCCATGCCACCGGTGTAAAGTAGAACTCCGTGTACGCCAGCTGCCAGAGCAGGAAATTGGATATTCGCTGCTCATTACAGGTGCGAATCAGCAAGTCCGGTTCCGGGATACCGTGCGTATCCAGATATTCATTGATCAACTGTTCATTGATATTTTGAGGAACCAGAGCCCCTTTTTGGATATCCTGGCCCATCCGCCGCACAGCGCGGACAATCTCATCCCGACCTCCATAATTGATGGCAATCTGAAAGCGCAGTCCGTCATTGTGCCTGGTGGCATCCTCCAGTTCCTGTATACGAATCCGAATATCCTGGTCCAGACGGGATTTCTCTCCCAGCACACGGACACACATACGATTTTTCTCTGCTGTCTTTAAACAGGTTTTCATGTAATTGCGCAGCAGCTTCATAAGGGCATCTACCTCTTCCCTGGGCCGGGTCCAGTTCTCCGTGGAAAACGCATATACCGTGAGATACTGTATTCCCATACGGTAAGCCTCTTCACAGATCTTCTCCACGGTCTTAGCGCCCTCCACATGTCCCATATTCCGCGGCAATCCCCTGGCTCTTGCCCAGCGCCCGTTCCCATCCAGAATAATTGCCACATGCTGCGGCATCCTAATCTCCTGCTTATTATTCCCAGCCATGCATCCTCCCATCCATTTGCCGTCCCAGCCGCTGTATTGCCGACAATTCTGTGATCTTTAGAAGTACTTCCCGATGACGGCACCGGTGTCATCCTCCTGTATTCCCTGTATATACATGGAAAGGGAGCAATCCTCACCCTCCCGGATGCTGACTGTCCCTCCCTCTATCCATTGTACCTTCCCTGCACAAAGAACGATCCGCTGATAATTCTCAATTGTTCCCGATTATACGGTCATGATTTCTTTGGACTTAACCTCCATCAGAGCGTCAATATCCTTGATATACTTATCCGTCAGTTTTTGCAGACTCTCTTCCAGCTGTTTGATCTCGTCCTCGGAAACCTCGGTCTTGCCCAACTTCTTGAGAAAGTCATTGCCATCCCTGCGAATATTGCGAACGGCAACCTTACCTTCCTCCGCTTTCTTCTTTACTTCCTTCACCAGATCTTTCCTGCGCTCCTCCGTAAGTTCCGGAAACACCAAACGGATCACGCTGCCGTCATTGGAAGGATTGATACCTAAATCGGAAGTCTGAATAGCCTTCTCTATCTCCTTCAGCAGATTCCTCTCCCAGGGAGCAATCTGGATAATTCTGGCCTCGGGCACCGTCACATTGCCCACCTGCTGAATAGGGGTAGGCGTGCCGTAATAATTGACCCGAATCTTGTCCAAAACGTGGGGATTGGCACGCCCTGCTCTTATCGTACCATAATCAGACTCCAGAAACTCATATGTTTTTTTCATTTTATCTTCATATTGTTGCAATCTTGCATCCATGTACATACCTCCTAATGAAATCGCTCTGCCGCAGCTATGCGATGGTTCCCCGTCATTCCACAGTAACTTTAGTACCGTTAAACTTCCCTCTGACCGTATTCACAATGCTGTTTTCTTCGTTGAGGCCAAACACCCACATCGGCATCCTGTTATCCCTGGCCAGAATAGAAGCCGTCATGTCAACTACCTGTAAATTTCTGGCAATTACCTCATCAATGGTAACCTGATCAAACTTCTTTGCGGACGGGTTTTTGCCGGGGTCGTCATCATACACGCCGTCGATGGATTTAGCCAGCAGGATCACATCCGCATCCACCTCAATAGCCCGTAGCACCACGCCTGTATCCGTAGAAAAATAGGGATGTCCCGTACCGCCCGCAAAAAATACTACAACGCCCTTGGCAAAATATTTATTGGCTCTGTCCTTGGAAAAGAGTTTCGTAAACGACCCGCATTCAAAAGGAGTCAAAATCCCCGTCATCATACCCACCGAACGAAAAATCTCCGACACATAGATGCAGTTCATCACTGTTGCGAGCATACCGATCTGATCCGCCTTGGTACGGTCGATATTCTCGCTGGAACGGCCTCTCCAGAAATTGCCGCCGCCAATGACGATCCCCACCTGGATTCCGTCGTCCACCAGCTGTTTTACCTGCAATGCCACGCCACGCACTGTATCCTCATCAAATCCTGTCTTTTTCTCTCCCGCCAGCGCTTCACCGCTCAATTTCAATAAAATACGCCGCATATTCGTGATCCTGCCTTTCACTGGACTTTACTGCATTCTTCTATATGCTGTTATTGTTATTTTTCACTTCCGGCTTGTAATCATCGAAGAAGGAAATGGGGTTGACCTCCGCATAGCACTGAGAACACATACCCTCGATCACGGCTCCGTTGTTAATCTGCACGGATTTAGACTTGATATTGCCCATGACAATGGCAGAGGTATCTAAAATCACAGGCCCCTTGACATCTATATCACCTTTGACCGCGCCTGCGATCACGGCGCTGGTTGCACAGATGTTTCCGATCACAACTGAGCTGGACCCGATCTTCACGGCTCCCTCGCTGACAATTTCTCCATTGATCTTTGCATTGTCCGCAAAAATCTCCGCCGCCTTGGAGTTGCCGTTGATATAACCGGTCACATTCAGCTTGCCCAGAATATCAATATTGCCGTTTACGCAGCCGATCAGATCCACTGAGCCCTCGCTCACCACATCGCCGTTGATCGTCATACCTGCTGTTATTGAAGATGTCTCATCTGAAGCCATCCGTGCGTTAATCATCTCTTCCACTTTAGATTCCCCCTTCGTCTCCTTTTGGTTTTCTGTTATTATCTCTGTAATCTCTTCTTCATACACCGGCGTCCCGCTTTCGTCGCCGGCTGCCAGCGCGCTCTCCAGCATTTTCTCCAGATCAATGCCGTCCATGCCGGACTCCGGTTCCCCGTTTTCCGTTGGCTCTTCGTGACTCAGCTCCGCAAAGACCTCCGGGCTTATCTCCTCATATTCTCCGGAATCTTCCGACGGATACTCTTCATGAACCTCCTCTGATGCCTGCCAGGACACATCCGTAATCTCCGGCTCTTGCATGGGCTGCCGTTCCCATGCGGAGGATTCCTGTATATCCGCTTTCCGGGGTTCCGGCTCCAAATCCGTTATTTCGGGGACCACTATGGAATCCACTCTCTCCAGCATTTCGTCGATATCCCCAAACCCGTCCTCCTGGGTCGGCTCGTCCTCCGGCATCAGTTCATTTACTGCCTGGGACAAATCCTCTTTTAAATCTGAGAAAAAACCCATACTTTACTTCCTCCTGTTTTGAGTTGTCTTCATTTAGCAGCGCCCCGCTGCTTATAATAAACTCACGAGTGTCAGAATCTGCCCGTGCCTATAACGTTTTCCGCTCGTGAACCGGATAGAACGCCAGGCCTTATCGAAAAAGAATATTTTTGTTTATTTGATATGATGAACCGGCGTGGTATCGCCAGTGATGGGCAGAATCGCCGTGTCCTCCATGGCTAAAATGGTTTCGATAATCTGTGGCAGCGCCTCCACCGTAGTAGGGCGGGAAGCCGCGTCATGCATCAGTACTATGGATGTCTCGTTGCCTGGGATGCCGGAAGTGGCATTGCGCACCAGGGTATCCACATCCAGCAGTATACTGCTGCCGTCACCGGATGAAACATTCCAATCATAATACTCGATCTCCTGCTCCGCCAGAAAATCCGCAAACACATGCATGTCAATATCACTTATGGCATTGGAACTGCCACCCGGAAAGCGGTAGCAGGTACTCTGTATCCCGGTATTCTCAAGAATATACGAGTAGATCTGATAAAAATCAGCTGAAAAGTCTTCCACGGAGCGATATACCTCCGCATATTTGTGAGAATATGAGTGCATACCGATGGTGTGCCCCCTCTTTGCAATCTCTTGCAGCATCTCTATGGAATACTCACTCTCTTTGCCCAGTACAAAAAAAGTGGCCTTCACGTTATAAGTATCCAGTATATCCAGAATTTCCTCCGTGTATTTGCTGGGTCCGTCATCAAATGTCAGATACACCTTGTGAGCGGCATCCGGCTCAACTACCGCCATATCCCCATTCTGACCGTCCGCACCTGCCACGGGAGCAGACACCATGATCTCTTGCCGCTCAAGCAAAGATGACTGCTGCTCAAGAGCATCTTCCTGCCTCTGCAATGCTTCCTGATCCTGTCTGGCCGTGACCGCCGCCACCTGCTCCAACAATTGCAACTGATACCCCTGGGTCTCCGCCAGCTGCCTGTCCAACGCGTTTATTCTACCAAAAAGTGCCACGCACAATCCCACGGGAAGCACCATCCAGATCAGCACCGACAGCATAATCATCTTTTTCAGCCGCTGTACTCTCCTGCGCCGGGCATCTCCCTGAGATTTCTGCTCTTTTTCCATCTCAGCATACCAACCCTTCTATTAAAAAACAACTTCAAAATTATATTAACATGAAAGAAAGTATTTTTCAAGCAAAAAAGGGACTTGTTTTACAAGCCCCCAATCTGCTCCTCAAATCGGTTCAGAATAAATGTATTAAAAAACCTGTCTACGGAACTTGCCTGCTTCATACGATACCATAATTCCTCAGGCACCTCCAGGTAACGATATCGTCTGCCATCCTTGTGAAACTGTACCTCCAGAAGCATATTCTGGGCACTGTAGCCCATATATGCAATGTGAACGGCCGCCGTTCTGTTCATGCGCGCTCCTCCTCATAATTGATTTTCTTTCGCTACTATCCATATTTTCCACCGTAAAATTGCGCGGAGGCGGCCTCCCTTCTTCGCTGGCAAGCCTCTTCCCGTCAGTCATGGTCCAATAATTCCTATGCATTCCCTGTTCCTTCTAAGCAATCCGCGTCTGCGCCTAATCCACTTCCTGATCCACCCTGCGGAACACATCATCATCAAAGAAATCTGTCAACGACATTTCCAGGCCACAACATATCTTTGCCACCGTCTCTACCCCCGTATTTCGGGTAATCCCATATACAATGTTCTTCATGGTGGAGGGACTCATGCCAGCCAGTGTTGCAAGATGATTCACGGAGATCCGGTGTTTTTTACACAGCCCGTTGATTCTCTTAACTAACGCTTCCTGAGCCGTCATTCTGTTCTCCACCTATAACCCTACAATTTGCCCTAATCAGAATTGTATAAAATACTATTGAGCTATGTAGCCCGTATACGGGCTATTATAGGGTCCATGGAAAATATATTACATACTTTTACTCAATTTACAATAGGTAAATTTTCTTCTATATGCTGTTTTCCTTAATGCTGCCACTGCGGTAGGCATCCAAAAGCATACGCAGATCGTCAATCGTCTCCTGTAGCGCTTTCCCGTTGTCCGTGTCGGAAATATTGGCCCGACTCTGTAGCCTCTCCACAATACGAATCTCCGGAGTCTGACCGGGTATTCCCGGAACAAAGGGCTTATGTTCAGCTAAACTCAGACCGTGGGAGTCATAGATCAACGTGTAGCCGGCAATCCCCGTGGCTCTCTGGTATGCCTTGGAAATTCCCCCGTCAATCACAAACAGCTTGCCATCCGCCTTCACCGGACTCTCCCCGTCCTTGATCTTCACCGGCACATGCCCGTTGATAATATGCCCCCGGTCTTCATCCATGGAAAAATGCCGCAGAATCATCCCACAAACCTCCGGTTTCTCCGAGAAGGCATAGTAATAGTTGTAATTCTCTTTACATAGTTCCTCATCATCAATAAAATACTGCTCGAAAAAAGCCATTTTGTCTTTCCCATAGAGAGGAGAGCGGGGACCGCACCACAGAAACCACATAAAATCTTTGGCATAAGTATTCTCCCCGGAAAAATACGCCCTGTTCACCAGCACATTGATCTCGTCCAGCAAAGCCTTGCCGCAGTAGCTTTCTCCCTCTATCTCCACGCTGTCAAAACCGCCGTTTTTATCCATGGGAATACAGCCGTGGAACAGCAGATTGCCATTGCAAACCTGATACATGGAGCCCTTGGAGAGCAGAAAACGAATATGTCGCCGCAGTTTCTCACTGTGCCGCAAGGAGTTCGTCAGTATCGTCATTAGTTCTTCTTCCGACTCCGATAGCTGTGTGGGAAAATCCGGGTTCACCGTGGGAAAGACGCCGTCCCTAAGACGATAGATTCTCCCCCCTATCTCCACTGTCTGCCTGCGAAAATCCACTCTGGAAAAAAGATCCCTCTCCTCCATCCTCCATTCCGGATGATTCCGGATCAGCTGAGACTCCAGCTTCAGCTGAATCACGGTAATGGCCTTATGCATCCGGGCGGCCAGTCGTCCGTCGATGGGATCATAGATATTGTCGTCATAAGTATGGGGGGAATACAGCGCGCAGGGATCACCCCCGTATACCTCCCCGGCAAACACGGCCAGGGCCCGCATGTTCAGCCCATAACCATCCTCCAGCAGATCAAAATTATTGTACTTGATGGAAATCCTGATCACATTGGCGATCAACGCCCTGTTGCCGGATACCGCTCCGATCCAGGAGATGTCATGGTTCCCCCACTGGATATCCACATCATGCATATCCATCAATTCGTTCAGAATGATATCCGGTCTGGGTCCTCTGTCAAAAATATCCCCGATAATATGTAGTCTGTCAATAGCCAGCGCCTGAATCAACTGGCACAAAGAGGCAATAAATGTCTCCGTGATTCCCGTATCTATTATAGAGGATATGATATTATCATAGTAGTAATCTTTATTCACGTCTTCAGCCACGTTCAAGAGTTCATCCACTATGTAGCGCAGTTCCCGGGGAATCCGCTTCCTTACCCGGGAGCGGGTGTATTTGGCGGAAATAGCCTCGCAAACCAGAATCAGCCGGTAGATTGTCAGCCTGCTCCACTCATCGGTCAGTTCCCCCTCCTCCCGAAGCCTTTTAATCTCCCGCTCCGGATAATAGATCAGGCTGGCCAGCGCCTCCCTCTTGGAGGCTGATACGGTTTTTCCCAGCATCAGATCAATCTTGTTTTTAATCATGCCGGACGCGCTTTTCAGCATATGAAGAAAGGCCTCGTATTCCCCGTGGAGATCGCTGAAAAAATATTCCGTCCCCTTGGGCAGACTTCTAATAGCCGAGAGATTTATAACCTCGCTGGCCGCGCTCTCTATAGACGGAAATTTTTCCGCCAACAGCCGCAAATATTTTTGATCCATAACCATTTCCTTTCTGTTTTGGAATCCCATAGGTATCGGACAAAACCCTTTCTTCATTATATATCATTTCCGGGACCGTTTCAAGAAGCGTCGGCGCAAGGCCACATAGCCAGAGCTGTCACGGACGAAAAGAGACGCTCCCTTAAACTTTTGTTCAAAGAGCGTCCCTCATACATCCTTCTTCCCGTGCGTGAACTTTCACGGTGATCCATCCTATTGCAATGATTTATTATAAATTTTCCGTCGACCGACTTCCACTTTCACAGGAAGCGCAAATACCGTATACCCCGCTGCCGAAAACGGCGGCTGTTAGCCCCAGAAACTGTACTTGCCGCCTGTGGCCGCCAGCAGATTACCGTTGGCCCCGTACTGACTTGTGAGACTTTCGGCACCGGCTTTGGCATTGTCAGCAACTCTCCCTGCCAGAAAGGACACCTTGGAAGTAAAATCACCGGAACTTCCCAGCACTTTCTCCAGAGTATCCACATCCGCCGCTTTCAGCTTTTCGGAGTCCACAGTCAGCTTCCCGTCTTTGGAAAGATTGATGCCGATACTCGCCAGCGCCTCGCTGTTTCCGCCCGCAGCCTCCTGTAGCATCTGGCAATAGTAATCATTGAGAGCTCCGGGAGTGGCCTGTAGAATTTTCAGCGCATTGTTATACTCCTGCACCAGAGCCTGGGCCTCCTTACACAGTTCCTCCGTGCTCTTGCTTTCCCTGGCTTTTTCATAGACAGAATCCTCTCCCTTGGCCGCCAGATTGTCTGCCCTTTTTCGCAACTGATCGGCGCTTTTCTCCAGTTTGTCATAATTGCTCTTCTGCCGTGTACCTGTGGCTGCGCTGTCCCTGCCCTTGTTCAGGGCTTTCAACAGGCTGTCATCGGAAGCCGTGTTATTAAGATGACTCAGAAGCGAGCCGCTGTTGATGGGCAGACCTGTCTGCCTTGCCTTTTCATTTAACATTTGTGTTGTAATTCTCATACGTTCTCCTTTCCGCATAACAGGAAGTCCGGCACACCCGGACTCGTGCCTGCCATCATACAAAACTCCGGTGTATTCCGGCCAATAATAGAATTGCCCCATTTCCGCAGCGCTGAACGGAAATATCCACGCAATTACTTACTATATCGGGGAAAGCATAGCCGACTTAACCGGTGTTGCACCAACCGCCCATGAGACTGCACAAATCTACCATCTTGAGAATATCTGAGGCTATGGCTACCACCTCCTAAGTAAGGAACAAGAAAAATCTCTGTTTTTGTGTCCACGCAGAAAACAATCATATCTACACTACCGGAATCTGTAGTCATAAATTGTAGGGCAGCACAGAGAACTGCCCCCTGGGATATGCAACATAGGGATCTACACTTCAAGAATTGCCATGGAATATCAGACGCTCCAAAAACTTAACTGATTATCCTTAAGGGACTTAACAGCTCGGTCCGTGACTTTGTCCTCCGGACCGATCTCCCCGCAAAGAAGCGGGGCCTCCACCCGGCATCGCCCCGCATTCTCAACTGCTTTTTCATAGCTGAAATTGGCATAACAATATTTACAGCCGTTTAAGCAGGTGTTGTATGCTCCCAGATCCACGCTCTCCAGACAGCCACATTCTTTCCTCTGGTTTTTGTCCTTTGCGCCGGTCAGCCTACAGCCAGTGAGCTTTTCGATCAGTTCCCGGTCAACACAGCTCCCCTGCCGGATTCCCTGATCCAGAAGGTCTGCCTGCTCCGCGCAGCTCTCGATTCGCAGACAATGGCTTTCCGCAATCCGCGCCATCTCCCCGGACAGCCGCAGCATATCGCCCCGGTCCGTCTCCCGGATGGCACATGCCGCCGCGCCGCGCCTGATTTTCGCGTACATGTCCACAAAGCTGACTACCACCCGCTCCGTGTAAGCCGCCAGCCGGTCGGCAATCTCCCCAAAGGCTTTCAAATGATAGTCTGCCGTGTACTTTTTGTTCAGGAAAATGGGATCATATCGCCATATGACACGCTCCTTTCCGATCTTTTCCGACAGTTCCCGAAAGGCAGGGATGAGCGTCTGTCTTTTGTCCGGGAGATTGGGCTCAATGTCCCTGCCATATCCGGTGAGGGTAAACTGGAAATAGTAAGTATACTCCCTCAGTTTTTCCAGATGCGGTATCAGGGCTGTGGGATTCTTGGACCAAAACACGATGCAATCCACCACCTGGGGCGATAAGTCGATCCTGCTGATCTGATGAGGATTCATGGGGCTCCGCACACAGCAGAACCCCTCCTCAATCCTTCCCAGAAACCATTGTGCATAATAGTTTGGAATATCCGTCCTTCTGCTTGCGCTCAAAATCATGGCCGACTCTCCTTCCCGGTGCCATTTAAAAAAACACCCCCTGGCTATCCGCATATGAGCACGTTCCAGTCTCTGAATGCGTGTCGCAACACACTTTTCCTGCTATATGCCCCGGCCTGCCCTGGATGGGACCGGCCATTGTCCGAATCACCTTAAATTATATAGTAGTATACCACTTTAGGGCAAAATCCGCATCCTCTTTTAAGTTCCCCCCCGCCGTCGACGCTCCCTGGGCAAAACCATACAGCCTGTTGGACTCTTCCGTCATTCTGTCCGTGACCTCGATTAAAATCACATTTTCTATCGCTACATCCCTTCGTGAATCCTCTGTCTGATTTGTATGGTCCTGCACTTTATGACTTAATTTCTAAAAATTTGAGACAAAAGAAATGATATTGAATTTTTTTCCTCTATACGCAGTGCATAGTTACAATAATAATATAAATACTATTCCTGTGGTGAAACATCCAAATACCCTATATAAGCACTCATCGACTTGGCGCAAAAGCAGCGGGAAGAGGTAAATATGGAGCAGAAAACCCAGGAACAGTTACAGACGCAGATGAATCATGATAAATACAACAGCATAACCCAAAAGACTACTCCTGAAAATCAGAATGAGACACACAATGTCAGAAAAGAAGGAATGAAACCGGTGAAACAATAGAAATCCGATGCGCTACATTTTCAAAAATAGAGCCACCGCTTGGTGACTCTATTTTTCCTGTATAGACAAGCCTTCTGATTTACATTAGATCTCAAACTGCTCCATCAGCTCCACCATAGTCTTAACCTGGGTCCTCTGTTCCTGGCTGACTGCCGCCGTCTCCTCCGACGCTGCCGAGTTGTTATCCACCGCCGAGGATACCTGTTCAACTCTTTCGTTCACACCGTTCATGCGTATGGTATCCTGCCTCAGCATCTCCGCAATCTGTCCCATCTTCTGAGTTGCTTCCCGCGCTTCGTTCATAACTTCATTCATATTGGAAACTGTCTCGTCCGCAATGGCGATGCCCTTATCCATGGCTGTAACTGTCATCTCTATCAATTCCGTGGTTTTTCCAGCAGCGCTGGCTGATTCATTTGCCAGATTCTTGACTTGCTCCGCCACAACCGCAAAACCTTTTCCCGCTTCGCCCGCCCTGGCCGCCTCAATCGCCGCGTTCAGCGCCAAAAGATTTGTCTGGGAAGCAATATCATCAATGGTTCCAATAATGGTGCTGATTTGTTCTGAGCATCTGTTGATCTCCTGAATGGCTTCTTTCAAATCCTGCATCTTCTGGTTTCCGCTGGCCAGAGTCATCCCTGCCCTTGTAGCCATTGCGGCAGATTCCTCTGCGTCTTTAGTGTTGCTTTCCATGCTCTCCGTCATTTCCTCAAACACCATTCGGATCTCGGAAACCTGCGTGGCCTGCTCGGTGCACCCCTGGGCTATATCCTCCGCAGCATACGCCAGCTGCTCCGAACCGCTGTCAATCTGAACGGAGACATCACGGATCGTATGTAGCGTCTCCCGCATCTTCTCACAGATTTTCAGAAACGACTCCTTAATGGTTATAAATTCACCCACATACTCCTGTTCTATCTCTATATTGTATTTGCCATTTCCCATCTGTTCAAGTATCTTGTTGATCTCCACAATCATAGCGTGAAGGTTCTTTTTCATAAAGGCGATGGCACCAACCATCTTGCCCACTTCGCTTTCATCCACTTCCAGGTTCAGTTCCGTGCGGAAATTACCCGCCGCAAGGGCCTCCATCTGCCCGGATACCTTTTGAATAGGCTCTAAGAGTTCTTTCTCCGTAAACTTGATTATTCTAGTAAACTGCGAAATAACATAGGCAAAGGAACAGACAAATAAAAACCCAAAAAGATACTGGATCACCACAATGACTGCCTGCATTCTCTCTTTCCGAGCCGTAATAATACGTATCACTTCGTCCGTCTGCTGGTTGATCTGCTCTACCACTTTACCATACTCTTCGCTGAACACGCTGGCATGTGCAGCCTCCTGGTCCCCTGCCTGCACACTGGCAATGGCCGCTTCCTCAATAGGGACAAGCCCTTCCGACCATGCCGCAATTTGATTGAGAGCCTTCCACTCATCCTCCGAAAGGCCGCACTTTTTCAGGGCTGCAATCGCATGTTCCCTATTTTGACCCACGTTCAACTCCTGCATATAGTCGTCACAGTACTCCTGCCTTCCCGTAGCCGCATAGGACTGTATGTCATAAGTCAAAATCCTGGAACCTATTCGATACTGATTTAAAGCCGACACCGTATTTAATTGAGATATATGTATTCTTGACGCGCCTATATTTAACACAATAAAGCAAAGCAGCAATACCACCCCAATACCTACCGCCAAATGCGCATGATGCACCAATTTCCTCAACATTGCCGACTGACTCTTTTTTTCTGATACTTTCATCTCTCTTTTTCCCTTTACCCTCTCCATACTTTTTCAGACCATAAACTATTTCCCACGCGCAATGGTCCTGCTAAAAACTCGCGTCCCTTAAAATACATTTTTATTATAGCAGAATCCACATGATTTTTCCACTTTTTTATTTGACATTTTCGGCATTTCTGCTTATAATTTTGCTGTTACAGGTGTAGGGCTTGGGCATTTTCCCAAATACCGCTTAGTTTACAGAGGAAGATCCGGGTGGTCTTGTATGGTTTTCAGCTTTCTGCGCAGGCGGGACAAAGGCAGATCCGGTCCGTACGATCGGCAGAAACATATAGAAAATCCCGCATACAAGGAGCATTTACTATGAAATCACTGCCCCAAATCTCGGAAGCCGAGTCTGTAGTCATGAGAATGACCGTCTGTCCGAAACGGAGATCCATCAGCTGCACTCCCTTCTCTGCAAGGGGCAAAGCGGGAGAGATTCGCATGGGGAACCAGCGTACAGACAGTTGGTTTTCTTTTGGAGCCATCTCCACGGACGCCTGTCGCTGCACTGAATAGATGGAAGAAGGTTACCGGAAAATAATATTCTCCATCAGAAATGCTGTATCAGGTCATCCCGAATACATCACGGAGTAGGTGATTCTGCATAGTTACAAAAATGACATCGCGTGCAAATTCTCAAGGCAGAAAGCCCACTGTACAGCCAATTCCATCCAAGTAGAATATAATGGCAGATAGAATATTAAGAAAGGAAGCCTTTACACGTTCAGCGATTCCGGAGCATATTTCGCAAAAGTGAAACTGGATAAGGCTGTGGTAACGACTATATGAAAATAATCCTGGAACATCAGGTACCCTTTCCGGTGGGCGCGGAATCGGACCGTTTCACTGCGGCCCTTGCATCTGCGTTGGTCATTTCGCGCGGATATAATCATCTGCTGGAGCGCCACCAGGAGTCCGTCTACCACTGTCTTTTGACAGCCTCGACACTGGCGTTTGGTTTTGATTATCCCTGGGATGACTCCGTAAATCCGCATTCCCTGCCGGGATTTCGAAGCGGCTGGCGCTGGGATAACGATTTCGTCGATGCACTGGCACGATTTGCAGGCTTTTCCTATCTGCGCTTTGACAGTACCAGCGCGCAGGAAGAGGTGCTCTCCACAATGAAAAACTCTCTGGATACTGGATTCCCAACTCTGCTGCGGTTAGAGAACGAAATGGAATGGAACCTTGCAGTGGGCTATGACGCAGATACCGTATATGGCTTGGATTCACAGTTCCATACTTTGCCCGATAACTGGCATTCCATGCTGCGTGACGCCATTGTCATCACTGGCAACACCACGCCTGACATGCCCTATAAAGAATTTCTGGAACGAATCGTATCAGCCCTGTCCTATGAGGAGCATACTGGACTTGAAAGTGTGATCATGGACGCACTCGACCATGTGACGATAGAAAACGCCATGGACACTGCCGGCATGATGTGCGGCATCAACAGTGTGCCAATTGAAGCGAGATGGCATGCTGCGGAAGCATTTGGGGGAGTCGAAAACTTATTAGACAATATTTGCACAAATAAAGAAATACATAGTCGGCTGAACGATATTATTTTTGCGCGGTATGCCATGAATGGAAATAATGAAACACATGGTATCGGATGGAAGATATGGGGAGCGCTTGGTGTAGGTCCCGAGACAGGATATGATATCACCCGGCAGTCCGCAGATTTGATTTTACAAAAGGCAACACAGGAAACGCTGAAACGCCTGTTCGCGAAAGTGTTTGAGAACGACCGCGCTGTATGTGCCGAAATACGGGCTTGTCTTGAACAACTATAATACAGATAAGCTCCTTTTCACCAGCGCATTGATAAATAGCAGACAAGTAAGGAATCACCAAACTTTTTCATTTTTGTATTACTAATTGTTATATAATAGTATATACTAACCTCAAACAATGAAAGGCGGTATTCCTATGGCTACAAAAAGTGCAAATGTACTCGCCCGTGTTGAACCAGAAATTTAAAAACAAGCAGAATCCATCATGTCCAAACTCGGATTACCTGCTTCTGTTGTTATCAACGCCTTATATAAGCAGATCAATATGACTAAAAGCATTCCTTTTTTGTTGTCACTGCCACAAGAATCTGCTACACGGGATTATGACCACTGCCGAGTTTAACTCCTTAATGGAAAAGGGACTGTCGCAGGCAAAATCTGATAATTCGCGTCTCGTTTCTGATGTATTTGCGGATTTAAGACGGGAGTTACGATAATGGATAAAACTTACAATGTGAAAATCACGTCCCAGGCAGAAGACCGGATACCGAAAATAATATACTACATAACCCATGAACTGAAAGCACCAGAAGTTGCCCTTCATCTATTGGATAGAAATGAATTCCGGAAAGGGAGATTTTTTAATATGGAATCCCTGCCCCCTTATAGACAGCCAACACCCTGTCATACCATTCATCATGGTAATCCACCTGGCATCCCTCGCAAAGCATATGAACCTCATCGGCAACACTCTGTGCCAATTCTTCATTTGCACAGTAGCCTGACACAATCTTTTGAAGGAGCCCCCTGCAATACTCAAGATTAGAGCGGACAGATTCGGGAAAGGTTTCCGAGGTCTTGCGCACATCAATCTCGCATTTCGCCTTATCATATTCTTCCTTATATTTTCCTGTTTTCCGCTTTTTAAGCAGCTCCTCAATTCCCGCTTCGTCCAATTTTCCAAACACATCTCGCCTGTCAATACACGTTCTGAGACGATACCAAAGCCCGGCCGCTGTTTCCTTAATCGGCTCAAATCCACTCGCTGTCAAGTATTCATCCAAGAGATCAAAAAAGAGCCACAGTGCCTTCTCGTCATCCGGCTCCTGCATAGGAATGATGGACCTATAACCTCTTGCATCATGAATCCCATATTTTATCTGTACAAAATCATGAAATCCCCAGGGCAGGATGCAGTGGTCCTCGCCCAAACCAAGCGTATGCAAAGCCGCCTTGTAGCCGCACAAAAAGTTGGTAAGATTCTGAAAGGAATTTTTCGCCAAATACATGCCCGGGCGGGCTCTGAGCCCACTCAGAAAATCCCGCTCATCCCCCGATATGTCCCTGAGTCCTTCATCACTGTGCATGACTGCTCTCCTCAATTAAATACCCCTTATCGCCAAGTCCACAATTTCATCAACGGTTGGCTCATGAGGCAGACCAACCAATTCCGGATAATAGATTAAATCGCTACCGCCTGGATGGTTGATTGATTTCTTGAATTTCATCACTAATGCATGATGTTCCTTCTCAGTTAATAACCTTCCGGTCTTTTTATCATGCACGCTCATAATTGTTTCCACTAAATCAACAAGTTCTTCCCGAGATAGTTTCTGCTCCATAATAGCGACCTCCGTTTTTAATCTTTGAACACATTGAACCTGTTTTCTATCTAGCGATCAATATTTTTATCCTTTTATAAAAATATATTGCTCAATGGCATCAATAGCGGCGCCTTGAAACTGCGCTAATTTATATTCTGACTCTTTAATAATTTCTTCTAACATCCTACTCATTTGTTCTTTTCCCCATCAAAATGAATGTTTTTGTCTTACTACTCTCACAAGCTCTCTCCAAAATGATTTGAAAATTGCTACCTATTCAAATCATTTGAAATATCTCAAAGCCTCCGTAATTGCCAATATGATGCTCGGCATGAAGTTTGGACAATAAACACACCATCTCAACAGTATTACCAAATTCCCACAAAACTTAAATACAAACTTATAATTTGAATTCTTTTAAAATTGCCGCATATTTTCTATAATCAGCTATTGAAGATTGAAAATCTTTTTGAGCTTCTTTGGGCAAATCCTCAATAACTTCTTTTTCTACAAACTCTGCAATTTCTTTCATTGCATTAGCCACATCTTCTATTATTTGTTCAAAAGTACTAATCAGTGTATAATGCATTAGATAACCTCGCATAAAGAAGGATAGATTTCAGAGTTCCACATACCCGACAAAGTTGTAGTAGATTTTGATGTCCCGGTGGGTCTCCCCGGCGATTTCGTACTTCTCGCCCACCTCGATGCGCTTCACCAGCCGCAGGAGCGTGGGGCGGTCGAGTTCCTCAAGCTGGGCATAATCCCTGATGACGGCCAGCCATTCGTCGGTGGCCTGCTCGTCCTCCTGGGTGGCCTCCAACTGGGCGGTGAGCTGCGTCCGCTGTTCCAGCTTGCCCCGGCGTTCGTCCTCGTAGCGGTTCATCAGCTGGACGCACAGGGCCTCCGGCATGA
>CANSPM010000051.1 GCA_947648875.1 uncultured Lachnospiraceae bacterium
GTTCATGTCACAGGCACAGTGGTATGAAAATCAGAATGCTTAATAGGAACGTATAATATGAAGAAAACAGCTGTTTTATTTCCCGGGCAGGGTACACAGGCCTGGGGAATGGGAAAAGAATTATACAATACATACCCGGTGGCAAAAGCGGTTTTTGATGAGGCCGACAAATTGCTGGGCTTCTCATTTTCCAAAAAACTGTTTGAAACCGATAGTACTGAGATAATGGATACGGAGATTACCCAGGTAGCCATCTTTCTGACGAGCGTTGCCTATTATAGGGTATTTATTGAGGGAAGCGATATCCTGCCGGATTCATATGCCGGACACAGCGTAGGTGAATATGCTGCGCTGGTTTGCTCCGGGGCAATGAGATTTGAAGACGGTCTTTCACTTATAAGAAGGCGCGGACAGCTGATGCAGAAGGTCAGCGATGATATGGGAGACGGCGGAATGCTTGCCATAATGGGAATGGCATATCCTAAGGTCGAAGAACTGACCGAAGCCTGCGTAAAGGACGGAACAGATGTAAGCATTTCAACCTACAATGACATCAGACAGATTGTCATTTCGGGACGAAAGGGAGCTTTGAAGTCTGCAGGTGAAAGATTCGAGGCAGCAGGGGCAAAGACGAAAATGCTCGAGGTGAAGACGGCATTTCACAATTCCTGTATGGATGAGATAATCGAGCCTCTGAAGGAACTGATAAGTAGCTTCGAAATCACATTTCCCAAGGGAAAGGTGTACTGTAACGTAACGGGAAAGGCATATAAATCTGTTGATGAAATATATGAATATTTGCCGATTCAGGTCAGGGAGTGTGTCAGATTTTATGATATGGCCTGTGAAATGATAGAGGACGGAACGGAAGTGTTTATTGAAGCAGGCAGAGGCAAGGTACTTAGTAATCTGCTTAAGAAAAACAAAAGAGGAGATTATGAGGTATATCCCCTGGGTGATATGAAAATGTGCGAACTCTTTAAGGAAAGGGTGAGCAGAGGAATAGATTTCGGAAGGCTTAATCTGCTGGGAAGCATATGCGGGGAACTTCTTTCAAAACCGGGCTTTAACGAAGCCGGAGAGCAGTTATATAACTGCGTAAGCAGTGAGTTTTCGGAATGCATGAAGGAGAATAAGGCACCCACAGATGCAGTTTTAAGTTCGGCTATAGACGAGTATCTGGAGGTTTGCAAGGACAGTTCGAACCGGGACAAATGGTGCGAATATTCAAGGTATTTCAAAACCGAGGTGAAGGCTGATGAGTAGAATTCCTGTGTTTTGTTTTTCACATGCGGGAGGAATGTCATTTGCCTATAGGGATTTTGTTGCGGCAGGGCAAAGCGGAGTGTTTGAATACATTCCCATGGATACATCGGGCCATGGCAAAAGAATGGGAGAAAAGCTGTTTTTAAGCTTTGATGAAATAGTAGAAGACCTTTACGGCAAAGTTTGTGCCAAGCTGGGAGACAGGCAGCAATTTGTGCTTATGGGTCACAGTATGGGGGCCTGGACAGCATTTAAAATTGCACAAAGATTTCAGTTAAAGGGAATCAGTCCTACGCTTCTTGTACTGTCATCAAATGTACCGGCAAAGTACTACAATGACAGGGTATCCATAGACGCGGGAGACGAGGTGGTACAGGCACAGCTTCTGGAGCGCAATCCCGAGCTGAAGCAGTTCTTTGAAGATGAAATGCTGAAGCAAACCTTTTATCCCGTATTAAAGGCCGATTACATTGCAATTGACGATTATCTGAAAAAGGATGAAGGAATGAAGGTGACATGCAATGTACTGGGACTGATTGCGGACGGTGACAGGTTTGACGAAGCAACAATGGGCAAATGGAAGGAATACGTTGACGGAGTGTATCTCCAGAAGATAATCAAAGGAAATCATTTTGCATTTTACAAAGAGCATGAATATGTGAGACAGCTCATTGAAAACAGTATTTGTTAATTGGAATAAGGGAAGACTATTAAGACCGGGTGATTGAGCGTTCATGACAAGAGTGGTTTTACAGAATATTAAAAACTATGAGGACAATGAATATCGCAGATTCCGTGATATGGTATCTGCCGCAAAGCGTGAGCGAATTGACAGATACAAGCATATAGTGGATTACAGACGTTCTCTTCTGGGAGACGTTCTCTCAAGAAGCCTGCTGGCAAAGATGACCGGTATGGATGTCGGGGAACTGGATATATGCGTTGACGATATGGGAAAGCCTTATGTGGCAAATGCCGAAAACACCTTTTTTAACATATCCCATTCCGGTGAATATGTTGCCTGTATTGTATCGGACAAACCCTGTGGAATTGATATCGAAATAATGGACCATGATAACCGGGATATTGCGAAACGCTTTTTTGCGAAGAGTGAATATGAATATATAACCGATTGCCTGGAGGATGAGACAAGGCGCAGATTTTATGAAATATGGACAGCCAAGGAAGCCTATTCAAAGTACGAGGGGAAAGGGTTTGGAATAGATTTTGGCAGTTTCGAGGTAGTCAAGAAAGAAAATAATTATTATGTTTTTGTTGATGGGACACAAAAGCATATAGTGAATGTTAGGGATACAGTGGACGGATACATGCTTTCATTCATTTGTGAGGATGAAGGTGAAATAAGTGTAGAAAACGAATATGGAGCATTCCTGTAATTCAGAAATAATGTCATTTGAATAAAAGAAAAGAATAAAAGAAAACTTCTAGGTACAATAAAGGTGTTCATCTTGGCCGGATGAAAAAACACTTTATAAACATTGGAGGTTTCTATAATGAATTTTACACAAAATGACAGATTAAAGCAAGTAACAAGCGACACACTTATTGTTGGAGTTGATATTGGATCACAGACACACGTCTACAGGGCATTTGATTGGAGAGGATTTGAACTTTCAAGAAGAGTATTTAAGTTTAGCAATACCGGAATGGGATTCCTTACTTTCCTTCGTTGGACAGAGGAACTCATGAATAAATCTGAAATGAAAAAGGTTATTGTTGGCTGCGAGCCTACCGGTTGCTACTGGCTTACTTTCCAAAAGTTCTTACAGGACCATGATATTCAGCTTGTAACGGTCAATCCGTTTACAGTACACAGAAGTATGGAACTGGATGATAACAGCCCTGAAAAGAGTGATTTAAAGGATCCAAAAACTATAGCGTTGCTTGGGAAGGATGGAAGATTTTCAACTTCTTATCTTCCAAGTGGAGTATATGCGGAAATCAGAGAGGCCTCTGTTTGCAGAGACCAGATCATGAAACAGCATGTGCGTCTGTCAAATCAGATACAGGGATGACTCCAGAAGTTCTTTCCAGAGTATTTTGAGTGTTATTCCGATTGGGATTCGACTAGTGGACTTATGCTTCTAAAAGAGGCACCACTACCACAGGATATCCTTAAAATCGGTGCAGGTGGAATCAATCAGATATGGCGTGATGCAAAGGTGCGTGCGGCAGGAATAAAGAGGGCTCAGACCCTGGTAGAGGCTGCACAAAACAGTGTAGGACTGGAGGCCGGTGAAATCGGATGTTTCACCGATCCAAAGCAGATACAGAAGATTGCTGGGCTAGAGATAGTCAAGAAGAGCTCCGGTAAAAAGAAAGGTCAGCCAAGAATCAGTAAGAGGGGCAGACGAAAGCTACGAAGAACAATGTATGAATCAGCACGTGCACTGATGAACTGGAATCCGACATTTCAGGATGTATTCCTTTATTACAGGAATAGAACCAAGAATCCACCTGGTGGAATGCAGGCAAAGATAGCAGTTGCATGTAAAGCGATTCGAGTATTCTATGTAGTATTACAAACAAGCTGTGACTTTGATGAGGAAAAGTTCCGAAAGGACATCATCAGACCAGAAGCAGCCTAATAATATAAGCACACACTGTAGCAGATAACGTCCACCAAGAGTTCAATTGGTGCTGGATTACAGGCGTGCTCTATAGCAATGAAAAAGCAGAGCGAAGCCGCTAGGGCATATTTTATAGGGCATGACCCTGGTATGGAGCAGAGGCGGCACCCTACTATGGGTAGGCTGGACGAAGGAATTTAGGACTCTTCTACGAAAGATGATCCTGTTAGACATGAGAGGTTAGCAGCCATAGGGAAGAATGGGACACAGATTCGCCTTCATAAAAAAGGATGACGTTTTATTTCGTGTACCCTTCTGACTGGAAACTCATGTGCATTGTAACTGAAATGACACAGTTTTTGCCCATTATTGAATGCTTATCATTGTTTGTAACTTGATTAAACATTGTACAAATGACTTAAATACAAGCTATTTTGTGCAAAATAAATAACAAAGTATAGAGAGATTTGTATGAATTATGATGTAGAAAAACAGCATAGAAAGAAGAAGTACCACGCCATAGAAAGGATTTCCCTATTGTTTGACAGAGGCAGCTTTTGCGCCGATGAAGAGGATTATGACGGAGTAATATGCGGATACGGAATGATTAATGGGAAAAAGGTATATGTATATGCTCAGGACTTTACATATATGGGCGGAACAATCGGTATTCACCACGGAGAAAGAATAGCGGATACCATATATGAAGCCATAAAAGAAAGAAGCCCTGCTATCGGAATGTTTGATTCCGCAGGAGCAAGAATAGATCAGGGAATCCAAGCCCTTGCCGGTTGCGGAAAGATGCTGGCGGCCACCATAAAGGCTTCGGGGTATATTCCACAGATATCTCTGGTTATGGGTCCCTGTGCAGGGGCGGCGGTCTATTCGCCGATTCTTTCGGATTTTGTATTTGCAGTTAATTCAATCAGCAATATGTATGTTACGGGACCTGCTGTGGTAAATCAGGTTACGGGTGAAAGCAGTGATGTGGAATCCCTGGGAGGAGCCAATATGCATGCTTCCGTAAGCGGGCAAATTCATAAAGTCTGCTCCAGTGAAAAGGAAGCTATAGCAAAGGTCAGGGAACTGATAGACCTGATATGTAACCAGCAGATTGAATATGAAGATAACGAGGAACCTCGTGAGATATATGTTCTACCACAGGAGTCTAACAAAATATATGACATGAGGGAGTTTGTAAAGAATTATCTGGATAACGGATATCTCTACGAACTAAAGGAGAGATTTGCAAAATCAATGTTCACAGGACTGGGCAGAATCAAAGGTAAAACAGTGGGAATTCTTGCCAGTCAGCCCAAATTTGATGCGGGAGTAATCAATTATGATGCCAGTGATAAGGCGGCGGCATTTATAAGATTTTGTGATGCATTTGACATTCCGGTAATCACTTGGGTAGATACGCCGGGTTACCTGCCGGGACTTGAGGAAGAACGACGTGGAATTATCCGCCATGGGGCAAAGCTTTTGTACTCTTATGTTGAAGCTACTACAATAAAGATAACGGTCATCGTAAGAAAAGCATTCGGCGGAGCATATATAGCAATGGGAAGTAAGGCACTGGGGGTTGATGCGGTGTGCGCACTTCCAAATGCACAGATAGGCGTCATGGGCGTTGACAGCGCCATTGTGATACTTCATCGCAAAGAGATTGATGCCATTGAAGATGATATACAAAAGGAAAAATATATTAGGGAATTTAAGGAGGAATACAGCAAAAAACTCACTGCAAAGGATGGAATAGATCGGGGCTATATCGACGAAACGGTGGAGACCGATATATTGCGGCAATGGCTTGAAAACAAACTAATAGTATTACAGGGAAGGGACACAGACTCCGGAATATTCAAAAAGCACGGAAATATTCCATTGTAGAGAAAACATTGAAAAAGAGGTAATAGTGATGAACGAAACATACAGTGTTGATTTGCCTGATTTTGTATTTGAAGAATCAGAAGAAAAAAGGGTGAAAAGTACTATTACGGGGAGAGTTATTTCAATAGTAAAACGTGAGGGCGATTATATTGACAGTAATGAAGAAATTGTCATGATTGAATCTATGAAAATGGAGGTTGGCTATTCGGCCGGCGTTCCGGGGAAAATAATTAAGATATTCGTGCATGTGGGAGACCGAGTAACAGAGGGGCAGGAGTTATTCGAGATAGAGTGAGAAATGTTATTTTGTGGTGAGATAGTGTCAAATGACCTATGAAAAAATGAGTCTAAAAAAATAGGCTCTGATGAGCCTTGAAAACTGCAAATATTTAAGTTTGTGAAAGAGTTCCGCCACCCTTGACGGCATAAAAAGAACTGCTGTCAGGTAATTACCGACGGCGAAGAACTCAAGAATAGATAGATTATATCCGTCGTTGACAACGGTGTAGCAGTTCTATTTATTTAGCTGTCAAGGGCAAGCCGCTTTGTGGTGGCTGGGTTATTACCGCTGGCTCTGAATCTAAGAATAGATAGCGGCTTCGCCGTTTTGAATACTTAAGATTGTCTGTTGGCCAAGAGCAATGAGCATCTGCCATTTGCCCGGCATGTTATCAATGTACTTTAGGTCTTCAATCTCATTGAGGACTTTGTAGTGGTTATGCTCGTGAGGACGTAAGAAGTTATAGTAGGTAACCCAGAGAGCTAAATCATAGTTGGCACCGTCGATGTTATCAAATCCATTTGTAGGCCTGTAGGAAGCTTTGTAAGTCCGGTTGAGTCGCTCAATCATCTGCTTATAGGGTCTGTACTGAGTAGATACTGCATCGTCGTTGGTAAGTCCAATTACCTGAGTAATACTGAACTTAAAATCTTCCCCAAATTCACGAAGGAACTGCTGGGCAGCCAGGACATAAGCACTGTAACCATCAGCAATAAAACGGAAGTTTTCAGGAAGTTTCTTAAGATGAGTAAATGCCATTCTCATAGTAAGAATGCAGGCGCCAACATCACGCTCGGGAGATATACGATAGCCAATGGTAGAACGTTTGGCAGCATCCATGATGAACCAGATGTAGCCTCTGATGCCGCGAACTTTGATATAGGTTTCATTGGCAGTAAATACCTTGCCGGAGCCGTAATCATAGTTGTTTGTAAAAGGTTTGATACAGATAGCGGCAGTTTTACAGTAGTTGGCAACCTGTTGGTGAGATATGGATATGCCGTGTACGTCTTTTAGGGCTTGCGCAGTCTTACGAAGAGATAATCCAAGATTGATTTTGTAAGTAAGACATAAACCCATGACATTTTTATCAAATTTGGAGAACCTAAGAGATGAAGCGTTTTTTGGAAGTAAATTAAGATCCATCTTAAAGAAGTCCATATCGAATTTACGGTAGATGTAATGAAGCTTATATTTGCTCTTGCCATAATCTTCATCAAGGTCTTCTTTGGAAACTTTCTTAAGATTTTAAGATAGTAAGGGCACTTCTTATTAACACATTTATGAACGATGGAGTGCTTACGATCTTTCTTATGGACAAGGGTATTGTCGCAGTGAGGGCATCTGAGAACATATATCTTAGAGAATCGACCTTCGGAAGCTATAGAAAATAGTGACTGGCACACTTTGCATAGTAGCTGGCTTTGCTTCTTACCATCATTCCACATGAGGTAGTGGTAAGGTGCATTACACTGAGGACAGGTACAACTTTGAGGAATGGTACATTCAGCATGACGAAATACAGGCTTTATGGTTTTACCACAACGTTTCTGATAGTAGGAAATAAGGTCAGAATAATTTCATTCCTGTTTGAAGGAAATAATCTTGGGGAGTTCATCAATCTTAAACTTTTGATATTTTGGAGAGTGAGAATCATCAAAAGCCCACTGCTTTAGAGGAATATACTTGCAGATAAATAAAATTAACCAGCAATTCTGCTTATAGAGTTGTTGAATAAGTTGGATAAGATAAAGTATAATGTCCATGAGCATTGCTCCTTTGTATAGAGTTGGTTTGGCGATTGACATTATACATCAAAAGGGAGGTCAATGCTCTTTTTATTTGTAGGTCTCCAGGAAACTAAGGAAAATAAAGGCTTTCTAATCTTTTAGATGATAAAAAAGGAGTGTCAGAGTTGACACTACCTGTGGTGAGAAGGAGAAAAAGACATGAAAAAGGTTCTGTTATTAACACAGCCACCGATAACGACATATCCCGAAATTGCAAATATTCTATCATTGTTATGGGATAGAAAGGAAAGGATTATTCCCTGGTGGAGTGATCATTTCATTCAGATTATCGTAAGACCGGACAATCCCTATACAAACGGGGATTATTATGACCATGCGGATTTGGATAGCTATTTTTCAATTATGTACGGAATGCCCGGGCTCGGATGGATGAGAAACAATTGTGAGTCCATGCTCTGCCAGAAATTTTCGGATTATGCCGAGTTTTCCATCAATAACGGTTATGGACTTCAGGCATGTCTTGACAGATACTATATAAGCTTTGCGAGGGAATACAAAAAGAAGCACAACATTCATGCGACATTTATCTACGGCTATGACAGTGACAAGCAGGAGATGTATATTGCCGATTTTTGGAACGGTGGAGGATATGAGCACATCACAATCAGTTATGATGAGCTAAATGCAGCCATGAACAATGACGGAATAGTGAATATGTTCAAATCATATGACGCGGAATATGAAATTAATCTGAAATTGATGAAACGTTATTTTGAGGACTATTACTACGGACGTGACAGCTTCGGACTGTATGCGGCATCCAACAAGGATTATAACAGAACAGCAATCTTTGGGCTTAAGTATTATGATTATATCCTTGATTTTTGGATAGGGAAAAATACACCTCAGCGTAATCTGGACTATCGTCTTTTTCATTTGCTGTATGATCACAAGGTTTTGATGGATATAAGATTGAACTATTTGGAGAGCCTTGGTATATTTGAAAAGGAAATGATTCAAAAGCTTATAGCTGACAATAATGAGATTATAAAGTTGGCGCTTAATCTGAGAAACACGGCTATTAAATACAATTTTAATCATTCCGAAAAAGTGCTGAATACAATTACCGAAATGCTTATTGAGTTAAAGAACAGAGATTATGCATTTACAGAGGATATGCTTGAACTGTTGAAAGATATATAAGGTCAAATTTTGGTCTGCGGTGTTAAGCTATCGATTTATCATAGTTTCACTTCCGGACATTAAAGGCTTACCATCTCGTAATACAACTCATATTACGGTGGTAAGCTTTTTGATATTGAATATAGGGTTACTGAATCTTTACTTTTGGGGCTGATAAATGGATATATCTTTACTTTTGTTTTTATAGTGGCTTACAGATATTTGACGTGCGTCAAAAGATAAACTACCATATATGTTTTCCAATTTTGATCGGGAAAATGGCATTGTAGTACACGAATTCTTGAATAGTCACAGAAAATTGCCATCTATGTCATAGAATTCTCTTGTAGGAAGGCAAAAACTTTTGAACTAGAACTAATTCCGGAAAAAAAGATAATGCTACACCTTTATTTGACTGGGGAAAGTATTATGAGAAAGAAGGAAAATTGATAATGCCTGTTTCAGTTCAGGCGCACCATTCATTAGTAATGAATTTGAAATTGATTCATTCAGTAGATAAGAGCAAAATATATGATAGCGGAGTGGTGAAACTCGGTGCAGAATAAGACCTGCATGGAGTATTCCTGAAAAGTTGTAAAAAATGAAATTTTTTTAGTCCATACTTGACAGAAGAACAAGCGACTAAATGGGGCTTGATTCTGTATATATTTGTTGTTATGCTAATAATAGCTATCGTGGCAGGATTTTGGATATCGCGTTACATAAGAAGGATGGGCGTATGGAAGAGCAAATAGAGCAATTTATTACATATCTGCAACAGTCCAGGGAACTCTCCGGCAACACAGTGCTTTCCTATCGGCGAGATCTGGGGCAGCTTAAACGGTATTTGGAGATCAGGTATGAGATCAGGGATTTGGGGGATGTGACAGCCGGGCATTTGGAGGCGTACTTTGATATGTTGGGACAGCGGCAAAAGGCATCTACCGTGTCTCGCCATATGACTTCCGTCCGGGCACTGTATCGTTATCTGGCGAAAAGATATCTGGTGAAGGAGGATATCACGGAGCATTTACAGACACCCAGGCAGCGGCGGGCAATGCCGGAGGTCCTGACGGTAGAAGAGATAGAGACCCTGATGGAGCAGCCATCGGGGGACAAGCCGGTGCGAATGCGGGACCGGGCCATTCTGGAGCTGATGTATGCCACAGGCATCAAAGTGTCGGAACTGGTGGAACTCAAGGTCTCGGATCTGAATCTCAGGCTGGGTTTTCTACATTGTGGCGAGAACGGCAGAGAGCGCGTCGTACCTTTTGGAAACAGCGCCCGGGGGGCCCTTTTGCAGTATATGGACAGGGGGCGGGAGCAGTTGCTTACGCATATTTGCTCGCAGATTCTGTTTCTGAATTATAATGGCAGTGCCATGAGTCGACAGGGGGTGTGGAAACTGGTTTGTAAATATGGGAAACAGGCCGGGATACAGAAGGAAGTGACCCCCCACAGTCTGCGGCATGCTTTTGCGGCACATCTGATTGAGAACGGCGCGGACTTGCGGAGCGTGCAGGAGATGATGGGACATACGGATCTGGCCGCCACACAGATTTATGCGGCGGCGTACCGCAATAAAGTCAGGGATGAATATACAAGAATCCATCCCAGGGGGTAAAGCGGAAAGGCTTTCTTTTACTCATATTCCGCCAGATCAAGGATCAGCCGTTCTGTATCCGCCCATCCCAGACAGGGATCGGTGATGGATTTGCCGTAGACACCTGCGCCTACTTTCTGGCAGCCCTCCTCAATATAACTCTCCACCATGACGCCCTTGACCAGCCTGTGGATGTCGGCATTCAACCTGCGGCTGTGCATGACTTCCTTGACTATGCGGATCTGCTGTGCAAACTGTTTGTTGGAGTTGGAATGGTTGGAGTCGATAATGCAGGCGGGATTTTTCAAATCCATTTTGTTATACATATCCAACAGCCGGTTTAAGTCTTCATAGTGATAGTTGGGGATATTGTTGCCGTGCTTGCTGGTGGCGCCCCGCAGCACGGTGTGGGCCAGGGCATTGCCGTCGGTCTGTACAGACCATCCCCGATAGATAAAGGAATGGGGGTGCTGGGCCGCGTACACGGAGTTCAGCATCACGGAAAAATCGCCGCTGGTGGGGTTTTTCATGCCGGCGGGCACATCAAAGCCGCTGACAGTCAGACGGTGTTGCTGGTCCTCCACGGAACGGGCTCCAATGGCCACGTATGACAGGATATCGGATACATAGCCCCAGTTCTCAGGGTAGAGCATTTCATCCGCCGCAGTCAGGCCGGTTTCCTCCACCGCGCGGATATGCATTTTCCGCATGGCAATGAGCCCTGCCAGAAAGTCTTCCTGTTTACGGGGATCGGGCTGGTGTATAATCCCCTTGTAGCCCTCTCCGGTGGTGCGGGGCTTGTTGGTATAGATCCGGGGAACCAGAATCAGTTGATCGGACACCCGGTCATTCAACTTCGCCAGACGATTTACATAGTCGCACACGGAATCCTCATTGTCGGCGGAGCAGGGGCCGATGATCACCAGCAGCTTGCCGCTTTTGCCGGTGAGCACTTCTCTGATCTCACGGTCACGTTCCGCTTTGCGCTGTGCCAGTGCCTGGGGCAGGGGATATTGTGCCCGAATCTCGTCGGGCGTAGGCAGTTTTTCGATAAATTTAAAACTCATTGTATTTTCAGACCTTTCTGTTTATGGTAGCGTATATCCCCTGCACTTCAAAGCCGGTGATCAATCCGATATGGCTCTGATTCCCCGTAGCTTTGCCGTATCAGAATTAAAGCAAGGTTGGGCATATATTCCGTAGTTCTTGCACGGGGAAAATATATTCAGGACTGTAAATTGCTCATGGTTCAATGCGCTTTCCGGGAATAGGTAGATAAGAGCATCCCGTTTTGGATGTCTTCTCTTAAGCAGTACCCATTATAGTATATTGCTGAAAATATGGCAAGGGTTTTATAAGAGTTTCCTGACGGAACAGGCTTATTTGCCGCGCAGGGCGCGATGCCAGAGGCAGGCCAGATAGAGGACGCATTGCAGGATCTGACTTGCCAGAAGCCCGTACAGGTAGCCCTGGATGCCCAAATGGGGTACGGCCAATAAGATGAACAGCAGCCGCGCCAGAAGGGAAGTCACATTGATGAGGAAAAGGCGTCCTGCCATCCCCAGCCCCTGTAGGATGCTGGACAAGGTGGTGTCCAGATAGAGGAAGGGGCAGATCAGGCTCAAGGTGCGAATAAAATGTCCCGCCAGGGGGCTTTTGTAAAGGCCTTCTCCCAAAGTTTTTCCGGTGAGCAGGAAAAAGCCCATGCAGATAAAACCCAGAAGAAAACAGTATTTTATCGTGCGCAGGACGGCCCGGCGGATGCCTTCGTCATCTCCCCTGGCATAGCTTTCGGAGATCATGGGCAGCAACATGACGGACACGGAGCCGGTGAGGGCATTGGGGAAAAAGATCATGGGGAAGGACATGCCCGTCAGCACGCCGTACACACTGAGGGCGGTGGTATTGTCATAGCCATAACTGCGCAGTCCGGCGGGAATGGATACGGATTCCACGCTTTGCAGGAGGTTTAACACGATCCGGTTGGCGGTCAGGGGAATGACCATTCCCAGCAGTTGTCCGTATCCGGGAACAGATGGGGAGTGTGGAGAAGCAGGCGGGCAGGCCCGGGCGTCAGTCGTCCTGGGACTGCCATGCTTTGCCGCTACCTTGGGAAGGCTGTGGCTGCATCGGGAAAAATGATACCATGCCGCCAGAAGGGCTGCCAGCATGGAACAGCCTTCCCCGATGGTCAGGCCCAGCACTGCCACATTGATGGAAGGGCTTTGGCCCTGGGCCAGTATGCGGGCGGAGATCAGATAGACACAGGCCACCCTACAGCACTGCTCAAACAGCTGTGTGCCGGCGGGAACGCCGGCTTTTTTTATGCCGTAGAAATAACCGTTTATACAGGCGTGAATGGCGCTCAAAGGTATGGAAGGAGCCAATATACGAATCATATCGGCTGTTCGGGGCTCTTGGAGCAAATGCACTGCAATGCGGTCACTTTCCAGAAAAAGGATAAAAGTACAGGCGAGGGACAGAGGAACTGTCAGCAGCAATCCCATCGCCATGGGACGGCGGGAGGGAAAGGCGGTGTTCTCACGCCCGGCCTGGGCCGCCACAAATTTGGAGATGGCAGTCTGAAAACCTGCGGCGGTCAGGGAGAAGGACAGCGCCAGAACGGGAGAAAGCAGCTGGTAGATCCCCATACCCTCCTCACCGAACAGCCGGGACAGGTATATGCGGTAGAAAAATCCGATAATCCGGGTAACCAGCCCGGTAATCGTCAGTATGGCAGTCCCCATGATCAGGGGGTGCCTGGAATGGGAGGATTTTTTCAGGGAGGATGACATGAGAATCCCCTTATAAATGTGGTTTCCCTAATTATATTACCGGGCTTGGTTTACTATGCATGTTTACCGCGCTCAGGCTCAATCAGCAATTGAGTGACAGGAATTGTGTTTTCCGTTACAATAGGGGTACATCATAAAGCGAAACGTGGAACGCAGGGGCAGAGCTGGAAAAGAGGAGGTTGTATTGATGGAAACAGGAAATGTGATCAGGGAGTACAGGATATTAAGGAAGATGACGCAGGAGGAGTTGGCTGCGGCGCTGCTGGTGACACCCCAGGCCGTATCGCGGTGGGAAACCGGACTTGAGATTTTAAAGGGAGAAACATGCGGCGTTCCTGTGGATGTGTGTATCCTGGACATTAATATGCCGGGAATGAACGGGCTGGAAGTTCTCGAAGTCATAAAGCGGGATTATCCGGACTTGAAGGTGATCATGTTGTCAGCGATGCGCAGGGAGGAAATTGTGAAGAAAACCCTGGAACTTGGAGCGGACTCTTTTGTCGCAAAACCGTTTCAGGCAAGCGTTCTTGCGGAGCGCATCTGAGAAGGATACAGTGAGAGCTTGATCTGACGCGTACCATATGCAGGGTTTTTAACGATTGTCTTTTATGCGTTGCGCTATAGGTCTGTGTTTTGCCCCGATTTCAGACAGTTTTACGGCCTTTTGATTCCATAGGCGTTAAAGCGGCTGCCGTTATGTGCCCATTCCCTTTCCTTTGCATGTGTTCCTGTCCGCAGGGGAGTTGACAGAATGGATGAGAGGTGCTATATTAGGATTGTCAAATCTTAGTAAATTACTAGGAATTAAAAACAGAAGAAATGCGCATAGTGCAGCAGGTCGTCGGGGTGCCGGGCAAAATACGGCAGGAGGATCTGCGGGATTGAATTGTTAGGAGGGCCCAGATATGATCTATTTGGACAACGCGGCCACAACCAGGACGGCGCCGGAGGTGGTGGAAGCCATGCTGCCATTTTTCAGCGAGAACTATGGAAACGCCAGCAGTATATATACCCTTGGCTCTGTCAGCAAGAAGGCGCTGAACCAGGCCAGGAGGACGCTGGCGGATTACCTGGGGGCCAGGCAGGAGGAAATTTATTTTACCGCTGGAGGCTCCGAGGCGGACAACTGGGCTTTGAAGGCGGCGGCGGAGGCTTATGGGGAGAAGGGAAAACATATCGTCACTACCCGGATCGAGCATCACGCCGTGCTGCACACCTGCGAATATCTGGAAAAGCATGGCTTTGAGGTGACCTGTGTGGGAGTGGACGGGGAAGGAATTGTGAACCTTGGTGAACTGGAGGCGGCGATCAGGCCGGATACCATACTGATCTCGGTAATGTTTGCCAACAATGAAGTGGGGACTTTGCAGCCGGTGAAAGAGATCGGAAAAATTGCCCACGACAGAGGGATTCTGTTCCACACGGATGCCGTGCAGGCTTTTGGACATCTACCCATTCGGGTGGATGAACTACATATTGATATGCTCAGTGCCAGCGCCCACAAGGTAAACGGCCCCAAGGGGGTGGGCTGTCTCTATATCCGTTCCGGCCTGAAACTGCGCGGCTTTATCCACGGTGGAGCCCAGGAACGGTCACGGCGGGCGGGGACGGAGAACATTCCCGGCATCGTGGGCTTTGGCAAAGCCATAGAGCGGGCGGTGCGGATTATGCCGGAGAAAACGCAAAGGGAGACAGAATTGCGGGATTATCTCATAGACCGGATTGAGAGGGAGATTCCCTACTGCCGTCTGAATGGGGATCGGAGCCGGAGACTGCCCGGAAATGTCAATTTCAGTTTTCAATTTATTGAGGGGGAGTCTTTGCTGATTATGCTGGATATGAAGGGAATCTGCGGCTCCAGCGGCTCCGCTTGTACCTCCGGGGCTCTGGACCCCTCCCATGTGCTGTTGGCTATGGGACTGTCCCATGAGATGGCCCACGGTTCCCTGCGGCTTACTCTGTCGGAGGAGAATACCCGGGAGGAGATGGATATTGTGGTGGAGGCCATCCGTGAGATTGTGGGCAAACTGCGCGCCATGTCCCCTCTGTATGAGGATTATCTGAAATCTCGAACAGCCGGTTCCTGATTCCCGGATATATCAAAGAGCGGGATACTATCAGTAGACAATTGCGAAACGTTTTCTAAAAGGGACGGGACGTGTGTTAGAAAAGATCACAGTCCCTGTGTTCTGAAAGGGCGTTTCAAAATCGCTCAGTACAACGAATAGTAAGTTTCTGATCCATTGACGCAGTAGATGGACACTCAGACAAGCCAATGGATCGGTACACCAGATAGTATCAGGGAGAAAAAGAGTGGGCACCGAGGGGATTTTGCCTTGCAGTGCCGTGGCGCGGCGACCCAAAAAGGAGGCAGACATGTACAGTGAAAAGGTGATGGATCATTTTCAAAATCCCCGGAATGTGGGGGAGATCGAGGAGGCCAGCGGAGTGGGCACCGTAGGCAATGCCAAATGCGGCGATATTATGCGGATATTTCTGGATATAGATGGGGAAGGAATCATCCGGGATGTGAAATTTAAGACCTTCGGCTGTGGCGCGGCGGTAGCCACCAGCTCCATGGCCACGGAACTGGTGAAGGGAAAAACCGTCCGGGAGGCCATGCAGGTTACTAACAAAGCGGTGATGGAGGCTCTCGACGGTCTTCCGCCGGTGAAAGTACACTGTTCCCTGCTGGCGGAGGAGGCTATCCATGCGGCCCTGTGGGACTATGCGGAGAAAAACGGCATCACCATCGAGGGACTGGAGCGGCCCAGGTCCGACATCGGTGAACAGGAGGAGGAACCGGAGTATTAAAGTGGCGGGAAGAGGTAATTATGAAGCGGAAAGTGGTAGTGGGAATGTCCGGGGGCGTGGATTCCTCGGTGGCAGCTTATTTGTTACAGGAGCAGGGATATGAGGTAATTGGCGTTACCATGCAGATCTGGCAGGAGGAAGAGCTACAGACGCAGGCCACGCAGGGCGGGTGCTGCGGTCTGTCGGCGGTGGAGGATGCCAGAAGAGTGGCGCAGACTTTGGAGATTCCTTATTATGTCATGAATTTTAAGCGGGAGTTTAAGGAGAAGGTCATAAATTATTTTGTGGAAGAGTACCTTCGGGGGAGGACTCCCAATCCCTGCATTGCCTGTAACCGCTATGTGAAATGGGAATCCTTGCTGCGACGTAGTCTGGAACTGGGGGCGGATTATATCGCCACCGGACATTATGCCCGGGTGGACAAGCTGAAAAACGGACGCTTTGCCATCCGAAATTCCGTCACGGCCAAAAAAGATCAGACCTATGCCCTGTACAGTCTCACGCAGGAACAGCTGGCCCATACGCTTATGCCAGTAGGGGAGTATACTAAAGATGAGATACGGCAGATTGCCTGGCAGCAGGGGTTACCGGTGGCTCATAAGCCGGACAGCCAGGAGATCTGTTTTATTCCCGATCATGACTATGCGGCTTTCATTGACCGGGAAGCGGCAAAACGGGTGCCGCCCCCGGGAGATTTTGTCACACAGGATGGGCAGGTGTTAGGACGGCATCAGGGCATAACCCACTATACTGTGGGGCAGCGCAGGGGACTGGAGCTGGCCATGGGTCGCAGAGTGTTTGTGACCGGGATCAGGCCGGAGACCAATCAGGTGGTTCTGGGAGATAATGAGGACACTTTTACAGGGCAGCTGCTCTGCGATCAGGTACATTATATGGCGATGGAGGATCTTCCGAAGCCCAGGAGAGCGATGGCGAAGATCCGCTACAATCATGGCGGCGCCCCCTGTGTGATTGAGAAACAGCCAGACGGAAAAATATTGTGCCGTTTTGAACAGCAGGTGCGGGCGGCTACCCCCGGTCAGGCTGTGGTGTTTTATGAGGGGGAATATGTGCTGGGGGGAGGAACCATTCTCAGAACTTGAGGACAGATAGCGGAAACCAGACAGGTCCTCTGGCATATTATGAAAGAGACAGCGCAATGCCCGGATGGCCCGCCGCCGGGAAGAAGCATACCGGGGCGTGCCATGGGCAGGAGCTGCATGAAAAGAGGTAGAAAATGGATATGCAATTTAGTGGAAACCGAAGGAGAGAGAAAAGTTACCGGGGAGTGCAGGGTACCATTGTGAGCATGGAACCCACACGCATCGGTAACCGTCGGGCGGATGGTTGCATGATGTTCGTGGGCCTGGAGGACCAGGAGGGGAACCTGGTGAATTTCACGGTATCTCCCACCACTTTTGTGCTGGATTACGTGATGCTGCGGGAGGGGATGGAAGTAACCATGTATTATCGCACGGATGAGCCGGTACCTCTGATTTATCCGCCTCAGTACAGGGCGGCGGTGGTGGTACCGCAGATGTCAGGGCAAATGGTGGATGTGGACTATTACAACAGATCGCTGATCAATCAGGATATGACATTGCAGCTGAATCTGGACGGCAGTGTGGATATAACCACCACCAACAATCAGCGATTTTTGGGAAGTCCCGCCAACAATGATCTG
Organism: uncultured Lachnospiraceae bacterium; assembly: GCA_947648875.1. GTDB lineage: Bacteria > Bacillota > Clostridia > Lachnospirales > Lachnospiraceae > Acetatifactor. Next base: position 17,860 of record CANSPM010000051.1, read on the forward strand.
GTGGTGGTATACACCAGTTCCACCAGGAGCATTCCGGCACAGACCACTCCGGCCCGGATCGTAGTGTTGTGTCCTAGAAGCGTTTAAATTCCGGCTGGCGTTTCTCAAAGACTGTGTAATATGTGAAGCCGCATATCCGCAGCGCTTCTTCGGCCCTGTGGAAATCGGCGGCAATATGGGCGGGATCATGGGCATCGGAACCGATGGTGATGATCTCGCCTCCCTTTTGGCGGTAGCGGCGGAGGATCTCGGTGATGGGATGCACGTCCCTCAGGCCGTCTTCTACGCCGCCTGTATTGATTTCCAGGCCTTTGCCCTTTTCCAGCAGCAGATCCAGTATTTTGTCAAAGAGGTCCCTGTATGTTTCGTAGGTATAGCCCTGGTCCTTATTGGGGCCGTAACGCACAACATAGTCCAAATGGCCGCACACATCAAAGTTGTCAAATTTTTTGATATTGTCGTATACTTCCTGAAAGTATTCCCGGTATGCCTCCTCCTGGCTGCGTCCTTCATAGAAAGCAGGGTAGTAGGGGTCCTGGCCTCCGCAGACATGGCAGGAACCGATGATGAAGTCGTAGTCGTGCGCTTTGGCAAAGATGGCATTGCGCCGTGTCAGATGGGGCTGTAGGCCAAGTTCCACGCCAAACAGAATCTTGATCTGCCCGGCGTATTTTTCCCGCAGACGGATCAGGTCATAGAGATAAGCGTCCGCATTTAACTCAAGCAGGCCCTGAGGGGTCTCTTCTGACACGGGGAAGTCAAAATCATTGTGCTCGGTAAAGCACATATGGGTAAGTCCCCGGCGAATCCCTTCCCGGATCATATCCTCCATGGGCGCATCCGAATCTCCGGAGTGTGATGTGTGTAAGTGGCAGTCTGTTTTGATAGACATAAATTGTTCTCCTTTCCGACGATAGTCCTGCGTTTGCCATAAATTTGGGCTTCAAGTTATCTTAGCACTTTTCAGCGTTTTAGGGAAGATATATCGCTGAGAATTATCGGTTGTATTTGTCACGATGTTATTCTTTATTTGAGGCCACCCTGTAGGGAGTACTTACTTGTCAGAAGCGACCGGCTGACCAGGCATGGCAGAAGTCAACGCGCCTGAAGCCTGTCAAAAGAATCTCCGGGGATTCTCAAAAAAACGGATGCTTTTGTTTATGCTGTGAAAAGCAAGATTCGGATTGAATAATGTTTTGTCTGGCTGTATAATATTACTTAAGCTGTGGATTTAAAGGATATCTTTACGGGAAAGACAGATACCAATGCCATTTACAAAACGATAGGAAGAGGAAAAGGATATGTCAGTACAGGGAGAGACAAGGGAGAAAACCAGGATAGATATACGGGAGCCAAAGCATTACCGGGTCATCATGCACAATGACGACTTTACGCCCATGGACTTTGTGGTGGATATCCTGCGGGGGATTTTCCACAAAGATGAGATTGAGGCCGTTCACCTGATGATGAAAGTGCATGAGAGCGGCAGTGCTGCGGTAGGTGCTTATCCTCGTGACATAGCGGTCACCAGGATTCAGAACGCAACGACAAGGGCCAGGGAAGAGGGGTATCCTTTTCGGCTTTCAATGGAAGAAACGTAGGGGGATGAAGAATATGCGTGTATCGGAGGAAGTGGAGGAGATTGTTGACCGAACAGTTACCCTGGCAAAGAACGCAAACTTTGAGTATGTGGTACCGGAACTCATGCTGTATGTAATCTGTCAAAATGAGGTCTTTGCCAGAGCATTTAATAACTGCGGTGGTAATGTCCGGGAACTGGACTATCATTTAAAAACATACCTGGAAGAATATATGGAGAACAGAAGCGAAGCTGACAGTGACCCGCAACTTTCCCAGGATCTGATGAGCGTGCTTGACACTGTCAGGGAAGTGGCGCAAAACAGCGGAAAAGACAGGGTGGAACTTCCTCATATCCTGTGTGCCCTGTATGATCTGAAGGAAAGTTATGCCGTCTATTATATGCTGACACAGGGAGTGGAGCGGGCGGAACTCCTCAGGGAGATGACTGTTCTCTACGAGGAGTCCGCCTGGGAAGACGATATCCCCGCAAGTCAGGGCAGGAGAAGCGATGGCAGACGCAAAAGAAAAGATACCCACGTGGAAAGCGATGGCCTGGCGGGAGAGAAGGCAGCAGGCGATGAACCAAAGGACGGGGAGGAATGGGAGCAGGAGGGGGAACAGCGCGGCGGCAAAAGGCAGAAGGGGGACTGGCAGCAGTATGCCGTCTGTCTGAACGATCTTACGGATCAGTGGAATCCCCTGATTGGAAGAGAGGAAGAACTGGAGAGAACCATGCAGATTCTATGCCGCAAGGACAAAAACAATCCTCTCCATATAGGGGAGCCGGGAGTGGGAAAAACCGCCATCACCTATGGCCTGGCAAGGCTGCTGGAGGAGGAAAGGGTCCCGGAGCCTCTGCGGGGGGCGAAAATATTCTCTCTGGATCTGGGAAGCCTGCTGGCAGGCACACAGTACAGAGGGGACTTTGAGAAGCGGTTCAAAAAGGTTATGGACAGTATCTGTAGCCAGGACAAGCCCATCATTTATATTGATGAGATTCACAATATTGTGGGCGCAGGCGCGGTGGGCGGCGGGGCCTTTGATATTTCCAATATGCTGAAACCTTATCTGGAGAGGGGGCAGGTGCGCTTCATCGGCGCCACAACCTACGGAGAATATAAAAAGCATTTTGAGAAGAGCAAAGGTCTTGTGCGGAGATTTCAGAATATTGATATCAGGGAGCCGGGCACTCTGGACTGTATCCGTATTCTGGAGGGGCTCAAGGCGGGATATGAACGGTTTCACGGCGTCATCTATGAGGAAGGCACGTTGGAGTATGCGGTGGAGATGAGCGCAAAGTATGTAAACGAGCGATTTCTGCCGGATAAGGCAGTGGATCTGATGGACGAAGCGGGCGCTTATCGCCGTATGCATCCTCTGGAAGGGGAGCGGCAGTCCGTGGGGAAAGAGCTGATTGACGAACTGCTCTTCAGGATATGTCAGGTTCCCAGACAGGCGGTGGAAAACGACGAAACCGCCGTCCTCGCGACACTTAAGGAGCGCCTGCAGAGTCACATATTTGGTCAGGACGAGGCTGTGTCCCAGGTAGTCAACGCTGTGAAGTTCTCAAAGGCCGGCCTTTTGGAGGAAGGCAAGCCCCTGGCCAGCCTGCTTTTTGTGGGCCCCACCGGTGTGGGCAAGACAGAGATCGCCAGAAGCCTGGCAAAGGAACTGGGCATCTCTCTGGTCCGCTTTGACATGAGTGAATACGGGGAAAAGCACGCGGTGGCAAAACTGATTGGCGCGCCTGCGGGCTATGTGGGCTATGAGGAGGGAGGTCTTCTCACAGAGGAGATTCGCAGGCATCCCCATGCGGTTCTTTTGCTGGATGAAATCGAGAAGGCTCATGCAGATATCTACAATATCCTGCTACAGGTGATGGACTATGCCACATTGACGGATAACCAGGGGAGAAAGGCGGATTTTCGAAATGTCATTGTAATCATGACCTCCAATGCGGGAGCCAGCCGTGTAGGAAAGCCGGGCATCGGTTTCGGGGGATCGGATACCGGTACGGAGGCTATTCTGGAGGAAGTCAAGCGTATCTTCCAGCCCGAGTTTCGCAATCGTCTGACCAGAACCGTGGTATTTAACAGTATGGACGATAGGATGGCCCGTCAGATCGTGGACAAGAAGCTGGGTGAACTACAGGAGATGCTACTGCGCAGAAACATAGAGCTGTCTGCGGACAATATGGCCAGAGAGTTGATCAGAAAGAAAGGGATCAGCGCAGAGTTCGGCGCCAGGGAAATTGAGCGTGTGATCCAGGGAGAGATCAAGCCTCTTCTGGTGGATGAGATACTGTTTGGCTCCCTGAAAGAGGGCGGAAAATGTCTTCTCATTTGCGACAAAGGGGCGTTTGCTGTAAACGGGATTATGGATGCGGGTTTATAGGTCAATATATGCAAAATAAGGGTGACTGGCTGTCACATGCGGGTGTGTTGTACATCTATTGACCGGTCAAGTCACTCTCGGAGACCGTTCTGCGATTGCACAAAAGATTGTTTTTATCGAATAAGGAGAAAAAAATGCCGGTCTATCGTTTAAATCCCAATGAAATATCTTTTCCCAATCCCATGCTTGCCCGTGAGGACGGGCTTCTTGCCGTGGGGGGCGACCTGTGTGTGGAGCGGCTTTTATTGGCTTATACCAATGGCATTTTTCCGTGGTATTCGCCGGGGGAGGAGATCCTGTGGTGGTGTCCAAGGAGGCGGTTTGTCATTATGCCGGGGGAAATCCATATTTCCCGTTCTATGCGCAAATATTTCCATAAGCAAGCGTATAGATTTGAGATAAACAGAGATTTCTCGGATACCATGCACAGGTGCCGCGCCAAACGGGAACAGGAGGAGGGAACCTGGATTACAGACGAAATGGAGGAAGCATACCACAGGCTGCACAGGCAGGGGTATGCCCTGAGTCTGGAGTCCTTTGAGGGAGACGTTCTGGCGGGGGGACTTTACGGGGTTGTCATCGGAAGGTGCTTTTTTGGGGAGAGTATGTTCTCGGAAAGGGAGAACGGTTCCAAGGCGGCGCTGATCGCGCTGGCCGGAATGTTGGAACAAAAAAATTTTCTGCTGATTGACTGTCAGTTCCACACCCCTCATCTGGAAAGCATGGGCGGAAAATATATTTCCTGGGAGGACTATGCGGGAATGCTTCGGGAGGGCGCGGTATTAAATTATTAACAAACTGTAAAAATTCCCAGTTTTGCCAAATATTTTTGATTTACATCTTGAATTTTGGACGGGAATTAGGTAAAATAACAGTGTTGACAAAATTTTGACAATCCGGTGTCCGACAGTATTGACCGCCGGCAGAGTTCTTCGTCAAAATAATATAAAATAAATTTCAGGAGGAAACTAAAATGGCAGTAAGAGTAGCAATTAATGGTTTTGGCCGCATTGGTCGTCTGGCTTTCAGGCAGATGTTCGACGCAGAGGGCTATGAGGTTGTGGCGATCAACGATCTGACCAGCCCCAAGATGTTGGCACATCTGCTCAAGTATGACTCTTCTCAGGGTAAGTACAAGTACGCTGACAGCGTAGTGGCCGGCGAGGACAACATCACTGTAAACGGCAAGACCATCACCATCTACAAAGAGGCAGACGCTTCCAAACTTCCCTGGGGCGAGTTGAAGGTAGATGTGGTTCTGGAGTGTACCGGTTTCTACACCTCCAAGGACAAGGCTTCCGCACACATCACCGCCGGTGCCCGCAAGGTTGTTATCTCTGCTCCCGCAGGCAATGACCTTCCTACCATCGTATACAATGTAAACCATGACACCTTAAAGCCCGAAGATACCGTTATCTCCGCCGCTTCCTGCACCACCAACTGCCTGGCTCCCATGGCTAAGGCCCTGAACGATTTCGCGGCGATCCAGAGCGGTATCATGACCACCGTTCACGCTTACACCGGCGACCAGATGATTCTGGACGGTCCCCAGAGAAAGGGCGATCTGAGAAGAAGCCGCGCAGGCGCGTGCAACATCGTTCCCAACTCTACCGGTGCCGCCAAGGCAATCGGCCTGGTTATTCCTGAACTGAACGGCAAGCTGATCGGCTCTGCGCAGCGTGTACCCACCCCCACCGGTTCTACCACCATTCTGGTAGCTGTTGTAAAGGGTGAGGTTACCAAGGAAGGTATCAATGCGGCTATGAAGGCGGCGGCAACCGAGTCCTTTGGCTACAATGAGGACGAGATCGTATCCTCTGATGTGATCGGCAGCACCTACGGTTCCATCTTTGACGCTACCCAGACCATGGTTTCCAAGATGGAGGATGGCAACTCTCTGGTACAGGTTGTTTCCTGGTATGACAACGAGAACAGCTACACCTCTCAGATGGTTCGCACCATTAAGTATTTCAGCGAGTTGGCTTAAGTATCATAATTGTCGTTGTGAATAAGACCTATAAGGGTCCGGTCCTTGGACCGGGCCCTTATCTTATAGCTGGCAGCATTATGTAAGGTCTATAGTAAAATGTATTAATAAAGAAATAGCAGAAGGAAACCGACCATTATTATCGGAAATCGAAACGTAAGGAGATCAAAACATGGGCTTAAATAAGAAATCCGTTGATGATATCAACGTTAAAGGAAGAAGGGTTCTGGTCAGATGTGATTTCAATGTTCCTTTGAAGAATGGGGAGATTACTGACGAGACTCGTATTGTAGCGGCTCTGCCTACCATTAATAAGCTGATCAGTGACGGTGGCAAGGTAATTCTCTGCTCCCATCTGGGCAAGGTGAAGGAAGGCCCCAATGAGAAGGAATCCCTGGCTCCCGTGGCTAAGAGACTGTCCGAGAAGCTGGGCAAAGAGGTAGTGTTTGTCGCAGACTACAATGTGACCGGCGAGGCGGCCACCGCTGCGGTGGAGGCCATGAAGGAGGGGGATGTGGTATTGTTACAGAATACCCGTTTCCGTGGCAAGGAGGAGACTAAGAACGGCGAGCAGTTCTCTCAGGAACTGGCCGATCTGGCGGACGACTATGTGTGTGATGCATTCGGTTCTTCCCACAGAGCACATGCCTCCGTGGAGGGTGTGACTAAGTGCATTACCGCCAAAGGCGGCTCCAATGTGGTGGGATATCTGATGCAGAAGGAGATTAATTTCCTGGGCAATGCGGTAGAGAATCCGGTAAGACCTTTCGTGGCTATTCTGGGTGGTGCTAAAGTCGCCGACAAGCTGAATGTGATCTCCAACCTGCTGGAGAAGTGCGACACTTTGATCATCGGCGGAGGCATGGCTTACACTTTCTTAAAGGCGCAGGGATATGAGATCGGCAATTCGTTGGTGGACAACGAGAAGCTGGATTACTGTAAGGAGATGACGGAAAAGGCTGAGAAGCTGGGCAAGAAGCTGTTGCTTCCCGTGGACTCCGTAACCATCACTGAGTTCCCCAACCCCATTGACGCCCCTGTGGAGACAGAGGTATATGATGTGGAGAATATGCCCGCAGACAGAGAGGGTTGCGATATCGGACCCAAGACTGCCGCAATGTATGCGGAGGCGGTAAAGAGCGCCAAGACCGTGGTGTGGAACGGCCCTATGGGCGTGTTTGAGAATCCAACCCTGGCGGCAGGTACCATCGCCGTAGCCAAAGCTCTGGCGGAGACCGATGCCACCACGATTATCGGCGGCGGCGATTCTGCAGCGGCGGTGAATCAGCTTGGTTTCGGGGACAAGATGAGCCATATTTCCACCGGCGGTGGCGCCTCTCTGGAGTTCCTGGAGGGCAAGACTCTTCCCGGTGTGGCGGCAGCGGATGACAAGGCCTGAAATATGAAAGGCATGGAAACCATGGAAGGGGGCAGTTTCGGCGGCCTTTGTTACGGGCTCTCAGCTGATGAATGGAAGCAGGCCTATAAGGAAAAAGCGGAAAGAAATATAGCTCACCGGTAATAAGAGAAATTGCATCCTCACATGGCCCACCGAAATACAGCAGGGCGCTGAAAGGTTCTGCTGTATTTTGTATGGACTGTATACAGGGAGTGGGAAAGCGAAATTTAGGGAATCGAGGAAAAGAATATGGAAAGAAAAAAAATCATCGCCGGTAACTGGAAGATGAATATGACTCCCAGTCAGGCAGTAGAATTGGTAAATACCTTAAAGCCCCTGGTGGTCAATGATGAGGTGGACGTGGTATTCTGCGTGCCTGCCATCGACATCATCCCGGCCATGGAGGCGGCAAAGGGCACGAATATCCAGATCGGCGCAGAGAATATGTATTTTGAGGAGAAGGGCGCTTACACTGGGGAGATCGCTCCGGATATGTTGACGGATGTGGGTGTTAAATATGTGATTATCGGTCACTCCGAGAGAAGGGAGTATTTTGCCGAGACGGATGAGACGGTGAACAAAAAGGTGTTAAAAGCTTTTGAGCATGGCATTACTCCCATCGTCTGTTGCGGTGAATCCCTGACCCAGCGTGAGCAGGGAATCACCATTGACTGGATTCGCCAGCAGATTAAGATCGCGTTTCTACATGTGACGGCAGAGCAGGCGGCAACGGCTGTTATCGCCTATGAGCCGATCTGGGCCATTGGCACAGGCAAGGTGGCTACCACCGAGCAGGCGCAGGAGGTTTGCAAGGCCATTCGTGATTGCATAGCCGAGATTTATGACGAGGCGACTGCGGCGGCCATCCGCATCCAGTATGGCGGTTCCGTGTCCGCTTCCAGTGCTCCCGAACTGTTTGCGCAGCCCGATATCGACGGCGGGCTGGTGGGCGGCGCGTCCTTGAAGCCGGATTTTGGTAAAATCGTAAACTACAAATAAGTGACAAATTGCACAATGAAAAGCACTAGATGTAGGGGATATAATCCCGATATCTAGTGCTTTTTTATGACTTTTTACCAGTATACTTCTGCTTGATTACGTCCTATAATGTGTATACAACCGCGAAATCGAGGTAACGAATAAGCGTTTGCGACAGTTAAAGGCACGTATCTCCAAACTGCAAAGCTGGTTGAAAGAAGAAAGCGAGAACACCGAGCCGCCCACCCTTGCCGACTACATTCAAGGCATTTTGTCACGCAAGGCACAGACGGGAAAATTGGGATATTCACAATCGTTGTATAACCTCAAAGACGCAGCGAAAATGCTGAATTTCCTACAAGCCAACAACATCATGGATATGCCTTATACCCCATTTGATAGACATATAGAACGAGTGGTATAATCTATCCGGCAGAGTCAGGAGGAAAGATTATGGCACAGACGTACAGTATCGAATTCAAGGAAGAGGCATGTAAGAGGGTGCAGTCAGGCGTACCTGCGGCAAAGGTTGCAAGGGAGCTTGGTGTTAACGTAAATACCCTGTATACATGGATGTCCCGCTTTAAGGAACATCCCACAGAACCATTTGTGGGCAGCGGCAATCTCCATCAGGAAGATGCCGAACTGCGTGCCCTCAAAAAGCGCATAAAGGATCTGGAAGAAGAAAATGAATTCCTAAAAAAAGCAAGCGCCTTCTTTGCAAAGAACCTGAAGTGATCCGTTACCTTTACATGGAGCAGAACCGCTCCAGATACCGGATCGCGAAGATGGCGCAGTGGCTTCAGGTTTCAAAAAGCGGTTATTATGCGTGGCGGAAACGTTCCAAAAGTCTGCGCTGTATAGAGAATGAAGCCCTTCTGCAAGAGATCATAGGGATTCACGAGGCATCACGAAACACCTATGGAGGCAAAGGATGCCATCCACCATACAAAGATTACAAAGGGCTGTATCCTGCACTCCGACA
>CANSPM010000052.1 GCA_947648875.1 uncultured Lachnospiraceae bacterium
CATAAACACTGGGGTTGTGGGTGTTTTTTACCCACCATTACCCTTGAAGAGCCTCAAAAGAGCGGTCAGGGAATCTATAACTTCGGATATGAGTGATTTACAGAAGATGCTGGCCTTGCACGATTGGCTGGCTACAAACTGTAAATATGACTACACTTACCAGAATTATACAGTTTATGACGCGCTGGTGACGGGAAGCGCTGTCTGTCAGGGCTACAAAGACTCGTATGAAATGCTGCTCAGATATGTGGGCATTGTGGAGGTAGGAACGGCCACTGGTGGGGATCATACCTGGAATCAGGTCAAGGTAGACGGGCAATGGTATAATATAGACGTCACGTGGGATTCCAACTACATAGAAAACGCGCCTTTTGGACAGATGTCTTATAAATATTTTATGCTCAGTGACAGTCTGCTGCAAAAAGATCATACCCTGGAAACACAGGATCATAAATGCACAAGTACACTGTATGATGAGGGCGGATGGTGGAATGCCGGCGGAGAAGAGGTTCGCAGCGCGGCTGTGCCTCTAAACGGAGCGGGCAGTTATCGGCTGGGGTATGACGGCTCTAAAATGAGTTTGATTTATCGCGCGGAAACAACCGGCACAGAAAAAGTAGTGCGTGTATTTGACAATGCAACCTGGGGATATAGAAGTGATAATTACTTTGAATATTATCCGTTTTGTTACGGGGTTTTGCAGCGCACGGGCAGGACAACTTTTTTGAATGATACCAAGAATGTTTATCGGATTACAAATGATGGAAACATTTCGGTTATCTATACCTATGAGGATATGGACGGCAGAAATATATTTGGCATGCGGGTGAAAAACGGAAAGTTGGAACTTCAAATCGGATACAGACCGTATGATACGGAGATCAGAACGATCACTCTGGAACCGTTTATTGAAGAGGAAGAGGATGTCACTGCGTTTGTGAAAAGATTGTACACTGTCTGCTTGGGGAGAACCTATGATGAAAAGGGTTTAAATGATTGGGTAGAGCAGTTGGAATCCCAGACAAAATCTGCTGCGGAAGTGGCGCAGGGCTTTTTCTTCAGCGATGAATTTGAGCAAAAGAATTATGGTGACAGTGAATACCTGAATATTCTATATCAAACCATGTTTGATCGGAGCGCGGATGAAGATGGAATGGGGGAATGGCTTGACGCACTGGAAAATGGCGTGAGCCGCCTGTATGTATTCCGGGGATTCGCGGAGTCAGCTGAGTTTACAGAATTGTGTGACAGATATGACGTAATGCGGGGGAGCGTGGATGTTTCAGCATGGAGGGACCGCAATCCCGGAGCAACAGGGTTCATAGCCCGGCTGTATACCAAGATGTTGGGCAGAAGATTTGACGAGGACGGACTGGAAAACTGGTGCAGGGTATATCTGACCGGGGAGAAAACGATAGAACAGATTGCGTCAGACGGATTTTTGCATTCTCAGGAACTGATTAACCAGAACCTTACGGACGAAGAATTTGTGCTGCGGATGTATCAGACCTTTTTAAATAGACAGCCAGATTCTTCGGGATTTGCGGATTGGGTGGCAAGACTGAAAACAGGTGAGGAGAACAGAGATACACTTGTGTATGGCTTTACCAAATCTGAGGAGTTTGGAAAACTTAAAGCGTCTTATGGACTTTGACCGGATTTCCAAAAAGCACTTGACACATATATTTGTTTGGAGTAATATTGTAAAAATAAATAGCGGAACACAAACCGTTGAAGTGGAGATAAAAACAGTAAATGCGCTTACAGAGAGACCGGTTGCTGAGAAAGGTTGGAGATGCAGGCTGTTAAATGGACCACTGAGGGCATGAGGAAAGGCATGGTTCTGAGGCCGAGTATTTCATGACGTGCGCATACGTCAGTTGCGAGGGATATGTTGGTATCCTGGAGGAGCATGCTGTCAAAGCATGAATCAAGGTGGCACCGCGGGGAAATTGTATGCACCCGTCCTTGACAGAGAGTATCTCTGTCAAGGACGGTTTTTTGTGCGGTTGAACAGTCTATGCTGGTCATCACTTGCGGACCGGGTTTCGCAGTTACCCATAAATTGTAATAGAAGAGAGGAGAAAGTTTTGAGCAAAGAGGCTATTTCATTAACAGTAGTGTACATGTCAGAGAATGATGCCAGTCGAATTGGAGGAGAAAAGCAATGAGTAAAGGACGTTACGGTATTCACGGCGGTCAGTATGTTCCGGAGACGCTGATGCGTGAATTGATTTGCCTGGAAGAATGTTATGAGCATTACAGGAACGACCCGGAATTTCAGCGGGAGTTACAGACACTGTTAAAAGAATATGCAGGCAGGCCTTCCCTGTTGTATTATGCGGAAAAGATGACGAAGGATCTGGGCGGAGCCAGAATTTATTTAAAGCGGGAGGATCTGAATCATACAGGTTCTCACAAAATCAACAATGTGCTGGGGCAGGCGCTGCTTGCCAAGAAGATGGGAAAGACCCGTCTCATTGCCGAGACCGGCGCCGGTCAGCACGGTGTGGCCACGGCTACGGCAGCTGCCCTGCTGGACATGGAGTGCGAGATCTATATGGGGGAGGAGGACACGGTTCGCCAGGCTCTCAACGTATACCGTATGGAACTCCTGGGGGCGAAGGTCCATCCCGTAACCAGCGGCACCCGGACGCTGAAAGATGCGGTCAGCGCCTGTATGAGAGAGTGGACGAACCGGGTAAACGACACTCTGTATGTGTTGGGGTCCGTTATGGGTCCCCATCCGTTTCCCATGATTGTGAGGGATTTTCAAAGTGTGATCAGTCAGGAGGCCAGGCGGCAGATTCTGGAAAGGGAGGGGAGCCTTCCAGCGGCTGTGGTAGCCTGTGTGGGAGGCGGCAGCAATTCCATGGGGATGTTTTATAATTTCATAGCGGATAAGGAAGTGGAACTGATCGGCTGCGAGGCGGCGGGGAAGGGTGTGGACACCGCATTGACGGCGGCAACCATTGCCACTGGCAGCCTGGGGATTTTCCATGGTATGAAATCCTATTTCTGCCAAGATGTGTACGGACAGATTGCGCCGGTATACTCCATCTCCGCAGGACTGGACTACCCTGGCATAGGGCCGGAACATGCCTATCTGCATGACTCCGGCAGAGCCAGATATGTTCCCGTCACAGACGACGAGGCGGTGGACGCTTTTGCCTATCTGGCCCGGACAGAGGGAATTATCTGTGCCGTGGAAAGCGCCCACGCGGTGGCGTATGTCAGAAAGACAGCCGGAAATTACAGCCCTGACCAGAGTATTATCATATGTCTGTCGGGGCGTGGGGACAAAGATGTGGCGGCAATCGCCAGATACAGGGGGGTGGATCTTCATGAGTAGAGCAGTATATAGTCAGATCAACAGAGTGTTTCAGACGCCCAATCACAAGGCGGTTATTCCCTTCTTGACGGCGGGAGACCCTACGCCGGATTGCACTGTGCGATACATTGAGGAGATGGCGCGGGCGGGAGCGGATTTAATCGAAATCGGTATTCCTTTTTCCGATCCTACCGCAGAGGGAGTGGAAATCCAGGATGCCAATATTCGGTCGTTACAGGGAGGGATGACCACAGACGGCGCCTTCGAGATCGTGAGGCGGGTGCGGCAACAGACCGGAGACTGTGCCCAAATCCCGCTGGCTTTTATGACTTATGCCAATCCGATATTTCACTATGGATGTGATCGGTTTTTTGATAAATGTGAGGCGCTTGGCGTGGATGCCATCATTGTTACGGATCTGCCCTATGAGGAGAAGCAGGAGATGGAAGAAGTGGCAAAGACACATAATGTGGCACTGATCTCCATGATTGCGCCCACCTCCCGGGAGCGGATTCAGATGATTGCCCGTAAAGCCGAAGGCTTTATCTATGTGGTATACCCTGTGGGAGGCACTGGCATGCACAGTGAGATCGGCGTTGACCTAAAGTTCATGGTGGAAAGTATACGGCAGGTGACGGATGTGCCCTGTGCCGTGGGCTTTGACATCAGTACTCCCAAACAGGCCCGGCATATGGCACAGATATCCGACGGAGCCATCATGGGCAACGCCATTGTGAAGATCATTGCCAGAGACGGCGAACAGGCGGCCCCGGCCATCTATGCGTGTGTGAAGGAGATGAAAGAGGCCGTGGCCCGGGTGTGACGGGAAAATATCCGGCCTGGTCATATATAAGTTTCTGGAATTTCATACAGGCGGACTGGCGGGGGATTATGCGTCAGATGAAGAAGAAATGTGGAATAGATTTTGAGATAAGAACATTTTCACTGGATTATTAGTCTCATATGGTATATGATAAGATCATGCAATGGCAAAACGTTTTCTATAAGCGACGGGATGTGTGTCGGAAAAGAGCTAACACGGTCGATGTATAAGGAGTTTCGCTATCACTGAATGTCAAGATAAAAGGGAGGAGACAAAATGATCATTTTAATTACAGGCGCGTCCCACACAGGCAAGACTATGCTTTCCCAGAGACTGTTGGAGAAGTATAAATATCCCTATCTGTCCATAGACCATTTGAAGATGGGGCTTATTCGCAGCGGGCAGACCACACTCACCCCTGTAAGCGACGATATGGCTTTAACGGGCTATCTATGGCCTATTGTGCGGGAAATGATAAAGACGGCCATTGAAAATTCGCAGAATCTGATTGTGGAGGGCTGCTATATTCCTTTTGATTGGGCGAAGGACTTCGAGGCGGTATACTTGAAGGAGATCCGATACTACTGCCTGGTGATGAGTGAAAAATATATTGCGAACCACTTCGACAGCATCAAAAAATATGCCAGTGTCATAGAGGAACGCATGGAGGACGAGGGTTGTACGCCGGAGAATGTGCGGCGGGACAATGCCAGGGTGTTGGAGCAATGCCGTAGGGCCGGGGTAGAATATATTCTCATAGACGAAGAATATCAGGTGGATATCCAGTTGTAGGGCCCCCAGATCCCATAAGGTAAAAACCAGCGGTCGGATTCCGGGAAATGGGCATAGCGAGAAAGCATTTTTGATTTTGGAAGCTGACTGCATATGGGAGACAGAGCCAATAGGGAGACAAAACGGACATGACAGGATTGATCAAGTCGGGAGGTTATGAGGTCATGAACCAGAATACAGTATATGAGCCTGCGGATCTTATCATCTATGTGCGGGGAAGAGGCATAGTGCTCAGGGAAAAATCTCTTGTGGCTTATCGTGGGGACGATGGAAAAATAGTGGCGTTTGGATCGGAAGCGGAGAGAATGATCGGAAAAGACGCAGAGAATCTGGTGATCATGTCTCCGCTGCGGCAGGGGAGGGTGGCGGATTACTGTGTGGCGACAATGCTTTTTTCCATGCTTCTGGTGAAAGCGTTGGGGAAAAAGCCACTGCTTAAGCCGGCGGTTGTAGTGTGCGTACCCAAAGGGAGCACGGAGGTGGAAAAGAAAGCGCTGGAAGAAGCCCTGATCTATGGAAAATGTGTTAAGGAACTGCTTTTTACAGAGCTTTCTGTAGGTGAGGTTATTGACGGTTTTGAGGAGAAAGATTTCAATTTGTACCGTAAATATAGTGTGATTATCGGCATTGGCAAGAATGAGCCGGAACGTTATATTGAGCAGTGGCTGCGGGAGATTCTGGCCTATGGGGCACAGGAGGGAATTGGACCTGAGAGAGTGAGCGCAATGATGCGGGGACTTTTGCGGGAGCAGGATGAAACAACAGAACGGACACATGAAGGACGGAAGGAAAAACAGGGAGAGGAACTGACATGATTATAGAGAATGAATATCCGATTTTAGAGTACAGTACCGAACGCGGTGCGATAATAGATCCTCAAAAAGGTGAAGAGCCGTTTCCGCGTCTGTGTATTATGACTTTTTTCGGGGAGGTGGTGGAAGCCTTTCTGAACCGATATCCCGGAGAAGTGATCGGAACTTATATTTCTGAAATGAGGGATTTTCCGGCTTACCGGCTGAATGTGAGGGGCACGGATATCTGCCTGATCCAGGCGGTGGTGGGCTCCGGCTCCATTGCGATGATGACGGACTGGCTGTACGGCAGAGGCGTGCAGGTGTTGCTGTGCTGCGGGGCCTGCGGCGTGCTGGCCGATATCCCGGCGGGGGATGTCATGATCCCGGTGCGGGCGCTGAGAGACGAGGGGGCTTCCTACAAATATCTGTCGCCGGAAAAGTATATCGCAATACAGGAGAAGCCTATACGTATTTTCAGGGAAGTGCTGGAAGAATACGGGATTTCCTACATAGAATGTACTACCTGGACCACGGACGGATTCTACCGGGAGACAAGGGACATGGTAGAGCACCGTGTCAGGCAGGGATGCCAGACTGTGGAGATGGAGTGCGCCACCATGGCCGCCATAGCGAAATTTAGAGGCAGGGTATTCGGACAGCTTTTATACAGTGGGGATATTCTGGTGGGAGAAACCTATGATAACAGAAACTGGAATGACAATTTATCGGCGCGGGAGAAGATTTTTCAGGTGACGTTGGAGGCTTTAACCCGGTTTGCATGATCGGACAGGGACAGTGCCCCATCCAACCGGGAATGGAAATTCCGGCTGAACGGACAACAGCAGGTTATGAGCGGTCGCAGTGACCGCTCAATTGCGTTATTGGCCCCGGAAACTCGGGTAACATACAGCGATGGCAAAAATTTTCTTGTGAAATGTAGAAAAAATGTGGAAATATACAATTTTTTATGATAGACTTGTAAACAATGAAATTTTATATGGTCTTGGCGGATTCACAGGACCGGGTTGAAAGATTCCCCAAACCCTTATTATGACAAAAAGCTATAGGAGGAGATTGCGTTGAACAGTGGTACACAATCTGAACATTTTCTGGAATTTAAGTCTCTGTGCCGTTCCTTTGAGGACGGCTTTGTGGCGGTGAATGACTTTAATCTGACCATAAAACAGGGTGAGTTTGTGACTTTTCTGGGTCCCTCCGGCTGCGGCAAGACCACGACGCTGCGGATGTTAGCCGGTTTTGATCTGCCCAGCAGCGGCGAAATTCTGTTAAACGGCAGGGACATCACCAAATTGCCGCCCAATGAAAGGCCTATCAACACAGTGTTCCAGCGCTATGCCCTGTTTCCCCATCTGAATATTTTTGACAATATTGCTTTCGGGCTGAAACTGAAAAAGCTGCCCCGGATGGAGGTGGTGAAAAAGGTAAAAAAGGCATTGGAGATGGTGGACCTGGAGGGCTTTGAGTCCAGGACCGTACAGACACTCTCCGGCGGACAGCAGCAGAGAATCGCCATCGCCAGAGCCATTGTCAATGAACCCCAGATTCTGCTGTTGGACGAGCCGCTGGGGGCGCTGGATTTAAAGATGCGCAAGGAGATGCAGTTGGAACTCAAAAGCATGCATGACAAGCTGGGCATTACCTTTATCTATGTAACGCACGACCAGGAGGAGGCGCTGACCATGTCCGACAAGATCGTGGTCATGTCGGAGGGACGGATTCAGCAGGTGGGCGAGCCGGAGGATATTTACAACGAGCCGAAGAACGCCTTTGTGGCGGATTTTATCGGGGAGAGTAATATTTTTAACGGCATTATGACGGGAAAGTATAAGGTGCGTTTCTGCGGCGCGGAATTTACCTGTGTGGACGATGTGGAGAACGGTACCATGATCGACGCCGTTCTGCGGCCCGAGGATATTCTGATCACGCCGCCGGGGGAGGGTATTATTCAGGGAAGAGTGACTTCCGTGGTATTCAAGGGCGTGCATTATGAGATTACGGTGCAGTCCGGTAAGAATGAGATTGTAATCCAGTCCACCCGCAAAGCCCAGGTGGGAGATCAGGTGGGGTTGACCGTGGACCCGGAGGGCATACATATCATGATTGCCGAGAATACCGTGAACAAATTTGAGGCGCGCGTAAAAGGTGGCTGTAAGCTGGATTTCCTGGACGGAGAGTTTGACTTTGATATCACCAGACTGGTTCCCGGTTCACATTTGGCGGAGGGGGATATTCTGGTGGACGCTCACGGGGACGAGGTGGATACTTCCGCCCTGCATGTCATCGTGTCCATCAGACCCGAAGACATTGCCATGAGCGATGACGAAGAAGCCGGTGTGGTAAAAGGACACATTATCAATCTGATTTACAAGGGTGACCATTATCGTTATATCGTGCGGACAGACGAGGACGAGGATTTTATCGTTCGGGACGAATATCTGTGGAACATGGACGATTATGTAAGTTTGATTATTCCCAGAGACAAACTACAGTATGCGTTGAAGAAATAAAAAGAGGACAATGCAGAATATTTGCCTTGCGAGCGATAAAGTCGATTATATTAGATCGCAGACGTATATCCGTTTTTCGGAGAGGAAGTTCTGTGGTGACTTGATGAAATAAGTTTACTTGAGGAGGAGATATGGGAGTATTTCGATTTTCCAGAAAACAGCTCTGCATCCCCTATGCGGTGTTCTTGCTCTGTTTCGTGGCAGCGCCGCTTTTGGTTATCATATACTATGCTTTTACAAACGGGGAGGGAAATTTTACCCTGGACAATCTAACGGGCTTTTTTACCAGTCCCTATACCATTGGCACGCTGGCCTACAGCTTTGCCATTGCGGCGGTGACCACCTGCGTGTGCCTGTTGCTGGCGTATCCCATCGCTTATATTCTGGCCAGGAGCCAGTGGAAGCGAAAGTCGGTGATTGTGGTGATGTTTGTCCTTCCCATGTGGATCAATTTTACGCTGCGGATTACGGCCCTGAAAGAGATTTTGACGGTGATTGAGGGAAATCTGGCCTTTCACCCCTTCCTGAATACGGTCGTGGGTATGACTTATGATTTTCTGCCCTTTATGATTCTGCCCATGTATACCACACTGTTGAAACTGGACAAAAGTCTGTTGGAGGCGGCGGCGGATCTGGGGGCGGGACCGTTTCAGGTATTTGGCAAGGTGACGCTGCCCCTGTCTGTGCCAGGCATAATAAGCGGCGTGGTCATGGTGTTTTTACCTTCCATGACCAACTATGTGGTGCTGGATATGCTCTACAACAGTACCTATATTATGGGCAGCCTGATCGGCAGCTTTTTCAGCGCCTATGACTGGCATAACGGTTCCATGATCGCTTTGATTCTGTTGCTGATCATTCTGGTCTTTACACTGGTTACGGACCGGTACACGGAAGAGGATGCCGGAAGCAGAGGAGGTGCCCTGCTATGAAAAGGAATCTTGGAAAAATATTTATCGGCTGTATGTTGCTTTTGTTGTATCTGCCCATTTTGGTATTGGCCTTTTACAGCTTCACCACCTCCGCGAATATTGGTTCCGTTCATGGTTTTACCCTGGACAACTATGCCAATCTGTTCTCCAACGAGGAACTGCGGGGAATGATTCTGGGCACGGTGTTGCTGGCTTTAGGGTCGGCGTTTCTGGCCACGACGCTGGGAACGCTGGGGGCCATCGGAGCTTTTTATGCCAGAAAGCTGACCAAGAGCGCTGTGGGTGCCATGAACCAGGTGCCTGTGATCAATGCGGATGTAGTGACCGGTTTTTCTGTGTGTATTATGCTGGTGGTGGTTTTGGGGATTGACAAGAGTACTTTTGTCCCCCTGGTGGTGGGGCATATGGTGCTGTGCGCTCCCTTTGTCTACCTTTCGGTGGTGCCCAGGCTGAAGCAGATGGACGCCAGCCTGTACGAGGCGGCCATGGATCTGGGGGCTACGCCCAGACAGGCGCTCACCAAGGTGGTGTTGCCACAGATTCAGCCGGGGATTGTATCGGGTTTTGCGCTGGCGGTGACGCTGTCGCTGGACGACTATTTTATTGCCAGCTATACAAAGCCTGCCACTTTTGATACCATCAGCACTTATGTTGTGAATGCCACCAAGGGTTCCCAGACGGAGATTAAGACAGCGTTGTGGGCCTTGTCCACGCTGATCTTTTTGATTGTGGTTCTGGTGGTGGTTGTGATGAACCTCACGGAGCGGCGTTGGGGCACCGCTCCAAAAGTTGATAAATAGGGTTGGGCCCGCCGGGGCGGGCAGATAGGAGCCTGGATGAGAAATAAAAAGATAGGACGAATCTTTGTCCTGAGTCTGGCACTGTCGCTGCTGGCGGCTGTGGGCGGATTTCCTCCAGTGAGGGAGGAGATGGGGCATGTTCTGGCCAAGGACGATGTGACCACGCTCCGGGTCTGTAACTGGGAGGAATACATTGATCTGGGAGACTGGGATGAAGAGGAACTGATTGAACTGGACAACGGCGTGGAAATCCTGGGGGTGAATGCGCTATATGAGGAGTTCGAGGACTGGTATTATGAGACTTACGGGAAACGGGTGCAGGTGGAGTACTCCTGTTTTGGCACCAACGAGGATTTGTATAATCAGTTGACTCTGGGGGATACCTATGACTTGGTCTGTCCGTCGGACTATATGATTATGAAGCTGATGGCCCAGGGGGCTTTAGAGCCTTACTCGGAGGAGTTCTTTGACGGAGATAATGAGGAAAACTATTACCGGAGATGCGTCTCTCCCTATATCGCTCAGGTTTTTGCGGAGAACCAGATCAATGGGGAGAGCTGGGAGCGCTATGCCGCAGGCTATATGTGGGGTGTGACAGGAGTGCTGTACAATCCGGAGCTGATGACCCGGGAGGAAGCCTCCACATGGGCTGTGTTTGACAATCCGGATTTCTATCGGCAAATCACGCTGAAAGACAATGTGCGGGACACGTATTTCTCCACTCTCGGCTATCTGTTACAGGATCGTCTGATGGACAGCGCGTTTGTGAATGATCCGGATTATTCTCGGAAGCTGGGAGAGATGATGAATGACGTATCGCCTGAGACGATTCAGGCGGTGGAGGAACTGCTGGCAGGCATTATGGGGAATATTTATGCTCTAGAGACGGACAGCGGAAAAGCCGACATGGTGACAGGCAAAATCATCGCCAATTATCAGTGGTCCGGAGACGCCGTATTCGCCATGGACCAGGCGGAGGAAGACGGGGTGTACCTGGAATTTGCGGTGCCCAGGGAATGTACCAATCTCTGGTTTGACGGCTGGGTGATGCTCAGGGATGGCATTGGCGGTGATCCGGATAAGAAACAGGCGGCGGAAGCCTTTGTCAACTTTTTATCCAGACCGGAGAACGCGGTGCGGAACATGTATTATATAGGTTATACCTCTGCCATATCCGGCGGAGAGGATGACACCGTGTTTTCTTATTTAAACTGGTGCTATGGCGCGGAGGAAGAAGGGGAAGAACAGGATCAGGCGGTGGCCTATCCCGTGGGCTATTTTTTCAGTGGAAACAGCGAGGATGAAGACTATGTGGTTTATACTCGGCCGGAACAGGTGGGCAGACAGCTGTATTCACAATATCCCTCCCAGGAGATCATTTCCAGGGCGGCGGTAATGCGGTATTTTGACGAGGAGGAAACCCACAATATAAATCAGATGTGGATCAACATCCGCTGTCTGGACGTGCGGGAGATTCCCCTGTGGTGTGTGTTACTTATCCTGTGTATTTTGGCGGCGCTGGCTGCTTCAGTGATCCTGCATAAGAAAAATCACTATTATGGTTGAAATAATTGTTGACAAACCCGGATCATTTATGTATAATGAAAAAGTGTGTGGGAAAAGTCACATGAATATTATGCATGGGAGTTGCTATGTTCATTCATTTATCCGATGTGTTTACATCCGAAGGAAAACGACAGGATTTAAACGCGGAGCTTGAGATGACAAGCTTTGACAATGGGCAGGGATGTTTTGAGATTGTTCAGAAAGATCCTGTTTCCATTGTGATTACGCACCTGGAGACGGGAAAAGTTTTGGTAAAAGCTGACTTACGGCTTACATTGCGGGCCGCTTGCGACAGATGTCTGACAGAGGTGCCATTGCGGCTTGCGTTATGCGGTGAGCGGGTAGTTTTTTCGCCGGAGAAGGCAGCGGCAGATGATGCGGATGACCAGCACTTTGTGAATGGATATGACTTGGATGTGGATGCTCTTGCGCACGATATACTTATTGGTAACTGGCCTGCAAAGATTCTGTGTAAGGAAGACTGCAAGGGTATTTGCCCTGTATGCGGACAGAATCGAAATGTGAGGGAGTGCGGATGCGACAGCTTCGTTCCCGACCCACGAATGGCAGTGATACAGGATATATTTAACGCAAAGTAAAAACAGGAACTGTCCACACGAGTCCCAGGTAGTTTGTGATCGCAGGCGGTCATGGATGATTCTGGTGATACCGGGTGGATATGGAACTTTAAAAGGAGGTGTAACAATGTCTATTTGTCCTAAGAATAAATCTTCCAGAGGCAGGAGAGATAAGAGAAGAGCGAATTGGAAGATGAGCGCTCCCGCTCTGGTAAAGTGCAACAAGTGCGGCGCGCTGATGATGCCTCACAGAGTATGTAAGGCTTGTGGTTCTTACAATAAGAAGCAGGTTGTCGAAGCTGATTGATTGAATGTTCCATATGAAAGAAAAGATTTCTCCGTTTGCGGGGAAATCTTTTTTGTCATATGGGGATTCATGCTTGCTTTTTACGGACTGTTTTAGTATAGTAGTAAATGGATTTTTAATGAACTCTGATCAGGAGGAATTGGCAGATGGTCAATGTGGCAGTAGACGCAATGGGCGGAGATCACGCGCCTGTGGAACTTGTACGGGGCGCGATAGAGGCGGTAAACACAAACAAGGAAATAAAGGTTTTTCTGGTGGGCCGGGAGACTGTCATCAAGGAAGAACTTGCAAAATATACTTATGATATATCACAGGTGGAGATTGTACACGCGTCGGAGGTGATTGAGACAGCAGAACCGCCCGTTATGGCGATTCGTAAAAAGAAGGATTCCTCCATTGTGAAGGCTCTGTATATGGTGAAGGAGGGGACTTGCGACGCATTTGTGTCCTCCGGCAGTACAGGGGCTGTTCTGGTGGGCGGACAGGTAATAGTGGGCAGGATAAAGGGAGTGGAGAGACCGCCTCTGGCTCCTCTGATCCCCACGGAAAAAGGCGTCAGTCTGCTGATTGACTGCGGCGCCAATGTGGATGCGCGGCCCTCTCACCTGGTGCAGTTTGCCAGGATGGGATCTATCTATATGGAGAGTATAATGGGGGTGAAAAATCCCCGGGTGGGCATCGTGAATAACGGGGCGGAGGAGGAGAAGGGGAACGCTTTGGTCAAGGCGACTTTTCCCCTGCTTAAAGATTGCCCGGACATCCATTTTATAGGCAGTGTCGAGGCCAGGGATATTCCTGCGGGCGTGGCGGATGTGGTGGTCTGTGAAGCCTTTGTGGGAAATGTGATATTGAAACTGTACGAGGGTGTGGGCGCCACTCTGATCAGAAAGGTGAAGAGCGGTATGATGACTTCCGTGCGCAGCAAGATGGGAGCGCTTCTGGTAAAACCCGCGCTGAAAGAAACTCTGAAGAGTTTTGATGTACAGGAGTACGGCGGCGCTCCTCTGTTGGGCCTAAACGGTCTGGTGGTAAAGACACATGGCAGTGCCACATCGGTAGAGATCAGAAATGCTGTTATACAGTGTCTGGATTTCAATAAACAGCAGATAGGCGAAAAGATACAGGAGAGAATTATGCCGATAGAACAGTAAGCATGGGTTCCTGGTATTGTGTCGGCAGGGAATCCGCAAACCCCAAACCCAAATAAGGACAAGACAGAGATGGAATTGGAGAAAATCAAACAGATTATTGCTGGGATCCTGAATGTAAACCCGGACGATGTGAAGGCCGACAGTGTTTTCACCGAGGATCTGGGAGCGGACTCGTTGGATATATTTCAGATTATCATGGGCATCGAAGAAGAATTTGATATTGAGATATCTCCGGAGGAAGCGGAGCGGGTCGGCACGGTGGCGGAAGCGGTGGAACTGATTCGAGGCGCCGCGCGTTGACCTTGAATATTCCTGAATCTTGTGGTTCAGGAATATTTTCATCTATGTACAGATCCGGTCTGCGAATTGCAGGCCGGGAAAACAGGAAAACGTCAGATGCAGAAGCAAGGAAAGTCGAGGATATGAGAGAAGTACGGGAATTGTCTCTACTGGAAAAGAGAATCGAATATACATTTGAAAATAAGGAGCTGCTGGTACAGGCGCTTACTCACAGTTCCTATGCCAATGAAAGGCGGATTAACAAGGTAAATAACTATGAGCGGCTGGAGTTTCTGGGGGATGCCGTTCTGGAATTGGTGAGCAGTGAGTTTTTGTTTGAAAAACATCCGCAGCTTCCCGAAGGAGATCTGACCAAAATGCGTGCCTCTATGGTGTGTGAGCCGGCGCTGGCGTTTTGTGCAAGAGATATACGGCTGGAAGAATTTATCCTGCTGGGCAAGGGCGAGGAGAGCACCGGAGGCCGTCAGAGGGATTCTATTACCTCCGATGTGATGGAGGCAGTGATCGGGGCTATCTACCTGGACGGGGGTATGACGCCTGCCAGAGCATATATAGATCGTTTTATTCTGTCCGATCTGGAGCATAAGAGATTGTTCTACGACAGTAAGAGCAATCTACAGGAGATGGTTCAGGGCAAGTTGAAAAAGGATCTGGAATATGAACTTCTGGACGTACAGGGGCCTGAGCACAACCAGACTTTCCGGGTGCAGGTGCGTATGGGGCAGGAGGTGCTTGGAACCGGCGAGGGACATACCAAAAAAGCGGCGGAACAACAGGCCGCCTATAAGGCGCTTTTGCTGCTACGGGACGCTAAACAGTAAACGTCCGGTATAACTTCTGTACGCAGTGGGGGATTACGGAACTCTAAATAGGAAAGGCACAGATAGAATGTATTTAAAGAGCATAGAGATACACGGGTTTAAGTCCTTTGCCAATAAGATCAATTTCCAGTTTCACAACGGCATCACCGGCATTGTAGGCCCCAATGGAAGCGGCAAGAGCAATGTGGCGGATGCCGTCAGATGGGTGCTTGGCGAACAGCGTATCAAACAGCTGCGGGGCGCCAGTATGCAGGATGTTATTTTCTCGGGCACAGAGACCAGAAAGCCATTAAGCTACGCTTATGTGGCCATTACCCTGGATAATTCCGACCATCAGTTGGCCATCGACTTTGACGAGGTTACGGTGGCCAGGCGGATCTACCGTTCCGGAGAAAGTGAATATCTGATCAATGGAGCTCCCAGTCGGCTGAAGGATGTGAATGAACTTTTTTATGACACCGGCATTGGCAAGGAGGGCTATTCCATCATCGGACAGGGGCAGATTGACAAGATTCTCAGCGGCAAGCCGGAGGAGAGACGGGAACTGTTTGATGAGGCGGCGGGGATCGTTAAGTTTAAACGGCGTAAGGCCGCAGCCCAGAACAAACTGGAGAGTGAAAAACAGAATCTGGTGCGGGTGACGGATATTCTGGCGGAACTGGAGAAACAGACCGGCCCGTTGGAGAGACAGTCCGAGGTGGCAAAGGTTTACTTAAAGAAAAAGGAAGAGTTAAAGGTCCTGGACATTAATGTATTTTTGCTGGAAAATGAACGGCTGAAAATGCAGCTACAGGAGATCGGTGAGAAACATCGGATCGCCGGTGGGGATTTGCGGGAGACAAAAGACAAGTATGAACATATAAAGGAAGAATACGAGCAGGTGCAGTCTCAGATAGAGGCGCTTGACACGGCCATAGAGGAGGCCAGGACCACTCTGAACGACACAGGACTTCTTCGGGGTAAGCTGGAGGGCGAAGTCGCGGTATTGAGAGAGCAGATCAATTCTGCCAGAGGGAACGAGAGTCATCTGAAAAATCGTAAGGATACGGTGTCGGCGGAAATTGCCGCGAAAAACGGGGACAAAGAAAAGATTCTGGCTCAGAAGGCGCAGATTGATTCACAGCTGCGGGAGCTCACCGAAACCAGAGATGAGGTACGCGGACAGCTGGAGGCGGTACAGGGAAGGATTGAAGAACTTAACAGCCAGATTGAAGCGGGTAAAAACGCCATTATCGGGGAACTGAATCAGAGGGCAACCATCAAGTCCAAGCTGGGACGCTATGACAGCATGACGGAGCAGATCAATATCCGAAAGGCGGAATTAAATTCCCGGATATTGCGGGCCAAATCTGATGAGGAGGCCAGGGAAGAAAATATCCGCCGGCTGGAACAACGTTTTGAGGAGATAACGGATAGATTACGGCAGATGAACGAGGAGGCCGCCGCAAAGGAATCGCAGCTGGGGGAGATCCGGCACAGCCTTGCGGGCCATGATCAGAAACTGCGGGAGACCCAGCAACATTATCACCAGGAAAAGTCACGCCTGGAGGCGCTGTCGAACCTCACTGAGCGCTATGAGGGATATGGCGGCAGTGTTAAGAAGGTCATGGAGCAGAAGGAACAGGTAAAAGGCATTATCGGTGTGGTGGCAGACATTATTCAGGTGGAAAAAAAGTATGAGACTGCCATTGAGACCGCGCTGGGCGGCAATATCCAGAATATTGTCACAGACGATGAGAACACGGCCAAGAAAATGATTGCCTTTCTGAAAGAGCACAGGGCGGGGCGGGCTACTTTTCTGCCGTTGACCAGCATCACGCATCCCCAGGAGTTTAAAGCCCAGGAAGTGCTTGGGGAGAAGGGTGTTATCGGCATGGCGGATGAGCTGGTGTCCACAGACAAAAGGTACCGCAATGTGGCAAAGGCCATGCTGGGCCGCATTGTGGTGGTAGACAATGTGGACAACGCGGTAAAAATTGCCAGAAAGTATGACTACAGTATACGGATGGTTACCATAGAGGGAGAGCTGCTGGTGCCCGGCGGTGCCATCAGCGGCGGCGCGTTTAAAAACAGCAGCAATCTGCTGGGACGGCGCCGGGAGATGGAGGAACTGGAGAAGAAAATCTGGGGACTGGCGCAGACCATTGAGGACATCAATACGGCCATTGAGAATACCAAGTCTCATAGAAATAAACTGCGTATGGAGATAGAGACAGCGAAGGCGGACATGCAGAAATGCTCCATTGAGCAGAATACGGTCCGGATCAGCATTTCCCAGGCCAGAGAGCGTATCGCGGAGGAGGAGGAGGGCTTCGACTCCATGAAGCGCGAGGAGAAGGAGATCGAGAGTCAGATTCAGGAGATCATCAGCAGCAAAGCGTCCATTCAAAAGGAATTGTCTGTCAGTGAGGAGTTGGAAAAGAGTACCCAGGAGCAGATCAGTCTGTGGCAGAAGCAGTTGGAGGAAAGCCGCAGAGAGGAGTCTGAGGCATCAGCCCATGTGACGGAGTGGGATCTGAAAGTGGAGAAGATGTTACAGACTCAGGAGTTCCATCAGGCCAATGTGGACCGTATTGCCGGGGAGACGGAGCGCTCCCAGAAGGAATTGGACGAGATAGAGGAGGCTCTGCTTCAAAACGGACGGGAGGTGGCGGAGAAAAGCAGCCATATAGAGGAGATTCAGCGGACTATAGAGGCATCTCATGACGCGCAGAGCCAGTCGGAGATTCAGTTGAGAGAGGACATGGAGAAAAAAGAGGTACTGAGCGGCAGACAGAAGAATTTCTTTACGGCCCGGGAGGAACTGGCAGAGCGTATGACCGCGCTGGACAAGGAAGTCTACAGGCTCTCATCCCAGAAGGAACGTCTGGAGGAATCCGTGGAATCCCAGATCAATTATATGTGGAACGAATATGAGATTACCTTGAGTGACGCCGTGTCCGCCCGCAATGAGGAACTGACAGATCTGCCCGCCATGAAGCGGGACATCGGCAGCCTGAAAGACCAGATCCGCAAACTGGGCGATGTGAATGTAAATGCCATTGAGGATTATAAAAATCTGATGGAGCGATACACCTTCATGAAGACCCAGCACGATGATCTGGTGGAGGCGGAGAAAACACTGGAAGGCATTATCCAGGAGTTGGACAGCGCTATGAGAAAGCAGTTTAACGAGAAGTTCGCGGAGATCAGCCGGGAGTTTGACAAGGTGTTCAAGGAACTTTTCGGCGGTGGCAAGGGAACACTGGAACTGATGGAGGACGAGGATATTCTGGAGGCCGGTATTCGCATTATAGCGCAGCCCCCGGGAAAGAAGCTGCAAAATATGATGCAGCTGTCCGGCGGAGAGAAGGCTCTGACAGCTATTTCCCTGTTGTTTGCCATACAGAATTTAAAGCCGTCCCCTTTTTGTCTGTTGGACGAGATTGAGGCGGCGCTGGATGAGTCCAATGTATCCCGGTATGCCAAATACTTACATAAGCTGACCAGACACACGCAGTTTATTGTGATTACTCATAGGCGCGGCACCATGGAGCGCGCAGACCGTCTGTATGGCATAACCATGCAGGAGAAGGGGGTGTCCACGCTGGTGAGCGTGAATCTGGTGGATAAGGATCTGACATAACCGTAATCGCGATTCTTTTTTAACAGGAGATGTTTTATGGGCGAGGAAAAGAAAGGTTTTTTCAGTCGTTTAAAAGAGGGCCTGAGCAAGACCCGGAATAATATTGTGAGGGGAATAGACAATGTCTTTAGCGGTTTTTCTGCCATAGATGAGGATTTCTATGAGGAGTTGGAGGAGATTCTGATCATGGGGGATATCGGCGTAAACGCCACAGGGGAGATTGTGGAGCGTCTGAAAGCCCAGGTAAAGGAACAGCGGATCAAGGAGCCTTACGCCTGCAAGCAGCTGCTCATCGACAGCATAAGGGAGCAGATGCGGGTGGACGATACGGCCTATGATTTTGAACATCAGAAATCCGTGATCATGGTGATCGGCGTCAACGGTGTGGGAAAGACCACCTCCGTGGGCAAGTTGGCGGGCAAACTCAAGGACAACGGCCTGAAAGTGCTTATCGCGGCGGCGGATACCTTTCGCGCGGCGGCGGGGGAGCAGCTGGCGGAGTGGGCCAGGAGGGCGGATGTGGATATGATTGGAGGACGGGAGGGCACAGATCCCGCCAGCGTGGTGTATGACGCGGTGAACGCTGCCAAAGCCCGCCACGCGGATGTGCTGCTGATCGACACGGCGGGCAGGCTTCACAACAAAAAGAACCTGATGGAGGAGCTGCGGAAGATGAACCGGATCATTGACCGGGAATTTCCCGATGCTCATCGGGAGAATCTGATTGTTCTGGACGGCACCACCGGTCAGAATGCCATGGTACAGGCCAGGGAGTTTGGCGAGGTGGCAAACCTGACAGGCATCATTCTGACCAAGATGGACGGTACGGCCAAGGGTGGGATCGCAGTGGCCATCCAGTCCCAGCTGCAGGTGCCGGTGAAATATATCGGTGTGGGGGAGACTCTTGACGATCTCCAGAAATTTGATTCGGATGAATTTGTGAACGCATTGTTTGATGTGGAACCGTTGGAAGAGGAACCGGAACTTTAGACAGAAAAAAATAATGGCTAATATACGGAATGGAAATTTTCGAGAGCGTCTAAATCAGAAAGGAATATTACTATGTTGACATTGGATCAATTTGAGGAAGCGTCTGAGGTTGTGAAGCAAGTCACCCTGGAGACAAAGCTGGTGTACAGTGATTTTTTGAGCAGCCATACGGGAAACAAAGTCTATTTAAAGCCGGAGAATATGCAGTTTACCGGCGCCTATAAGGTAAGAGGCGCCTACTATAAAATGAGTACTCTGACGGAAGAGGAGAGATCCAGGGGACTGATCACGGCATCCGCAGGTAATCATGCGCAGGGTGTGGCCTACGCGGCGCAGTGTTATGGGGCAAAGGCGACGATTGTCATGCCCACTACCACACCGCTTATGAAAGTGAACCGTACCAAGAGTTACGGCGCGGAGGTGATACTACATGGGGATGTTTATGATGAGGCCTGTGCCAAGGCCTACGAACTGGCGCAGGAACACGGATACACTTTTATTCATCCCTTTGATGACCTCACGGTGGCCACCGGTCAGGGAACAATCGCCATGGAAATCGTGAAGGAACTCCCCCTGGTAGACTATATCCTGGTACCCATCGGCGGGGGCGGGCTGGCTACAGGTGTATCCACTCTGGCAAAACTTCTGAATCCCAAGATTCAGGTGATTGGTGTGGAACCTGCGGGGGCTAACTGCATGCAGGAGTCCCTGAAGGTGGGAAAAGTGACTACGCTTCCCCGTGTCAGCACCATAGCGGACGGCACAGCGGTGAAGACTCCCGGCAGTAAGCTCTTTCCCTATATTCAACAAAATCTGGACGACATTATCACCGTAGAGGATGAGGAATTGGTGGTGGCTTTCCTGGATATGGTGGAGAATCACAAGATGGTGGTGGAAAACTCGGGTCTTCTGTCTGTGGCGGCAGTCAAACATCTGGACGTGCGGGACAAAAAAGTGGTGGTGATTTTAAGCGGCGGCAATATGGATGTGATTACCATGTCCTCCGTCGTACAGCAGGGATTAATTTTCCGCGACAGGATTTTTACCGTGTCCGTGTTGCTGCCGGACAAGCCGGGAGAATTATGCAGGGTATCCGGGGTGATCGCGGAAAAGAGCGGCAATGTGATCAAGCTGGAACACAATCAGTTTGTCTCCACCAATCGCAATGCTGCGGTGGAACTTCGGATTACGCTGGAGGCATTTGGCACGGAACATAAACATCAGATTATAGAGGCGCTGGAGAAGGGCGGCTACCAGCCCAAGCTGGTGCGCACAAATATTTAGGGTGAAAAAATGCCATGCCGGCTGCCTTCACTGGAAAAGAAGTATAATAGAGCAGGAATGCTATATACTGATTATGAATCCGCATATGAAAATATGCGGATTTTTAATATCATCAGGAGAGACGCGGAAAGGAAGAGCTTCTGATGACCAATAATCCGGCTAAGAAGGGGATTCTGAAATTCTCAGCGGGTGTGTCAAGGGACTTTACCTTTTAGAGCATCGCGTGGCGATGATAGACAGGAGGAAAATGGAATGGAAGAGAATATACGGAGAAGTGTTTCCAAGGGAAAAATGAGCATGAAAAAGACATTGAAAGATTATCTGCTTATTACGGTAGCCTGCGCTTTCTATTCGGTGGCAATCAGCATGTTTCTGGACCCCAATTCCCTGGCCCCGGGGG
This sequence comes from uncultured Lachnospiraceae bacterium, assembly GCA_947648875.1. Lineage (GTDB taxonomy): Bacteria > Bacillota > Clostridia > Lachnospirales > Lachnospiraceae > Acetatifactor. The sequence goes on from CANSPM010000052.1 coordinate 21,023, forward strand.
GCGTAACAGGTATCGCCATCATCTTAAATCGTCTCATACCAGTGGAGACAGGCACGTTGATTCTACTGATTAATATTCCTATTTTAATTTTTGGAGCATGGAAGTTCGGACTCCGTTTCAGTCTTTCCACCATCTACAGTACGGCGCTGATTTCCCTTTTCACCAATCTGCTTTCCGGGGTAAAGGTAGTAACCACAGACCCGCTGCTGGCGGCGCTGGTGGGGGGGAGTCTTTCGGCCATGGGCATTGGCTGGGTATTTAAAGCGGGAGCTACCACAGGGGGCACGGATATCATCATCAAATTCCTCCGGGCCAAGATGCCGCATTTGCGGACTGGGGGGCTGTTTCTGTCTATGGATGCTGCCATTGTGGCGATTTCAGCTTTTGTGTTTAAGGATATAGATGTGGCGTTGTATGCTGGGCTGACGGTATTTGTGATCTCTCTGGTGTTGGACTTGGTGCTTTATGGCAGAGACGAAGCCAAGCTAATGTTTATCATCAGCGACAAGTCGGAGGAGATCACCCGTCGTCTGTTGGAGGAACTGGATATCGGGGTGACACATATGCGGGGAGCGGGGGCGTTCAGCGGAAAGGAAAAGCAGGTGATTTTATGTGCCGCAAAAAAATCCACAGCGCCTAAGACAGAGGTGATCGTGAAGGAGGAGGACCCCCAGGCCTTTATGATTATCACCAGCGCCACAGAGATTTACGGCGAGGGATATAAGAGTTATTTCAGTGAAAAACTGTAAGGTGTAAAGAAAAAATACTTGACAGCACAGAAAGGTTGTTGTATGATGACAAATGTGGGCAGCGGACCCGCTAAATGAAAGCTGGAGGCAAATCGCGTGGAGAAAATATATCAGCAGGCGCTTTTGTATGATTTCTATGGGGAATTGCTGACGGAGCATCAGCGCAGCATTTATGAGGACGCAGTGTGCAATGACCTGTCTCTGGGAGAGATCGCTCAGGAGAGGGGCATCAGCAGACAGGGGGTACATGATCTGATCCGGCGCTGTGATAAGATTTTGCAGGAATATGAGACCAAGCTCTGTCTGGTGGAGAAATTTATGAATGCCCGAGACAAGGTGGAAAAGATCATTAATCTGGCAGCCGGGCCGGAACAGGAACAATGCGGGAAACTGCTACGTGAGATTCAAAACGTGGCAGAGCAGTTGCTACAGGAATTATAAGGAAGGCATAGCATGGCATTTGAAAGTCTTACGGATAAACTTCAAAATGTGTTTAAGCGCCTGCGGGGCAAGGGGCGGCTTACCGAAGAGGATGTGCGCAGTGCCCTCAAAGAGGTGAAGATGGCCTTGTTGGAGGCCGATGTAAACTTCAAGGTGGTAAAGCAGTTTATCAAAGCCGTGGAGGAGAGAGCCATTGGGCAGGATGTGATGAATGGTTTAAATCCGGGCCAGATGGTAATTAAGATCGTCAATGAAGAGATGATTTCCCTGATGGGCAGCGAGACTACAGAAATCGCCATGCAGCCTGGAAAATCCATCACAGTCATAATGATGGCGGGGTTGCAGGGTGCCGGTAAAACCACGGCTACGGCCAAGATTGCGGGTAAGTTAAAGCTAAAGGGCAAAAAATCTCTGCTGGTGGCCTGCGATATCTACCGTCCTGCCGCCATTGAGCAATTGGAGATCAACGGGCGCAAGCAGGAAGTAGATGTGTTTTCCATGGGCAGTGACCACAAACCTGTGGAGATTGCCAGAGAGGCCATTGCCCATGCGATGAAGAATGGACATAATGTGGTGATTCTGGATACTGCGGGCCGTCTTCATGTGGACGAGGGAATGATGCAGGAACTACAGGAGATCAAGGAGCAGATTGCTGTTCATCAGACTCTGCTGGTGGTGGATGCCATGACCGGTCAGGACGCGGTGAATGTTGCCAAAGAATTTGACGAGAAGGTTGGCATTGACGGTGTTGTACTGACCAAGATGGACGGCGATACCAGAGGCGGTGCGGCACTGTCCATCAAGGCGGTGACGGGCAAGCCCATTCTGTATGTGGGCATGGGTGAAAAACTTTCCGACATGGAGCAGTTTTACCCGGACCGTATGGCCAGCCGGATATTGGGAATGGGGGATGTATTGTCCCTGATCGACAAGGCCCAGGCCAGCCTGGATCTGGATGAAGATAAGGGCCGTGAGATGGCCGGACGCATGAAGAAGGGGAAGTTTGATTTTGAAGACTACCTGGAGAGTATGAGGCAGATGCGGAAGTTGGGCGGTATAGGCAGCATTTTGAGTATGTTGCCGGGTATGGGGAGCAAGGCAGGAGATCTGGAATCGCAGGTGTCCGAAAAACAGCTGGCACGTACGGAAGCCATCGTATTGTCCATGACGCCGCAGGAAAGACGTAATCCAAAGCTGCTGAACCCCAAGAGAAAGCATCGTATAGCAAAGGGCGCAGGTGTGGACATAAGTGAGGTAAATCGTTTTATCAAGCAGTTCGAACAGAGCCAGAAGATGATGAAGCAATTTGGCGGTGGAAAACGCCGTGGCATGCTTGGCGGCTTTCCGGGCATGGGGGGCGGCAAATTTCCTTTCTAGTATAAACCTGTTATAGGCGGTTAAAAGAGAAGATTTGTACTTTAAGTACTTATCCCATATAAAATAAAGCATATTACGGAGGTAATGAAAAAATGGCAGTAAAGATCAGATTGAGAAGAATGGGACAGAAGAAAGCACCTTTCTATAGAATTATTGTTGCAGATTCCCGTTCTCCCAGAGACGGCAGATTCATCGAGGAAATCGGTACTTATGATCCCTCCACCGATCCCAGCACTTTCAAGATTAATGAGGAGTTGGCTAAAAAGTGGCTTGCAAACGGCGCCCAGCCCACGGAAGTAGTAGGCAAGCTTTTTAAGGTCGCGGGCATCGAAAAATAATCAAGGCTTTCTGCTGCTGGTTGTATGGTACATTAGTAAAGTTTCCACATTACCGGTTACTGCAATAGCAAGGACAGAGCGGCGGTTTGATTCAAATCAGACTCCGTTTATACGGGGAAGAGGTAAGTATGAAAGAATTGGTTGAAGTGATTGCGAAAGCCCTGGTGGATCATCCGGATGAGGTGGTTGTCACAGAGAAAACAGAAGGTAGAAATATTACGGTTGAGCTTCATGTGGCGGCGGCGGATATGGGCAAAGTGATCGGAAAACAGGGCAGAATTGCCAAGGCGATACGGTCTGTCGTAAAGGCGGCGTCTTCCAGAGAAAACAAGATTGTAGATGTGGAGATCGTATAAGAATGGAGTTTGCAGGCATTAGCTGCTGACAGGCGAAGATAAACTGGCGGAACATGCGTTTTGTATGTTTCGCCATGTTTGCATGTGGCTACTGTAATCGCACTGGGGGAGCGGTTATGGAACTTTAATATAGAAAGGGCAGTACATGGATGATTTTTTGCAGGTGGGAATTATCACTACCACTCACGGGGTAAGAGGAGAAGTAAAAGTTTATCCCACCACGGATGATATAAATCGTTTTAAGAAGCTGAAGGAAGTTATCCTGGATACGGGCAGGGAAAAACGGAATTTAGAAATAGAGGAAGTAAAGTTCTTTAAGCAGATGGTAATTCTGAAATTCAGGGGAATAGATACTCTGGATGATGTGGCCGGATATCGCCGTGCGGGGCTGTATGTAACCAGGGACAATGCGGTGAAGCTGGGAAGAGATGAGTATTTTATTGCGGACTTGATGGGCGTGAAGGTGTATGATGAATCTGATCAGTTTCTTGGGAGCCTTGAGGATGTGATTACCACAGGGGCTAATGATGTGTATGTGATCCATATGTCAGACGGGAGAGAATTGTTATTACCTGCCATTAAGCAGTGCATTCTGAATGTGGACCTCCAGGGACGCAAGATGAAGGTGCATGTGTTGGAGGGCCTGATTTGAGTTTTGTGTCCGTTGGGGCGGGCAGATGGGAGATGATATGAATTTCCATGTATTGACGCTATTTCCGGAGATGGTGGAACAGGGACTTCATCAGAGTATTCTGGGCAGGGCAGCGGAGAGAGGACAGCTGGCTTTTCATACAGTGAATATTCGGGAGTATACCAGGGATAAGCATGGCAAGGTGGACGATTATCCGTATGGCGGCGGGGCAGGTATGTTGATGCAGGCCCAGCCAATATATGATGCCTATTTGTCTGTTGCGGCGGATAGAAGCAGGGGGCAGAAGGACTACGATGGTGAGAGACGCGCGGAGCCAGCCGGGCATGGGGCAGACAGAAAAATACGCACAATATATGTAACTCCTCAGGGCAGAACTTTTACACAGGAAATTGCCCGGGAACTGGCAAAGGAAGAAGAACTGATTTTTCTGTGCGGACATTATGAGGGCATTGATGAGCGGGTGTTGACAGAGATTGTTACAGACTATATATCTCTGGGGGATTATGTGCTGACTGGCGGAGAACTGCCGGCCATGGTGATGATTGATGCCATTGCCAGACTGGTTCCCGGCGTGCTTCACAACGGGGAATCTGCGGAAACGGAGTCCTTTCACAATCATCTGCTGGAATATCCCCAGTACTCCAGGCCGGAAGTATGGCGCGGAAAGCCAGTGCCGGAGGTGCTTTTGTCCGGCAATCATAAGAAGATCGAGACATGGCGGCTTGAACAGTCCTTGGTACGCACCAGAGAGCGAAGGCCGGATTTGTATGCCCGGTATCAGGCCAGTCAGGAGATCATACGGGAACTGGCAAAACATAAGCGAAAGTATATCCATATGATGGAACTGCTTGCAAGAGGCATGGCCCGCATATTGATCCGTCAGGGAAATAATGTACTGATAAGCGTGCAAAATACGCAGAACTATGCGTTGCATGTGGAATCCGCAGAGGATGTGAGGAGGCTGTCGGGACAACTGGAGGCGGCCTGGGTGTCAAATGGGGAACAGATAACGTTGGCTGTCTGCCAGGAGACGGTCAGAGATTTTCTGACAGTCCAATACGGAATGCAGGTCAGAAAGACTTGTTATCAGGCCTGCTTTACCCGCAGGGAGTCTTTGAGAGTGGAATATCGAGATATCAGACCCTTGGGGGAAGCGGATATAAGTTATGTGGCAGAACGATATTCTGAATGCGATAAATCGTATTTAATGCGGCGCGTACAAGCAGGAGCAGTGTATGGCATCTTTATGCGGCAAAGGGAAAAAAAGATAGTAGCTGGTTTTATTGGTGTGCATGAAAACGGCAGCATGGGAATGCTGTATGTAGAAAAAGCATATCGTGGCCAGGGCCTGGCTGCTTCATTGGAGAGCTGGCTGATAAACAATCAGTTGAAACGAGGGGAAATACCTTTTTGTCAGATTGGCGAGGAGAATATTCCTGCCATACAGCTACAGAAAAAATTGGGACTATATTTGTGCGGTGAACCTATGTGGTGGTTGGAGAAAGGCGAAATAGAATAGTCTACATGGTTTTTCTATCGGTTTCAAGCCACTTTCTGTTCTCCACACCTCTTCCCCAGGCATCCAGAGCCAGCTGATTGGCTTTCTCGATCCGGGAACCCAGTTTTTTTATGTCCTTGCTCGTTTCCAGCTGACCAGCCCTCAAAGCGGATACCTGAGACTCCAACTTGTCCATCCGGCCCTCCATGCGGTTCATCCGGTTCTCCATGTGGTCTATCCGGCCCTCTATGCGGTCCATCCGGCCCTCCATGCGGTTC
>CANSPM010000053.1 GCA_947648875.1 uncultured Lachnospiraceae bacterium
CCAACAGTTCCGGCGGAACCACCGGCGACGGCCCAGCCCACGGAAGTGCCAACAGTTCCGGCGGAACCACCGGCGACGGCCCAGCCCACGGAGGCTCCAACAGTTCCGGCGGAACCAACGGCGACGGCCCAGCCCGCTCCCACGCCGCCGCCCGTCATACCTGATCCGACCCCTTTACCCACGCCTGTTCCCTTGGACTATGTGGGAAAAATTGCGCCTGACAGTATGGTATTGTCGGTGGGAGATCAGTTTGCACCCAAGGTGTCCTGCGAAGGAGTAACGATCCAAACCATCAGCTGGACCAGCAGTGATCCGGCGGCGGTATTTGTGGATCATAATGGGACTGTGACCGCATTGGCCGCTACGGGGCAGCCGGTTTTGATTTCTTATTTAGCCGACGGTATGGACAGTATGGGAAATGTGGTCAGCGGGATCACAGCGTCCTGTAGCGTAACCGTATCTGCCGCCGACAGAAATCTCAAGCTGGATAAAGCCACCGAACTTGTATACACAGGAGCAAGTATAAGCCTTACGGCCATTTTGGAGAACGGGTTTGACACAGATGTGCTGACAGTGGAATCCTCTGATCTGCATGTGGCCAGAGCGGAGATATCCGGCAGGACCATAACCGTTACCGGCCTGGGAGAGGGAACCGCTCATATAACGGTAAAATGGGGGGAAAACAATAACACGGTCTCAGCGACCTGTACGGTGACCGTAAAGCAGAATCCCAGAGAGAACAGAACTTCTCCTCTGAAAGACAGAGATGGCAATGAATTATATGTGCAGGAGAACAATACATACCGGCAGGCTTTCTACGCGGATTACTATATTTTTGATAAGTTTTTTAAAAAGGGGGAAGCTAACTATACCGGATGGCAGACCATAGGCGGCGCGGTGAAATATTTTGACTCAAATGGCAATGCGGTGACAGGCGAGCAGGTTATACAGGGAGTAAAGTATAATTTTGCCAGCGACGGAACGCTGATAGTAAATTCGGGAACCATGGGCATTGATGTGTCAAGGTGGAACGGTACGATCGACTGGAACGCGGTGAAAAATTCTGGCGTGTCCTATGTGATTATCCGGTGCGGATACCGGGGTTCGTCTCAGGGAACTCTGATCGTGGACCCCATGTTCCAGAATAATATCAAAGGGGCTACGGAGGCCGGACTGAAAGTGGGCGTATACTTTTTTACCCAGGCTATTGACAAAGTGGAGGCGGTGGAAGAGGCCTCCATGGTACTGGAACTGATCAAGAACTATCGGATTTCATATCCGGTGTTCCTGGATGTGGAGCCCAGCGGCGGCAGAGCGGACGCAATCAGCGTGGAAACCCGCACAGAGGTGTGCATGGCATTTTGTCAGACGGTACAGAATGGAGGATATACGGCGGGCATCTACGCCAATAAAACCTGGCTTACCGAGAAGATCAATACAAGCCAGCTGGGAGCGTACAAAATCTGGCTTGCCCAGTATATCTCCGCGCCCACTTACACTGGTCGATATGACCTGTGGCAATACAAATCCACGGGCAAGGTCAGCGGTATTACCGGCGACGTGGATCTGAACCTGAGTTATCTGGGGTATTAGGTTTCTGTTGAGCCAAATGCATTGTAGTTGTACAAAATGGAAATGTATGGTATAATGAACCTCATTAATGGCAGGAAACGGCCCAATGGTTATCCTTATATCAGGTGTGCCGGAGCGCGGGAAATCATGCTATAATGTGGAAGCCGTTTATGAAAAAACTGAACAGGAAGGTACAAAAAATGAGAACTTACTTGGTAACAGGTGGCGCCGGGTTTATCGGCTCCAACTATATTCACTATATGTTTAAAAAGTATGGCGATGAAATTCGTATTATCAATGTGGATGCTCTGACTTACGCGGGGAATCTGGAAAATCTGAAAGGTGTGGAGGAGCGTGCAAATTACAGCTTTGTGAAAGCGGATATCTGTGACAAGGAGGCCATCCGCAGTATTTTTACCGAAAATGATATAGACAGGGTGGTGCATTTTGCTGCGGAGAGCCATGTGGATCGGAGTATCCGCAATCCGGAGGTTTTTATCCAGACCAATGTGCTGGGCACGGCGGTGATGCTGAACTGTGCCAGAGAAGCCTGGGAGCAGCCTGACGGCAGCTATAAAGAGGGGAAAAGATTTCTGCACGTCTCCACGGACGAGGTTTACGGTTCTCTGCCGGACGATGACAATGCCTTTTTCTATGAGACGACTCCCTATGATCCTCACAGTCCGTACTCTGCCAGCAAGGCCAGTTCGGACATGCTGGTGAAGGCATATATGGACACCTACCATTTCCCCGCCAATATTACCAACTGCTCCAACAATTATGGGCCATACCAATTTCCTGAAAAGCTGATTCCGCTGATCATCAATAATGCATTGCAGGGTAAAAAGCTGCCGGTGTACGGGGACGGTAAAAACGTGCGAGACTGGCTCTATGTTGAGGATCACGCCAAAGCCATTGACATGGTGCAGGAACAGGGCAGGCTGTTTGAGACTTACAATATCGGAGGCCACAACGAGAAGCAGAATATAGAGATCATCCATATTATCATCGAAACTTTGCAGGAGATGCTGCCGGAAGGCGATCCTCGCAAGGGTCTGGTGAGTAAGGATCTGATCACTTATGTGGAGGACCGGAAAGGACATGACAGGCGGTATGCAATCGCCCCGGACAAAATCAAGGCCGAGATCGGCTGGTATCCGGAGACCATGTTCAAGGAGGGAATCAGGAAGACGATCGCATGGTTTTTCGAGCACGAGGAATGGATGAAGAATGTGACCAGCGGAGATTATCAGAAATACTATACGGAAATGTATGAGAAATAAGGGTTTTGACCAGGGGATTGCCTCAGAAATGTGGCAATCCCTTCGGTGCGTTTAAAATATAGGAACTTTGAAACAGTATGTCCCTCAAAGGCGTGCCCATCCATAGGCGTATGTAAACGCAGTCAGTTATTGGCAGAGAGAGTCGGGGGTCTGCGGGTGATATGCGGAATAAAGAGCAGGAGAATGTGTTTATGAAAGGTATTATTTTAGCCGGCGGGTCCGGCACCAGGCTGTATCCGTTGACAAAGGCTATCAGCAAACAGATCATGCCGGTTTATGACAAGCCCATGATCTATTATCCTCTATCCACTCTGATGCTGGCGGGAATCCGGGAAGTACTGATTATTTCCACTCCCAGGGATCTGCCGGTCTTCGAGGAGCTTTTGGAGGACGGGCATCAGCTGGGCATGGAGATCAGCTATGCGGTGCAGGAGACTCCCAGAGGGTTGGCGGACGCGTTTATTATCGGGGCAGACTTCATCGGCAGCGACCGGGTTGCCCTGGTGTTGGGGGACAATATTTTTTATGGCCAGAGTTTTTCAAGGGTGTTGCAGGAGGCCGCTTCCAGAGAAAATGGAGCGACCATCTTCGGCTATTATGTGCGTGACCCCAGGGAGTACGGTGTGGTGGAGTTTGACGCGGGTGGGAAGGCGTTGTCCATTGAGGAGAAGCCGGAGAATCCCAAGAGTAACTATGCGGTGCCCGGCCTGTATTTCTATGACAACGATGTGGTGGAGATTGCCACAAATGTCAAGCCCTCCGCCCGGGGGGAGATTGAGATCACCAGCATCAACAATGAGTATCTGCGCCGCGGCACGCTGATGGTGGAGACCTTGGGCCGAGGTTTTGCGTGGCTGGATACGGGTAATCATGACGCCCTGCTGGATGCTGCGGATTTCGTGGCGGCGTTTCAGAAACGCCAGGGACTGTATATTTCCTGCATTGAGGAGATCGCTTACAAGAGAGGTTTTATAGACAGGGACCAGTTGCTGAAACTGGCAGAGCCTCTGATGAAGACCAACTACGGCAAATATCTGACCGAGGTAGCAAATGGACTCTAGACTGAAACGGCACTGCATTTTGGCCTCCATGGGCGTAATTGCGCTGGCCGCGCTGTTGGTGCTCTACGCCAACAGAGAGCAGCCGCCCCGGGGGGGAGACCAGGCCCTGGGGCATCCCACAGCCACGCCCGGATCCCAGATGCAGGAAATAACTTATGATGAATATGGCCAGCGGATTGGGAATGATTTGTCCGGCTTTTTACAGGATGCCACTTTTTTTGACCCGGAAGAAAATACCTGGCTGGAACAGAAGCTGGAAGAACAAAGCAGGTTGTCGCTGGTAATCACTTCCGTGGAACGGGATCTGCGGGTACAGGTGGTAAATTACGAGGGACAGCCTGTGAAGGGCCAGAGCTTTATCGTGGAATTGGGGGACCAGGGAGAGTATAAGGACCTGGACCAGGACGGTGTGCTGTATATCGGTGGGCTCAATTCCGGGGAATACTATGTGAGCCTACAGGAAATTGAGGGGTATAAAGTGCCTGTCAACCCTACGAGAGTGCAGGTCAAGGACAAGGTGGAATATGTGTTTATAGACGATATTTCGCTGCTGATCAAGACCGAGGAGGACATCGACGCCGAGGCGGAGGATACAGGCGTCCAGAACGCGGAGGAAGACAGCGACAAATCCGAAATTAAGAAACTTCAGACACCCACCTCCAATACCTCGGTAGGCATAGATGTGTCCAAGTGGAACCGGGAGATCGACTGGGAGAAAGTCAAGGAGGCGGGGGTGGATTTTGCCATAATTCGGGCAGGGTACAGAGGCTCCTCCATGGGCAGTCTGGTGGTGGACCCTTATTTTGAGGCCAATATTAAGGGGGCAACCATGGCGGGTGTGAAAGTGGGCGTGTACTTTTTTACCCAGGCCATCAATGAGGTGGAGGCGGTGGAAGAGGCTTCCATGGTGCTGGAACTGGTGCGGGAATACAGCCTGGACTATCCGATTTTCATTGACACCGAGGGGGCTGGGGGCAACGGTCGGGCGGATTTATTGTCGGTGGAAGAGAGGACGCAGGTGTGCGACGCTTTCTGCCGCACAGTGGAGAACGCAGGCGGAGAGGCTGGCGTGTATGCCAGCAGAAACTGGTATTACAACCGGGTGGATGTAAGTAAGTTGGAGAACTATTGTATCTGGCTGGCGGAATATCGCAGCGCTCCTTTGTATGACGGCTACTACAATATGTGGCAATATACCTCCAAGGGCACGGTTGACGGCATTGAGGGCAATGTGGATATGAATATCAGTTATATGGGCAGATAGATACTTGAAACTCTAACAGTCTTGGAACGGAAGAACTCATTACATGCACGGGGGTGAGAGAATGATCAGATGCGCCTTATGCGCGGAAAATGCTCTCCGGAAAGGGTTCTGTGGTGAAGAGACGGACTTCAAATAAGAAAGGGATAAAAGATATGGGAAAAATTACAGTGGGGACATGTGAAATCCAGGGCCTGAAGGTGATTACTCCCACCGTGTTTGGGGACGCCAGAGGATATTTTGTGGAGACTTACAATTACAACGACTATAAGGCGGCGGGCATTGATGTGGAATTTGTGCAGGACAACCAGTCAGCGTCCAGAAAAGGCGTACTGCGAGGGCTGCACTTCCAGATTCAGTATCCCCAGGACAAATTGGTCCGGGTGATCAAAGGGGAGGTATTTGATGTGGCGGTGGACCTGCGCAAAGGTTCTTCTACTTTTGGACAGTGGCATGGAGAATTGCTTACGGAAAAAAATATGAAACAGTTCTATGTGCCCAAGGGGTTTGCCCACGGCTTTCTCGTGCTGTCGGAATATGCGGAGTTTTGCTATAAATGCTCGGAGTTTTATCATCCCGGCGATGAGGGCGGTTTGAAATATGACGACCCGGAGATCGGGGTGCAGTGGCCGATTCCGGAGGGGATGGAATTAATCTTTTCGGAGCGGGATACCAAGTGGGGCGGACTGTCTGCCTATGTGGAAGAATACGGAAGGTAACAGGAATTACTTATGGGAAAAAAGAAAACGTTCGCCTCCAGGCTGGTGCAGCTACCTGCGGAACTGTGGCAGAACAGGAAACTGATCTGGAAACTGTCCAAAAATGATTTTAAAAAGCGGTATGCCGGGTCCTATATGGGACTGATCTGGGGCTTTGCCCAGCCGCTGGTGACGGTACTTATGTATTATCTGGTGTTTGACAAGATATTTGGCGCCAAGGCCGTGGAACTGCGAAGCGGTGTGGAGGTTCCCTTCGCGCTGTTCATCACGGCGGGACTGGTTCCCTGGTTCTTTTTCAGCGAGGCCATCAGCCAGGGAACCATGTCGCTGATCGAGTATAGCTATCTGGTGAAGAAGGTGGTTTTCAAAATCAGTATTCTTCCTGTAATCAAGGTTATCGCGGCCACTTTCAGCCATCTGTTTTTTCTGGCGCTGGCCGTATTGCTGGGCTGTATATACGGTTACTATCCCAGCGTGTATCTGGTTCAGATACTCTATTACGGAGCGTGTCTGTTCCTACTGGTGCTGGCCATGTCCTATACCACTTGCGCTGTGGTGATTTTTTTCCGGGATCTGTCCCAGATTATTTCTATCTGTCTGCAGGTGGGCATATGGGCCACTCCCATCCTGTGGAGTCTGGATTCCCTACACAATCATGCGGTGGTGACGTTGCTTAAGCTCAACCCTCTGGTGTATATTGTGAACGGCTATCGGGATTCCGTTTACGGACACCGCTGGTTTTTTGAAGATATGCCGGGGACTCTGTATTTCTGGACATTGACAGCGGCATTATTTCTAATGGGAGCCGCCATATTTAAAAAGCTGAAAGTGCATTTCGCGGATGTGATCTGACGGGATAAAGCAAAACATAAGTTCCGGCCTTGGTGTTCTGTATGCAGGGCGCGGTATGATGGGGCCGGCTGAAAATATACGCTGCGGAGAAACCTGGATGTACGCGATCAAACGGGCATAACGGGGTCTGGCCGGAGCCGGACTACAGGTATGCGGGAAAGAGGCAGGTTTGGGAGAAAAGGATACCAGAGAGGTGGCCATAGAGGTCACTGATTTAAATAAAGTATATAAGCTGTACGATAAGCCTTCGGACCGCTTTAAGGAGGCTTTGCGGTTGAGCAGAAAGAAGTACCGGGAGCACTATGCGCTGCGGGATGTGAATATGACCATCCGCCAGGGGGAGACGGTGGGGATCATCGGCACCAACGGTTCCGGCAAGTCTACGATCTTAAAGATCATCACCGGGGTGCTGAGTCCCACCTCCGGCCAGGTACAGGTAAACGGACGAATATCCGCCCTGCTGGAATTGGGGGCGGGATTTGACGCGGAGTACAACGGCATTGAGAATGTGTATCTCAATGGTACCATGATCGGTTTTTCCGAGGAGGAGATCAAGAAAAAACTGCCGGAGATACTGGCGTTCGCAGATATCGGGGACTATGTGTATCAGCCGGTAAAGACCTATTCCAGCGGCATGTTTGTGCGGCTGGCCTTTGCTGTGGCAATCAATATTGACCCGGAGATTCTGATTGTGGACGAGGCTTTGTCCGTGGGAGATGTGTTTTTCCAGGCAAAATGCTATCGAAAGTTTGAGGAGTTTAAGAAAAAGGGGAAGACCATCTTGTTTGTCAGTCATGATCTCAGCAGCGTCAGCAAGTACTGCGACAGAGTATACCTGCTGAATCAGGGCGTATTGCTGGGGGAAGGCACGCCCAAGAAGATGATAGACGCCTATAAACAGGTACTGGTGGGGCAGTATGAGGAGGGAGGAGACGCAGGGCATACAGGAGGCGCGGAAGCGGGGCAGAATCCCGAGTTGCTGGAATACGGAACACACCAGGCGGAGATACTGGAAGTGTATCTGACAGACGAGAGAGGGATACGGGCGAATGCCATTATGAAGGGAACCGCTTTTTCCATTCATATGAAAGTAGCCTTCTATGAGCGTATCCCGTCACCGATTTTTGCCTATTCGGTGAAAAACATTATCGGTGTGGAGATCACCGGCACCAACACCATGGTGGAGAAGGCATATCTGGACAGCGGCGAGCCGGGAGCGGTAAAGGAGATAACCTTTACCCAGGAGATGAACCTACAGGGAGGAGAATATCTGCTTTCTCTGGGACTTACAGGCTATGAGGGCGATAAATTTCAGGTTTACCATCGTCTGTATGATGCGCTTAACATCACGGTGGTGTCGGATAAGAACACGGTGGGATACTATGACATGAATTCGCGGATTACCGTGCAGGATGTGGAATCTCCGAATACGTGACACAGCGGCTTCCCGCAGAGGTAAACCCCGGCGCATGCGCGGGGACACTGGTACAACGAATAATAATTAACTGACACATTGGCTTGTCTGAGTATTCATCTGAGGCGTTATCGTCAATCGCCGTAGCCACCGCTGCGACTCATGCCTCCGCCTTATATAGGAACAAGCATACTGCGTCAATGTATCAGAAACTTATTATTCGTTGTACAAGGATAATGGAAAGGGTTGACTATGACGGAACAGATCGGTAAGATCACACTGGATTTAAGCAAGTACCCGGGGGAGGATCTCTACTGCGACGGAGCGGTGGAGGATGAATTGCTGGATATCGTGAGGAAATATTCCAGAGTGGAATATCAACAGCTGATCGAGCAGCGGAAAAGCTGGCCCATATTGTATCATCTGTCCCCTCTGCGGGAAAACATTGTAGATTTCGTGCCCATGACAGCCCAGGATAAGGTGCTTGAAGTGGGAAGCGGCTGCGGAGCCATTACCGGCGCTCTGGCCAGAAAAGCAGGCAGCGTGACTTGCGTGGAGCTGTCCAAAAAGAGAAGTATGATCAACGCCTACAGGCACAGCGATTACGACAATATAACCATTCATGTGGGCAACTTTCAGGACATAGAACCGCAGCTTCCCGGAAATTTTACCTTTATCTGCCTGATCGGCGTATTTGAGTATGGCAGGGGATATATAGGCGGCGACCGTCCCTATGAAGAATTTCTGCGGATACTTATGGGACATCTGGCACCGGGAGGACGCGTTCTCATTGCCATTGAGAACAAATATGGGCTGAAATATTTTGCGGGCTGCAAGGAAGATCATTTGGGCAGTTATTTCTCAGGGATAGAGAACTATCAGCAGGGGGGCAGCGCCAGAACATTTTCACGCCGGGGGCTGGAGCGTATCTTTCAAAGCTGCGGCGTGTCAGAGTATCATTTTTACTACCCTTATCCAGACTATAAATTTATGACAAATGTCTATTCGGATGAGCGCGGACCCGGCAGGGGGGAACTTTCCAACAACCTGCGGAACTTTGACAGGGATCGCATGGTTCTTTTTGATGAAAAACTGGCCTTTGACGGGATTGTGGAGGAAGAACTTTTTCCGGTGTTCGCCAATTCTTACCTGGCGGTGATCGGAGGGGCTCTCCCGGTGAAATATGTGAAATATTCCAACGATCGGGCCAGGGAGTTTCGAATCCGTACAGAGATCGGCAAGGACAGCCAGGGAAGACCGGTGGTGCGCAAATTCCCTCTGACGGAGGAGGCGGCGGAACATGTGCGCAGAATGGCTTGGGCCTGTGAAAAACTTACGCGGCGCTATGAGGGCAGCGGCTTAAATGTCAACCGATGCAGGCTGGCGGGGCAGGGGAAGGAATTTCACGCGGAGTTTGATTATGTGGAGGGCAGACCTCTGACGGAATTGCTGGACGAATGTCTGGAGAGGGGAGACCAGGAAGAGTTTTGGCGTTGCTTTGAGAGATATGTGGAGCTCATTGGCTACGGCGGGGAGTATCCGGTGACGGACTTTGATCCGGTGTTTTCCAATCTGCTGGTGGATGGGGAACAGTGGACGCTGATCGACTATGAGTGGACCTTTGAGCGGCCCATGGAGGCAAGGGAACTGGCCTTTCGGGCCATATACTGTTATGTGCTGGAAAACGAGAAGCGCAATCGCCTGGATTTGGACAGGGTGCTTAAGACGCTGGGAATCAGCGAGGAACAGGCCGGGGAATACCGGACCCGGGAACTGCGGTTTCAGCAGTATGTGGAGGGCAGGACGGCATCCATGGCGGCGCTGCGGGAGCGCATGGGAGGCAGACTTAGAGACCCCAAAAAGCTGGTGGAAAACCAGGAGACCTATGAGAACCTGACCAGGGTGCAGGTATATGAGGATACAGGCGGGGGATACACGGAGGAGTGTTCCCGCTTCCTCGAACAGCGATATGGGGAAGACGGTGTGATAGAATTGGAACTGGAATTTCCCGGCGACGTGCGGATGATGCGGATCGATCCGGCCATGGACTGCGGCATCTGCAATATCAGGGAACTGCGCTTTAACGGGGAACAAGTGCCGCTGAACATGCCTAAAGTGCTGACGGTCAACGGAAAGCAGATTCGGTCCAGGACGGAGGACGGCGAGGTGTACCTGACGGTCATTTTTCCCACCACAGATCCGAACATCAGTATTGATATAAGCCGCCTGCAGCCTGGGGAGATAAATGTTCTCTACATTCGGCTGGAGTTCCGACAGGTGCCGCCCGACATGCTGGAGAATGTGATTCAGGCAATGAAAAAATGGATTTGAAAAGTGATTGCGTATAGCGGGGGAAGGTATCGTGTTGGGACTGCGAATGAAGCAAAAGCTGCGCGGCGTTTTGCGTGAACAGATGAATAAACAGTATGGGGCCAGGCTGGCCAGAGCCAAGCGGCAAATCGCCTATGAGGAGTGGCTGCGACTGGTGAAGGAAACCGGGGATGAGAGGAAGCATCCTTATTATCCGGGGATACAAAAAGAGAAAGGGGACAAAGTCTCCCTGCCGCTGGGGGCGCGCTGTGCCGCCGCCATGGAGCAGGGGCAGGCGATGCTGCGGAAGCAGGGAATATGGCTGGTGTTGCAAAAGGGGGGATATATGGACCCCGAGGCTTATACCCTGATTGGAGATTATTTCAGGGAACACCCGAAGACCCTGATGCTTTACGGGGATGAGGACGCCCTGGATGCCACGGGGGAGCATCGGTGCGATCCCCGCTTCAGACCAGTCTGGTCTCCGGACACCTGGCTGTCCGGTTACGATCTGGGCAACGTAGTGGCCCTGCGCAGGGAACTGGCGAGGGAGCTGCCCCCGGATACCTGGCCTGGGGAAAAGGAAGGATTGGCGCTTTTTGAGGAGGCCGCGCCGGCGCGCCAGCTGGTGCACCGGCTTCTCAGGCTGGCGGGAGGATTCGAGCGGGGGTGTGACTCCATCGCCCATCTGCCGGGGATATTGTTTCATATGGATTATGACGCGGCGCAGGCAGATGCCCGGCGGGAGAATCTGAACAAAGACGGGTGGAACGGGGCGGCAACAGAATGGGAGCAGGAGGCGCAGACACTTTCCGTATCAATTATCATACCCTCCAAGGATCATCCCGGAGAACTGAAACAATGTCTGGATTCTCTGTGGAAATGTAGGGAGCAGATGGGGAAAGAGGACATTGCCCCGGACGGCGCAGGGAAAAAAGAGAGGCTAAAGCTGGAGATCCTGGTTGTGGATAACGGGAGCAGCCCTGAAAACAGGGCGGAGATAGAAAAGATTACCCAGGGGGTAAATTATATCTATGAGCCCATGCCTTTCAATTTTTCGAAGATGTGTAATCTGGGCGCCCGGGAGGCGACAGGAGAGCTGCTGCTGTTTTTAAACGATGATATCACAGTCTGCGCCGACGGCTGGCTGGAAGCTATGGCCCGGCGGGCGTCGAGGCCTTATGTGGGGGCGGTGGGACTGAAACTCTATTACCCGGATACCACAGATATCCAGCACGCGGGCATTGCCAATCTGCCTGGCGGGCCAGTGCATAAACTACAGTTTACCCGGGACGGAGAGGAAGTAAAATACGGTTATGGCAGCCTGGACCGCAATGTGACGGCCGTGACAGGCGCCTGTCTGATGGTACGGCGGGAGCGCTTTTGGCAGGTGGGAGGATTCCCGGAGGACTTACAGGTGGCCTACAATGACGTGGAACTGTGCTTCCTGCTGCGGGAGGAGGGCTGGCACAATGTGGTGCTGAACCGTTTTCACGCCTTCCATCATGAGTCCCTCAGCCGGGGGAGCGATCTGACCAGAGAAAAAATGGAGCGGCTGCGTCAGGAGAAGGAGACTCTGTACCGCAGGCATCCCGAGTACTTAGATTATGATCCCTATTATCCGGAGCCCCTGTGCAGGGAATTGGGGGATATGCATATTTATGAGGTTTATCTGGATACCCGTACAGAGGCGCAGATCGCGTCCCGTTGCCAGCGGCTGGCAAAGTGCCCGGAGCGGGAGCCGGAAAATCTGGCGTGTGTGGTAGGATTTACCCGGGATGAAAAAAATATGGCGCTCTGCGCCCAGGGGTATGTGGTGGTAAAGTGGGATAACAACGCGTGTTATAGCCGATATCTTCTTTTGCGGGGGCAGGGGGAGGAGAGCGCCTATGTGATTCCGCTGGAGGACAAGTACAGCCCCGAGGCCGAGTATGGTATGCAGGAGCAGCCCAATGTGGCGCTGTGCGGTTTTCGGGTGGTTTTACAGCAGGGTATCCTGCCAAAGGGGTCCTATAAGATCGGTTTTCAGGCTCGAAGCAAAGTCGGGCGGCGCAGACTGACCATGTGGACGGAGGCGGAACTTTTGATAGGGGGAGATACGGCGCATGACGGAGATAGATTATAAAAAAGCATACGAGAGAGAACGGGAGCGTTGCGCTTACCTGGCGGACCGTCTTTCACAGGTGGAGGGAGAGCGGGATGTGCTACAGGCCAAACTGGATTTCATCCATAACAGCGCTTTTTGGAAGATGAGTAAACCCTTTCGCCGGGTCATTCACTTTTGCATACGACAGGCCGCCCGGATCAGGCGGGTACTGCATCCCAGGGACCTGGTAAAGAAACTGCGATATAAGAGGCGGGAGAGGCAGGCAGGTCTACAGTTTGGCACGGCCAGCTTTCCGGACCGGGAAACGGTACAGGCCCAGAGGGAAGAGGTCTTTGCCAGGGGAGTTAAGTTCAGCATTTTAGTGCCGCTGTGGAATACGCCGGAGAAGTTTCTGCGGGACATGATTATGTCTGTCCTTCAGCAAACCTATGAGAACTGGGAACTCTGCCTGGGGGACGGTTCCGACGGGGATCATGGATATGTGGGGGAGATTTGCAGAGAGTACGCCGCCGAAGCAGAGGGGCGGATTGTCTATCAAAAGCTGGAGAAAAACCAGGGGATCGCCGGGAATACCAATCAATGTTTTCTTCTGGCAACCGGAGAATACATCGGTCTGCTGGATCATGATGATATGCTGCATCCGTGCGCTCTGTATGAATATGCCAGGGCGATTAACGAGACCGGGGCGGATTTTCTCTACTGCGATGAGGCCACGTTTAAGAATGGCAATCTGGACAATCTATTGAACATGCATTTTAAACCGGACTATGCGCCGGATACCTTATGCGGGAACAATTATATTACGCATTTCAGCGTATTTGCCCGCGCGCTTCTGGAGGAGGACACGGAATTGTTCCGCACCAGTCTGGACGGCAGCCAGGACCACGATATGATTCTGCGCCTCACGGACCGGGCGGCCAACGTACATCATATCCCCAAATTGCTGTATTACTGGAGGAGCCACGAGGGCAGCGTAGCGTCGGATATAGAGGCCAAACCCTATGCGGTGGAAGCCGCCAGGCGGGCTGTGGCGGATCATCTGGAAAAACATGGGTTCCGAAATTTTCTGATCAGCAGTACCAGAGCCTTTCCCACCATTTTCCGCATCCGTTATCAGGTGGAGGGCAACCCGGGCCTATCGGTCATCATTCCCAACAGGGAGCACAGGGACGACCTGCGGCGCTGTGTGGATTCTATTATGGAGCGTTCCACCTATGACAACTACGAGCTTGTCATTGTAGAGAACGGCAGCGATTCCAGAGAGATCAGAGATTATTACACGGAACTGTTGGGGTACGATTATGATAAAGCCTTAGAAGAACGCAGGCAGGCGGTCTCTGCGGGTCTATCCTATGACAGAGGCGTTATGACGGCGGGGGAGGCCGGAAAGGCTGGGGCCAGAATAAAAATCGTGACTTATGAGGGGGCCTTTAATTATTCCCGAATCAATAATCTGGGTGTGAACTATGCGGCGGGGGACTATGTGCTGCTTCTGAACAATGATACCCAGGTGATTACGCCGGACTGGATGGAGGAGCTTCTGATGTATGCCCAGCGGGAGGACGTGGGGGCGGTGGGAGCCAAGCTGTATTACGGAGACCGCACCATCCAGCACGCGGGTGTAGTCATAGGAATGGGGGCCCATGGCACCGCAGGGCACACACATTACAAACATAATTATCTGGATCTTGGCTATATGGGGCGATTATGCTATGCCCAGAATGTTTCCGCCGTCACGGGAGCCTGTCTGCTGGTAAAGAAAAGCCTGTATCTACAGGCGGGGGGATTGGACGAGACTTTTACGGTATCCTTAAATGATGTGGATTTCTGCCTGCGTTTGCGGGAAATGGGGAAACTCAATGTGTTTACCCCCTTTGCGGAGTTGTATCACTATGAGTCCGAATCCCGGGGAGACGATCTCCATGGGAAAAACGCGGCCCGCTATGAGCAGGAGGCGGCGCTGTTTAAGGAGAGGTGGAAGGAATTGCTGGAACAGGGCGATCCTTATTACAATCCCAACTTCACGCTGGAGAGATGCGATTATTCGCTGAAGCTGCCGGATTCTCCACGGTAGTTGACAGATGTGTCGGATTTTAGAGACACAGTGTGTCGGTGCAATAGCGAGAATTTTACCCGTGCGATGCAGACAGAGAAAGATTAAGATTTATTTAAGGATATTGGAAGAAATATTTAAGCATGTTGAAGAGGTATTAATAGTTATGTTATTCTTGCCTTGAAGAGTGAGACCAGAAGAGTATACTTACAGGGAGGGATAACAGCTATGAGAAGAATTGTCTTATCGGCGCTTATTTTGTGCATGCTGCTGGCGGGGTGCGGCATGGAGGAGCCAGGGCCTGCCCAGACGTATGGCAGATCGGACCCGGCGGGGGAGATGATAGCGGCGGGAGAGGTGCTTTTGGGCGAACCTCTGTACATAAAGGATATTCGTACCCTGCATTTTGCAGAACCGGAGGAGGGATATCTGGACAGCGGTACGCGCTATCGCGTGTCCGGCGAACAGATCTATATGCTCCGGGTGGAGACCGGCGAGGCGGATGGCGCCACAAGGCTCTGCGCACAGGTTTATGACACAAAAAAGGAGAAAACGGCGCAGCATATATTTGTCCCTCAGATTCCGGAACATGAGAACAGTCGTATCGTTTCAGCCGACTTGACGGCGGACGGGGAACTGTCTCTTAAGATGGAGGATGAAGACGGCTATTTTCTGCTTAGGACAGACCTGGAGGGCAATG
Source organism: uncultured Lachnospiraceae bacterium (assembly GCA_947648875.1). Classification (GTDB taxonomy): domain Bacteria; phylum Bacillota; class Clostridia; order Lachnospirales; family Lachnospiraceae; genus Acetatifactor. The sequence continues at coordinate 15,333 of CANSPM010000053.1, forward strand.
CGCCGGAGGGGGCGGAGCCTTATCCCCAGGGGCTGTATCCCTGGAATCTGGTCCCCTGGGAGGGAATAAAGTCTTTTGCGTTGTCCGACGGTCGGATCGTTCTGAGCCGTTATGACGAGGCCCAGCAAAAGTCTGTCCTGACCTGGTTTGACGAAAAGCTAAACGGAGAGTCTTCTCTGGGCGTTCTACAGGATGATTTTGTAAATGCCTTGTTGCCGGATGGGGCGGGTGGTCTGTACTATCTGGGCGGAAACAGTCTGGTGCGCTGGGATGTGGAAAGTGGTACCCGGGAGGATCTCTTCCAGCTGTATGAAAACGGTGTTGACCCGGGCGCGGAAGCCAGCGGCCTGCTCCAAAACGATCAGGGGGAAATTTTGCTTTGCAGGCTGTGGCAGGGCAAGGGAACGATCTATGTGCTGACCCATGAGGAACTTCCCGACAAGGAGCAGATACGGCTGTCCAGCCTGTTGGGAGAGTCGGGCACAGACTATTTCCGTCGACGGGCGGCAACTTTTACCCAGAACGGCGGGGATCTTCCCATCTCTCTGGAGCTGGAGAGCCGACAGGATTATCAGGAGGACTATCGAAATCGCGTTATGGCGGAGCTGGCGGCGGGAAAAGGGCCGGATGTTCTGTTTGTAACCAGGGAGGACATGCTGCTGATGCAGGAAAAGGGGATGCTTTGTGATCTCTCCGACATGATTCCCCAAGAGACAAAGGACGCGTTGATTCCGGGAGTTCTGGAACTGGGTACGGTGAATGGACAGCTGTTGGGACTTGTGCCGGAGGCGCATTTTGAAACTCTGATAACGCCTGTACAGGTATGGGGAGAGGACGGCTGGAATCTGGATGAACTGGTGAATGTGTTGGAATCCAGGGAGGACTGGGAGTGCCCCATGAATCAGTCCGGCGTACAATTAGATGGGCTCTCCATGTTATATTTCCTGCTGTTTTACGCGGACTCTTCTTTTTTGGATCTGGAGAAGGGGACCTGCTGTTTTGACAGCCAGGAGTTTGCGCGTATTCTGGAAGTCTGTAAAAAGTATGGGGACGAGATATCCGTGGAGAAAACGACTGAGGTACCCTATGACAGGGATGAGCGCACACGGCTGCTTCAGGAGGGGGAGACGGCGGTGGAGATCCTGTATATGTATGGGGGGCTGGAGTGGTATTCCAGCGAGAGGGAGAGGCTGGGAGAACACAGCCATATGGTAGGTTTTCCGGTGGAGAGCGGCAGCGGCAATTATGTGGATACATATTCCCTTGGTTATCTGGTTGTCAATGCCCGGACACAATACCGGGAGGAGATCGGCAAATTCTTCTCTCTGCTGCTGGATTATGACAATCAGTTTATGACGAACGGCGGCTGTGTGCGGATGGATGTGATTCGGGACAGTGTGGTGTACGACCAGTGGCGGGAAGGCTATTATATGCTGGCATCCAGCGACATGGAGAACAGGCAGTACAAGGGGGGAGAGATTGTGCAAAACCCGGACGGCAGCAGCTGTCTGGAGGAATATTTGGCCTTTGTGGAAAGCTGCGAGCCGGTTACCGTTGTCCCGGAGCAGATCAGACGTATTGTGATGGAGGAGGCGAGGCCTTTTATCGAGGGCCGCAAAGAGGCCGCGGAGGCGGCGGACATCATCCAGCGCCGGGTGCGCCTGTATCTGGACGAACTTAAATAAATTTTTCCCCGGCAATGAAAGGATAGGGCCGGGTAAAACGTATTCCATATGAATAGTTAAACAGGTTAATGTGTAACACATAAGCTGTGAAGTCATTTGACAGGAGGGCATGATCATGAAAGGAATTATCAAAGTGTCAGCTATGCTGCTGACAGCGGCCATGTTGGCCGGGAGTGTATCAGAAGTAGCTTACGCAAGATGCGGAAGTCACTCCAGGAGTACCTGCGCTACGGAGTACGCAACCTGCTACCAGGACGGCGTGTGCGTGGGGGAAGGATGCTGTAGCGGGGACGGCGTATGTCAGTACGGCGGGAGCTGCATCGTACATGATGTGTACGCAGCCTGCTACCAGGACGGCGTATGCGTGGGGGAAGGATGCTGTAGCGGGGACGGCGTATGTCAGTACGGCGGGAGCTGCATCGCACATGATGCGTACGCAGCCTGCTACCAGGACGGTGTGTGCGTGGGAGAAGGATGCTGCGACGGGGACGGCGTGTGTCAGTACGGCGGAAGCTGCATCGCACATGATGCATACGCAGCCTGCTACCAGGACGGCGTGTGCGTGGGGGAAGGATGCTGCGACGGGGACGGCGTGTGTCAGTACGGCGGGAGCTGCATCGGGCATGACGATTACGTGGCAACATGCGGCGGTCATGGCAGAAGCCATCATTCCGGGCGGTCCCGCAGGTCGGGCTGCCACCGCTGAGAAACCGCAGCGCCAGAGAAGCGTCACTGCGGTATCCCATGCAAAGAGGAGTCCGGCTCAGTCCGGACTCCTCTTTACATAATAATAGAATCAGGCGTTTGCAAAACTTGCTTTCTGGAAACAGAGGATGGGCAATATATACAAAATAAGGGCGACTTGCTACCGCATTGGAGCCCGTTTTTGTATAGATTCACCAGCCTCGTCACTTGCGGACAGAGTTTCGCAATTACCTAAATAATAGAATCATCTCAGAGCAGATAATTACGATGAAGTGACAATCCCTCAGAAAATGAACCAGGAAAGGGGAAAGCCTTGAGAAGCCCGGAAGACATAAAACGCGCTGTGGAGAACCATGCGGACATGGTGCGTAGGATCTGCCTTGTGCATTTGAAAAACGAGCATGACACGGAGGATGTTTTTCAGAACGTGTTTATGAAATATATGCTTTACAGAGGTCCTTTCGAAAACGACGAGCACGAGAAGGCCTGGTTCGCGCGGGTGACGATCAATGCCTGCACGGACTGGTTGCGCAGTCTGTCGCGCAGAAGGTGGGTACCGCTGGAGACAGTGCTGGAGGAGTGCAGCATGCCGGATGAAACTTCCCGGGAGGTGTTGGAAGCGGTGCTACAGCTGCCGGAGAGATACCGGCAGGTAATCTACTTTTATTATTATGAAGGGTATTCTGCGGTGGAGATTGCGGATATTCTGGGCAAAAAGAAGAACACGGTTTACACATGGCTATCCAGGGCCAAAGGGATATTGCGCAAAAATTTGGAAGGGGAAATTCCGGACGCGGGGCGGGGTGGCACTACAGGCACGCTGGGGGACACGCCCAAAGAGACTGTTTCGGATACGCCGATGAAGGAAAGCGGGGAGGTGAGCGGGCATGAACAGGATTCGTGAAAGCATGGAAGGCATCAGGGCCTCTCAGGCATTAAAAGCGGACACCCTGCGATATCTGGAGCGACAGTATCGCAGGCGCAGCCGTCCGGCATGGCGAAGGGGGCCCTCTTATGTACTGGCGGCGGCTGTAGGTCTGCTCCTTATGCTTGGTCTTGGATGGCGTAATGTGTACGGCGTGCCGACTTCCTATATCAGCATGGACGTGAATCCGTCCATAGAGTTGGGAATCAACCGTTATGGCAGAGTGGTGACCACGGAGGCCTACAATGAGGACGCACAGGACGCGCTGTTGCGGCTTCCCCTGAAAAATAAGCCCTATGTGCAGGCGGTGGGAACTCTGCTCAGTGACGAGGCATACCGGAAATATCTGACGGAGAATGCCACGCTGATTTTTACTATTATCTCCGACAGAGCGGAGGCCATGCAGGAAGAATTAAATTCCCTTGATGAGGGAGAGCCTTACAGAATACTTACCTACACCAGCGACAGCTACTGTATGGAGGCGGCGCATCAATATGAGATGTCCTTCGGCAAATACAGGGCCTGTCAGGAACTGGCGGAACTGGATCAAAATGTTACCATAGAAGATTGCCATGGAATGTCTATGGGAGAGATACAGGACCGGATTGAGGGTTGCAGGCGGCATTGGGAGACGGAGCGGGGCCAAAATTATGGCGGCGGTGACGCGGATAGCGGAAACGGCGGTCACAGCGGGCATCACGGTGGACACCACAACGAATAAATCATCGGAAACAGGGATTCGGGAGCAGAACCGAATCTCTTTTTTTGCTCATGACCCCTGGGGGCGTTCCGGAATGCGGATGCCATTTTCGTGATAAAAGAATACTTGCAGGACATGGATTCTTTTGTTGAAATTTGCTGAATTATGTGATAAAGTTTTTTAGTATCTGGAAAATTTTGGAAATTACACTTTGCAGTTAGTGCTATTTTACGGGGAAGCGGAGACAGAGATGTTAAGGGAATACGAGGAATGTGATGTGTATGAATGCCTTCAGCAGCGCCTGAAGCTGATCTTTGAAGAGTTTGAGAATATCTATGTATCCTTTTCCGGAGGAAAGGACAGCGGTCTTTTGCTGAATCTGGTGCTCGATTATAAGAAGAAATATTATCCGCACAGGAGAGTCGGTGTATTTCACCAGGATTTCGAAGCCCAGTATACGGTGACCACGGAGTATATTGAGCGCACTTTTGAAGGGATCAGGGAGGAGGCTGATATCTACTGGGTCTGCCTGCCCATGGCCACTCGGACGGCACTGAGCAGTTATGAGATGTACTGGTATCCCTGGGACGACACCAAAAAAGAAAGCTGGGTCAGACCCATGCCGAAACAGGAGTATGTGATTAACCTAGACAACAATCCCATCACTACATACCGCTATCGGATGCATCAGGAGGATCTGGCGAAGCAGTTTGGCAGATGGTACAGGGAAGCGAACGGAGGTGGGAAGACCGTTTGCCTTCTGGGCATGCGGGCGGAGGAGTCCCTACAGAGGTACAGCGGTTTTTTGAACAAGAGATACGGATACAATGGGGAGTGCTGGATCAGCAGACAGTTTAAGGATGTATGGTGCGCATCGCCTCTGTATGACTGGTCCCAGAGTGACGTATGGCATGCCAATTATCTCTTTGACTACGACTACAATCATCTGTACGACCTGTATTATATGGCGGGGCTGAAAGTGTCCCAGATGCGCGTGGCCTCCCCGTTTAACGACTATTCCAAGGATTCCCTGAACCTTTACCGGGTGATAGACCCGGAAATCTGGGTAAAACTGGTGGGCAGAGTCAAGGGGGCCAATTTTGCCTGTATCTACGGGAAAACCAGGGCCATGGGCTACCGCAATGTGACCCTGCCCGAAGGGCATACATGGGAGTCCTATACCAGATTTCTGTTGGATACCCTGCCCAAGAGGCTTCGAAACAACTACGTCAAGAAGTTCAATACTTCCATCATTTTCTGGCACAAGACCGGGGGCGGACTGGATGAGGAAACCATACAGGAGCTCCAGGAGCGGGGCTATGCCATTCGCCGCAACGGTGTGTCCAACTATACCCTGAACAAGAAATCCAGAATTATCTTTGTGGGTAGAATCCCGGATAATACAGACGACATCAAGTCCACCAAGGATATCCCCAGCTGGAAACGCATGTGTTTCTGTATTCTGAAAAATGACCATAACTGCCGCTTTATGGGCTTTGGGCTGACTAGAGAGCAGCAGAGGCAGATAGACGCGATCCGGCGAAAATATCAGAGTATCGAGGAAATTGTGTAGCAGACCGGAAGAAAGGCTGATAGGCAGTTTGGTTGATCGGAAGCTCGATTGAGCTTCAGCAGGGAGGAAGGCATGGAATATAAGAGTCCAGTATATCAGGTAATATCGGTTCCCATAGACAAGGTGAAAGCCAACACCTACAATCCCAACAAGGTAGCGCCGCCGGAGATGCGGCTTCTGTATGAGAGCATCAGGGAGGATGGTTATACCATGCCCATAGTGTGCTATCATGTAAAAGAGGAGGACATTTATATGATCGTGGACGGTTTTCACCGCTACCGGGTCATGTTGGAACACTCGGATATCTATGAGCGGGAAGGCGGCATGCTTCCCGTCTCCGTCATAGACAAGCCCATAGACCAGAGGATGGCCAGCACGGTGCGGCATAACCGCGCCAGAGGCACTCACAACGTGGAACTGATGAGCAGCATCGTAAAAGAACTCCATGAACTGGGGCGCTCCGATGCCTGGATTGCAAAACATCTGGGGATGGACAGGGACGAAATTTTGCGTCTGAAGCAGATCACCGGTCTGGCCGCTCTGTTCAGGGATGTAAAATTTGGGAAAGCCTGGCATCCCACGGAGGAAGAGGAATGAGAGTGTAAGCACAGAGAGCGCAGGCGCATACAGCGCAGGCGCTTTCCGCGCAAGTAAGGAATTGACAAAATGGCATATCGGTGATACTATAACCGATATGTTGGTATACGGAAAAGTACCCGTAATATGGCATATCGGAAGTATGCGCTTTACTTCCGATAAAAGGCGCGTTTTGTGCGCCGTATTAGGATTTCATGGGATTGTAGAAGCATGACGCAGACAGAGTGTGAGCCGAAGACGGAGAAAAACGGGAAAGAACCGAGCAGACGGAAAAAGATCATCTTAGCAGGGGGGGCCTTTTTGCTGCTTATCACATTGGCCGTGGGGGGCTGGCTATACGTGGACAGCCTGGCCTACAAGCTGTGCCGTGTGGAAGCAGGTGTTTTGGTCACCCCTTCCGACTTTCTGAAAAGACAGGATGAGAATGCCTTTTTTACGGAGGACAGCCAGCCCTTTTCCATCACACAGCCGGGGAGATACCAGGTGAAAGTAAAAAGCGGATGGTTCACCCACAGCTGCACGCTGGTGATTCAGGACACCATAGCACCCACCGGACAGGCTGTGCCCATACAGTTGGAACTGGGACAGACATGCGGACCTGAGGAGTTTGTGGAAAATATCTCGGATGCCACGGAAGTGGATATTGTCTACGCAAAGGAGCCGGATTTTGCAAGGCATGGTCGCCAGACGGTGCAGGTGGCTCTGGTGGACAGGGGCGGCAACAGGACGGTGGTGGAGTCGGAACTGCTCGTCTCTCCGGTGGTCGGAGAACTGACGACGGAGGCCGGGCGGGCCCTACCGGATGTGAAGCGTTTCCTTTTGGGAGATGCCACGGGCAGCTTCGTCACCAGAATGGCGGATCTGGACAATCATAAAGTCGGAGATTACGCAGTGGTTATTCGGGTGGAGGAGGAAGAGTACACCTCCGTATTGCATGTGGAGGACACCATCCCGCCTTATGTGGAGGTCCATGATATCGAAGGGTTCGCGGTGCTGCAAAGGAGAGCGGAGGACTTTGTCACCAGAGTGGAGGATGCCACGACAGTGACCGCCGCTTTTCGGAAGGAGCCGGATCTGCTTATGGCGGGCACCCAGGAGGTGGAGATCGTCTTTACGGACCAGGGCGGCAATGAGACCGTGAAAACCGCAAAACTTACGCTGGTGGAAGATGTGGAGCCGCCGGTGATTAAGGGCGCAAAGAACCTGGTCATATACATAGGGGACGGTGTCTCCTACCGCAGGAACGTATCGGTGGAGGACAACTGCCCGGAAGGCTTGGAACTGACAGTTGATACGGACGGCGTGAATCTACAGGAGGAGGGAACTTATCCCGTTGTCTATAACGCGGTTGACGCAGCGGGTAATACGGCCAGTGTGACGGTATATCTTACGGTTATTGCCAGAGTACACACCGTCGACGAGGTGAACGCGCTGGCCGACACGGTACTGGCGTCCATTATCACCCCGGAGATGAGCGAATGGGACAAGGCGCTGGCGATCTATAATTATATCCGGCGAAATGTGGGTTATATTAATCATTCCGAGAAGGGGGACTGGGTGAGGGCGGCCTATGAGGGCCTGGCTAGGAGACAGGGAGACTGCTATGTATATGCCTGTACCGCCAAGGCGCTGCTGACCAGGGCGGGTATCAAAAATATGGATATTGCCAAGATTCCCACCAGGCGGGAACATTATTGGAATCTGGTGGATGTAGGGGACGGATGGTATCATTTTGACACCACTCCCAGAACGGATCATACAGTGTTTTTTATGTGGACGGACGCGCAGCTGATGGAATACTCCGCCATCCATTACAGAAGCCACAACTATGATCCCACCCAATATCCGGAGATCAACTGAATCCGGCTGAATCGTATCGCCGGAAACTGTTTGCGTCCGGAACCACCGGAAGGGGAATGTGTATTATGAAGACATTAGGCGTGCTGGGAGGGCTGGGCCCCATGGCATCGGTGTATTTTTTACAGTTGATTGTTCAGATGAGCGACGCGGTCACGGACCAGGAACATATGGAGGTCATTCTGCACAGCAAACCCCGGATACCGGACCGCACCCGATATATTCTGGGACAGAGCGGGGAAAATCCCCTGCCGCACATGGCGGAGGCCGGGAGAGGACTGGCGGTCCAGGGGGCGGAGATCCTCGCGATTCCCTGCGTCACGGCTCATTTTTTTCAGGAGCAGCTGGAGGCGGAGGTAGGGGTGCCGATTCTCAACGCCATAGAGGAGACGGCGCTTTATCTGGAACAGACGGGGATTGCCTGCGGGGGCATTCTGGCGACGGACGGGACACTGGCCAGCGGCCTGTTTCAGAACTGTCTGGCGAAACACGGAATCGGCAGCGTGATTCCGTCGGAGGAGGATCAGAAGGCGGTGATGCATCTGATCTACGGGAATGTGAAAGCGGGAAAACCTGTGGATTTTCCCCTGTTTGAGGCAGTGGCAGGGCGCCTGTTTGATCGGGGGGCACAGGTGATATTGCTGGCCTGCACGGAACTGTCTCTGATTAAGAGAGACTATGTGCTGAGACAGGGCTTTCTGGATGTGCTGGAGGTGCTGGCCAGAAAGGCGGTTCTGTGCTGTGGGCGCTTGAAGGATGAATATGAGAACCTGATAACTTAGAGGTCAGCCTGGATATTCCACATCCAGACAGGCATAAACACAATATCGCGGGTGGAACCCGCGATATACGGACAGAGGGAATTATGCAGAATCATGTATTGAATTATCTGGATCAGATCGTGGCGGTAAAGCCGGAAAAAACAGCCTTCGCGGATGACAGGGAGGCAATGAGTTTCGCACAGGTATCCGCGCATTGTCGTTCCGTGGGCACGTTTCTGCACCGGCAGGGTGTCTACAAGGAGCCGGTGGTGGTGTTTATGAATAAACAGCCCAGAGAGATTGCGGCTTTCTTCGGCGTGATTGCGGCGGGGGATTTCTATGTGCCCATCGACGAGGAGATGCCGGCCAGCCGGATTCAACTGATTCTTAACAATGTGCAGGCCAGGATTTTAATCTGCGATGCCCGGACCAGAGAGACAGCGGAGAACTTTGAATTTGGCGGGAAGGTGGTGCTGTACGATGAAATCTGTGAGACGGCGGCGGATGAAGAGGCTCTCAGGGACATACGCAGCCGGGCCATTGACACGGACCCCATCTACATAGTGTTTACCTCCGGTTCCACGGGGGTGCCAAAGGGCGTGGCGGCCTGCCATCGTTCCGTCATCGACTATATCGAGCAGTTGTCAGAGGTGCTGGAATTTGATGAAGATACGGTGTTCGGCAACCAGACGCCGCTTTATTTTGATGCCTGTCTGAAGGAATTGTATCCCACGCTGAAATTCGGCGCCACCACCTATCTGATTCCAAGAGAATTGTTTCTGTTTCCCACCCGGCTGGTGGAATTTCTCAATGATCATGGGATCAATACCATATGCTGGGTGGTGTCCGCCCTGACCATGATCTCCGCTTTTGGTACTTTTCAGACGGTGACGCCAAAGTATCTGAGGACTGTGGCATTTGGCAGCGAGGTCTTTCCCGTCAAGCAGTTCGCGGTCTGGAGGGCCGTGCTGCCCCAGGCAAAGTTCGTGAATCTCTATGGCCCCACGGAGGGGACCGGGATGTGCTGTTACTATAAAGTGGACAGAGACTTTGCGCCGGGAGAGACCATTCCGGTCGGGCGTCCTTTTCCGAATACGGAGATCCTTCTGCTAAATGAGAAAAATGAGAGGGCAAAGCAGGGAGAGACCGGGGAGATCTGTATCCGAGGCACGTCCCTGACCCTGGGGTATTACAACAATTTTGAAAAAACCGGGGAAGTGTTTGTGCAAAACCCGCTGAACACCGCCTATCCGGAACGGATCTACCGCACCGGAGACCTGGGACGATACAACGAGCGGGGAGAGCTGCTGTTCGTCTCCCGCAAGGATTACCAGATCAAGCATATGGGACACAGGATTGAACTGGGAGAGATAGAGGTAAGCGCCGATCTGGTGGAGGGCGTCAGGCTTTCCGGCTGTATCTATGATGACATAAAGGGAAAGATTGTGCTATACTATGTGGGGGCTTTGGAGGAGAAGGATCTGGCCGTGGCGCTGCGGAACAAGCTGCCCAGGTACATGCTTCCCAACCGCATAGTACGTCTGGAGCGGATGCCCCTCACGGCTAACGGCAAAATAGACCGTGTGACATTGAAAAAGGAATATCAGAACACATAGAATGAAGAGGTCTTGTAGAGAAGAGACGGAACACAAAGAAAAAAACAGTCTCGAAACGGAAAGACCCGGGAGAATGATCAGATGCGCAGTATGCAGCTGATCATTACTCCCCGGAAAGGGTCTTGTAGAGAAGAGACGGAACACAAAGAAAAAAACAGTCTCGAAACGGAAAG
>CANSPM010000054.1 GCA_947648875.1 uncultured Lachnospiraceae bacterium
AAGCAGAAGAAACTTTCTTCCCGGGGAAGGGCAGCGGAGAGAAGAGACGGAACTCTAAATAAGAAAGGGCTTATCATATGAGTTATAATATTGCTGTGGATGGTCCGGCGGGGGCTGGAAAAAGTACGATTGCCAGGGCCGTGGCTAAAAAACTTAATATCATATATGTGGATACGGGAGCGATGTACAGGGGGATAGGTTTGCATATCCTGCGTCAGGGAATTGATCCGGGGGATGAGCAGGCAGTGATTGCCGGCTGTGAAGAAGCTGTTATCACCCTGAAATATGAGGATGGAGTACAGGTAGTCTGCCTGAACGGGGAGAATGTCAATGCCTATATCCGCACGGAGGAGGTGGGGAGAGTCACCTCACAGGTCAGTGCGCTGCCCGCTGTACGCAGACGCATTATCGCTTTGCAAAAGGAACTTGCCGCCAAAGAGGACTGCATCATGGATGGCCGTGATATCGGCACCTGTGTTCTTCCGGATGCGGATGTTAAAATTTATCTTACCGCCAGCAGTGCCGTCCGTGCCAGACGCCGCTATGACGAGTTGACTGCCAAAGGACAGATATGTGATCTGGCGCAGATCCAGGCGGATATGGAGGAGAGAGATTATCGGGATATGCACCGCGAAGCCAGCCCTCTGTGCCAGGCTGAAGACGCCGTGCTGGTGGACAGTTCAGATATGACCCCCGGTCAGGTCATCGAGAGAATCCTGGAACTTTGCGGGAGACAGGAGGGCTGAAGCTGACATGGAGATCAGGTTGGTGGCTGGAGCGGGTTTTTGCTTTGGGGTGAAACGCGCGGTGGATATCGTGTATGAGCAGATGCAAACGGGGAAAACTATATATACCTATGGTCCTATTGTGAACAACGAGGAAGTGGTGAAGGAGCTGGCGGAGCAGGGGGTGCAGGTCATTGAGAGCCGTCAGGAACTGGAGCGGCTGCCGGACCCGGAAAACTCCGAGTCTCACAGGGCGGCCACGGTGATTATCCGGGCCCACGGCGTGCCCCGGGAAGTGCAGCAGTATATGGAGCAAAAGAGATGGGAAGTTATCGACACCACATGTCCGTTTGTCAAGCGGATTCACAGGACCGTGGAAGAAAAAAGCAGCCGGGGAGAGCACATTCTAGTAGTGGGCAGTCCTGAACATCCCGAGATCCAGGGGATTGTGGGATGGTGCAACGGTCCGGTGGATGTGATTGAAACCGTGGAAGAAGCCCAAAAATACGTGCCCCCGGAGGGCAAAAAACTGGTCGTAGTGGCTCAAACGACATTTAATTACAATAAATTTCAAACTATAGTTGAAATTCTTAAGAAAAAAGGTTACAATGTAAGTATTGTGAATACCATCTGCAACGCAACAGAGGACAGGCAGAGGGAGACACGGGAAGTAGCAGCGAATGCTGACGCAATGATCGTAATAGGAGGTAAACACAGTTCCAATGCCACAAAGCTATATGAGATCTGCCGGGAAGTGTGTGATAATACCTATTTTATACAGACACTGGATGACTTGCATTTAGAACTACCTAAATCAGCTCGACTGGTGGGCATTACTGCAGGGGCTTCCACCCCAAATAAATTAATAGAGGAGGTTCAAAATTATGTCAGAATTAACTTTTGAACAAATGCTGGAAGAATCATTAAAAACAATACATGCAGGAGAGGTAGTTGAAGGCACTGTCATCGATGTGAAGCCGGACGAGATTGTTCTCAACATCGGATACAAGTCAGACGGTATTCTCACCAAAAGCGAATACTCCAATGACCAGAGTCTGGACCTTACCACTGTTGCAAAGGTTGGAGACACCATGGAGGTCAAGATTCTGAAAGTGAATGACGGGGAGGGACAGGTAGTCCTGACCTACAAGCGGCTGGCGGCGGACAGAGGCAACAAGCGTATTGAGGAAGCTTACAACAACAGAGAGGTATTGAAGGCGACTGTGACGCAGGTACTGGAAGGGGGACTCAGCGTAGTAGTTGACGAAGTGAGGATCTTTATTCCCGCAAGTCTGGTTTCCGACACTTATGAGAAGGATCTGACCAAGTATGCGGGTCAGGAGATTGAGTTTGTGATCAGCGAGTACAATCCCAAGAGGAGAAGATATATCGGTGACCGCAGACAGTTGATTGCGGCACAGAAGGCAGAATTACAGAAGGAACTGTTTGCCAGGATACATGAGGGCGATATTGTGGACGGCGTCGTAAAGAATGTGACCGATTTCGGTGCGTTCGTTGATCTGGGAGGCGCGGACGGTCTGTTGCATATCTCCGAGATGTCCTGGGGCAGAGTGGAGCATCCCAAGAAAGTATTCAAGGTGGGACAGCAGCTGACGGTTCTGATCAAGGAGATCAACGGCAACAAAATTGCTCTTTCCCTGAAGTTTGACGATGCCAATCCCTGGAAGGATGCGGCTGACAAGTTTGCCGTGGGCAACGTGGTTACCGGCAGAGTCGCCAGAATGACGGATTTCGGCGCGTTTGTGGAATTGGAGCCCGGTGTGGACGCACTGCTGCATGTTTCCCAGATTTCCAAGGAGCATATTGACAAGCCCTCTGACGTACTCAATGTGGGAGAGGAAGTGACTGCCAAGATTGTTGACTTCAATGAAGCGGACAGGAAGATATCTCTCAGCATTAAGGCCCTTAGCGCTCCCGATTTGGCGAGAGAAGAGGAAAGCGACGCAGATGTTGTTTCTGTGGATATCGACGCAGTGATTGCAGCGGAGAATGAGGACTAAGAAGCGTTAGACCTCTGATTTGCGTTAAATGGGAACTATGTAGGCTGAGATAAGAGAATATAAGGTGTGGCAAGTGCGATGGATTATGATTATGGATATTTGAAACAACAGATATTCAATCTGACTTTAATAGATCTGAACGCATATAAGGAGCGTCAGATGAAGCGGCGGATTGACACACTGATTGACAAACATGGCATCAAAGGCTATGACAAGTACGTGCAGGCCCTTAAGGGAGATAAGGCTCTGTTTGAGGAGTTTGTCAATTATATAACGATTAACGTGTCCGAGTTTTACCGTAATCCGGAACAGTGGAAGATCATAGACGAGCAGATTATCCCTGAGTTGATCAGCAAATTTGGCAAGAATCTGAAGATATGGAGCGCCGCCTGTTCCACAGGCGACGAGCCATATTCCCTGGTGATGGCTCTGTCCAGACATATACCGCTGAGTCAGATTCATATTATTGCCACAGATCTGGATAAACAGGTTATAGCCAAGGCGAAGGTGGGACTGTATGCAGACAGAAGTATTGCGGCTGTCCCGGCTGATCTGAAAAGGAAATATTTTACGCAGGTAGGACCGTCCTATAAGATTTCGGATGAGATTAAAGCGCGGGTAGAGTTCCGAGAACATAATTTGCTGAAAGATACTTATCCCAACGATTGCCATCTGATCGTATGCCGGAATGTTCTGATCTATTTTACGGAGGAAGCTAAGGACGAAGTCTTTGCCAGATTTCAGAAAAGTTTAAAAACAGGCGGTATTCTGTTTATCGGCAGCACGGAACAAATTATCAATTACAAGGACTTGGGGTACACCAGAAAGAGTTCTTTCTTTTATGAGAGGTCTGTCTGAAATTTCATTTATTCTGTTTAAAGATTGCAATAGCTTGGATACATAAGTTTTGCAATAGTCTTAAGCAGATATTTCAATGTCATTTTTAAAAGTCCCATGGATATGCTTCCACGGGACTTTTTCTGTAACTGCGAAAACGAAATTGACGCTCCAAAGCTGACTACGACTTTAAAGTAGGATCAATATGTGGAGGCCATCATGGCCAGTATGTGGTTGGCATAGCTGGTAAATGCCGGGCGATTTTTCTTCATTTCGTCAGTGAGTTCGAAAAAGAGTTCTCTGCTCTTATAGTCGCGCTTAAAGAAGGGTTCAATCAATACATCCCATTGAGGCAGATAGCAGGAATACTTTCGAGTGTAGCAGGAGGCGGCAGTGGCGGCCACGCGATGTTCATGATCCACGAAAGATGCCACGGACTTATGCAGAGCTACGTCCTCTGTGGGCAGGTAGTAGTAATCTCTGTAATTGGTGTAGAAATACTTCATTTCCTCTTCGTAAATGGGTACCCGAAGCTGCGCTTCTGCTCCATTTCCCTTAAAATAGCAATAATTGGCGGACGCAGAGACATTTACGGGAAGGGTGCAGGGCAGGGTGAGTGTCATTACCAACTCCTGCCGTCTGTTTCCGTTTACATCCTTATAGGAGTTGGCTTGGACCTTGCGGGCCTTCACATTTCCCTCAAAAAGATCATAATAGGCCAGAATGGGCAGAATCCGCAACATACCCTGCAAGTCGTCGGCATTGTGCAGAAACAGTGACTTTTCCGCAAACTCAGAGGGTTGTTTTACATAGTCATGGTACACGCCGATCAACTCTCCGCCGGAGAAGGCGTCCTCCCGCTGGATACCCAGAAATTTTTCGATTGTTTTTTGCTTACAGTTGGGCAGCTTTAAAAAGTATTTATAGCAGCTGACTCTCTTGTAGATATCCAATCCCCCAAAATCATCAAAGCTGTAGGGCAGACGAAGCTGTTCGCACTTCTGCTGTATGAAGGGCAGGTCAAAATTGTTGCCGTTAAAGTGGATCAGATACTTATAGGAAGCGGCAAATTCAAAAAAAGCGGTTATGATCTCCAGTTCTTCCACATAACTCTGGGCAAACCACTGCCGTGTGCGCCAGCAGCCCTCCCGGTAATAGGCACAGCCGATCAGGTACAGATAGGATGTGCGGGCGGTAAAGCCGGTGGTCTCTATATCCAGAAAGAGGATCTGCTCCAGAGGAGCGAGATTTTCCAGGGGATAACTGATTACAAGGTTTTCCATTATGGCATCGTCTGTCTTCATAGGGCCTCCATATTTTTACGCTTTTGGTAGTACCTATATCTTACCACAAATTTTGAAAATACTGTAGTATTTTTGTAAAAAAAATAGTATATTAGTATGAGAAGCAGATTCGACAAACTCTGTTACATAAAGTCGGAAGGTAGGAAAAGAGTATGCGAAAGTTGACTTTTGTGGGTGGCATACACCCATATGACGGCAAGGACCTGTCCAAGGACAAGCCCATTGTTTCCGTGTTGCCCAAAGGGGAGTTGGTCTATCCGGTATCCCAGCACATTGGCGCTCCGGCGGTTCCCGTTGTGAAGAAGGGAGACCGGGTGTTGGTGGGACAGAAGATTGCGCAACAGACGGGATTTGTGTCGGCTCCCGTCTATGCCTCCGTGTCAGGAACGGTCAAGGCCATAGAGCCCAGGCGGGTAGTGACCGGAGACAGCGTAATGAGTATCATAGTGGAAAATGACAACCAGTATGAAGAAATTTCAATGCAGTCACCGGGTCCCTGGGAGTCTCTGAGCCGGGAGCAGATCATTGACTGCATCAAGGAGGCGGGGATTGTGGGGATGGGGGGAGCCGGTTTCCCTACTTATGTGAAACTTTCTCCCAAGGAACCGGAAAAAATTGAATACTGTATCGCCAACTGCGCGGAGTGCGAGCCCTATCTGACCAGCGATTACCGCAGGATGCTTGAGGAACCCGAGAAACTGGTCGGGGGACTTCGGATCATTCTGCGCCTGTTTCCCAATGCCAGAGGGATTCTGGCGGTGGAGGACAACAAACAGGACTGCGTCAGAAAATTGCAGGAGTTGGTGCGCAGTGAGGAGCGCATCAGTGTCAGGACCCTACAGACCAAATATCCCCAGGGGGCGGAGCGAACCCTGATCTACGCCACCACTGGCAGACAGATCAATTCTTCCATGCTGCCTGCGGACGTGGGCTGTGTGGTGAACAATGTGGACACCATAGTGGCCATATATCGGGCGGTGACGGAAGGGCGGCCCCTGCTGGAACGCATTGTCACCGTGACCGGAGACGCCATTAAAAATCCCCAGAACTATCGGGTGCGTATCGGCATGAACTACCGGGAACTGGTGGAAGAGGCGGGAGGTTTTGTGGGCAGGCCGGAAAAGATTGTCTGCGGCGGTCCCATGATGGGTTTTGCCATGTTTGACCTGGATGTGCCCACCACCAAGACCAGTACGGCGCTGCTGTGTCTGTCTCATGACGAAGTGTCCGCCATGGAGCCGGGCCCTTGCATCAACTGCGGACGCTGTGTGGAGGTTTGCCCCGGCAGAGTGGTGCCCAGCAGGCTGGCAGACTATGCGGAACGTTTTGACGAGGAAGCCTTTTTGAAAAACGACGGCATGGAATGCTGTGAATGCGGCTGTTGCAGCTTCATCTGCCCGGCCAGAAGACCGCTTACCCAGGAGATCAAGTCCATGCGGAAGATCCAGCTGGCCAAGCGAAAAAAGTAATATGGCATGTATGTGAAAGCATGCAAAATTGTATACCCGCAAGCGAAGGAATTTGCCGTTATTCCATTGAGGTTTTTGCATGCGTGTCATAATAACGGCAAAGTGAATGATTATGAGTATAAAACAAGAGAGGTGGAAAAGATGGACAGAAAATTAAAAGTATCATCCAATCCTCATATCCGGTCCAAGGTTACTACAAACGCCATTATGATGGCTGTAGTGCTCGCCCTGTTGCCTGCCGCCGGATTTGGTATCTATAATTTTGGCATAAGGGCGCTGCTACATATCCTGATCACGGTGGCCTCCACTGTGCTGACGGAGTTTTTGTTCGGACTCTATAAAAAGAAACTGACAATAACGGATTTGTCGGCGGTGGTGACAGGGCTTTTGCTGGCGCTGAATCTGCCCGTGGGCGCTCCTCTGTGGATCGGCGCGATGGGCGGCGTGTTTGCCATCCTGGTGGTAAAGATGCTCTTTGGAGGACTGGGGCAGAATTTCATGAATCCGGCGCTGGCCGCAAGATGCTTTCTGCTGATCTCTTTCCCGGCGCTGATGACGAATTTTGCCTGTGACGCTTACACGGGGGCCACTCCCCTTGCAGCGCTGAAAGCGGGGGAGGCAGTGAATGTGACGGATATGATAATCGGACGCACTGCCGGGACCATCGGAGAGACATCTATGGTGGCTATTGTGGCGGGTGCCTGTCTGCTGATTCTTCTGGGAGTGATTGACTTAAAGATTCCTGGCAGCTACATTGTGAGTTTTGCGGTTTTCGTGCTGCTTTTTGGTGGCAGAGGATTGGATTTTCAGTATCTGTCCGCCCAGTTGGCGGGAGGTGGTCTGATGCTGGGCGCTTTCTTCATGGCTACCGACTATGTGACCAGACCTATCACATCCAGAGGACAGTACGTCTTCGGTATATTCCTGGGTATTATGACCGGTATTTTTCGAATTTTCGGCCCCGGCGCGGAGGGTGTATCTTATGCGATTATCCTGGGCAATTTGCTGGTACCCCTGATTGAGAAAGTTACCATGCCCAGGGCGTTTGGCAAAGGAGGTGCGGGACATGGAAGAAAATAGAGCTGGAAGCGCCGCAAACACGGACGTAAAAAACATGATGAGAGACGCGCTGATTCTCTTTGCCATCACTTTAATTTCCGGTCTGCTGCTGGGTCTGGTGTACCAGGTGACGGCCCAGCCCAGAAGAGAGCAACAGGAGCGAAAAATCCGGGAGGCCTGCCAGGCGGTGTTCGCGCAGGCAGATACATTTGAGGAAGTTTCCTATACTCCCAATGAGGCTCTGGCGCAGCAGCTGGCGGACGACGGAGTGAAGATCGGCACGGTCTATCAGGCGCTTGACGGCGCGGGCAGCGCGATGGGGTATGTAATTGAGTCCACGTCCGGCGAGGGGTATGGTGGCAATATTACCCTGTATGCAGGCATTACAAATGATGGTATAGTAAACGGAGTATCCCTCCTTACGATTTCCGAGACACCGGGACTGGGTATGCGCGCCGAAGAGCTGCTGGTTCCTCAGTTTGCGGAAAAACAGGCTTCGGGCTTTACCTATACCAAGACTGGCAGTCAGTCGGACAACGAGATTGATGCCATCAGCGGAGCCACCATCACCACAAAGGCTGTGACCAATGCGGTAAATGGCGCTGTCAGCGCCTTTGTTCAGGATTTGCAGAAGGGGGGAATGTAGCATGGGAAAGACAAATTCCATGACCAGTGCCGGAGAGAGACTGGTCAACGGACTGGTAAAGGAAAATCCTACCTTTGTGCTGATGCTGGGCATGTGTCCCACATTGGCAGTGACCACATCAGCCATGAATGGTTTTGGCATGGGAGCTACTACTCTGGTGGTATTGGCACTGAGTAATCTGATTATATCATTGCTGCGAAATATTATTCCCAAGAAGGTTCGTATTCCGGCCTTTATTGTGATTATTGCTTCCTTTGTGACGGTGGTGCAGCTGCTGCTGGAGGCTTATCTGCCCTTTCTGAATGATGCGCTGGGCGTATATATTCCGCTGATCGTGGTAAACTGTATTATTCTGGGGCGGGCGGAGAGTTATGCATACTCCAATTCTCCTGTTTCATCCCTGTTTGACGGTATCGGCATGGGGCTGGGTTTTACTGTGGCTTTGACCTGCATCGGTGCAGTGCGGGAAGTACTGGGCACGGGAAAGATATTTGGAGCCAAGATTATGCCGCAGGCCTTTACCCCCATAGGTATTTTTGTGCTGGCACCGGGTGCCTTCTTTGTGCTGGCCGTCCTGTGTGCTCTGCAAAACTTTGTAAAGATCAGAGGGGCCAGGGCCGGCAAGGATACCAGTAAGATCGGTTCCGGCTGTAGTGAAGACTGTATGCATTGCGGAGAGAAGGGCTGCGGAAAAAGGAAATTCTATGATGACGATGACGATCTGGCAGTGGAAGATCTGTCGGAGACGGAAGACGCGGAATAAATACTCTGAGTAAGGAGATTGAGATGGAAACAGTGAAAGAATTACTTGTCATTTTGGTCGGTTCCTCGCTGGTGAGCAATGTGGTCCTGAGCCAGTTCCTGGGTCTGTGTCCCTTTTTGGGAGTATCTAAGAAGACCAACACTGCGGCGGGCATGGGAGTGGCCGTGATCTTTGTCATCACATTGGCCAGCGCGGTGGCAGGGTTAATGTATCGCTTCATCCTACAGCCCCTGCATATCGAATATTTGCAGACTATATGTTTTATCCTGGTGATTGCGGCGCTGGTACAGTTTGTGGAAATGTTTTTGCGCAAGGCCATTCCTTCTTTATATGAGGCATTGGGGGTATACCTGCCCCTGATTACCACCAACTGCGCGGTGCTGGGGGTGGCTCTGACGAATGTGCAAAAGGAGTATGGCATACTGGCGGGGATTGTGAACGGTTTTGCCACAGCGGTGGGATTTACCGTGGCCATTGTGATTCTGGCGGGCCTGCGCGAGAAGATGGAGCACAACGATATTCCGGAATCTTTTAAGGGCATGCCTGCGGTTTTACTCACCGCAGGGCTGATGGCGATTGCTTTCTGTGGGTTCTCCGGATTGCTATAGTATATAGGACAGCATGTTCCCCGATATTTCGTTGACCTATGTCAGGACGCCGGAAACGGTCCGGCAGGGCCTGACAGCCTGAGCCTGCGGAGGAACATGGAAACTCTTAATTGGAGGTGCGACATGATTACAGGAATTCTTATTGCGGCGGGCATTGTAGGGGCAATCGGTATCTTTATCGGGTTGTTTCTGGGTGTTGCCGGCATTAAATTCAAGGTGGAAACGGACCCCAGGGAAGAAGCGGTGCTGGCGGTGCTGCCCGGCAATAATTGCGGCGGCTGTGGCTATGCGGGCTGTTCCGGTCTGGCGGCTGCCATAGCCAAGGGAGAAGCTCCGGTCAATGCCTGCCCTGTGGGCGGTGACAAAGTGGGAACGCAGGTAGCTGAGATCATGGGGGCGGCGGTGGAGGCCATGGTGCCTATGGTGGCTTTCGTGCATTGTCAGGGGGACTGTGAAAAATCCAGTCAGGATTATAAATACAGCGGAGTGGAGGATTGCCGTATGCTTCCCTATGTGCCAAATGGCGGTCCCAAATCCTGCAACAGTGGCTGTCTGGGATATGGCACATGTGTGAAAGCCTGTCCCTTTGACGCAATACATATTGTAAATGGCGTTGCCAAGGTGGATAAACATAAATGTAAGGCCTGCGGAAAATGTATCGCCGTGTGCCCCAAGCATTTGATCTCTCTGATTCCCGCTGACGCGAGAGAGGTGGTGGCCTGTAGCTCGGCGGATAAGGGGCCGGTGACTATGAAAGCCTGTACGGTGGGGTGCATCGGATGCAGTCTATGTGTGAAGGCATGTCCTGCGGGTGCAGTCAAAGTGGAGAATTTCCACGCTGTTATTGACCATGAAAAGTGCGTGTCCTGTGGGGCCTGCATGGCAAAATGTCCCAAGAAAGCCATTGTTGTCAATGAGTAGCAATAGCTTACAGAAAAAAACAGGCCCGGCTTGTGCCTGTGGTATCAGAAAGTATGGAAGGCCTGCTTCCCAGTATTTATGAAAGGAATAACGCCGGTAAAGCCAGTGATGTTCACGAAGAGGAAAGTAATATGAAATTGCCCGATGATTACAAAGATAAGTCCGGAATGACGCCCACGATTGTCTCTACCATTGTGGCGGTAAGCATGTTTGTGCTGATCATTCTGCTTGTAGTACTCTATGTCAATCACAAACAGAATCCTCCACGGCGGTATGCGGACGCGCCGCCTGCGTCCGGGGCGGGCACGGTGACAGAAAGCTACCCGGATACCTGGGAGTTGATCGGAGACAGCACCTTAACTCCCGATGATCTTGATTTTTGGGATATGTATCCCGTGGAGACACCGGAGCCGGAGGAGGCGCGGGAAACCCCCGCGCCGCAGGAAAATGATCCGGCCACGGACGGCAAACATACACGGGTGGTAGACAGGGACGGGAAGGAAGAGTGGGTGCTGATCAGCCCCTATTTGCCCAAGCATGAATATGATTTCACCCAGTTGGTCTGCCAGTCGGATTTGATGAAATACTATCAGGATGGCCGACAAGTGTCCTTCGTGGGAGTGGATATCTCCAAAGCGGAAGGTTATGTGGATTACAATAAACTGAAAAAGGCCGGAGTGGACTTTGTGATGCTCAGAGTGGGGGCCAGGGGCTACAGCAGCGGTCAGCTGGTGATAGACGAATACTTTTCTGACAATATCAAGCGTGCCACGGACGCGAAGTTGGAAGTTGGGTTGTATTTTTTCTCACAGGCCATTACGGAAGCGGAGGCCATCGAGGAAGCGCTGGTGGTAATACAGCAGCTACAGGGCTATACTGTCAAGTATCCCATCGCTTTTGACATGGAATACATAGACAACGATACCTGCCGTGTGGAGGCGCTAAGTAGAGCGGAAAAGACCACGATCGCCAAGGCTTTTCTGGATACGATTCGGTTTGGCGGGTTTGAACCCATGCTATATGGGGATAAGAACTGGCTGATCAAGGAGGTTGACCTGTCCAAGCTGACGGGGTACGACATATGGCTGTCCCAGCAGGAGGATGTGCCGGATTATCCCTATCGTTTCAGCATGTGGCAGTATGACAGGCAGGCGTCTATAGACGGAATTTCCGGCAATGCCAGCCTGAATATCAGCTTTATAGATTATTCGGAAAAATAGTTTGTGATTTTTGAGGAAACGGACAGCGCGGAATAGATTTCCCCGTATGTGACGGGAGAGATTCCCTCCACATAATTGCGGAGAAAATTCTTGCGAAGTCCGTTTTTTTTCAGAATGTCGGCGGCTTTATTGTAGGCTATGGCGGCTTCCGTGATGGTGTCGTATACCCCCACCTTGTAGTAGCCTTTTACATGGATACGGACGCTGTAGCGGCAGACTCCTTTGTCCACGACAGTGCGGACACCATGGTAGGTATTGCGGATACACAGATTTTCCCGGCGGAAATCCGTGGGATCGCCGTTTAAAAAGTCGTAGTCCACGCCGGGCACGGCATAATTCTTGATACCGTAGCGGGAGGCGATATTAACCTGCATGCCGTAGTCCGCCACAAAATAGTGGCCGCCACGCCGCATGATTTTGTGGGAGGCATAGTAGAACAGGTCGTCTGTGTCAAATTTCAGTATTAGGCTGGGGGACATGTAGTAATAAAAAAAGCGGGGCCGGATATAGATGGGGGTTCCCAGATAGATCCCGTTGTCCCGAAAGTTCAGCAGAACCACCCATTTTTCAAAGCTCAACACGGATGTGGGGCGATAGTCGTCCAGGGTCAGGAGTGAGTCTTCCGCAATGAGCCTAGAAGCAGTACGGTAGGCCAGATGGGCCAGCAGCGCGTCGGAATAACTGCCCAGGCTGATATGCCTGCGCCGGTAGGTGAGGGAAGAGCGATAATAGACCTCCCCGTTTTTTCTTGCAGTCTGATATACTCCCTCCATATGCGCCCCATCCGTCATTCTGTCCTGCCTTTTTATTTCCGTGACCAAAATAGTCTGTTTTTTCGACTCACGAGCAAATGGCCATTGCCAACGGCAATCCGTATTCCTCATGTGCATATCTGCCGAAATCCCTTTTATTTTGTTGTCTGTAGTATCTGAATTACTTTTTCGATGGCCGGGAACAGCTTGCTGTCGTAACGCTCCACCGCTTCCATAACCAGTATATCGGCGTTTTGTATGCTCTCCACTACCTCCTGGGGATAGTCTGTGCTGTTGTCTGAGGTTTCCCTGTACGATATGACACAGTGGGAAAAATCTTTTGCCAGGTAGTCAATCATAAAACATCGGAAAGAGTCGCCAATGAGTACAAACTCTGTGTCATTTCCGCAGTCGGACCGGGAGGTGTAGACGCTCATGGGCTGGAGGTCGCCCTGTACTTCCGTGAGATTGATTTCCGTTCTGTAGCGGATGGCATAATCTTCTTCAGCAGGGTACTGAGAGGCATCCAGTCCCCCCAGAATCAGCAGATCGCTGGTGGTGGCGGCGCACCGGCCAACTTCCAGGTCCTGTAGCTTAGTGGTGGGCAACCCCAGGGCCTGGTACAGGGCCTGGGTGCCAATGAAGGCTCCCGCATGATTCCAATGGGTGTCATATTGGTGATAAGTTTGCCACTGGGCGGCAGCTTCCCGCAATTCCGGCAGAGGATAGATGATGGGCACATCGGAATTATTCCTGACATAATCCACGAACCGGTCTGTTCGCCTGTATTCGTCCTCGATTACATAGGAGGGCATATACTCCGAGTACACCTGCTCTTTGTTGGGCAGGATGACAAATTGCAGCTGAATTTCCTTCTCCCTGCACAATTCCTGTAGCTGTATCATCAGGTCCAGGTAGTATGCCATTTGTTCCTGTTCCAGAACATTGGTTCCCCTGTAGTAAGAGATGCTGTCATCCCCGGCATAGAACAGCCAGCGGTCTCTTCCCAGGAGCACGATGTCTCCTACGATCTGGGGGGCCAGGAAATCTCCGCTGTCGGCGCCGTAAATCAGTCGGGTGAGGGGGGCTTGCAGATGATTTCCGTAAATTCTCTCCAAAGCGCCGGAGAGTTTCTGGTGCAAGGAGATCAGACGGCTACGGAATGGGGCATTATCGTCATAGTATGCCTCCAGCTGTTTGGTATAAGTCTCTATATGAAATTCTTCCGGAAAGGCAACCGCTGTCTTTTCTCCCAGATCATAATCCAGCTTCTGAAAGGTCTGAGGACTCAAAAACTTTATTCCGTACCAGAGCAAAGTGGGCAGGAGGAGCATCCCCATAAATATACCGATTTTAATGATTTGAACCGTCTTTTTCACATAAACTCCCGTCTGCCCGCTGAGGCGGGCATAAAAATCAAGATGGCGAAGATTCGCCCGAACTCCCGTCTGCCCGCTAAGGCGGGCATAAAAATCAAGATGGCGAAGATTCGCCCTAACTCCCGTCTGCCCGCTGAGGCGGGCATAAAAATCAAGATGGCGAAGATTCGCCCGAACTCCCGTCTGCCCGCTAAGGCGGGCATAAAAATCAAGATGGCGAATTTATTACACTCTAAAATTGGAAGTAAATAAAGGGATTGTAGGTTCCGGCTATCACACACAACATGCTGGCGGCCAGTACGACCATCTGTAGCGCAAAGGAATCAAATATTTTCGTGGTTTTTTGGATGGTCCTTTGCATGAACCCGGCGCCCAGAAGTCCAAAGAAAAGTGCCAGAAGCACTTGCATGGACAAGTATGAGAGCACGCTGTACTGGGAGGTTCCCGGGGAGAACAACTGCTCTAAATAGTGTTTGGCAACCACCAAGCTGTCCGAGCGGAAGAACACCCACCCGGCCATGACAAAGAACATGGTGTAGGCCCAGTTTAAAATTTTCAGTGGGTTCTTTTGCAGCAGACGGCCCAGAAACAACCGCTCCGCAACAAGAAGGACAGCATACAGCAGTCCCCATATTATAAAAGTAAAGTTGGCTCCATGCCAGATCCCGGTGAGAAGGAATACAATAAGCAGGTTTTGGCAGGTTCTCGCCTGGCCTCTTCGGTTGCCGCCCAAAGGAATATATACATAATTTTTAAACCAGGAGGACAGAGAGATATGCCATCTGCGCCAAAACTCCTGTATGGACAGGGAA
The DNA here is from genome assembly GCA_947648875.1 of uncultured Lachnospiraceae bacterium. Lineage (GTDB taxonomy): Bacteria > Bacillota > Clostridia > Lachnospirales > Lachnospiraceae > Acetatifactor. Next base: position 14,517 of record CANSPM010000054.1, read on the forward strand.
GTATAGGGATAGTCGAAATTCTCCCTCCAATGGAAGCCAAGCATGCTGCCCAGCCCGATAGCCATATCGGAGTAGCCGGAGAAGTCATAATAGATCTGGAAGGTGTAGGAGATCATGCCCAGCCATGCCAGCGCCGCTCCCAGCTGATTGATTTCCAGCGCCCAGATCTGATCGGCCACATTTCCCAGGGTATTGGCGATCAGGACTTTTTTTCCCATCCCATAACAGAAACGCTTCACTCCATAAAGAAAATCCTCCACGGATTCCCTCCGGTGGTTAAGCGCCCTGGCGATATCGCTGTACTGCACAATGGGACCGGCAATCAGCTGAGGAAAGAGGGAGATATACAGAGCGAAGTCCAGTATGTTGGTCTGCGGGGGTACCGTGTCCCTGTAGACATCCACCACATAAGACATTGCCTGAAAGGTAAAAAAGGAGATGCCGATGGGCAGCACGATTTTTGCGATCTGTAGGGCCCCCGTTCCCTGTAGGGAGAGCAATTCGGACAAGAATTTTCTCTGAAGCAGATTTCCACGGAAGGCCATAATCGTCTCAACCATAGCCACCAGCATGTTAAAGTATTTAAAGAAAAACAGGATCAGCAGATTTAAAAGGACGGTGACGACAAGTATGGTCTTTCTGCTTTTGCCACTTTTCCCGGACAGCAAATACGCGCCGAAGAAATCCAGAAGGATAACTCCCAACATAATCAGAATATAGGAGATTCCGCCCCAGGCATAAAAAAACAGGCTACAAACCAGAAGAAACAGATTCTTGTATCGTATCCTTTGTTTCCCGGCAGAGAACGGCAGCCATGTCAAAAGGGCATTGCCAATAATCACAAAAGGCAAAAACACCCACAGAAATATCATCGAACTGAACAGCATGTTGCCACCTCCCATAGAAGTCCCCAAGAGTTATGCGGGTTTCCTGTAGTCACTCTTTCTATTTTGCGCACAAATATGAAATTATTTTAGCATATTTTTTATTTCTTAGCAATATTTTTAGGACTTGCTGTATAAACTTATAATAGTGGAATCCGGTAATTGGGAGGAAATTGATCAGGAGGAGAATCCTATGTATAAAAAAGCGTTGGGAGTAATAGTTCTGGTACATATGTTGTTTCTAGCCGGGTATGTCTGTATTGCGGCTATAGGCGATAACAGACAGCTGAGTGAGCCAGTGGCAGGTGTCACTCTGGATCGGGCCCTGGTGGCAGACGAGAGCAGTAGCGCCGTAGGGGTGGCTGACATGGCATCGTCGGGGCAACGAGTAGTGGATTACGGTATATTGGAGAAGCCGCCCGCCTATGTGCTGGGGGAGGAGGATTACAATATTCTGCTGCGGATCGTGGAGGCGGAGGCAGGCGGGGAGGACGAGGATGGCAAACTTCTTGTGGCCAATGTGGTGCTGAACCGGGTGAACAGCGAAGCGTTTCCGGACACGGTGAAAGATGTGGTTATGCAGCGAAGCGGCAGGGTGACACAGTTTTCGCCGGTGGCTTCCGGGCGGATCTGGAAGGTGGAAGTCAGCGAGGAGACGGTAGCTGCGGTGCAGCGGGCCTTAGAGGGGGAGGATATCTCCCAGGGCGCGTTGTACTTTGCCTCCAGAAGATACGCCAACAGTGACAGTATGCGCTGGTTTGACAGATGTTTGACTTTTCTGTTTAAACACGGCAGACACGAGTTCTTCTTTTAGTCATTGCGTACAGGGCGAATCTATGCTATAATCACTCCTGTGCCGCTTGGACAGCAGGCGATGAAGGCAGGCGGAGGACGGTTTATCCTTTAGAGCCATCGCGCAACGGTTAGGGGATCGACGGATCTCCAAGTAGGAGGAATCATTATGGAAGTGTTATATAAAAGTACAAGAAGCAGTCAGGAGCCGGTGAGAGCCTCCATGGCGATCTTAAAAGGGCTGACAGAGGATGGGGGACTGTTCGTGCCGGATCATATTCCCGCTCTGGACAGGAGCCTTAAGGAACTGGCAACCATGCGTTACCAGGAGATTGCCTATGAGGTGATGAAGCTGTACCTGACGGATTTTACGGAGGATGAACTTAAAAACTGCATTGCCAGGGCATATGATGAAAAATTTGACACGGAAGTTATTGCGCCTCTGACAGAGGCGGAGGGCGTTTATTTCCTGGAGCTGTTTCATGGAGCAACCATCGCCTTTAAGGATATGGCTCTGTCTATTTTGCCGCATCTGCTGACCACCTCCGCAAAGAAGAACCATATAAAAAACGAGATTGTAATTTTGACCGCAACCTCCGGGGATACCGGCAAGGCGGCTCTGGCCGGTTTCGCGGGCGTAGAGGGGACCCGTATCGTGGTATTTTATCCCAAGAACGGCGTCAGCCCCATCCAGGAGAAACAGATGGTAACCCAGAAGGGGGATAACACTTTTGTGGTGGGAATCTGCGGGAACTTTGACGACGCTCAGACCGGAGTGAAGAAGATTTTTTCGGACAGGCAGTTGTGCGCGGAGATGGAGGAGAAGGGCTTTCAGTTTTCTTCCGCCAATTCCATCAATATCGGGCGGCTGGTTCCGCAGATTGTATACTATGTATATGCCTATGCGCGGCTGCTTGCGGAGGGCAAGATAGAGGAAGGGCAGAAGATCAATGTGGTGGTGCCCACAGGCAATTTTGGCAATATTCTGGCGGCATATTATGCCAAAAACATGGGTCTTCCCATCGGCAGACTGATCTGTGCCTCCAATGACAACAAAGTGTTGTATGACTTTTTCCGCACTGGCATCTATGACCGCAACAGAGAATTTGTGCTGACCAGTTCTCCCTCCATGGATATTTTGATTTCCAGCAATCTGGAGCGCCTGATCTACCGCATAGCTGACGATGATCCGCAGCGGAATGCCCTTCTGATGGCGGCATTAAGCGGAGAGGGCAGATATGAGATAACGGAACAGATGCGTGATAAGCTACAGGATTTTTACGGGGGCTATTCCACTGAGGAGGGGACGGCGGCCACCATACGCCGGATCTATGAGTCCTGCGGCTATGTAATTGACACCCACACTGCGGTGGCGGCATCCGTTTATGAGAAATATACAGAGGAGACGGGGGACCGGACTCCTGCGGTGATTGCCTCTACGGCCAGCCCCTTCAAGTTTACCAGAAGCGTTATGAATGCCATAGATCAAAAGTATGACAATATGACGGATTTTGAACTGGTGGACGAACTTTCCAGGCTTGCAAATGTGGCCGTTCCGGCGGCGATTGAGGAGATCCGCAGCGCGTCGGTGGTGCATGACAGTATCTGTGATGTGGAAGAGATGCCGGATATGGTAAAGCGTTTCCTAAAACTGTAATATATTTTGCAACAATAGAATCCACGCTCTGCGGGGATTCTATTGTCATGAAATTACATATCACAGGCAATGCCTGTGATATTGTGTTAAGCGGGATTTTTCAGGAGGTGGTATCTATGGCAGGCGAGACACAGACGAGCCGGAACGCGGAAGGGTTCTTCTTTTTGAATGCGGAGGATGCGGGCATGGCCGCAAAGGAGAGAAAACAAGTGGACTATCTGGAAGCGCATCTGGATTATGGGCAGCCCCAACAGGTGTTGACACTCTATGAGAGACTGTTGCGGGAGCGTGTATTCAGGACTCCGGTGGGTGTGATTTATCTAAAACATTTGCAGGACTTTCTGCTGGGACAGTCTGGAATAGAATCCGGCAGGGTACCCATGATTCCGGTCTATACACCCTGTACCTATATACCGCAGAGGAGGGAGCGCACAGCGGGAGATGAGGCCGAACTGTCGACGGAAAAGCCCAAAGCGGCGGGAATGCGGTTTTCTGTGATTCTAAATGTTCTGTTGCTGGTGGCAGTAGTCGCCATGTTTGTAGTTGCTTTCAGCGCCAGCCATCCCAATATATTGAACTATCGCTCCGCAATCCTCAATGAGTATGCTTCCTGGCAGCAGGACCTGTCGGAACGGGAGCAGGTAATACGGGAAAAGGAGAGAGAACTGAAAATTTTGGATTAAATGGTATGGCAGCAGCTTTTTCACAGAAAATTCATAAATAAGTCTTAAAATAGTATGTGTTAATTACTTCCGAGGACGAGATATGCGGAACGAGAGACAGTAACATTTCCTGAGACGTAAGGATTCATATCCGAACACCTAAGCGGCCGGATGTGAATCACAGGGAATGTGCCATGGGGGGAATACGGAACTTGGGACAGTATGTCCTCCCATGGCGCATTGATTCATATCTGGACACCCAAGTGGCCGGATGTGAATCACAGGGAATGTGCCATGGGGGGAATACGGAACTTGGGACAGTATGTCCTCCCATGGCGCATTGATTCATATCTGGACACCCAAGTGGCCGGATGTGAATCACAGGGAATGTGCCATGGGGGGGAATACGGAACTTGGAATAGAAAGAGGTAAATTCTATGGAGAGACGAAAAATTATGGTGGTGGATGACGAGAGCAGAATGCGCAAGTTGGTGCGGGATTTTCTGGTGAGAAATAATTATGATGTCCTGGAGGCGGAGGACGGCGAACAGGCGGTGGAACTGTTTTTCAGAGAAAAAGGAATTGCGCTGATTGTGCTGGACGTGATGATGCCCCGAATGGATGGGTGGCAGGTGTGCAGGGAGATCCGGGCATATTCCGGGGTTCCCATTATTATGCTCACGGCCAGAGGGGACGAGCGGGACGAACTCCAGGGGTTTCAACTGGGGGTGGATGAATACATTTCCAAGCCCTTTAGTCCCAAGATTCTGGTGGCGCGGATCGAGGCCATTCTGCGGCGCACTTTGGCAGATGAGGAGGAAGGTCGCCTGTCCTGCGGGGGCATCGCCATCGACAAGTCCGCTCGTCAGGTAGAGATCGACGGCCAGCGGGTGGACTTAAGTTACAAAGAGTTTGAACTGCTGACTTATTTTGTGGAAAATAAGGGAATTGCCCTATCCCGGGAGAAGATCCTGAACAATGTATGGAATTATGACTACTTTGGCGATGCCAGAACCATTGACACCCATGTGAAAAAGCTCCGTAGCAAGATGGGAGCCAAGGGAGAGATGATAAAGACCATCTGGGGGATGGGATACAAGCTGGAGGCGGAGGAGTGATGCAGGGGATGTTGAGAACCTCGCTGCGCAGACAGCAAGCGGCCATCACCATAGGACTATTGGTGGGAACTATTCTTGCCTGTTGGTTTATCAACAATACGTTCCTGGAGAGCTATTATGAATCGGAGAAGGCCGACGTGGTGATGGAGGCTTATGGGCGGTTGAATGCCGCAGCAAGATCGAATAGCCTGGGCAGCGATGATTTCATATCGGAGATGGGGCGCTACGCATTTGCCTCCAATATCAATATAGAGGTTATTGATGCCAATTCCATCACGGTCTATGCGGCAACGGTCAACAACAAGGACGAACTTTCCAGACGGTTGTTGCGCTACATTGTCGGCTATTCCGTGGGCAGTACTTTTGGGGAAGAATTTTCGGGGGGAGTACCTGCGCCCAACACGGTTTTTAAGTATGTGGACCGCCGCACTATGACAGAATATATTGAGATGTATGGGCCGCTGGATAACGCAGACTGGTTTATCGTGAGCACTACCATGGAGAGTATACAGGAGAGCGTGCGGATCGCCAACCGCTTTCTGGCGTATATCGGTGTGGCTGCGGCTGTTGTGGGCGGCATATTGATGTGGATTTTATCCAGGCGGGTGACGGACCCGGTGCTGGAACTGGCGAAAATTTCCGAACGCATGACCCATTTGGACTTTGAAGCCAAATATCAGGGAAAGGAAAAAAATGAGATCGGGCTTTTGGGCAACAACATTAACCAGTTGTCCGAGTCTCTGGAGAGAACCATATCGGAACTGAAGACAGCAAACATTGAATTGCAGAAAGACATTGAGAAAAAGGAACAGATCGACGAGATGCGCAAGGAGTTTCTGGCCAATGTATCCCATGAGCTGAAGACACCTATAGCGCTGATTCAGGGGTATGCGGAGGGACTCAGGGAAGGCGTCAGTGACGATGCGGAGAGCCGTGACTTCTACTGTGAGGTCATCATGGATGAAGCGGGAAAGATGAACACCATGGTGCAGAAACTCCTGACGCTGAACCAGCTGGAGTTTGGCAATGACATGGTCAGTATGGAGCGTTTTGACATAGTGGCTATGATACGAAATTACCTACAGTCTGCGGAAATTCTGACCCGGCAGAATGAGATCGAAGTACAGATGGAGCAGACGGAGCCTGTCTATGTGTGGGGGGATGAGTTTAAGACGGAAGAAGTGTTTATGAACTATTTTACCAATGCGGTCCACTACTGCCAGGGGGAAAAGGTGATTCGGATTCATGTGGGGCAGGAGGGGGATAGGGTGAAGATCAGCGTGTTCAACACCGGGGAACCCATTCCGGAGGAGAGCCTGGACCATTTGTGGGATAAATTTTACAAGGTAGATAAGGCCAGAACCCGGGAATATGGCGGCAGCGGAGTGGGGCTGTCCATTGTGAAGGCGATCATGCAGTCTGTGAATCAGGAGTACGGAGTACAAAACTGTCCTGGTGGGGTGGTGTTCTGGTTTACCCTGGAGACGGCATAACAATTTTGTATTCGGATAGGTTTACCAGGTCCGGGATAAGAATTTGATTATGGGAAGCAGGTTTTGCTTCTTGCTATATGGAAAAGAGGAAATATGAGAGAACAGAAAATGGAGCAGGAATTGGAGAGAGCGCTTTTGGTGGGAGTGGATATCGGCGAGGAAGAGGACTTTGGCCATTCCATGGAGGAGTTGGAGAGTCTGGCTCAGGCCTGTGGGATGCAGGTGGCCGGAATTATCACCCAGCGGCTTGATACGCCTAACAAGGCTTTTTATGTGGGCCCCGGCAAAGTGGAGGAGATCAGGGAGTACGCAGGGCAGTGTGAGGCAGAAGTTGTAATATTTGATAATGCGCTGTCTCCTTCACAGATACGGAATCTACAGCAGGAACTGTCCATGCCCATACTGGACAGGACGACGCTGATTCTGGATATTTTTGCCATCCGGGCGCAGACCAGGGAGGCCAAACTACAGGTGGAGACAGCCAGACTTCAGTATCTGCTGCCCCGACTTGTGGGGATGCATGAGGCCCTGAGCCGGCAGGGAGGCGCCAGCGGCAGTATGAGCAGCAAGGGCGCGGGCGAGAAAAAGCTGGAGTTGGACCGACGCAAGATTGAGCGCAGGATCAGCGAACTTCGCAAGGAACTGGCGGAGGTGGAGCAGGGGCGGAATGTACAGCGAAAGCAGCGAATGCATTCCCGGATTCCGCAGGTGGCTCTGGTGGGCTATACCAATGCCGGTAAATCCACCGTGATGAACAGACTGGTGGAACAGTACGGGCGCGCGTCGGAAAAGACCGTGCTGGAGAAAGATATGCTGTTTGCCACGCTGGATACCAGCGTGCGTACCATAGACACCGGTGATAACAAACCATTCTTTCTCGTGGATACGGTTGGATTTATCCACAAGATTCCCCATGGCCTGATCAAGGCGTTTCACTCCACTCTGGAGGAGGTGCGATATGCTGACTTGCTGGTGCAGGTTGTGGATGTGTCGGACCCACAATACAGGCAACATATGGAAGTGACCAGACAGACGCTGAATGAATTGGAAGCAGGTGACATTCCAATGGTTATGGTGTATAATAAGAGTGATCTGTGCGACAGGGAGTACCCGCGCCTGGCAGGGGACAATGTATATATGGCCGCCGCGACGGGCAGTGGCATGGAGGAATTGATTTCCCTGATCCAGGAAAAGGTCTACGCGGACTATGTGGATTGTACCTTTTTGTTTCCCTATACCCAGGGTGGGACGGCATCCTATTTTATGGAACATGCCACAGTCCTAAAACAGGAGTATCGGGAGGACGGCTTGTACCTGGAGGTGAACTGTCATCGTCAGGACGGCTTGTACCTGGAGGTGAACTGTCATCGTCAGGACGCGGGAAAATATCAGCAGTATGTGAAGACCATCGGGAAAAATACTGGCATTGGAAAGGTATGAGGGAGAGATGGAACAACAGGGAATTTACGAACGGATTAAAGGCAGGGTGGAACTGTTGAAAGAGGAGTCGCGGGATCGGTTCTTTACAGAGTATCTTGTGAAATTTGACAGTTGCTTGATTCAGGAGAAACACAGGCTGGATTTGCTGGAGACACAGTTGGACCAAAACTGCCAGATATACAGACAGCGCATGGCGGCTGTAAATACAGCTGCCGGAGAAGCGGTGGTTCGGCCATTGGATAAGCCGGGGACCGGTCAGGCGGATACAGGGGGAGAAGCGGCGGTGCCCATACAGCCACAGCCCATGCAATTCCAGCCGGCATCCGGGGCAAGGAAGAACCATGAGTTTACAATCGGTATCCATGTGTTTGGGACTATAGGTGTGCTTTTTGTGCTGGCGGCTCTGATTTTGCTGGGAATAAACTATATTGGCAGCCTGGTGTGGGAAATGGGACTCTATGTGCTGGGGCTGCTGGTATGGGGTGTGGCAGAATTTGTGATCAGGAAGAAAAGTCCTATTTTGTCTATGATTTTCTCGTCGCTGGGAATCGGAAGTCTGTATGTGACGACCATGGTGAACTTTCTGTACCTGCACAATTTCAATGGGCTGGCTACCATACTGATCACTACGTCTGTGACAGTGGTGGTACTGTTTGTGAGCCGGAAGAAGGATGCGGGGATTCTGCGGATTGTCTGTATTGGCGCGTGTATGGTAAGTTTTCTGCTGATGGATGTTTTGAACAGGGCCAGTGATATGGAACTGCTGATCTATATGGTGATGATCGTTGTGGTGCAGTTGCTGGGGATTTTACTGCCGGTGAAAAAGTGGGCTTATGGCATAGCGCTCGGTCAGATGGCGGGAACGGCAGTCTTTGCCTGGATATTTGCCTGGATGTTTGCCATTTCTACGATTTCCACCAAACAGGTGATGGAACTTAAGGCGCTGTATGTAATCGGTTTAGTGGTGTTCAGTATGCTCATCATGGAACTTACGGTATGGAGGATGCCTGTAGAACATGAGGGATGGGTGAAGTGGATCTGTGTTACTTTTGGAATCGGCTCTCTTTTGCTTGTGTGGGCATATAGGCGCTGTACGACGGGATTTTGGGGCTGGGAAGAAGGAACCTACTATGATTTGGAAATTTGGATTCGCCTGGGAGTGATGGCGGCCATAGCGGTCATGGGAGGCGTGTTCTTTTTCCTCACAGGACACAAGAGTTATCTGCGCTGGATACAGGGTTACTTTGTGGCGGGGGCGGCGCTGCTTCTGTTCGTCAGTGGCAGTGATGAACAGTTGAGTGTTACCATAACATTGACAATATTGACTATTTTGTATAAACTGTGGGCTTACTGGCGAAAACCTCTGTGGACGGCGGATGCGATTATCACCACATGGACGGCGTTGGCGGCCCTGTTCTCTCATGACAGTGTTCATGGTTACCTGCTGCTGGGGGTTCTGCTGCTGGGCATCCTGCTAATGAATCACTGGCAGACCTATTTTGAGTTTATTCTGACCGGGACGACGATAGTGTTTATCACTATGGCAGTGGACAATGAGCAGTTACAGTTGCCGTTGATTATCGCGGTAATGTGGATGGCTGCACTCCTGTTTAACTGTATGAAAAGATTTGTGGGCAGAGGAATCACAGGTTTTAATGCAGTGGTGCTGGTGATGGAAGTGTCTTGCTATATTGGACTGGCGTTCTTTCAGAAATTTGACAGTGTGTTGACATATTTGATTCTGACAGTGCTGGGACTGGGGATTATTCTGTTTACTTTTCAGGCCAGATTTCTTCGCAAAGCGGAGGAGTGGCGGGGGCTGGCGGTTTCGGTTTTCCTGACTTATATGGTGCTGGTCACTATCACTAAGTTTGAATACAGGATTACGGCCAGTATATTGCTGATGGCAGTGGGGCTGCTGGGTATTGTTTTCGGCTTCCGACAGACGGACAGGAAGCTGCGGATCTATGGACTTGTGCTGTGCTTGATGACATGCTTTAAGATCACGTTGTTTGATTTCAAAGTGCAGTCCTTACAGAGGATCATCCTGTTTTTTGCCGCCGGAGCAATGGCGCTTTTCATTTCCGGTATTTACGCATTGATGGAGAAAAAGTATAATAGAGAGTGTGAAGGCGTTCAAGATAACAGAACGGGCCTGACCGATATCGCACAGGCGAATGACAAGTTAAAAACCCAGGGGAGGGAGCAGGGAAGATGAAAAAAAAGGTGATGGCAGCATTGTTGACAGGGATGGTTCTTACGATGGCTGGCTGTGGGAATGCAATTCCTGAAATGACGGATGAACAGCTTCAGGCGGTGGGAGAATATACGGCGATGCTGCTCCTGTCCCATGATGTAAATTACAGGAGCAGATTGGTGGATATAGAAACGCTGACAGTGGAAGATGACAGCGTACCCTCAGAACAACCACAGGAGACGCCTGCGCCGACGGCAACTCCGATTCCGGAAAACCCGGGGATGGACCCTACGGATGATACGCCGGTGGTGGATTTGACCCAGGGCAGCGAGGCCCAGAGCGAAGTGAGTCTGGAGGAAACGCTGGGATTGCCGGGGCAGTTGGTTCTTTCATACACAGGTTATGAGATTGTAGGCAGCTATCCCCAGGATACGTCGGAAGAGTATTTTACAGTGGATGCAGAAGAGGGAAATCAGCTGGTGGTGCTGCATTTTGATCTTCAGAACCAGGGGGATGGCACAGAGACAGCGGATACCATGGGGCAGAGCCTGCTGGTGAGGGTTTCTGTAAACGGAAATACTTCCGTCAGTCTGACAACTTTGCTTGAGAACGATCTGATGCTTTACCGGGAGGCACTGAACCCGGGAGAGACCAGAGATGTCGTTTTTCTGGCAGAGTTTGAGGCTCAGAGTCTGCTGGATGTGGTTTCTGTAGAGATAGATGTAAAAAATGGAGATAAAAACGCAACAATTCAATTAGAATAGAGGCGTTGACGGTACATCCTGTGTAGCTTAATTGTACAAAGGGCCTGGAATGCCTGTTTTACGGGCCTTTTGTCGTAAAAAAGAAATTGTTGAAAAAAATACAAAAAATTTCAAATTTCCTGTTGACAATACAAAAAAGTAGTGATATACTCATAAACGTCGCTGAGGGAAACACAGTTCGACAGCGAAGTTCATCAGGAGTAATACCTGCTTGGAGCACACATGCTCCCCGGACCTTGACAAATAAACAGCAATGCAACCCTGAAAA